>JAETSX010000123.1 GCA_021769425.1 Eubacterium sp.
GATATATTGTAGGATGTTATGGAAAGTTTACAAGTCTGATAATGTGGCGGGAATCCTTGTAAAATCAAAGGTTATGCATAAATCTTTCTTATAACTCTGGACGATGCATAATGTACTCCGCACATATGGGCAGGGTCGCTTTTTGCTCCCTTATGTCTCAGCTGTCTTAAAATCTCCTGCAAATCCGGAATGTCCTCGTAGGTAAGAATCGGTGTTCCAAGTTCTGCCTTCTCGTCATCGGAAACTGCCTGAATGCTTGAATCTCTTGTGATTTTCCATTCTCTTCCCTTATTGTCCTTGCATGCCCATGTGCTGTAGCTTCCTCCGATGTACCTTACTGTCCCTTCGGTATGAAAATACTCCGCAATGGTTCTCGCTGCCTTTTCCCTTGTGATGTTGTACATCTCAACCTCAACCCCAATGGTCTGCTTTTTCATTTCCTCAATCTGGATTCTTGTTTTTTCGTTCATTCTATGTACCTTCCTTTCGGCTGTTTGTTTTCCCTTTCGGTAGGTACATATTCGCTCTAAAAGCACATATTATCCAGTTAATTCGGAGACATAATGTACACAAATATTTACTGCTCATATCCATATGAAATTGTGTATTTTATGGCAAAATCCACCCCTCTGCTATTCAGCAGATTCGGTGGATTTCTTACTGTTTCGTTCTTTCCATTTTTCCTTATCTTCCTCAGTTCGGAATGCGGTATGCCCTTTCAGTCTGGAAAGAAACACCTTCCTCGTTTCCTTACCATCCTTACCTCCAAGACCGATTCTGACAAGCCAAACTCTCATGTAGTATTTTTCGTTTTCCTCGATGGTAGCCTTCGGGCTTACTCTTTTTGCTTCCTTTGCCGTCTTTGCCATACAAGCTGCCAGCTCCGCATAGGCTCTCGCTTCATCCTCATTTATCGGAAATCCACAAAAACATATTTTGTTATTCTCAAAAGCAAGACCCTCTATATTCTCTTCCTCCGCAATCTGCACCACTCGCTCAAACGGTATGTTCTCTTCCGCATCCAGTCTCTCCACCAGCTTATCGGAAATTCTGAATACTTCTTTTCCAACCGCCTTTTCCAAAAGGTACTGTTTGCTGTGAATCATGTAAATGAGGTTCTTAATTCCCTCTGCCGTAAATCCCTCTATCGGAATCCCAATGCTAAGTCTGTCTGTTTCTCTTTCTGCAAGACCTCTCTCCACTAATTCATTCTGCATTGTAAGTGCTGCCTCCTCAGATTCATGTTCCACGTTGCCATCACGATCCACCGTATACTCTCCGACCGTGTATTCAAAGGATGGTGGTCCCTGATATTTTGCTTTTACATTAAGGATTTCCTCCATCGCTTTCACAACGTCTTTTCTGTTTTCTGCTGCTGTCTTTACCTTCATTTGCTTTTCCTCCATTCAATTTGGTACTACATATATCACTCTGAATGGAGGAAATAGCAAGTTATTTATTCACTAATTTTCCCGTGATTCTGGCAGTGACATTGCCACCGCAAATGCCACAGTAGCGGTCACCGCATTCCCTGCCTGTTTGTAAAGCTGTGCATCCGAATTAACAGATGCTGCTTTATCAAATAAAACATCCGGGAAACCTTGCAGACGGAAACACTCTCTCGGAGTGAGCCTGCGGATTCTTCCGCACTTCATAAGAGTCCCCATTTGCCCGGAGCAATCTAACGTCTGGGAACAGCCTTTTCCAACCCTTCCCCTTCTGGTATCGCTCTCAGGATATGCAAGGCTGATACCATCACCAACGTGTGCTTCGTCATACCCCAGTTTTGTACCATTTCTGACACGGAGCATGGTTTCCTCATTCTGCTGCACTTTCTCACACACAAACACACCATGTCTGTCCTGTGAGGTAAGCGTAAACATCGGCTCTCCATCTTCTTTCATCCGTCTGCCATTCTGCCTTTTCTCCATACGTTCCGGTGTCAGAACCGGATGCACTTCCATAATTGCAGAATTCATTGCAGTATGATTTACCATCCCGGAAGTATACCTTGCAGTTATGCATCTGGCATTTTCCGTCAGCCTTGGAGCATGGTTGCTCTGATCAATAAATATCCTCGTGCCACAGCCTTTGTTTACAGTAACCGTTGGTGCAATTCCGTCTTCGTGATAGACATTTCCACCCTGCCCGTGACCACTTGGATTCAGATTGCCCATAAGATACAAGCCTGTCTTGGCTCCCACACCTCCGGCATTCCCAACGAGGGTAGCGGATATTCCATCCGTGCCATATACACGATATCCCTGCATTCCACCTACAAGTTGGTTAAGAGTTGCTGCGTTTTCTCCGCAGAGAGGTAATATTTCTCGTCCACCTCGGCTTCTAAGATTTGCGATAATGAACACACGCTCCCTGTTTTGGGGGACTCCGAAGTCTTTTGAATTAAGCACCTGCCACCGACAGTCATACCCCGCTTCGTCCATTTCAGACAGAACGCTGGCAAAGTCGAAGCCTGAATTAATTGATAACAGGTTCTTAACGTTCTCAACAAGAAGGTATGTGGGCTTATCACTTTCTTCTTTGCCTTTGATGAGGTCAATAATGTTATAATATATCCCACTTCGTTTTCCGACAAGTCCCCGCTGTTTTCCTGCAACGGAGATGTCCTGGCATGGGAATCCGAAACACCAGATGTCTGCATAGGGGACATCTTCTGATTTAAGTTTTGTGACATCATCTGCTTTCCACTCTCCTTCCGTGTCATACATTGCTTCATAGGAAGCTCTCGCAAACCTGTCATATTCACAGTAACCGATACATTTATGGCCGGCAGATTCCAGACCAAGTCTGAAACCGCCTATGCCTGAACATAAATCAAGGAAGGTCAGCTGTTGCATTGGCTTCACCTTCCTTCCCTAAATCCCGATATGAAATTTTTACATTATTTCTAATAACGAAAACATCATCGGCAGAGCCTTTCATCTCCATATAACGGTTGACGATGACATCCACAAACTTCTCTTCCAGCTCCACACCATAGCAAATACGCCCTGTCTGCTCACAAGCCATAAGTGTCGAACCAGAACCAAGAAACGGGTCCAGAACCACACATCCCATCATGGAAGAATTCTGCACTGGGTATGCCATCAGAGCAATCGGCTTCATAGTTGGATGGTCTTTGGATGCTTTCGGACGGTCATATTCCCAAATGGTGGTCTGCTTCCTGTCGGAATACCACTGATGCTTACCGCCTTTCTTCCATCCAAACAGACACGGTTCATGCTGCCACTGATAAGGACTACGCCCAAGTACCAACGCATTCTTTTTCCAAATGCAGCACCCCGATAATTTGAATCCGGCATCTGCAAATGCCTTTCTGAAATTCAATCCTTCGGTGTCGGCATGGAACACATAGATAGAAGCATCGTCCTCCATGTTCTGTTCCATATTCACAAAGGCAGCAAAAAGGAATCTGTAAAAATCCTCATCTGCCATATTGTCATTCTTAATCTTTCCGGCGGTCTCCTCCACATCTACATTGTACGGTGGATCTGTCAGAACCAGATTTGCTTTCCTACCATCCATAAGAATGTTATATGTTTCCGGCAGAATGGAGTCTCCGCAGATAACACGGTGTTTGCCCAGGAGCCACACATCGCCAGGCTGTGCCACTGTTGGTTTCTTCAATTCCGCTTCTACATCGAAATCATCTTCTTTTACCTTTTTGTCATGGACCTTTGAAAATAGCTGTTCAATCTCCGGCGGTTCAAAACCTGTAAATCCAACATCAAAATCCGAGTCCTGCAAATCCTGAATCAAATCTGCCAACAATTCCTGATTCCATTCGCCTGAAATCTTATTCAACGCAATGTTGAGTGCTTTTTCCTGAGTTTTGCTGACTTCCACAATCGCACATGGTACTTCTGTGTAACCAAGTGCAGCTGCTACCGTTACCCTCTGGTGACCTCCGATAATTGTCATATCCGAATTAACCACTACCGGGTCTGCAAAACCAAACTCCTCAATGGAACGTTTAATTTTTTCGTACTCCTTGTCCCCCGGCTTTAACTTTTTACGGGGATTGTACTCTGCCGGATTTAAGTCCTTAATCGGCAGAACTGATAGCTTCGCTGTCTTCATCTTCTACCTCCCAAAATCTTGCTTTGATGTAGCAGTCATGACTGCAATACTTCCTTTTCCTGTTACCGTAGCTTAAGAACTCTTTACCGCAACGCACACACACCGCAGGGTACATGGCACTCTCTTTTCTGTTGATTCGTTCCGGGTGTCCTTTCCACCATTCCCGTCTGCATTTATCTGAGCAGAACTTTTTTGGTCTTCCGGTATCCGGCTGTTTCATTTCCTTACCACAGTACAGACACGCTTTCCCAAGCATGACCTGTTCCTGTATGTTTTTTGTCAGTGCCGAACCATACCCGGAAAGCCCTCTGCTTTTACAGAAGTTCCTCACGATATCACGGGACAGCCCTACCGTAAGAGCAATGGAACGGTAACCAATCCCCTGCTCCCTCATTTCCCTTATCTGCTTTGCCTGCTGCTCCGTCATATCCTTTCACATCCTTCCATTCAAACGGGCATAAAAAATGGGTAAAAAAGCTCCTCTTTTTGCGCCTTTTACCCATTAAAAACATGGTTTTTATATACTTTTTATCGAAACTCTCTGACGGATTTCCCTTGCATTTAAACACATTCTGCGAAAAATAGTGTTAGAGCCCGCTTGAAACAGCCAACCTAAGACCAGCAGAAACAACCAATCTGAGTCCAACAGAAAAAGCCACTCCGAGTCCAATTAGAAAAGCCATTACCATATTAATTCATGAGTCATAGAAGAAATGAAGTCTGAGCAAGGGGATAAGTTTGATTTAAACAAAATCAACCTTGCTGAAATGGAACGCCGTACCGGCCTGACAAGAGCTCAACTTCGTAGAATAAAAGCAAACGGATTTCTTGTTGTACCACATGCCCTTACCGGGAGAAAAGCAACTTCTACTATTATCTCTGGTTATACGGGTGTCATAGATGACCTGCTGAAAAAGAATGTGTCTAATTCCGAAGTTATCCTGGAACGAATCCAGGAACAGGGATATACAGGAAGCCTGACTACTGTAAAAAGATACATCAGTGAACATAAAGATCTTATTCCGCCTAAAAGACAAACAGTTGCACCGCAAGGAAATCGTGGACGCAGGTATACTAGCAATGCAGGTGAGAGCTATCAAATGGATTGGGGATTTGTTAATGTCGATACGGATGATAGCACTTCTTATAAAGTAGCTTGTTTTGCAATGATCTGTCATCATTGTGGTGAGCATTACATAGAATTCTTTCCAAATGCCAAACAGGAAAATCTATTTATTGGTATGATTCATGCGTTTAAACGTATGGGCGTTCCAGATCATGTGCTTACAGATAACATGAAAAGTGTTGTTCTTTATCGTGATTCAGAAGGACGTCCAGTATGGAATCATGATTATGAGGCTTTTATGAATACAATCGGCTTTGAGACGAAGCTGTGCAGACCCCGGCATCCGTTTACCAAAGGATCAGTGGAGCGTCTGGTGCGTTTTGTAAAAGAAAACTTTCTCGCAGGGCGCGTTTTCGGAACCATTACAGATCTTAACTATGAAGCATGGAAATGGTGTGACAACCAGAATCACCGCTATCATAAGGCTGTTGATTGTATTCCGCATGAACGACATTCTGTCAACTGTATGAAAAATGCCTCATTGTTGAAAGACACTTTTGATGTTAAAAAATATTTATGTCCCATCCGCTGTATTTCATTTGATGGTTTTGTTACTTACGAAGGGCGGCGCTTCGGAATACCTTATAGTTATGGCAAACATACCTGTCGTGTTCAGAGAGAGAACTTTACTCTGTATATCTATGACCTGGAACTCCGAAAGGTTTTAGTTACGCATGATGTTACATGGAGCAGGAAAGACAGTTTCAGCAGAGACCAGTTTGTGGATGAACAGCCGGAAGAAAAGCCATCTGTTCCGGTAAAAATCAGTATTTCGCAGAAGATGGAAACTCCAAAAAAATCAGCTTTTGCAAAATTTGCATTTGGAGGTGACAGGAATGAATGAAACACTGATTGAACAGATTCATGCAGATGCTTCTGCACTGGATATCAAGATAACAACCCAGGAAATAGCACGATATCTTTCTGAAAATAAAGTTCCTCCAGAGCATTTGGAAGCGCTGAAAGAGTTTATGGTTTATCTCAGACAGAATCAACGCGATAAGGCAATCAGTGCATTGTTACAGCACAGCCGTATTCCGCAGAAAGAGCCAAGTACCTTTGAAAACTTTGATTTTAGCAGAGTGACCGGCGAGCATGCTGCTCAGATAAAATCGCTTCCAAATTTGACGGCACTTTATTCAAGGCAGAATATTGCTTTTATAGGTCCACCAGGAGTTGGAAAAACGCACTTATCAATGGCTTATGGGAATTCCTGTTGTCATAAAGGTCTAAAAGCTTATTTTATAAAGGCAACAGAATTAAATGAAAAATTCACAAAAGCACGAAGGACAGGAACGGAAAGCAGTGCCGTATCTGGTTTGGTTAGACCTTCCTGCCTGATTATAGATGAAATAGGCAGAAGCATCTTCGATATGGAAAATACCCGTCTCTTCTTTGACATGATTGATCGCAGGTGCAGCAAAGAAGGCCCAAACTGTATGATTTTTACCAGTAATCTGACTCCTGATAAATGGCGTGACTTTTTTCGGGAAGAAGACTCTTTACTTTGTGCTTTGGACAGAACTTTTGATGCTGCTACCGTTTATCTCATGAAAGGGGAAAGCTATCGAGGACGAAACCTAAAAACCTATTCAATAGAAATCAGTGATCCGGCTGAATAACTGTTGATTATTAATTAGCCAAGGTGCATTGGCTATTTCTATTGAGCTCGAATTGGCTGTTTCTATCGGACTCTAAGTGGTCAATTCCTCCGGGCTCTAACA
>JAETSX010000124.1 GCA_021769425.1 Eubacterium sp.
TTAAGGCATGAAAATATAACAGCGAAACAACTGGCAGAAGAACTTTGTGTTTCTACCCGCACAATATACAGGGACATCAATATACTTTCGGTTGCAGGCATACCAATTACGTCACAAAAGGGATTTGGCGGAGGGCTGTCCTTATTACATGGTTTCTCATTGGATAAATCTTATTTCACACAGGAGGAGCAAAACAATATTGTACAGGCGTTGCAGATTTTAAAATCGTCAAATTACCCCGATGCAGACAAATCATTAAACAAGGTTGCCGGACTGTTTAGCCATAATTTACAATCTGAATGGTTGGAAATTGACTTCTCCTATTGGGGCAGTCCTGAAAAAGAACGAAATAACATTACAGCTTTGGAACGTGCGATAATCAACAAACATGTGATTACATTTACTTATTTTAATGCCGAATTGACTGTAACTCATCAGACTGTTGAGCCGTTGAAATTAGTGTTCAAATCGCATTCATGGTATCTTGTTGCTTATTCAGAAAATAAAAAGGATATTCGCACTTTCAAAATGTCCCGCATAAGGGAACTTCAAATAACGAGCCAGTTATTTGACCGTGAACTGCCAAAGGATTTTTCCATTACCCCTGTCTATAAGGAAGAATACAATACGCCCGTATTCATATTGCATTTTTCAGAAAAGATAGCGTATAAGGTTTATGATGAATTTCAAGAGAAGTATATTAAAAAATTAGATGATGGCACATTGGAAGTAACTTTCAGATATCAGCTTAGCGACTGGACTTTTCTTTATCTGCTTTCTTTTGGTGAATACGTTGAAATTATCGAACCGGTTGAAGCAAGAAACATTCTAAAGGAAAAAGCCAAAAAAATATTTTCTATGTATTAACAAAATATCCGCCACTACGGAAATAAAAAAAAACGTTGTTGTGGCGGCAGAATTATCATGCGTTTTTAACAAAATAAAGCGGCTTGACGGCGGTTTTGAAACAACATTCAAGACCGCCGTTTCCCTTTTTCAAAAATGGATTTACAGAGGGTGTGTTAAAGTTACACTTTTTTAAGGCAGGGCGGTATCAAATGCTTAGAAGCATTGGGGGTATCGCCATGTTGCTTTTTTATTATCCGAATCATGTTTCCTATGGTGAACTGTTAAAAAAATCCTGTCTGATAGAACGGGATTTTCTGCCTATGAATATGAACATACATATCATTTAGCGTGTTTTAATAACTCATATTATTGGAACCGTTTTACAAACCCGATAATCATGTATTACCCAAATGCCTGTACCGCTTTATCCGGTATGGGCGTTTGTTGTAATAGCCCCCTACTGGGAAGAAAGGGGGTGAGAGAAAATGAGATATTCTGAACAGTTCATGGAGCATATCGAATATGCTTTCAATGCGTTCTGCAAGATTGTATTACGCCATGAAGCAATCAATGCATGGCGGGATTTGAAGCGGAAAGAAGCAAGGGAAGTGTCCCTTGACTATCTGATGTCGGAAAGATGCTTTGAACCGTTTTCTATGGACAGCTATTTTGAAAGACAGGAGAAGCCGACCGTATTTCTTGTGTTGGGAAAGGAAGTTATCGTTGATGATGAACGGTTGGCAATGGCATTATCAAGATTGCCGCAGTTAAGACGGGAAGTCCTGTTGCTTTATTACTTCGTTGGTTATCGTGATGAAGCAATCGGCAGACTATACGGGCGTTGCAGGAGTTCGATAAACCGCAGAAGAAATGTTGCACTGAAACAGCTACGGAAAGAATGGGAGAGATTGAAACATGAGGAATAAAAAGCTGATACCTTTTGATGTAATCCAAAAAGCCATTGCCGGAGAGCCGGAAGCGGTAGACACAGTATTGCGGTACTACACCGCACATATCAAATACCTGTCTATGTATAAAGGGTATATCAATGACGATATACAAGACAGATTAAAGGCTAAACTGGTTGAAGCTATGCTGAAATTCCGCTTCGACCGATAGGAAGTAGCAAAGACATGAAAAGCTGTCAAGGGTAAACTTCGCGCTTCGCGCCCTTGACAGCTTTTCCCGCCTTTGCTTGTAGGTAGTCAAGAGGGCGAAAACAGTAAACTGCTTTCGCCCTCGATTTATTATGGGGATTGTTACGCAGTAGGGGTTCTTTTGTCCTTGATTTATGCGGCTTTGTGAGTAATGAAATGACAGGGCAAGGGTTTTATAGGTAGTGTAAATAAGTTTGTGTTTTTGGAAATAAATGGCTCCTTTTTGGTAAGAATTAGGATATGCAAATTCTTATCGAAAAGGAGTGTTTTTATGCCAGTAGCAAAGGAGCAAATCCGACAGATTATTTCAGAAAACAACTTAAACAGCGTCACCGATGTCTATGCCCTGCTCAGGGACAGTTTCAAAGACATCCTGCAGGAACTTATGGAGGCAGAACTGGACGCCACCCTCGGCTATGAGAAAAACCGTAAGGGGGATTTACAGACGGACAGCAAACGCAATGGACATTCCCCCAAGAACCTCAAGAGCCAGTATGGGGAGTTCCAGATTGATGTGCCCAGGGACCGGAATGGGGAATTTGAGCCGAAACTGATACCGAAATATCAGAGGGACATCTCCGGCATTGAGGAAAAGGTGATCTCCCTGTATGCGCGTGGGATGAGCGCCCGGGACATACACGACCAGTTAAACGACCTGTATGGGATTGAGCTGTCTGCAGAGATGGTCAGCAAGATCACAGACAAAATCCTTCCGCAGGTAAAAGAATGGCAGTCACGCCCCCTGAACCCGGTGTGTACCCATTCGTCTTCATGGACTGCATCCATTACAAAGTCCGGGAGGATGGGCGGATCTTAAGCCGCGCAGCCTATGTTGTGCTGGGCGTGACAGCAGAAGGCTACAAGGAGATCCTCAGTATTACCGTCGGGGCAAATGAGACCAGCAAGTTCTGGCTTGGGATGCTGAATGACCTGCACAACCGGGGCGTGAAGGACGTGCTGTTCTTCTGCGTGGATGGACTGCCGGGGTTTAAGGAGGCCATACAGGCGGTATTCCCCAAGGCAGAGATACAACGGTGCGTCATACACATGCTGCGCAATTCGTTCAAATATGTGAGTTACAAAGACCTGAAGAAATTTGCCTCTGACTTCAAGGCAGTCTATAACGCCCCAAATGAAGCGGCCGCCCTTTCAGAACTGGAGAATATAAAAGAGGCATGGGGGAGAAAATACCCTTACGCCATCAGCAACTGGGAAAACAACTGGGAAGATGTCAGCTCCTTCTTCCAGTTTCCGGATGACATCCGCCGGATCATGTACACCACGAACATCATAGAAGGGCTGAACCGGCAGTACCGAAAAGTGACCAAGACAAAGAGCGTGTTCCCGAGCGATACATCTCTGGAAAAGATGCTGTATCTCGCAAGTCAGAACGTAACGAAGAAATGGACGCAGAGATACCGGAACTGGGACCAGGTGCTGAACCAGCTGATTGTCCTGTATGGGGAACGGCTGACGGAATACCTGTAAAAAAAGATCGGGATGGCAGCATCAAAAACCCCTGCCATCCCAGCCTTATTCCATCGGCATTTATATTATTGCCAGGAAATCCCAGTCTTATTCCAGAGGCCGGGTGTGGGCAGAGCCCACGGAAAGAGCAATAAGATACAATGCCTGTTTGCCATACAAAAAATAGAAAAAATGTATAAGCTGTTTCCTATTGGGTATACTATAGGATAGAAAGAATAATTCGACAGCCCCAAAAACATAAAACTGACAAAAAATTCTTACATATCTAACTCTTATCAGGAAAGTCTAAAGTTTATAGACACAAAATTTTTTACAGCCTCGTTTTATACGTCTACCTTCAAAAACAGCGTTCTATTGCGTAACAAAAAATATGCTTAAATTAACTTATCTGCCGCCTTTAATTCTTCTAATTCCATTTCATATTGCTTGATTGCGTTTTGTAATAACCATTTTCTATTTTCACTTTTCCATGTCTTTAAATTTTTCTTATCATAAAAAAGAGAAAAATCATGTATTGTACAGGAAAGTTTTGTATGTATGTGTGCCCAATCGTGCAACTCCTTTGGAGGTATTGGTAAATCACTTTGTTTCAAAAACCATTTTGAGATTTCAATGTTAAGAGGAACAACACTATCAATCAATTCTTCTTCAGTTATAGTATTATTAAGATACTCTCTAAATATTTTAATGTATTGTTCGGCTGCCGATATAATATTAGCGGTATATTCCCTTGTAATTTGAATCAATTCATCCTTATCCAAGGTATTATTTTTTAGGTTCTTTATTAACTCATATGAACCATGTACATCAATGTGAACTTCCTTTGCAACGATAGTATTTTTCGATGTACGATACCAATATTCTTTGTCTTGTGTATCATCAACCCATGTAGAATGACAAATAAAATTACAATCAACCATATCATCCTCATCATAACCAAAATAGCACCATATGATATTTGCCGCACATCCTTTATAACGGGCTTCTGCAATTTCATTCTGATATACCTCATAATAAAGTACTTTATTTTTTATCTCTGTTGCAATTTCTGCAATTTGTTCCATCGAACTTTGAAAACGCAAAATTACTTTAACAGACAACCTTTTTGCACCGGCATGATGTACTGGTTCAACATTATAAATAATATAGTTATCCTGAATTATTCACGGCGGTATGAGCAGGCATAAAATTTGCCGTAGTTACCGTTACAACCTCTTCCAATACCCCACTCTGCCACAAAACAGCCTAAAAATGGGCAGACTTCT
>JAETSX010000125.1 GCA_021769425.1 Eubacterium sp.
GGAGGTGGAAGTTCAGAGATGGACGGAGCTGACCGTCACTAATCGGTCGAGGGCTTGACCAGGAGAGAGCAAGGGTCGGGATGGATGGATTGTCAGGCTGTATGGATTTTTGAAGGTATATGAATTATTGCTTTACAAATGGTAATAAATCTGTTATACTTTTGTAAGTGGCCTAGTGGCTCAGTTGGTTAGAGCGCCGCCCTGTCACGGCGGAGGTCGAGGGTTCGAGTCCCTTCTGGGTCGTTCGCATCTTTATATTTAACATTTTGTATAGAGATGTACAGAGTAAATATGGGATCTTAGCTCAGCTGGGAGAGCATCTGCCTTACAAGCAGAGGGTCACAGGTTCGAGCCCTGTAGGTCCCATTTTTATGCCTGAATCATCAGACAAGCCGATGTGGCTCAATTGGCAGAGCAGCTGATTTGTAATCAGCAGGTTATCGGTTCGAGTCCGATCATCGGCTTTTTGAAGGTATTATTTTTGAATGCAATTATGGATGGATTCCCGAGTGGCCAAAGGGGGCAGACTGTAAATCTGTTGGCACCGCCTTCGAAGGTTCGAATCCTTCTCCATCCATTAGGATAAGTTGAATAAGATTAAAACGGAGTTAATCTGCTTTTGTCTGTCAGGATGAGGTTGATGAAACCGAAGTAATTCAAATCTTTCTTTATTTGTTAAGATGGAATACAGCTGAATTTATTTTACTTATCCGCTCATCTTATTTCGCGGGGTGGAGCAGTCTGGAAGCTCGTCGGGCTCATAACCCGAAGGTCATAGGTTCAAATCCTATCCCCGCAATTTTTTTGTTAACTGCCCAGTTAGCTCAGTTGGTAGAGCAGAGGACTGAAAATCCTCGTGTCTCTGGTTCGATTCCGGAACTGGGCATTTGCGATTTTGTTATGGGATATTAGCTCAGTTGGTAGAGCACTTGACTTTTAATCAAGTTGTCCGGGGTTCGAATCCCCGATGTCTCATTGTTTCAATTAGTGGGGATCCTTAATTTTCAAGGGTTCCCATTAAATTTTTTGTTTCCCAGTCAGGGTTGACTTGTTCTGGCGCCCTGCTATCTGAATGCTCTCCTCAAAGTCAAATCCGCTTGCAAACAGGTTTGACAGCACAGTCTTCCTTTTTCGTCAGGCAATATCACATTGAGACTCCGCAAGAAAACGATAGTTAATTAATACTTTTTGTCTGCGTTCTTTGCCTGTTCCCTCAGCCTGATACACATAAATGCTATCAATCAGTTTCACAAGCATAGAACGGTTCAGTTCTGTTACAGTTTCTATGCAGAAAAAATATGAAACATGACATCAGGTTGCAAGTTATACATTGTATAATTGGCTTAAAAATAGGAGGTGCATATTGATGATCTTATAAAAGAAAAACTGGAATACACCATTATGATACGTCAGCCGGATTTTATTACCGAAAGTATGGTATGCAGGGCAATGGAAGCTGTGAAAAAGAAAAAGCCTAATCCATTGTATGAGGAAATCCGCTTTGATACCATGCAGGACGGGAAATGTGTCGAAATTTTGCATATTGGAGCGTTCGATGATGAACCTGCTTCTTTTGGGAAAATGGCGCAGTTTGCGGAGAAAAACAATCTGGAACGCGATGAAAGCTGTCACCGGGAAATCTATCTGAATAACGCAAACAGAGTGGAAAAAAGCAAGCTCAAAACCATTTTGCGATTTTCAGTCAGGTAAAACTATATGAGGACAAAACAATGCACTTTGTTAATGCAAAGGGAATTTTATCAGCTAAAAAGTGTATGTTAGGCATCGGCTCTATGACAGACCCTTATATTCCTCTTGAAAGTGAAATTGGAAATGTCAGAAAGGCATTATCATTGGCGGATCAGTACGGCTTTGGTTTTACATTGATAACAAAATCAAGTCGGATTTTGAAAGACTTAGACTTACTGAAAAGTATCAATGCTAAAACAAAATGTGTGGTGCAAATGACTTTAACTACCTACAACGAAAGTTTATGCAAAAAACTTGAGCCAAACGTCAGTACGACACGAGAACGGTTTGAAGTGTTAAAGGAACTGCATAATGCAGGTATCCCGACTGTTGTATGGCTATGCCCCATTCTTCCGTTTATCAATGATACGGAAGAAAATATAATTGGTATTTTGAATTACTGTATTGAGGCAAAGGTATATGGCATTATCTGTTTCGGCATGGGGATGACTTTGCGCGAGGGAAGCCGAGAATATTTTTACCGACAATTAGACCAATTATTCCCGCACATGAAAGAAAAGTATATACGTACTTTTGGTAATCAATATGAGCTTAATAGTCCCAAGAACAGCAGCTTAATGAGATTATTTCATCAAATATGCGCAGAAAAAGGTATTGTGCATGATAACAGGCAGATATTTGAATATCTAAACACTTTTGAAGAAAAACAAAACGATGTGCAGTTAAGTCTATTTAACTAAATTGTATTTAACATACTGCCGCCACAACGGAAATAAAAAACGTTGTTACGGCGGCAGAGCAATTGGAGAATAATCCAGTGCATTACCTACCACATTCATAATCGCCCATTCTAATAATAGCTGATCTACGAACAATGTGTTAGGAATATTTTAGTGTGCGAAGTTTGAGTATCTAATAAAGGCCACAAGGAAAGCAAAATCTTACCCTGTGACCTCTGCTATGGCACTTCAAATTTATAACCAACGCCAATAACACTTTTAATGTAGTCCGGGGAACCAGGTGTAGTTTTCAGTTTCCTCCGTAGATTACTCACATGGTTATTGACTGCTTTTCTGGAATAGAGTGAATAATCCTCGTTCCAGACCAATTCCATAATCAGTTCATAAGTAAATACCCGCTTCAGGTGTGTAATTAGCAAAGCAAGGATCTCAGTTTCTTGTTTAATAAGAATATTTTTTCCTGTAATGTATCAGGTAGATGGCAGATACGACAAACATAATTCCCTCTGCGACAGGTACAGCCAGCCATACCCTCGTTATTCCCCAAATACGGGGCAGTAACAGGATGCCTCCGGCCAGCAGGCCGAACGTCCGTAAAAAGGAAAAAACCGTAGATACTTTTCCGTTTAACAATGCTGTGAACATTGCGGATGTAAAATTGTTCAAGCCCCAGAATAGAAAGCTGTATGAAAAAATAGTAAAGCCATTCGCTGCAATCTGATAAACTTCCGATGTAACATCTGCAAACAGCCGTACAATATAGGAGCCGCCAAACATAGAAACTGCAAATATCAATACTGATGCCGCCGCAATAAACCGCATACTGATAGAGAACCCCCTTTTCTGCTGAACGTCATTTCTGTTTCCATAGTTAAATCCGATGATAGGCGCTATTCCCATAGAGTAACCGATATACAGCGTGTTCAACAGGAATTGCGAGTAAATGATGACGGTGATTGCCGCAACTCCATTTTCTCCCAGCAGGTTCATCATAGTGCGATTGAACAGGAATGTTGTGACGGCGGTTGCCAACTGTCCCACCATTTCAGACGAGCCGTTGAAACAGCTTTCTCCTATCACAGCCCATTTCAATTTTGACCTTGTAAAAGATAGCGTTCCTTTGCTCCGCGCAAAATAGACCAACCCGGCGACTGTGGGGATCAGGTATCCAAAGCCAGTTCTAAAAGCCGCGCCCTGGATGCCCAGGCCGCAGGGGACAATGAAGATATAATCCAAAGTTTATCTCGCCGCGCTCTCTCGAGAATATTAAGGACAAGGGGCCGCGCCCACTTAACAGGTGTATGGCAGGTTAAGAATAATGTATTTTATTTAAGCTAACGCTATCTTGGCAATAGCTGTTCTAGCTTCACGGCGGCCCTGGTTTAATCAAAGCCGTCGCAATTAAATCAGGCATGAGAAAAGGGCTGCTGAACTACGGCTTTTTCTTTTGCCGCCGTCCGGCAGGTAGCATACTCATATTTTTATTCTGTTTTTCTTTTGGATTATAGATAACACCCCATAAAACCGCGCATATTGAGATAGGCTTAACCTTCTATCATTGTTAATTTGAAAGTTACATAACCATTATCTGGACACGCTAAATTCCTTTTTGACTTAGGGTTTTTCTCAGATATCCGCAGGAACAGTGTCCAGTTACTGCCTCTACTTGATATTCAAATTTTCTCATTGCTATTTACCCCGCACCTTGATTTGCGGCAATATGCTCATTTTGACACTCGCAGGATTGAGCGCTTTCACAAAAGCGGCAGCTTTCGTATCTTGAAACATTTTTTCAGAAGCTGTTTTCAGTTGATCCATAGTCTCCCAATGCTGTATCATAGTCCAATCGCCGCTTTCGTCGTCGTAGAGCAGTTCGGTATCAATAAAACCGATTTGTTTGGAGTGGAAGTTCCTTTCGAGTTGATCAACTATGCTTACAAACATCTCCTTTGTAATATCTGGTGCGATTTTCATTGTTACAATTTCAGTAGCAATAGACATAAAAAATACCTTCTGTTTTTTTCATAGTCTACATGAAATAAAACGGGAGGTATAGTAAAAAATCGACTGTTAGAAATAGGTGTAAAACCTGTATAAAAGAGGACTTTTTTTTCAAATGTTTTTATGTTGATTGCTTGTTGCCCACAAAAATCTTTTACTGTTACATCATCAGCGATTGTTAGGTATACTCACGAGCAATAAAATTTGCCAAAATAGATGAATTACTCCCGAAAGATATGCTATAATTAAGAACATATCTTTTGGGAGGGAAAAGCCATGGAAAATATTAATAAGTCTG
>JAETSX010000030.1 GCA_021769425.1 Eubacterium sp.
ATCTGCTGCCGCATTTTTTCAATTTCTTCCACTTCCCAGACTTCTCCTGCCGCCTTGTCGTGCAGCGCCCAGACCAGGCCGGTGACGCCTGGAATCTGTTTGATCATCTCCTGGGTGATGCTGTCGTTTCCTTCGCCGTACCAGCGAAATGTCATCTGCATATTTTTTCCTCCTCATACTTTTTTTGGTAAATTCAGTATAACAGGAACCGGCGGTCATTGCTTGGTAATTGCTGCTTGAAATATGGTGAATCTTGCTATATAATGAAAAAGCAGGTTCAGAAAGCAGGTGTTGCCAATGTACAAGGAAGCATTTAATCCAAGCCAAATCATGATGGAGCGTTATTATGAATTTCATCACACTTACAATGAAACCCCGCCTTTGGTAGAATTTCACCAGCATCCTTTTTATGAAATTTTCTTTTTTCTGTCCGGAAATGTGAATTATATTATTGAAGGCAGAAATTATAAGCTCCGCCCCGGAGATCTCCTGTTGACCGGCAATTCCGACATCCATCGGCCGGACATTCATCCTGGCAGGCCCTATGAACGGATTGTAATCTGGCTTGCAGATGATTTTTTTGACTATCTGCAGGATTTTTATGGCGAGGATTTTACCGCCTGCTTTACCGACGCCGCCTTGAAAGATTACCGCTTAATCCGCCCGGACAGTGAGCGTATTGCACATTTGAAAAATCTCTGTTTTCAAATGCAGCAGGCGAAACACAGCCAGGAACGGGGCAGCAGGGCCCTCACCACCGCATATCTGATCGAATTCCTGGTGTATGTAAGCCGCGCTTATTACGACGCCCCGGACTCCATTCAGAAAGATATTACAGAAAATGAAAAAATAAATCAGGTGATCACTTACATCAATGAAAATATTACGGAAAATCTAACATTAGATGAACTTGCTGTCAGGTTTTTTACCAGTAAATATTATTTCAGCAGACAATTCAAGCAATTTACCGGATTATCCCTGTACCAGTATATTATGAAAAAGAGACTGATTATCGCCCGTAATCTGCTGCGGGCAGGAAGTTCTGTGATGGATTCCTGCTTTCAGTGCGGATTTAACGACTATTCTAATTTTCTGAAAGCTTTTAAGCGGGAATTCGGGCAGAATCCAGGCAGCTATTCCAAAACCGTTCATCCCGGCAAAACGATTGAAAAGGAGAACAACCATGGCATTTGACGGAATCGTAATCGCGAATTTAGTAAAAGAATTAAACGAAACAGTGACAAACGGCAGAATCAGCAAGATTGCACAGCCGGAAAATGACGAACTGCTGCTGACCATCAAGGGCGCCAGCGGTCAGGTACGCCTGGTATTGTCAGCCAGCGCCTCTCTTCCGCTGATTTATCTCACCCAAAATAACAAACCCAGCCCCTTAACTGCGCCGAATTTCTGTATGCTGCTGCGAAAACACATCGCAAACGGAAAAATTATACGCATTTACCAGCCCCATATGGAGCGGATCATCCATTTTGAAATCGAGCATCTCAATGAACTGGGAGATCTCTGCAGAAAACAGCTGATTGTGGAAATTATGGGAAAACACAGCAACACCATTTTCTGTGACGACGAAAACAAAATTATTGACAGTATCAAGCATGTATCCGCTCAGGTCAGTTCTCTTCGGGAAGTGCTGCCCGGCAGAACTTATTTTATCCCAAACACCCAGGAAAAATCCAATCCCCTGACCGCAGACAAAGCTTCTTTCCAGGCCAATGTTTTTGGTCAGTCCCTGCCGGTGCAGAAAGCAATCTACACCGCTTACATGGGAATCAGCCCGCTAATCGCCTCAGAACTGTGCCACCGGGCTTCTGTCAATGAAAAGCAGCCGGCAAATGCCATGCCAAAAGAAGAACAATCCCGGCTCTACCAGCATTTTTCTGCCCTGACGGATGACATCAAAACGGGAAACTTTGCTCCGAATATTGTACGAAACGGCAAAGAACCCATAGATTTTTCGGCAGTAAAGCTCACACAGTTTTCGGATTTTACGTCAGAACCGTACTCTTCCATCTCAGAAGTCCTGGAAACCTTCTATGCCGCCAAAAATGTTTACACCAGAATCAGGCAGAAATCTGTAGATTTGCGGAAAATCGTCACCACCATTCTGGATCGCAGCAGAAAAAAGTACGAATTACAGAAAAAACAGTTAAACGATACAGAAAAGCGGGAAAAATACAAGGTATACGGAGAACTGATCCACACCTATGGCTACGGCCTAAAAGAAAATGCCAAAACACTGGAAGCATTTAATTACTATACCAACGAGAACATTTCCATTCCCCTGGACCCCCAGTTAACGCCCCAGGAAAACGCCCTGAAATATTTTAATAAGTACAACAAACTGAAACGCACCTACGAAGCCCTGACAGATCTGATTGAGGAAACGCAGGAAGAAATCCTCCATCTGGAATCCATTTCCACTTCCCTGGATATCGCCGTGTCCGAGGATGATTTGACCCAGATCAAAGAAGAGCTGATCCAGTACGGCTACATGAAAAAACGTCCGGCAGGCAAAAAAGAAAAAATCAAAAGCAAGCCTTTCCATTATATCTCCTCCGACGGATACCATATGTATGTGGGAAAAAATAATTTTCAGAATGATGAGCTTACCTTTAAATTTGCCGTCGGAAACGACTGGTGGTTCCATGCCAAAGGCATTCCCGGCTCCCATGTGGTAGTAAAAACCAAC
Organism: Eubacterium sp.; assembly: GCA_021769425.1. Taxonomy (GTDB): domain Bacteria; phylum Bacillota; class Clostridia; order Lachnospirales; family Lachnospiraceae; genus Petralouisia. The sequence goes on from JAETSX010000030.1 coordinate 2,708, forward strand.
GGAGACGAACTTCCAGACCGTACCTTTGAGGAAGCCGGACGTCTGGCCGCCTACTATTCCAAAGGCCGGGAAAATGACAAAGTGGAAATCGACTATCTGGAAAAGAAAAACGTAAAAAAGCCCAACAAAAGCAAGCCCGGATTTGTAATTTACTATACGAATTATTCACTGGTTGCCTCTCCGGATATCACAGACATCCAGCTTATCTCCGATTAATCGGCATTGGTTCTTATTTCCTGTCATCAAATCCATCCAAATATGCAGGGAATACCGCTCCAAATGGAATTTTTTGCAAAAACCGGAAAGAAATGCATGTCTAATCCTGAATCTGATGCATATACTAGGGATGTAACAAATGAGTTACAAACCATTCACTGTATGAACTTCATGCAGCATGCAAAAGACAACAGGAGGTAACGATATGTCTAATTCATCTAACAAAGCGGTAGTACCGGAAGCAAAAAGCGCACTGGATAAGTTTAAATTTGAAGTTGCAAACGAAATTGGCGTGCCTTTAAAAGAAGGTTATAACGGAGATTTAACTTCCAGACAGAACGGCTCTGTCGGCGGTTATATGGTGAAGAAAATGATCGAAGCCCAGGAGAGACAGATGTCCGGCAAATAACAGAACCGGACAGATAATGTAAGAATAGCAGCATTACAGGAAAACAGAAGACGCCCGTGAGGTATCTTCTGTTTTCCTGATCCAAGTAGCCCTATTCCCTTTCCACTACAGATTCACCGTCTCTATCTGATGGTTCAGATATCTTTGGATCTGTTCCCGCAGACCGGCATGTTCCGGCGCTTCCAGTTTCCGGTCTTCGGAAAGGATCAAAGACGCCTCCTGGGAAGCCAGCTTTAACAGATCCGCATTCTGGTAAATATCCCCCAACCGAAATTCCAAAAGCCCGCTTTGCCGGATACCGAAGAAATCTCCCGGCCCCCTCAGTTTCAAGTCTTCTCCGGCAATAAAGAAACCGTCATTGGATTTATTCAGGATTTCCAGACGTTTTTTGGCCTTGCCGGAATCCGTAGTATTAATCATAATGCAATAAGACTGGCTGTCCCCTCTGCCCACCCGGCCCCGAAGCTGGTGGAGCTGAGCCAGCCCAAACCGCTGGGCGTCTTCAATCATCATCACTGTGGCGTTGGGCACATTCACCCCCACTTCGATGACTGTGGTGGATACCAGAACCTGTATTTCGTTGCGGGCAAATTGTTCCATAATCAGATTTTTCCGCCCGGATTTCATTTTGCCGTGAAGGGACTCCACCACAGTTCCCTGGGGAAGCTGTTCTTTGAGCGCTGCGGCATAATCGGTCACATTTTCCGCTTCCAGCCCCTCGCTCTCTTCTACCAGAGGACAGACCACATAAATCTGATGTCCAAGGGCAAGCTGCTTTCTGAGAAAGTCATAGGAGGTTTTCCGGGACTCTTTTCCCACCACGCAGCTTTTTACCGGAAGTCTTCTGGCCGGCGCCTCATCAATAACGGAAATATCCAGATCCCCATAGAGAATAATGGCAAGGGTTCTGGGAATGGGCGTCGCGCTCATGACCAGAACATGGGGCTGGGGGCCTTTGAGAAACAGCGTTTCCCTCTGCTTTACCCCAAACCGGTGCTGTTCGTCCGTAATCACCAGGGCAAGATTGTCATAAAGGGCGCGCTCCTGTATCAGCGCATGGGTTCCCACAATCATAGCATTGGGATAAAGCTGCATGCGCTCATAGGCTCTCCGTTTTTCTTTCTGTGTCAAAGAGCCGGTTAACAGGACAACGGGAACCTGCAGCCCATGCGCCTTAAGCAGCTCCGTAAAGGTCTGGTAATGCTGCATTGCCAATACTTCCGTAGGCGCCATCAATGCCGACTGATAACCGGACTGAGCTGCGTCTAACATGGACAAAAAGGCGATAATCGTCTTGCCGGAACCCACATCTCCCTGCACCAGACGCTGCATCACCTTTCTGCCCCGCAGATCATTCCGGATTTCCGATAAGGTGCGCTTCTGGGCGTTCGTCAATTGATAAGGAAGGCTTTGCATGACCTGATCTGCCCAGAGAACTTCCTCTGCCGCCCCCTTCTCCTGTTCTGAAACAGCCCCTGAACTGCCGTTTTCCTGCCCCAAAGGAATATTTCCGGAAACGCCGCGCTCCTCTCCCAGGGGTAAAAAAGAAAATCCATTGAAAACTTCTTCCATCTGCTCCTTCTGCATGCCCGCCGACAAGATAAACTGGAAGAATTCATCAAAAATCAGACGCTTCCTGGCCTGCTCCAACGCTTCTTCACTTTCCGGAAAATGAATATTTTCCAACGCAAAATTATATTCCGCCAGATGTAAGCGGGCTCTGATATCCTCCGGCAGATAATCTCTGGATAAATCCAGTTCCTCCAGAGCCTTTTTTATGGTCTGGGACAGCTTATTTTTCCCCAGTCCGGCGGTGAGGGCATAGCAGGGCCAGAGGCATTCCTGCATGGACTCATACTTTTCCGGCTGGAAAATCTGGGGCTGCTCCATATGAAACATTTTCCCCTTCCGCGTAACTTTTCCAAGAAATACAAACCATTCTCCTGTTTTAAGGGTATTCTTCAGATAAGGCATCCGAAACCACACCAAATCCGCTTTTACCGTTCCCTCCTGCAGGGCCAGGGATGTAATCTGCATATTCCGGCCTGCCCGCACATAAGGCGCTTTATCCACCCTTGCTGCAATTGCTGCAGTCATTTCTCCTGTTTCATTCATACGTTCCGGCAGCTCTGCCAAGGGCGTAATGGGCGGCAATTTCTCATAATTCTTGGGATAATGAAGGAGTATATCACCGATGGTGTATACTCCAAGATTATGAAATAACTGTTCTGTTTTCGCGCCTATCCCTTTCAGCGCACCGATCCCGGTTGATTGATCCATAAGGACTGCTCCTTCCTGCCCATAAGAAACTGCACAGAAACCTCTGAAAGCCTTCTGACTTATACTCAAGAGCATACTTATTTGCCGAATGATTTGCTGATTTCTTAAAATAGTGAACGCTTGCTGGCAAATCATTTCGCTCACGGGTATAATCTTACAGAAATCTCTGTACAGTTCGCAAACTGAAAATATTTATTCTACCGAAATCACATAATAGTAAATAGGCTGTCCGCCGTAGTGGACTTCCACTTCGCAGTCCGGATAAGTTTCTTCCAGCTCTGCTCCCAACTGTTCCGCCGCCTCTTCCTCAATTTCTTCTCCATAATAAATACTGATAATTGCAGAATCTTCATCCACTAACTGGGCAATCAGTTCCCGGATGACCGTATCCATATCTCTGCCTACTGACAGAATGGAACTGTCTCCCATTCCCATGTAATCCCCTTGCTTGATGGATTTATCTTCAATCAGCGTATCGCGGACGGCATAAGTTACCTGTCCGGTCTTAACACTGGACAATTCCTCTGTCATGCGGGCCGCATTTTCTTCCGCGCTGCTGTCAGGCATAAAATTAATCAATGCCGTAATCCCCTGGGGTACGGTTTTGGTAGGAATTACGAAAATATTCTTCTCTTCAATCAAAGACGCCGCCTGATTCGCTGCAAGGATAATATTCTTATTATTGGGAAGGATAAAAATATTGTCTGCATTCACTTCTTCAATGGCATTGAGCATGTCTTCCGTGCTGGGATTCATCGTCTGGCCGCCGGCAATAATGTAATCTGCTCCCAGCCCTTTGAATATTTCATTAATTCCTTCCCCGATGGAAACGGAAATAAATCCCATGTCCTTCTTGGGCGCTTTGCTTGCTTCTGCCAAGGCTTCCTTTTCTGAACGCTTCTTTTCATCTGCCAGCTTCTGTTCTTCTGCGGCTTTCTGGGCATCTTTGATCAATTTCTCCTGATGCTCTTCCCGCATATTATCAATCTTTATCTTACTTAAGGAACCATACTCCAATGCCCGCTGGATTGCAAGCCCCGGATCATTGGTATGTACGTGAACCTTGGTAATCTCATCGTCTGCAACCACCACAATAGAATCGCCGATGGACTCTAAATAAGATTTAAAATCTGACTCTTCTTTTTCTTCCAACGGTCTGTTCAAAACGATGATAAATTCCGTACAATAGCCGAATTTGATATCCTGCTCCGTCTCCTGGGAAATCTTCACGACGCCGCTTCCGGCGCTCTCCGCTTCAATGGCATAGTCCACTTCTTTTCCCATCAGGACATCGTATGCGCCCTTTAACACAGTGACAAGCCCCTGTCCGCCGGAATCCACCACGCCTGCCTGTTTCAGCACAGGAAGCATCTCCGGCGTCTGGCTCAACACATAATCCGCTTCCTTGATCACTTCATCAATAAATACGGTTAAATCATCCGTCTCACCGATCAATTCCAGCGCCTTATCCGCTCCCCCTTTGGCTACGGTAAGAATTGTTCCTTCCTTCGGCTTCATAACCGCCTTGTATGCCGTTTCCACTGCCTTCTGAAGGGCGTCGCAGAGAATTACTGTGTCAATCACATCATATTTACTGATTCCCTTGGTGAATCCCCGGAATAACTGCGATAAAATAACGCCGGAATTCCCTCTTGCCCCTCGCAAAGAACCGGAGGAAATGGCCTTTGCCAGAGACGCCATGTCCGGAGAATCTCCAAGTTTGCTGACTTCTGCCGCTGCCGACATGATCGTCATTGTCATATTAGTTCCTGTATCCCCGTCCGGAACCGGAAATACATTCAGTTCATTAATCCATTCTTTCTTTGCTTCCAGATTCTTCGCCCCTGCCAGGAACATTTTCGCAAGCATCGGTGCATCTACTGTAGTTATCGCCACTTTTATTTCCTCCTTAATCAATCACTCTGACACCTTCCACGAAGATGTTGATTTTCTCGATCTCCATACCGGTAAATTCTTCCACCCGATACTTCACCGTACTGATCAGGTTATCAGAAACAGTAGAAATACTTACTCCATAAGAAACAATTACATGGAAATCCAATGTGATTTTATTATTTTTCAGAGTAACATTGATCCCATGATTCAGGTAATCACGCTTTAACAGCCTCACCAGGCCGTCCTTCATATTCACAGCAGCCATGCCCACAATCCCGAAGCACTCCACTGCCACAGAACCTGCATAAATTGCAATCACATCTGTATCAATTAACACTTTTCCATATTGAGTGTCCACTTGTCCTTTCATAATTTAACCTCCAAAATCACTTATGTTTTATATTATAACCGCTTTTCTGGAAAAATGAAACATATATTTTCTCTTTTTACAAAAAATTCATTTTTCACTTGCAATATATTCCTCTTTCTGTTAGAATAGCCTTGTTGTGAGTTCACAGTGTTTGTGGACTTAGTAAATTGCAAGGAGGTGCAATTATGGCAAAATGCAGTGTTTGCGGAAAAGGCGCTCATTTCGGTAAGAAGGTCAGCCATTCTCATAGAAGATCCAATAAGATGTGGAAGTCCAATGTCAAATCTGTAAGATGTAAAGTGAATGGAGCTTCGAAAAAGATGTACGTTTGTACTTCTTGCTTAAGGAGCGGAAAAGTAGAAAGAGCATAGTATTATTAGGAAAACGGGAGCAGTTCATTGCAGGCAATGGCTGCTTCTTTTTTATATCAATTATATCATTTATATTAATATATATTATATCATATCGTTTTTATCATTTTTATATCATTGAAAGGCTCCTTTAACAGCCTCCGCAGCAAAACAGATTATATCCCAACAACAGCAGAACGAAAATAATCAGGATTCCAAGCACATCGCTGGGCAGAAAAAGCATTATTGCCATTCCCACTGCAATCCAAAACAAAATAAAGCCTATGAGCCGTCTCATGCCACCACCAGAAAAACGCATATATTACTATTTAATATATGCGCTCTTCCTGAAAAAATGCATTTTCCATCTGTCAAAATTTATTCTCCAACGCTTGCAGCATCCAAAAAGAAATCAGGATGAAATAAACTGCCCCGCAGAAATATTGTCACTTACTCCGTCGGCACGTTTAACTGCTCTGCCAACTCCTGTGCGGCCGCCTCTTTTGCCTCTTTCTCTTCCTTCGACGGTTCCTTTCCGGCATTCTTGCTGGTAAATTTATTTACCAAATCCGGAACCATGTCAAGAATCTTGGTAATGCTGTCCTGATTCTTGATATTTACCAGTTTCGTACATCCATTCTGGACTACCAGCACTGCACTGGGAGTAATTCTCCCGCCCAGTCCTCCGGCTGCATTATTCTTCTTATCATGGCAGAAGGCGCCGGCTCCCACGCCGAAAGACACTTCTATCAGCGGAAGGATAATGGTATCTCCGATATGAACAGCATCCCCAATCACTGTTTTGGTGGTAATAAAACTGTCCATTCCTTTAAATAACGACTGTACGGTTGTGTTGAAATTATTTTCCTGCATCATGTGACCTCCTGTTAACTTCTTATATTTGCAATTAATTTTCGTACATTTCTGTCTTTAATCAGGCGGATCCCTGAAATCAGCGCATGCAAAAACCTGACATGCCCTGTGATATAAAGTATCCCTTTCATATAAAAAGATTCTGAAGTAAAATCAGGCATTACAACCAATTTGGATCTCGCCCAGAAAGGCAGTAAACTTATGGATCCCAGCGCTTTTCCGGTTTGATCCGGTCTTCCCATCGAAAATCTGAGGGTTCCGGTTACCTTCCCCGGCAGATAATGGCGCAGCAGACAGCGGACTTCCTGCAGCAGACATATAAAAGCTTTTTGATTAGTTTCTTCCAAAATCATACTTTTTATGTTTCCAATCTGTCCTTTTGCAGCGTCTGTCCTGGTTTTGACATCTGAACGCCTCTGCCGCAACTTTCCCGGCGCTTCTTTCATTTTCTTCCCAAAATTATGAAAAGATGATTTAATTTTTGTGAATATCCCTGGTTTCTTCCTGTTTTTCTTTCTGTTCCTGCTTTCCGAAATGATGTTGGCTGAACTCCGGGGCTGATGATTTTGGCTGCCGGAGGTTCCTGCCTGTTCTGTCTCTCTTTTCAGTTCTGTCTCTTTGGCTTGTCCCCATTGTTCTGTCAGTTCCGCTTCTCTTTCCAGTTCCGGCTCTTTGGCTTGTCCCGACTGTTTTGCTGGCTCTGCTTCTGTTTCCGGTTCTGCTTTCCCGGCTGTCTGCGCCTGCTCTGCTTCTGTTTCCGGTTCTGCTTTCCCGGCTGTCTGCGCCTGCTCTGCTTCTGTTTCCGGTTCTGCTTTCCCGGCTGTCTGCCCTTGCTCTGCTTCTGTTTCCGGTTCTGCTTTCCCGGCTGTCTTTGTCTGTTCTGTCTTTTTTACCGGTTCCTGCGGTTCTGTTTTTTTATTCTTTTTCCCTTTATCCAAGGGAATGGCAATGCCTAGAATTCTGATTTTAAAGGAAATATCTCTTTCCTTATAAAACACCCTGACATCCAGCAGATGGAACAGCCAATGTACTGCTGCTTTCCCTTCTATCTCATCCTGCGCTTCGATATCCACACGATAGCGGATTGGAACCAGCATCAGGGCAAAACACAGCAGAAGAAGAACTGCCAGAAGAACGCCGATTATTTTTAAAATGATAAAAAGGATTTCCATTTATGCCCTTTCCTTTGATTCTCTCTGTGTTTTTCCAGAAAATAATCCCTGACTTGAAATGTTCCGATTTCCTGATACACATCCATAATAATTGTTCCCGCCAGTTCTACGGCATTCTCGTATCCCCTGTCCACCCCCACAACCAGAAGTTCTGATTTGGGATAATATGTCTGCATCAATTCCCAGGAGGGAATAATATCCAGCAAATTCTCCGGATTGCTGCTGAGAGCAATGATATAAATATTAATCATTCCTGCATTCCGGAGAACCTTCCGTTTTATTTTCTTTTTTTGCCCTGCAATGCCCTCTCCTGCATAAAACTCCTGATACCAATCCATAAGATTCTCCTAAGGTAAAAAGGCGCCCTGTACGAGCACCTTTTCTTACGTGTAAGGAATGAACGTGCCGGAAATGAATATAAAACATGCCCTGCCGTTGTCCATCAAAAATATTTTCTGCTGCCCCAAAGATTGCTTTTCTTCAAATCCAGGTACTCATTATATGCCTTTTCCAATATCTGTTTCTCATTGGCAAACCGAAGCAGATGGTATGCTTCGTGAAACTTGTAGTAGCCTGAATCAATAAAATATTCTTCCCGTTGTGGTTTGCTGTAATAACTGTCTGCCATCATCAGATACCAGTGCACGTCCTTCTCCACCGTATCCTCCGGTATGCTGAAAGTATACTGACTCTTTCCTACATACTTAATAATCGAGGCATCTACCCCTGTCTCTTCCCGCACCTCTCTTGCCGCTGTATCCCGATACTCTTCGCCTGGCTCCACCGTCCCTTTCGGGAGTACCCAGCCCTCATATTTATTCTTGTAATTCTTATACAAAAGCAAAATTTTCCCGCGAAATATTACCACACCACCACAACTCGTTGCTTCAATCATTGCAATACCTCCGATGTGGTTTATAGAACTTTGTAATAGTATACCTCTTTTTCCATATTCTTGCAAGAATTTTCTGTGAATATTCACAAACAGATCCAAACTACTGGCTGAAATACCTGTCAAACACCTGTTTTGCAATGGGAACTGCCACAGCGCTTCCTGCCCCTCCTTTTTCCACAATCACGGTAACTGCTATGGTTCCCTTTTCTTCTGTAGAAGCGTAACCGGTAAACCAGGCATGGCTTTCCGACTTATTATTGCTGAATTCTGCAGAACCTGTCTTGCCGAAAGCTTGATAGCTCTGTCCGCTTAATTTTGAACCGGTTCCTTCGCTGACCACCAGAGACATAAATTCCTGCAGCTTTCCTGCCTCTTCCTCTGTGATCAGAGAACCGTACTGGGAGCTTCGGTAACTTTTTACTGTAACTCCTTTGTAATTTTCTGTATGATCGATGACATAAGGCCGCATCAATACCCCCTGATTGGCAATGGCTGAGGTAATCATCGCCATATGCATAGGCGTCACCAGCGTTTTCCCCTGGCCTATGGCTGTCTGGGTCACTTCATCGGAATCCGAATCTTCCTTCAGCACAAAACTGCTCTTATTAAAAGGATAAGAAATCGGAAGATTTTTCTGAAACAGCATACTGTCGCAAAGTTCAATAAATGCTTTTTTGTCTAGCCCCAGGCCGATATTGGCATAAGAAGTATTGCAGGACTTGGCAAAAGACTGTTCCAGATTCTCCGCACCGTGAACCGCATTGTCGTAACAGTGTATTTCCGTATAGTCCATTGCAATGCTTCCGGTGCATTCATAAGCATAATTTTGATAATCCGAATGTTCCCGAAGATACTCCAGCGTAGTTAAAATCTTAAAGGTGGATCCCGGCGGATACAGTCCCTGGGTCACCCGGTTTACCAGCACGGAATTGTCGCTGTCCGTATCGGAAATAATATTGTCCCATTCTGCCGCAATGGTATTAGGGTCAAAATCCGGCTTAGACACCATGGCAAGAATCTTCCCGGTGGCAGGCTCCAAAACTACCACAGCTCCCCTGCGATCCCCTAATGCCTGATAGGCCGTCTCCTGCAAATCATAATTCAATGTGGTAATGACACTGTCCCCCTGATTCTTCTGATTCTGGATGCCGTGGACTACCTGCTCCAGAAAAAAAGCATGGGAGCGCAGCAGGCTGAAATTCCCAAAGGACTCAATTCCTGATTTGCCGTTGCTGTCGTAGCCTACGGCATGTGCAAACATTCTGCCATAGGGATAATATCTGGTTTCGCTTCCGTCCTCTCCCACCACAGTCTGCGCCAGCGTTTTTCCGTCTGCCGAGCGGATTTCTCCCCGAATTACATGTTCTGCAAAGGTATCCTGCCTGGTATTATAAGGGCTGTTAATAAAGTCCTCGCTCCGAAAAACCTGAAAATATACAAAATATCCCATCATCAGAATAAACATGCCCACAAACAGATACGTAATCACTGCAAATTCCCTGTTTTTTTCCCTGTTTCCATTAGTCGAAGTCCTGGATTTTTGTTCCGTGGATGGTTTCTTCATGAGACGAGATTCCTCCTTTCTTTTTAGAGCGTTTTTTCTCCTTCGGTTTCTTTTCCTTTATTATATCTTCTTTTAATTTTTTCTCTTTTGATTGTCTGTCACCTTTTGAGCCTGTCGCTCCCCGCATCTCCTCCTGATCCCGTTCCCGCATCAGATATAATCCCTGAATAATGGCAAAAATAATCAGTGTGCTGAGAAGAGAACTTCCGCCATAGCTTACCAGCGGCAGGGTCACTCCCGTGGAAGGGATAAACTTGATATCGCCGCCGATGGACAAAAAGATTTGAAATCCGTAGATGGTTCCCAGTCCCAAAGCCACCAGCTTATAGAAAAAATCTTTCATCTGCATGGCAATATTGAGAAACATCAGAAAGCAGCTCACACAAACCAGAATCAGGCAAATGGCAAAGATCCCACCCAGTTCTTCCGCTATAGCCGAAAAAATAAAATCCTGTTTTACTTCTGGAATTTTATAAGGCATTCCCTGGTTCAATCCCATGCCGAACCAGCCGCCGGTTCCGATGGCAAACAGAGAGTGGGATACCTGATTTCCCTCATTTGCAAATACTGCCAACGGATCCTGCCAGGCCACCACCCGCACCCGTACATGGTTAAAAAGAAAATATGCCGCCACCGAAGCCGCAGCCCCGCAAATCAGTCCCCCTGCAAAATAATACAGTTTCCTGGTGGCCACATAGAGCATTACCATATAGGCAATAAAGAAAATCAGTCCTGCCCCCAGATCTCTGGATAATACCAGAATAATTACATGCAGCGCCGCCACCACCGTGGCCTTCACTACCTGAGTAAACTCTGTAGATTCGTAAAACATGGATGCCACAAAGAAAACAAATATAATTTTAATGAATTCTGAGGGCTGGACTGCAATTCCCGCTACGGAAAAAGAAAGCTTTGCCCCATGGGAAACCGCTCCCAACACAGCCACCACGCCCAGCATGGTAATTCCCGCCAGCGCATAGATCCAGGTAAGGCTCCGGACAAATTTCCATCGGCTGATCAAATAAGGAATCAGCATGGTAACTGCCATGGAAATCACCGCAATGGTAAACTGCTTCACCGCATGTTTGTAAGACAGACGGGCCAATATCACAAATCCAATGCACATCAGCATACACATATTGTTGACAATCAACCGGGACACCCGTTTGTAAAAAATCCCGTAACACACCTGCACCGCAGTGAAAAATATTACCTGCTCCAGATAAAATTTCAGCAAATCCTGATTTTTGGTGGCCAGAAACAGAACGGCATAGGCATTCAGATGAAACAGGTACATATAGACTACCTGTTTTCTGAATTTCCACGCCTGTTCTTCCAAATCCACATTTTTCTTCAATGAGGAAAAACATTGCCAGGTGTATAGCGCAAAAAGAATAATCATCGTATACTTGGATAACTCAGTAATTAAATGTACCATAAACTATTCTACTCCTCGTTTCCAGTGTCCATTGGTATAATCCTGCAAATATTTCTCACGGCTGTCTCCCCGGGAGGATACTGCCTGCCGGTAACAGGCAAAAATCTGCTCTGCCTCTGTTCTGTTCTCTGTCGTAAAGGAAATTCTTACCGCCTCCGGCCCAAGGAGCCGAATTTCCGGCATATGATGCAGCAAAGAAAGGGGACTTGCATTATAAATAATATTGTAGCAGTCACTGCATTGACTACGCACCGGAAATAATTTCCCATAGCGGTCCTTCATCTGCAGCATACCTGCTTTGCCATCACACCTTAATGTGTTTTTATGTAAGCACTGACTGCTGATCATCAAGGGCTGACGGCCATAGAGAATGATTTCTCCTTTTTGGCAGTCCAGCTTCTTTAATTCCTTAAAGTTTAATTCAACCGGCAGGGTCAGGCGCCCCAGAGACAATTCCTTCCAGGCCAGAACCGCTTCCTTGGAGTACCCGTACAATTGATAATCTCCCTGAATCTGACAGACATCCGATTCTGCAGAAAAATTTTGAAGCTGCAGCCGCTCATATTCATCCCCTCGAATACCGCTGGCATCCGTCCCGCATAGAGAATGCGGTAACGGCGCGGAAAGATGTGCGCCTCCCCGAATACCGCTGGCGTCCGCGCCTATCTCCCTCAAAAACTGAATCTCTTCCAGGTTCCGCACCAGATATCCGTCTGCAGATTCCTTCAATTCCTGCCAATGACTGGAAAACCAACAGGCAGTTTTCCTGCGGAAAATGTGGGGAAGGGCCAGAAAACATTCCTTTCCCGCCTCCCGGATCCGCGCGGAATACACACGCAGCTGCGCGGGCAAAATGTCTCTGGGGCAAATAAAAGATTCCAGATAAATCCGGTCTGTTTCCGGCTGATTTACAGCAGCCTCCAACTGTTCCAGGGTTTCTGCCAGAACATGAAGTTTTATTGCATGAAGCCTTACTTTTCCTTTCTCATCTTCTGCTTCTGCATGAAGCTCTGCTTTTCCTTTCTCATCTTCTGCTGTTATGGAAAAGTCTGTATTCTTTTCAGAAAAAGCTTTTTCCGTTCTGCGGTACTTGTTTAAAATTTCCTCCTGCAACCGTTTTAACCCGTCCCTGCGGAGCTGATTCAAGTCCCCCACAGGAAGAAATACGGATTCTCCTAATTCTGCTTTCAATTCTTCAAATACAAAGGGTGTATTTCCAGTTTTTTGCATCTTTTCCAAAACTGTTTCTTCTGATAACGGCTGCTTTAACGCCAACTGGACTGTCTTTCCGGTCACTTCTACCTGAATATCCTTATAGTTTAACCTAAAGTAAGCCGGAGTTTCCTTATAAAGTCTTAAAATTCCTTTGATTCTTTCTTTCGGTTCCGGTAATGTTTCCTTAAGATTTTTCAGAATTTCTTTTCTTTTTTCATGAGAAGGCTTCCGAAAGGTAATCATATCTTTCCCATTTTGCCTGGTATAATATCCATCGGTAAATCCGCAGCGGTTTCCCAAATCCATCAGAAATTTCCTGTCCTCTTCTTCTACCCGATACCCCGCCGGATTTGCCTGGTACCGATCCAGATACTTCCGGTAAATGCCTGTAACACCGGCCGCATACTCTGCCTGCTTCATCCGCCCTTCAATTTTGAAAGAATGTACGCCGCTCTGAATCAGCCGGGGAAGCAGATCAACGGTGCACAAATCCTTCATGCTCAGCAGATATTTTCCGGAAATATCAGAATTTTTCCCGGATATTTCATAAGGCAGCCGGCAGGGCTGGGCGCACCGCCCACGGTTTCCGCTCCGGCCACCCAGCATGCTGCTGAACAGACACTGCCCCGAATAACAATAACAGAGGGCTCCATGAACAAAGCACTCAATCTCCGCCCCGGTTTCCTGATAAATATGGGAAATTTCTTCCAGGGAAAGCTCCCTTGCCAGGACAATGCGGCTGCATCCTGCTTCTAGCATCAGCCTTGCGCCGTACGCTCCGGTAACCGCCATCTGGGTGCTGGCATGAATGGGAAGAGCCGGAAAATGATTTCGAATATACCGAAGAACCCCCAGATCCTGTACAATGACCCCGTCCAGCCCCGCTTCATAAAGGGGCTTCAGATATTCCTGCAGTTTCTGAATCTCAGGCTCTTTTAACAGCGTATTTACGGTAAGGTAGAAGCGTTTCCCCCTCAGGTGAAGGTAATCCAGAGCTTCCAGCAGTTCTTCCTCTGTAAAATTATCGGCATAGGCTCTTGCTCCGAATTGACTGCCTGCTCCGTATACAGCGTCTGCGCCTGCATTTGCCGCCGCCTTTAAAATCGTAAGGGAGCCTGCCGGTGATAAAAGCTCTGTGTTCTTTCTGACATTCTTGTCCATAATTCTGCTCCTTAAGAGAAAAGCGGCTCAAGAAGCCTGCTTTGTCTTGAGCCACCTTTCTCCAAATGCAATAGTGTGAATGCTGATCCTATGACAGCGGAACTCTTCTTTCGCAGATACAGTTGGAAATACAGGCTTGTCCTTCCTCACAAACTTCCATCTGAGGCATTCCCAGGGGAACTGCCATGCTCTCCTTGCGAACCTCTGTCAGAAATATTCTGATGTTCCACAGAATTCTGATTGGAATCATAGTGTTTCTCTTCGTGACTCCTGTTAGGGACATTTTGCTGTCCTGCAGCATTTCCATTGGAATCATTCTGTTTCCTTTCATTATTCCTATTGGAACTATTCTGTTTTTCCGCAGCATTTCCATTGGAAGTATTCTGTTTTCTCTCAGCATTTCCATGGAAACTGTTCTGTCCCTCTGCCGCATTTCCCTGAAAATTACTCTGTTTCTCTCTTATATTTCCATTGGAATTATTCTGTCTCTCCGCTGTATTTCCATTTGAGTTATTCTGTCTCTCTGCCGTATTTCCATTGGAATTATTCTGTCTCTCCGCTGTATTTCCATTTGAGTTAATTGGAACCAGTCTGCGGCTCAGACGCCGCCTGTCCTTTTACCTTACCCAGCAATGCATCTTCCAGAGCAGTTTCCAGCTTTGATTTCTGCAGCAGCAGCTTACGGTTTTCTTTCGACAATTCCGTTGCTTCTTTCTCACTGCTTTCTGCCTTAATTCTCAGAGAAATTAATTCATGTTTTAATTCATAAAGTTCTTTCTCCTTTTCTTTCACATCCTGGTCCAGCTTCTCCGCCTGTTCTTTTACCTTAAAATAATCGTCTGCAATGTTAAGTTCCACTAACGTAGACTTCATTTCTCCCGGAAGACGGCGAAACTGCTCCATTTCATCAAATTCGTTTATTTTACTATTAATGTAATTAGCCACTCTCTGCAGATAATCTTCACTTTCGTAACCGCTTAATGTGTAAATTTTTCCTCCAATCAACACATCGGCACTGGTTTTTGCTGACATATATTCATCCTCTCCTGACTTAATCTGTTCCATGTGTTTCATTATAACTGATTTTTACAGAAAAACAAATACTATTTTGCAATTCCAAAATGTTGATAAGCAAAATCAGCGGCCACTCTGCCTTTGGGCGTACGGTTGATAAACCCGTTTTTCACCAGATAAGGCTCATATACGTCTTCAATCGTTCCTGCATCTTCCCCCAAAGATGCGGCAAGGGTATCCAGACCTACCGGCCCGCCCTGGAACTTCTCAATCATTGTCAGCAGGATATTCCGGTCATTCTGATCCAGCCCGAATTTGTCCACTTCCAGCAAATCCAGCGCAAAAACCGCCACTTCCCGGTTAATTTTCCCATCGTATTTTACCTGGGCGAAATCCCGCACCCGTTTCAGCAGACGGTTGGCAAGCCTTGGCGTTCCTCTGGAACGTCTTGCCAGCTCAAAAGCTCCCTCCTCGTCAATTTCCACTTCCAGTTTCACTGCAGAGTGAAGGATAATCGTCTTTAATTCCTCCGGATTATAGAATTCCAGATGATCCACAACCCCGAACCGATCCCGCAGAGGAGCAGACAAAAGCCCTGCCCTTGTGGTGGCTCCCACCAGGGTAAAATGAGGCAGATCCAGGCGAATGGACCGGGCTGTGGCCCCTTTACCAATCATAATGTCAATGACGTAATCTTCCATGGCAGGGTAAAGAACTTCTTCCACCTGCCGGTTCAGCCTGTGGATTTCGTCCACAAATAAAATATCCCCTTCCTGCAGGCCGCTTAAAATTGCAGCCATTTCCCCAGGCTTTCCAATGGCAGGCCCGGAAGTAATTTTCATATGTACATTCATTTCATTGGCGATAATTCCCGCCAATGTGGTTTTTCCAAGTCCGGGCGGTCCGTAAAACAGCACATGATCCAGGGGTTCCCCTCTCTGTTTTGCCGCTTCGATGTAGATTTTCAGCGTTTTCTTCGCTTTTTCCTGTCCGATGTACTCTTCCAGTCTCTGAGGACGCAGGCTGGTTTCTATTTTCAGATCCTCCTCCTGAATCTGGGTGGAAATGACACGTTTTTCCATGAGAAAAGTTCCTTTCTGTATAAGGTTAAAGCATCTGCTTTAAGGCGGCTTTCAGCGCTTCCTCCACCGTAATATCCTGAGTCAGTTCTACACTGTTTACCGCCTTTAATGCCTCTGAGGATGAATAGCCTAAAGCAACCAATGCCTGTACCGCCTCACTCTTCACGCCGGACAGAGAATTGCCCGTATCCTCTGCAGCATTTACCAGCTTCTGTTCCAAAGCATCTTCCAGCTTTAACTTATCCTTTAATTCCAGAATTACCCTCTGGGCTGTTTTATTGCCAATGCCCGGCGCCTTGGCAATGGCTTTGGCATCCTCCCCCAGAACCGCAAAGCGAAGATCGTCAGGAGTCATTACCGTTAAAACCGCCAGCGCGCCTTTGGGACCGATGCCGCTGACCGAAAGAAGAAGCCGGAAAATATTTAAATCATCCCGGGTCTGAAAACCATACAGTTCCATCAGTTCTTCTTTTACATGAAGATACGTGTATATTTTCACGTTCTGCCCGGTTCCGGTAAAATTATCGATCATACTGGCCGGAATATGGACGTTATAACCAATGCCGTTAACTTCAACTACAATGGTATCTTCCAAAATCTCAACCAATTCCCCTTTCAGATAAGAATACATGATATCTTTTATCCCTTCTAACCTAATTCCGTAACATGAGCTTCACGTTACAGGAGACTCTAAGGATGAACTTAACCTTATTTCATCTATTACTCCGGCGGTTAAATATCGCAGTTTTTACTTGTCTAAATTTCCGCAGACTTCATGCTGCAAATTCATTCCTCTGCTTCCCCGTAAAAGTAAAATCCCCTGCATTCCTTTAACTTCACGTTAACAAGTTTGCCGATCATCTCATCCGTTCCTGGCAAATGCACAATAAAGTTGCTGCTTAGCCTTCCGGTTACCAGAGTTTCATCCTGTTCATTCACCTCTTCCACCAGAACAGGCTCTGTCTTTCCGGTATAGGCATCCGCTTTCTGAGCGGCAATCCTCTGCACTTCCTTTAAGAGTCTTTGGAACCGATCCTTTACTGCATTTTCCGGAACCTGATTCTCTTTGGCGGCCGCCGGCGTTCCGGTGCGTTTGGAATAAATAAAGGTAAATGCGCTTTCATATTCCACCTGCTTCACCACATCCATAGTTTCCAGAAAATCCTCTTCTGTCTCGCCGGGAAATCCAACAATAATATCTGTGGTCAATGCAATTCCCGGCACCGCCTCCCGTATCTTCTTTACCAGGGATAAGTACTGTTCTTTGTCATACTGACGGTTCATCTCTTTCAGAATACGGCTGCTGCCGGACTGGAGAGGCAGATGCAGATGACGGCAGATCTTTTTCGAATTCCTCATCACCTCTATCAATTCCTCTGACAGATCCTTGGGGTGAGAAGTCATAAACCTGATACGTTTAATTCCTTCGATTTTCTCTATTCTTTTGAGCAATTCTGCAAAAGTTATCGGCTCATTTAAGGTTTTGCCGTAAGAGTTCACATTCTGCCCCAGAAGCATAACCTCCACAACGCCATCTGCCGCAAGCCGTTCAATTTCCAGAAGAATATCCTCGGGCTTTCGGCTCCGCTCCCTTCCCCGTACATAAGGAACAATGCAATAACTACAGAAATTATTGCATCCAAACATAATATTAACTCCTGATTTAAAATTATATTTTCTCTCAACCGGCAAATCTTCCACAATTTTATCGGTATCCTTCCAGATGTCGATTACCATTCTCTGCTGGGTCAGTGAGATTTCCAAAAGTTCTGCAAATTTATAGATGTTGTGCGTGCCGAATACCAGATTGACAAAAGGATAGCTCTTCTGCAGTTTCTCAAGAACCTCAGGCTCCTGCATCATACAGCCGCAAAGAGCAATCTTCATGTGAGGATGGCGTTTCTTATAAACGTTCAGATATCCCAGACGCCCCCAGACTTTGTTGTTGGCGTTTTCCCGCACCGTGCAGGTATTGTACAGGACAAAATCCGCCTCCTCGCTGTCCGACTGCTCAAATCCGATGTTTTCCAGAATTCCCATCAGTTTCTCTGAATCTCTGGCATTCATCTGACAGCCGAAGGTTTGAATAAACGCGGTCGGGAGACGTCCGTTCTTCCGTTCAAACTTCCGAACCCATTTCCGGCATTTTGCCATGTAATAGTATTGCCTGTCTGGTTCCTCTATGGGTGGTTCCGCATTTATATCTATTTTATCTAAATTAATTTCCTGATACATATCTCCTGACTTTCTCCTTTATCTGGCTCATGTGGCATCATTCCTCCAAAGTTCCGCATACAGGCGCGCCCTGTAAAAGAAGAACCCCTGAATGTACCATGAATACTTCAAGGGTTCAACGTTTCATATTCTCTCAAAAATTACCTTACAGCTGTTCCTGAAATCCAGGCTTGTACAAATGACGCGGAATTCCATCTACCATAACCGGTGAAACATCCCCCTGAATCAGAGGCTTCACATAAGTTACAAATTCATCTGTCACATAAGTGCCGTCCTTAGTTACCCAATTTCTTGGCACAAGCTTCTCGTCATTTGCAATCTTATGTACATCCTTGACTGCTGTGGTGCTCTGGTAAGGATCGTCAGAGATTCTCTCTAACACTACCATCTTGCCGGTATCGCCTTCGTCGGCTGCTTTCACCGCTGCGCCGCCAACCTGATAAGCTTCCAGAATGTCAACCCGGGAAGCGGAATGGGAAGCGGAACGCTGCAACGTGCTCAGTTCAATGGCACGGGTCTTGCATCCAATCTCTCCTGCCACAAAATTAGCAAGGTAAGCGGCTGTTCCGGAAAGCTGTTTGTGTCCGAAAGCATCCACAAAATCCACGCTGTTTCCGAGTTCGCATACATATTTTCCATCCGGCGTCCGAATTCCTTCAGAAACTGCCACTACTACAGAAGATTTCTTCTCCAGCAGCTTGCGGATCTTCGCAATAAATTTCTCTATGTCAAAGGACAGTTCCGGAAGGTAAATCAAATCGGGACCCATACTGTCCTCACCCTTTGCCAGCGCTGCTGCGCCGGTCAGCCAGCCTGCGTTGCGGCCCATAATCTCAATAATGGTAACCAGTCCCTTGTTGTACTCCAGGCAGAAACTGTCGCAGATAATTTCTTTCACAGAAGTGCCGATATATTTCGCTGCGCTTCCGTATCCCGGCGTATGGTCTGTCAATGCCAGGTCATTGTCAATGGTTTTAGGACATCCGATAAACCGTACAGTCTGTCCGGTAATAATTGCATAATCAGATAATTTCTTAATGGTGTCCATGGAATCATTTCCGCCGATATAGATAAACGCTTCGATATCAAGCTTATTCAAAATCTCAAAAATCTTCTCATACACGCCCATATCTTCATGGATTTCCGGCAGTTTATAACGGCAGGAACCCAGATAAGCAGCCGGTGTACGTTTCAAAAGTTCAGCATCCAGTTCATTGGTAATGTGCTCTGAAAGATCGATATATCTTTCCTGGAGAAGCCCCTGGATTCCATGGAGCATACCATATACTTTCTTAGCCCCACGGTCTTTGGCTGTTCTATATACCCCTGCAAGACTGGAATTAATTGCGGCGGTAGGGCCGCCTGACTGTCCTACGATTACATTGCGTTTCATATTCGCACCTCCAAATTTATAGTTTACGCAAACTCATAACATTCATTATACCAAAAAAATATCTGTTATACAAGTATATCATTTCTCCATTTTCTTTTTTATCGTCAAAATATTCTGTCCGTCCCTGTATTCATAAGCAATGTCATCCATACTCTTCTTTACCATATAAATTCCAAGCCCGCCGATCTCCCGCTCTTCTGCAGGCGCGGAAATGTCCGGATCTGCTTTTGTCAGAGGATCATAAGGAATACCCCCATCGATAAAGGTAATGACTGCCCGGAGAGGCTCCTGCTCCACTTCCACCCGGACTGTGGCCAGCCCCACATCAGGATTGTAAGCATAATGGGCAATATTGCCAAACAGCTCGTCAATGGCAATGTCGATCTGCATCCGGATTTTCATGGGGCAGCCGATTTTTTCTAACTGCTCATCCACAAAATCTGTCACCTGCCCGATATTCTCAACGGCTGCGTCAATGGTTAATTCTTTCATACCTTCTCCTCTCTCCGCCTCATCTTTGCCTTAAACTCCAGGCACAGCATGGTAATATCGTCAAACTGAGGGGCGTTTCCTACAAATGCATCAATATCCTTCTTCACTGCCTGCAAAATAGAAACCGGTTCCTTGCCGCCGCATTTGTTCAGAATTTTTGATAGCCGCTCCATGCCATAGAGTTCATTGCCCGCATTGGTCGCTTCCGTCACTCCGTCCGTATACTGGAAAATTTTGTCCCCTTCTTCTAACATCATGCTTCCGGCCTTATAGGAAATACCTTCCATTCCTGCCAGCACAAATCCCGGCCGGATTCTGTATCCCTTGAATTCTTCTCCTGCTTTCCTGATAAAAGGCATCTCATGACCCGCATTGACAAATCGGAATTCCCCGGTCTCCAAATCCAGCACTCCTTCAAAAGCAGTAATAAACATCCCCTCGCTGTTGGATTCGCACAATAAATTGTTTACCTCGGTAAACACCTCTCCCAGATCCCGTTTGGGCCTGGTATGATCCTTGATCAGCGTTTTGCCGATTACCATAAATAATGCAGCAGGAACGCCTTTTCCGGAAACGTCCGCCATCACAATGGCAAGGTGGCTGTCATCCACCATAAAAAAATCGTAAAAATCACCGCCTACCTCTTTGGCCGGATCCATCGTGGCGTAAATGTCCACCTCCTTCCGATCCGGAAAAGGAGGAAAAATACAGGGCAGCATGGATTTCTGGATATTTGCGGCAACTCCCAGTTCCGCCGCACTCTTCATCGCCCTGGAACTTTGCAGGACAGAATAGTACAAAAGCCAGAATTCGATTGCAAAAATCAGGCAGATGGTCAGATAAAGCGGAAAAAACCATCGATTATCCGGATAAATATTATTCCGGTTGGTACATAAATTTATCAGATAAAAACCCAAGACGGAAACTGCCGGAGCAGCCACAAAGCTGCAGAGGTTCCCTTCCAGGCTTTTAATCATATCCTGCAGAGGCTTCCGCAGAAACTGCCGGTACAGTAAAAAGAACAACGTATACACCGCCAGTTTAACGCGGATAAAAAACAACAGATTCGGTATGTCATAAGGGCTGTTTGTAATCAGCCCCAGCCGTCTGCCCACCACGGTATCTGTGGTGCCGCAGAACATAAAGGTACATACATTGTCAATCAGGCAGGCTGTCAGAGAAACAAACAGCTTTTCCGAAATAGTTCCCTCGTAAAATAAAATTACAAACAGAACCACCAAAGCCGTCAATCCCAGAATTCCCACCGTATCATCCGTCAGATTAATGCGATAAGCCACAAATGCAGTTACATACCCGATGACCGCCGCCGCGCTCCACAGCGCCATCATGATTTTTCCGGAATACTTTGCCTTCAGCGTAATTGCGGACAGCATCGCGCCGAACACGGAAGCCAGAAATACAGCAAAACTCCAAAGTGCAGTTGTTATCATTTCATTCACCTCCTAAAACATATCAAGAGAATTCAGGGCATCAATGCATTTCTCCAGATATTCTTCTGTTACAGGCAACCAATGCTCTCCCAATGCTTCCAATGTCTTCTGGGTTAATTCCTGGGACATTGCAGTATCAAGATACCGGCTGTCCGGCCGTTCCATCAGCAGCCCTTCTACCTGTTCCTGCCGCTTCGGATCTGCCCTTATTATCGAAAATTCCTTTTCAAATTCCTGATCCGGCAGCACAGAAACTTCAAATCCCTGCCGTTTTAAGGCTGCAAAAATCCTGGAAAATTCCACCTCTTCCCTCGGATAAACATGATAAATGCCATGAGGGTTCTCAACCTCCAGCAAAACCCCAATCATACGAGCCACCTCATCCACCAGGCTGAAATTTACCCCCGCCTGGTACAAGGATTGAGGCACAATCCCCATTTTCACATAAGAAGAAAGCTGCCTGGTGAAATTATTTGACTTCATGTTCATCTGAAATTCCCCGTCCCGGCTGCGTCCCTGCAAATTGCCTACCCGCATGATTTTAAACCGCAGATTTCGTTTCAGACCCGCCCGGATCATCTCATATTCCGCCATAAACTTGGAATAAATGTACTGGCTGTGAATTTCCTGTCCTGCAAACAAATAATGCTCTGTAAACAAAGGCAATTCCGTTTCCGCCCGGTGTACGCCGGAAACACTGATGGTGGACACCTGAACCAGCTCCGCATCCTTTTCCAGAGCAAATCCGATCAAGTTGCGGATACCGTCAATATTCACTTTCTCCAGAACATCGCCGTAAGCCACATGAGCCACATTTGCTGCAGCATTTACAATCAAATCAATCGGCTCTTCGAATAGTCCTTCCGACAGGCCGCTTTCCGTAATATCTCCTTCCGCCACCTGCCATTTTATGCCGTAACTGTCCGCAAAATCATTCTCTCCATAATAAAACAGAGCATTTTTGACCCTCTTTTGAGCATCCAGTTTTCCTTTGGGCCTTGCCAAACAGATAATTTTATCAAATCGCTCCGGATTTCTCAGAAAATCAATTAAAATGTGAACCCCCAGATATCCGGTGACTCCAGTCAGCAGAATTACGCCCGGTTTTCTGGTTTTCAGCGGCTCCTCCCGCTTCCAAAATGCATCAAATCCTTTGTAATCCAGTGTTTCTATGGGATAGCCTTTCTTTTCTTTCGTTTGATTTGTAAGCTTTTCCGCAATCTGTCCGGGAGTAGGATATGCATAAATATCCTGGACTTCCAGTTCTAATTTTCCTCCGGTTCCCATCAGCCGCTCAATTTCAAGAATCAGCTCCATTACCATCAAAGAATCGCCGCCTGATTCAAAGAAATTGTCTTTGACTCCTATCTGCCGCTGTTTCAATATTTTTTCAAACGCCCGGCACACAGCATGTTCCGCCTCTGTTTCAGGCGCCGTGTAGCTGCGTTTCCGTACAATCTCAATTGTTTCCAGCGCTTTCATATCCAGCTTTCCTCCCGGAGTCTGGGGCATGGAAGGAAGCTGAACCAAAACTTCCGGCACCATATAGGCAGTCAGCCTGCTTCTCATATATTCCTGCAGCTTTCCGCTGATATCTTCTGTTTTTTCCAGCGCTGTGAAAAATCCGGCCAGATATTCCGTTTCCTTCTCCCGTTTCACAATGCAGGCAGTCTGGCGGATTCCCGGATATGCCGCCATTACTGATTCAATTTCTGATAATTCAATGCGCAGTCCCCGCAGCTTCACCTGACGGTCGCAGCGCCCATGGTAAATCAGCCGTCCGTCCTCCAGAAAATGCCCCAGATCTCCGGTACGGTACACCATTCTGCCCCCAGTCTCTACAAATTTCCTGCGGGTTTCCTCTTCTCTTCCCCAATAGCCCAGTCCAAGCCCCTTTCCATATACGCAGATTTCGCCCACTGCGCCCCATGGCATTAAACCCCCGTTATGATTCAACAAAAAGATACCGGTATTTCCAATGGGCCTGCCAATGCTCTCTGTATCTCCTGCTTCGGTAATAGTAGCGCCAATGGTAGTTTCCGTAGGGCCGTACCCATTGTAGATACGAATATGATACTGTTCTTTCAGCCTGCGTGCCAGTTCCGAAGGAAGCGCTTCCCCCGCTGACAATATCATGCTGATTTTCTCCATAGCCTTCCGAAATTCCGGATGCTCTAAATACTCAGCGATTCTGGAAGGCGTACAATGCAGCATATCCGCCCCATGCTTTTGAATATGCTCCGCAAGAGTCCTTGCGTCCAGCATTGCCGTCTCATTCCCCAGCTCCACAAATTTGCCATTGAACAGGGGCACGAAGAATTCAAACAGGGAAATGTCAAAACAGACAGAACCAATGGCCACAATCCCTTTGCCATGTGCCGCTGCATCCCGGTTAAAAGGATTATTGTCAGGATGCACAATATTTACAATCCCTCTGTGAGACAGCATTACTCCTTTGGGCCATCCGGTAGTGCCGGAAGTATAAATCATATAGGCAAGATCCTCCTGTCTTATCCGGGGCAGCTCTGTTCTTTTGCTGCGGATCAGTTCCTCCACATCCACATAAGCATACTGCTTTGCCGCGTTTACCTTCCCGGAAGAGATTAGAAGGGAAGCATGGCTGTCCTCAAGAATATATTTCACCCGATCCTCAGGATAAGCCGGATCCACCGGAATAAAAGCCGCGCCGGATTTGCTGATGCCAAACAGGGTGGGGAGCAGAAAGTGATCCCGTTTCAGCATAAAAGCCACCGTGTCTCCCGAACCTACGCCCCGTGCAGCCAGTCCGGATGCAACCTGCGCCGCCAGTTTTTCCAGTTCCTGAAATGTGTACATCACTTCCCCGGCATATACTGCGGGACGATGGGGATACCTTTGAGCCGCCTGCGCCAAAAGAGAAGGAATGGTTGCATTTTCATCTATCTCATACTGTTTTCCAACATTCCGGGAGAGACATGCCCTTTCCCGTTCCCCGATTATAGAAATATCTTTGATTTCCCTGCCGCTCTCTGCGCCCTGCAGAAGTATTGCAAAAATGCCGTCCATAAAAAATTCTGCCCGTCTCTTGTCATAAATCCCCTGCCGCAAATCCAGCCTGGCATATACACCGCCGTTTTCCTGAAAAAGATTAAAACTCAGGTGGTTGTGCATGGCTCCTGCAACGCTGAAAGAAACTCTGCATCCGGTTTCAGAATGAAGTTCCTGCCGATACCAGTTCAAAACATACTGGGAAGGAACAGATGAAATACGTTGTTCCTCCCGCAATATGCCAAGAATCCTGTCATAACCGATTTCCTTATTGGCCGAGGCCAGCCTTGCGGATTCCGCCGTTTTCCGGCAGATCTCTGTAAACGTATCCTCCGGTGATACCTGCGCCTGGACCGGAACCAGAAGAGTATAACATCCCAGTCTGTCCATTTCCTGCGGCCTGCGGCCCAGGCGGGGCATCAAAAACACTGCCCGCTCCCTGCCTGAAGCCCCGCTGAGATAAACTGCAAAAGCCGCCCCATAGACATAGGGCAGCGTTACGCCTGCTTTCTCTGCTGTTTTAAGGGCCGCTCTTTGCACCTCTTTTGGTATCGTATAGTTCCAGGAGAGCTTTCCATAGCCTCCGGCCTGTTCGGTAAAAACTGCCGGCTCCGTTTCTCCTTCTCCGAAATACCTGCGCCAGAACTCTTCTTTCGATTCCTTTTGTTCTTTTTCCTGCCCAAAACCACCGCCTGGATGCAAGAAACATTGAGAAACTGAACCAGAAGCTCCTTCGCCGCCCAGTTGTGCGCCGTCCCCGGAATGACGGAAAAATTCAGAGAATGAAATCTCTCTCCCTTCCAGCACATCCACTGTTCTCTGGGCAAATAAACTCATGCCGTATCCATCGATCAGCACATGATGAAAGCGAACATAAAGAAATGCCCCGCCTTCAGACACCGGAAACGCCTCTGCGTCATACAGCTTTCTGGTGCAGTCCATAAAAACCTCATCCCGGCGCGCCATATAATCTTCCGCTTCCTGCATACTGCGGATTTCTGTATGAATACCGCAATTTTCAATGGTTCCTTCTCCAGGGCAGAACACCCATTCCCCCTGTTCTTTTCGCAAAACGGCGGAGAAAATATCCCCCTGCTCAAATACCTGGCGGCAGGCCTGGGCCAGCTCCTCTGGCACAGCAGTTTTGCTGTATAATTTTAGGGAGATCACGTTAATAGGCGAGGATGAAAAAACATCCTCGCTCAACATGATCTCTCGCTGCGATAAATTCAGTCTGAATCTGAAATGATTTTCACTTTTTTTCATAGTCCTAATTTTCCTGTTCCCGCTGTATCAATCTTCAATATCCGTGTGGAAACCTCCCCCTCTTCCATAAAGCCTCCTGGATGCTATCTTGCCGGCATCTTTTTATAGTACATGGAACCCCCTCTTCCATAAAGCCTCCTGCCTGGAAAAATCCTTAATTCTTCCAGTAGGGAATATGCTGATTGGACACAGCGCTTCTATTCTTCTGCCATAAGTCGCTTATACGTGCATGGACACGGTCTTTTATTTTCACAGCTTGCCATATTCTACTCCTTTTGGTTTAGAATATAACAGAATCCGGTTGTCTCAAAAAGCTGTCCGGCATACATTGCAGATTTTCAGGAATCTTTTGCAGAAAAAGCGATTCCATCCATAATATGCAGCATCACCTGGCAGGTAAATACCCGTTCTTCCGCAAAAAAATTCACATCACCGTTATATTTTGCCGCTGTAGCCAGAATGCTTTCCACTCCTACTCCTTCCCGCTTTCCGGATTTGGGCAGGCCATTTTTAAACAAAATGCCGTCTGAACAGGTATTGCTGCATAAAATTATTAATTTGGAACTCTTCTGGTGAATGGCGATTTGTATTTCCCGCTTTCCAGCCACCTGAATGCAGCCATTAATGGCATTTTCCAGAATATTGGCCAAAATAGACACTAAATCAAAATCAGACACCCGGAAGGCATTCCAAAACCGGATCTCTGTCTTTACCCGGATTCCATTCTGCTCGGCCTTTCTCACATATGCAGCCAATACACAATCCACCGCAGGATTGCTGCAGAAACTCCGTTTGATCTTCACCTCTTCCTTTTCCTCATATTCCTCCAGATACTTCATGGCTCCGTCAAAATCCCTGTTTCTGACAAATTCCATAACCACCAGATTATGATGGCGAAAGTCATGGCGCGTCTGCCTGGCATCCTGCTCCATTTCCTTATAAGATTCTATTTGCTCCATCAGGTATTTTTCATGAATCTGCATCTCATTTACCTGAGCCTTATAACCGGACAGCATGATAAATCGAAAAAGCACCACATAGACAATCAACATAAAAATATAAATCAGCGCTATGATAAAAACATGCTGTAAATTCATACTGGCTCTTTTCTCGCTGTAAAGCAGCAACATTGTCAGTATGAAAAACATAAAAAACGCGAGCAGCGATATCGCTCCGTAATCGCTTCTCATATTCCTGTAAATCCGCATCAGCCGCTGACGTAAAAACAACAAATAGGGCAGTAAAAAAGCCAGATTCAGCACGACCCTCAGGGTCCAGACAGCCGCATTTCCCGCCCCGGCATAGGTTTCTGTCACAACGGAAATCACACTGTAGATAAAAGTCCAGAGACAGAAATAAGCGGAAACAAGGAGCAGTGATTTGGCAGGATGAGAAGCAGAGAGAAAGAAAATGAATATCCCTCCAAATATACAGACCGCTAATAAATAAGCCGCAAGATACATCCATGATTCCCCTGCTTTGTAATAGAACAGCAAAATCACCAGAATCTGATAAAATGCTGCAGCTGCAATCTCTATCAGCAGCATCCTTTTCGCGCTGTGTTTCGGCTCCAGAGCAATGCACAAAAACCAGATTATATGAAACACATTATTAATCATATTTGTTATCAGCGCGTCCATTCAAGCTCTCCTCTCAAACCCAACAGCTATTCCCATATTCCGTCTGCTGCCTGACTGTCTCAGTCTCCTCCCCCTGCTGAAAACGGCAGCCCATCTCACAGTAATACTCAAAATACTGTTCTCTTAAAGGCCGGTATGAACCTCTTGGCAAATAAATTTTATCTCCGTTGTCCATCTGCATCATCTGTGCATTGAGGCTCTCAATATGTTCCAGATTCACAATATAGGCAATTCCTACCTTCACAAACTCCTGGTATCCGGAAACCATCTCGTAAAGCTTTGCCATCGTCATGCGCAGCAAAACCTGTTCTCCTCCTGCCAGACATACATTCTGCTGCTTTTTCTTAGCCTCACAGTAAATAATATCATTCAGAGCTATTCTCCGGATGCTGTTGTCAATCCTCAGCAGCAGATAATGATGCCTTTCCCGTTCCATTTCTCCCAGCGCCCGATCCAGAACAGGAAACAGCCTGTCCTTATAAATCGGTTTCACAAGATACTGCACCGCATCCACCTGAAAAGCCTCCAGCGCATGATCCTGGGAAGCAGTCAGAAAAATAATCCAGCAGTGACTTCCCATTTCCCGCAGTTCCCTTGCCGCTTCTGTTCCCAGCTTTCCATCCATGTAAATATCTATCAGCAGCAAATCCGGCATATATTCCTCTTCCCTCACCATACGAAGCAGATCATCCGCACTTTGAAACCGTTTCAGCTGAAAATCACAGGCTGCATACTGATCTCTGTAGATTGTCAGCATTTGCTCTATCTTATCCAGTTCTGTCATTTCATCATCGCAAAGAGCAATCAAATACATGTTTTCCTCCCGCTGTCATTTCTCATTTTATTATGCAACTCTATTCTTATTTTATCATAATCACAAAAAAATTAATTTACAATAACCTTACCAAAATTAGCACAAAAAACAGCTTATTTGACATTTCTCTGCATTCACTTGCTCTTCAGGATGATAAAACCAATTTATTCTGAAATTTTTCTGTATGATATCACTGTTTTTAGTCAACAGTAATAAAAAGATAGGGGGCCTGAGATATCATTAATAGGACAGACTTTGTTTTACTGATGATTTTCCGGCGAAAACAAAAACATTGTTAACATTGTTTAAGTAAGGGAACATGCCGACCTGTCTTCGCCGGAAAACACAAACTATGTATGGTTATTCTTCAATGGTAAGAATATCTGCAAATCCTGTTACTTCAAATACTTCCTGAATGGTCTCATTCACATGCCGGATCACCATTTTGCCCTGTTTATTCATTGTTTTCTGGGCAGATAACAGCACTCTGAGACCAGCGGAAGAAAGATACTCCAACTGTTCAAAATCCAGAATCAGGCTGTCCTTTCCCTCAATATTCTGTTTGAACTCCGATTCCAGCTGAGGAGCTGTGGTAGTGTCAAGACGTCCTGCCAGAAGAAAGGTAAGTTCGCTTCCAAAGATATAAAAAGAGTTTGGGAATACATTGCAGTTTTTTTAGAATACATTGCAGTTTTTTGGTAGGAAGAATAGAATATGGGCAGACAGGCAACCAGGCGGCTGGTCATTTGCTAACCGGCCGCCTGTTGGGTTGTTTCATATTTTTCTAATTTATTAAGCATGATTTCCCGCCCTTGACTTCACAATAACTTTACTTTTCGGGGGGGGGGATAAAGCCTTTAAACCACAGCTTCTACAAGAATTTTATCCCTTATCTGAATCTCCTTGACGCCGATCCGCTTGCTTTTATTAAAGTTAAAGCTCAGCATATAGCCCTTTTTCAGATGATAATAATCCAGATAAGCCGATAGTTGTTCTTCTCCCCGCTCGTTATAAGCATTACCCCGCCAAATTTTCAACTCAACGATAAACTGCTCTCCGCAATAATCCACAATTACATCTGTGCGTTCCATATTTCGTGTCTGAGATTCAATATAATAATTTCCAGTGCCGTTTATAATAGGTTTCAAATACAAAAGAAAAAACCTGCGGCCATCCTCTTCCAAAAACGCCTGATTTCTATCCCCATATAGCTGGTCGAAATGGAGCACGAACTTCTCTAATACCAGTCTCATATCCAAACACCCATCCCGGATAAATTGATTACGATCCTTTAAGGCAGCATCATAAATGCTGTTTTTCTGCATTTCCGGCGAACTAAGGAAAAAATTATACAACAGAAGCTCAAATATCCTGTTGGCCAGCACAATGGTTCCGTTCCTCCGCTTCACAAATCCAAACATCAACGCTATTTCAATGGAACGGATCCCCACAACATACACAATATCTTTTCCCTGAAACAGCAAATCCCGCAATAATTCCTTTAATTCAGGATAATCTTCCAATTTATTGATCAAAGATTCAAACAGGGTGTTTTGTTCCATCAATAAAATTCGAACGGCTTCCATCACCCCTTCTCTGGTCCATGCCAAAGCTCTGTCCTTATAGTTCTCACTGCCTGCAATTTGTTCGTCCAGCAGTTTACAAATCTTCGATACAAGAAACGGGTACCCGGAGGTATAATCATAAATCAGTCCGGCAACTGCATCTATATCCATATTTGTTCCTGAATCCTGCTGATATTCGTAAAGCATCCCTGCAATATCTTCCGCCGAAAAATTCATATCAACCAAAAAATCTGCTGCAATATTCCATGGACTGTTTAACCGATGTTCATCATTGTCTGCTAACTTTCTTTTTAAAGTCCTGATATCATACACTCCGGCTAGAATGACAGACTGGAAAGCTTCTATCTCGTCCCGATCCATATAAGCGCCCCTCAATTGGGCCAGAAAATCCAGAAACACCTGATTATTTGCAGCACTGTCCGCTTCATCAATCATCAAAACAATGGGTTTAATAGAACTTCCGCACCAGCTGCTGAAACAATCAAACAATCCGGCAAGACACAAACGTTCTTCTTTCTTCCCGGCAAATGCCTGAAATCTTACTGCAATTTCATCCGGAATCTTGCCTTTCAAACTGGCTTTTTTCAAAATCTCTCTGGACAAAGCTTTGACAAAGAAACCTTCTGTTTCAAAATCTTTGCGGCTCAATTTCTGAAAATCCAGGCTTATGATGACATAATCATTTTGAAGATAGCGCTCCAATGCTTTCAACATGGTGGTTTTTCCGTATTGACGGGCACGATTGATGGTAAAATAATCTCCTCTGTCTACCATTTTCTTTGTCTCTGCCAAACGTTGTTCCAAATTGACCATGTAATGCAGCCTGGGCCTGCAGTTTCCATTGATATTAAATATTTTTTTCGCCATTTCACACATACCCGACCTTTCGTAAATTTTAAGCTGCTTTTTTACTGTCACTCGATCGGGTCGTCGGAAAGTTCTAATTTCTTTGCCAGGTCTACCAGTTCGTCTTTGGTAAATGTGCCGCTTAATACCAATTTGTATATGCCATTGGATATTATCAGAGAACCCATCCCACTATCTTCTATATAATAACCTGTAAAACCATTTACTTCTATATCTTTTATTTGCTCTACATCAGAAGTAAGATTCTGCGGATCTTCATTCTCTTGCCAAACCTGTTTTAAATATAATATTTTATCCTCAGAATCAACATAAGTAAGGTAATATTTTTGAAATTCTTTATCATATTTTTCCGACACAAAGCTATATCCTTCTGGAATATCTACAAAACAATATTTCCTAAAAACAGTTCTAGAACCTATACCTATATTATTTTCATCGTTTTGAAACTTAACATGATCATCATTCTGCTCCATATAAAAGCTATTCAACCAGCGAATAAACGGCTCCGATGCAAAAGAACTTCCTCCTATAATCATAAGAAGCAATAGTACAATCACTGCCAACCGTCTTTTAGAATGAATGGGACGATATAATTCTAAAATAGAACCTCCCATCTTTTTATTTCTATACTTTTCCCATATTTCCGGCATTCGGAAAAGTTTATGCATATTTCGATAAAATCTAAAAGTAAATCTATGCCTTGGAAGAGATTGCATGCGATTGTTATATCCATCTTTTGCAACCTCCTCAAAAGCCAGTATTAACAATTCATCCATTTCTTTTTACTTCCTTTCTCGATAACTATGATCTAAATTCCGCTGTTTTACAATAAGATATTTCTGCTTTACATGTTTCATCATTTTTGCAGAGGATTATTACAAAATCTATTTCCTAAATCCTTTCATGTTTGATATTATACTTAAATCAAATTAAAATTTCAATCATTTTTAAATGCTCAGTATACATCATATTCTTTAAAACATTTCTTCATTCAAAATAAAAAATAGAATACAAAAACCGAGAGCTTTCGCTCTCGGCTATACATGTGTTTCTCTTTCTTAGCATATATCTTCTATTATGGAAAAACTTTTCCAAGAAAATCTAAAAATATAATTCCAAGAAAACTGATAAATAAAATTAAACATCCCTTCAAAAAATCTTTCATTCTCCTCAATCTCAATATGTTGCTGTACCACTTGCGCAAGTCACTTCCTCACCACCCACTGTACAGATTGCATATGTCCGGTAAGTGCCTCTGGTAGATAAAGTATGTGATTTACTCATAACCTTTGAACCTGCATTTGCAGAAGATCCAACCCAAGAAACTATAGTATGCCAAGAACTTCCTTCTTTCCTCTGTAATCTCATTACTATATTAATAAAACATAACTTTTTCGCAGAAACATCTGCAATACAATATGCAGTGTTCCCTTCAATTTTTATCCCGGAACTAATAGTCGATGTATTTTCATAATACGGCTGTATCCCGCTAACTCCCCCAGCTGCATTAGCATGAGCCGCCGCATCCTCATTTGCCGCTGCATTACTAACAGTTGACATACTTAAAACCAAACACACCACTGCCATTACCATAGAAATTCTTCGTTTCATAGATTCTTCTCCTTCCATTTCTCTTAATGTAAAAGTAACCTGGGTAAATCCCATAATTATAATAACAACTGAGAATGGAAAAATATGACACTTTTTTTATTTTTTTATTTTCACTTACTTCAATCATACTATGCCTTTACATATTTTTGCTTCGAGCTTTTCGGTTTCTCCGGTAAAGTCAGTTTTAATCTACCGCTGTCAACCAGAGGCTGTACCATCTGCGCCATAGTATAGGTTCTGGATTTTCCCGTAAAAGAAATTAACTCAGCCCTGGTTCTAGGTATACAGCAAAACTCTACAATAGAATCAGAAATCGACTGTGATTCTTTATCATAGCCATTCCTCATAACTACTTTAAATTCTCCATGAACCACAGAAAACTCTGGCGCCGGCAAACCCGCATTAAAAAATTCTGTGCGCATAGTTGGAATTCCAGAATATCTGTTTTCTGTTATTTTCAATAATTCAAGCATATTTGCCAAAACAGCATTTCTGGTTTCCGGGCGCACCTTGCCCAAAGCATCAATCGAAATTTTTCCATATAGTCCGCCGCTGTTGGTAATTTCCATACGGTCACGATACATTTCAATGCGTATCGGCACGTTTTCCGTGTGGATACTGTAATCACGATGAACCAAGGAATTCAAAATCGCCTCACGCACTGCCTTAATGGGATATTCTTCTTTGTCATTTCGATGCCCATCTTCATCTATAATTGTTTTTGTCCTGCTGTTTTTCCGAACAAATTCAACTGCTTCATCCAACATATCAGGGATAGCTCCGGTTATTCTCTTATTATCAATAAACCGCTCACCGTCGTTACCGACAGCCCCCATCTCTGTTCCTGGAAGCGCCACAGCTGTAATACATAACTGCGGAAAATACGCTTGCGGATATTTTGAAAAAGTCATAATTCCTGCAAGAGTAGGCACACCTTCCGCTGTAATTCCCATTAGCTCTAATATCTCTTCCGGCGAAACATTATCGGCAAGGTTTCTTCTCTCAGTCTTTACTGCATCCAAATAATTTTTCATCCTGTTAACGTCCATTAATTGCATCCTTGCATGCTCGACTGTCCTAATGTCATCGCGAATTCTCTTGCGAAAAGCCTCATAACTGTATATTTCATATTCACTCATAGGCTCGTCTGATTCACCTATCCGAACATAGGAACCTTTCACCCGCCCAACTCCTTTATAAAAAACAGGCCGTTCCGAAAGCTCCACTCCCGGAATTTCTGCTGAAACAATTATTTTCCCAGCGATTTCACAGATAGTAAACAAAGCACGAACAGGAGGCTCCATCTGTTTACATTGCTCGGTAACCTTTTTTTGCAAATCTTGAGCATCGTATACGCCTTTTATCGCGAATCCTTCTCTCTCATCTATCCCAAATACAATGATACCCCCTTCATCCTGATTAGAAAAAGACGACAATGTATCAAAAAGACGGGTAGGACATCCTTTCCCAGCTGCTTTTACTTCAATATTCTGTGATTCAAATCTTTTGCTGTGAATATCTCCCGCTAATTTTTTTAAGTCATCCGTTTGCATGATACAAAACTCCATTTCATATGATATAATTTTAGTTTAACAAAAAAGTTTTGATACGTCAAGTTTTGATAACTATTTTTCAGATTTTGAAAAGTAAATATTATAGTTTGAAAAGTAGTTATCAAATTTTGAAAAGTAGTTATCAAATTTTGAAAAGTAATTATCAAATTTTGCTCAAAAAATGGCGTATTCTCAAACGAGATTACACCATTTTTTGAAATCATCCCAATTCACTTATCACAAAAAAACTTATCCTTTACTTACTAAAAACTGTATAACAATGTTTTACATATATCATATTGTTAAAACATATGTCCTAACTATTACAAATTATTTTATAGGCTCACTTACAAGTTCTAACTTCTCAGCTAATTTTATCAATTCTTCTTTAGAAAATGTTCCATTTAATACCAATTCATAGATTCCATTAGATATAATTAAGGAACCTATCCCCCTATCTTCTACATAATATCCAGTAAAACCATTCATATTCACATCTTCCAAAGGCTCTACATCAGAAGTAAGAATTTCTGGATCTCCACTTTCTTGCCATATTTGTTTCAAAAATAATACCTCTTCTTCTGAGTTAGAGTAGGTCACATAATATTTTTGGAATTCCTCTTCATATTTTTCCGATTTCAAAGTAAATCCTTCCGGAACCTCCTTCAACCGATACTTCCTAAATTCCCCTTTATCCTCTTCTGCATCTGCCTGCACTTCCTCATTCTGTATCCTCACATGATCCTCTTTCTGCTCAATCTGAAAACCATTCAGCCATTGTATAATCGGTTCCGCTGCAAGTACGCTTCCGCCTACCAGCATCAAGATCAGCAAAGCAATTGCTATCCACCTTCTTTTCGAATGAATCGGGCGGTATAATTCCAACAGAGAATTGCAGGATTTGTCCAACTCGTTTCCTCCCGGCGATTCTAACATCCGGATTGCCCGCTTTATCTTTCTTCGGAATTTTGCAGAAAACTGGTGCTCTGGCAGATTCTGGGGACGGTTCGCATAGTCCTCTTTTACCATCTCTTCCAATGCCTGATTCAACAGTTTGTCCATATCGTTCATAGTTCCCCTCCTCAAAACTATTTTTAACATACACTCAACATTTTGCCCCAAGGGGACATTTTCACTATATATTGACAATTAATATAGCTCTTTCATGACACTTTTCCCGCTAATAATAATTTTTCTGTTATTGATATACCAAATTAGCACATTAACAAAAGGGCGCAAACAAATTTCTATTTACGCCCTTTTACTAATTATGCTAAACTTTCTCTAAAACACTGTTAAAACTCTGCACCACATTGTCAATATTATAATCCAACACGTAATCAGGCGGATACTCTGGTAACATGATAGATTTTAATCTCTCACCTTTCGGCTTCCGTCCATAAGAAAACTTGTAACGATTATTTGTAATACATTGTGCATAAAACAATTTTTCCTACAAACTCATACTGCGTTTATGTGTCGATTTATTTCATCATTCAAAAGTAAATACGGTGACCTGTGCAGTAATACTTACAGCTAAAAACCGCATCCAAAGGGAAAAAACTGGTTTGCATATTGCAGAGATGAATGCCATAAACAGTATCACGGTATGGCAAAACCGAAGCGAGAAATGTATTTCGACGACATTATCCCGGACGGAATCTAATTCACTGACCTTGTACTTGCGACGCAAATGTCGTAACTTTATTATGAACTTTCTGCGGCGCTATTGATAATTTGAGAAATTCGTGGTATACTATACAAGAAAGTAGCGACGCAATAGTCGCAAGTACGAGGTGACTAAGATGATTAAACGAGATTCTTATCTGAACCGCATGATTCATAATATGTGGAACAGCGAGGTCAAGGTAATTACCGGTATCCGCCGCTGCGGAAAGTCGGTACTGCTGTTTGATTTGTTCTACGAGTACCTTCTCTCACAAAGAATTGAAGAAGACCATATTATAAAAATCGAACTGGACCAGAGACGTTACTATAAATTCAGAAGTCCAATCACGCTGTGTGAGTATGTTGAGGATCTTGTTGCAGAAAAGAAAGATGAGAAGTTCTATCTTTTCATTGACGAGGTACAGCTTACCACCAAGGTTATCGACAAAGAAAATGGTGGCATTGAGGTTTCCATCTATGATATGCTCAATGAACTCAAAGCATATAAGAATTTAGATGTATATGTTACTGGCAGTAACTCAAAAGGATTGTCTAAAGA
Source organism: Eubacterium sp. (assembly GCA_021769425.1). GTDB lineage: Bacteria > Bacillota > Clostridia > Lachnospirales > Lachnospiraceae > Petralouisia. Next base: position 38,805 of record JAETSX010000030.1, read on the forward strand.
CATTGCTACAGAGTTCCGTGGTCGTGCTACCCAAATCCATGTATTTCCTCTGTCCTTTGAGGAATTCTACTCTCATGTGGGCGGTGACGAGCGAAAGGCTCTGGACGCCTATATGCTTTACGGCGGCATGCCACGCCTGCTGGCATTAACAGATGAAAAAGATAAAAAGGATTACCTGTCCTCTCTGTACAGTGAACTGTATGTAAAGGATATTGTAGAGCGAAATGGTATCGAGCGTGAGGATATTCTGAATGATATTCTGGATTTTCTCGCTTCTCAGATCAGTTCTCTGACCAATCCTACGAACATTGCCAATTCGCTGACCAGCATGAAGAACGAAAAGGTCAACTCCACTTTAGTTTCAAACTATGTGCAGCACATTATCGATTCGTTCCTTATTTCTATGGCGAAGCGCTATGATGTCAAAGGAAAGACCTATTTCAAGTATCCAAACAAATACTATTACACGGATATCGGCCTTCGTAATGCCCGATTGAATTATCGTCAGTACGATCCCGTCCATATTATGGAAAACATCATCTACAACGAACTTCTGCGTCGAGGATATTCCGTTGATGTTGGTGTTGTGACCGACCGTACCGGCGGCGCCAATGTACAAAAGGAAATTGACTTCATTGTAAATGATGCAGATAAAAAAACCTACATCCAGTCAGCTTTCCAGATGGATACGGATAAAAAAGAATCCTCTGAGCTTGCATCGTTGATACTGACAAAAGACTTTTTCAAAAAAATCATTGTTCGCATGGATATTCCTCATAACTTCTATGATGACAACGGAATCTTCCATTGCAATCTGATAGACCTACTGCTTGGTCGTGTTGAATTGTTTTAAGCAATAAACCAAGCTGATACCGTAAATACCATTTAGGAGTAGACCCTCGGGATTGCTCCTATTTTTATATCATTTGGCGCCGTCCGCTGTATTCTTGCGTCGTTTGCGTCGCAACTTTCTGGTGGAAAGGCGCTTTTTTCATGCCATTAAGGAACAAATAGATTCTCTGAATATAAATTTTTTCTGCCCTTGACTTTTTCTGACAAACCATTTATTGTATTACTTAGATAATACAATGATACATAAATATCAAGAGGGAGTGATCACATGCCATGGGATTTAAATTCCGATCGGCCCATTTTTATTCAGCTTATCGAAAAGATTCAAATAGACATTATATCCGGAAAATATGCCCCCGGGGATAAACTGCCGTCTGTCCGTGAACTTGCCCAGAAAGCCTCCGTCAATCCCAATACCATGCAGAAAGCCCTCGCCGAACTGGAACGCACAGGACTGGTCTATTCTCAGAGAACCAGCGGACGCTTTATCACCGAAGACATAGGAATGATTGAGCAGCTAAAAACAGAACTTGCTGAAAAAGTAATTACGGAATTCTTAGGGGATATGCAGAAACTTGGATATCAGAAGAAAGAAACTCTCTCTTTTCTGACAGAATTGATTGAATCAGATTGTCAGCAATCAAGCTGATTCAAAGTTCGCGCCATGCAGCATAATCAGTATTATTTATGCTGCACTGTTCGAAATCTAGCCTCCAGATACTCCACCGCTTTCTGAAACTCCCCATTCAAAGGAGCCGTCAATTCCCTTCCATCCGGAAATCTTATCCTGGAAGCGTGAAGCAATTGGAAGTGAACTTTCAACTTCCGCGCAAACCACAGATTCACCTGCTTGTCTCCATATTTTCCATCTCCTACAACTGGATATCCGAAAGACGCCAAATGCGCCCGAATCTGATGGGAACGTCCGGTAATCAGATGAACCTCCAATAAGGTATAAACCTGCTCCTCAGAGATAAAAACTGCTTTTGGCATATATCCCATCTTAATATACTTAGCGCCCGGCAGCTCCTGTCTGGAAATAACCGCCTGGTTGTTTTCCCGATCTTTAGACAGCCATCCTTCTGCCTGACTGCATTCTGTAATCTTTCCCTTTACCAGGCATTGATAATATTTTTCCACAGAACGGTCGTTTAGCTGTTTCGCCATATCCTGCAGACCTTTCAGACTCTTTCCTGCAATCAGCAGGCCCGACGTGTTTCGATCCAAACGATTGCAGACAGACGGCCGGAACGTGCGCAGATCTGATTCTGTAAGTTTCTTCTGCCGGAGTAAATATCCTATGATATATTCATTGGCTGACACATCCCCTGCCGCGGCTTTCTGTGAAAGCATTCCCATTGGCTTATTGATTACCAGAATATCGTCATCTTCATAAATGATATCCAGCGGAAGATACGGATACTGGCTGGAAACGTCTGTAGCTTTTTCTGAAAATTTCTGAAAAGTCTCATCGGACAGAAATAATTTCACTTCATCTCCCAGCATAAGTTTTTCAGAGCCGTCCGCTTTCTTTCCATTTAATGTAATATTTTTCTTTCGAAGCATTTTATAGATAAAACTGCCTGGGGCCTCTGATAACAGCTTCTTTAAATACTTATCAAAACGCTGGTCTTTCTCGTTTTTTCCAATATGAAACTCCTGCATATTTCCTCCTCTTAGATTTCAAATCCTTTTTCTCTGCCTTCTGAAAATGCTGTCCAGAGATTTTCCCACTCATCTGTTTGTCTTTCTCTTATGAACATTCCGAATCGTCTTGCGCTTTCCTTTCACTTCCCGCCTTTGTCCCAGAACATTTTTTTCAGTTCCAGGTTTTCGTCCTTCTTTGCCTCCCCTTGCCGCTCTGTTTCCGCCCTCCTGGCCTTTTGAAGCTTCTGCCCATTTTCTGGGCCGTATCAGGCAGTTCTTATCATAACCAATCAAATCCTGCCTTCCGGTTTTTTGCAGGGCCTCTTTCACCAGATTATAATTTTTCGGATCACGGTACTGGATCAATGCCCGCTGCATGGCTTTTTCATGGGGATTGTGAGCCACATACACCGGCTTCATGGTGCGCGGGTCCAGCCCGGTATAATACATGCAGGTGGAAATTGTAGAAGGCGTCGGATAAAAATCCTGCACCTGCTGGGGCATATATCCCAGTTCCCGCAGGAACTCTGCCAGTTCCACCGCTTCCTGCAAGGTAGAACCGGGATGGGAGGACATCAAATACGGCACAAGATACTGCTTTTTCCCAAGCTTTTGGTTCATGGCCTGGTATTCCCGGACAAACTGATGATACACGGACGCTTTCGGCTTTCCCATATACTGCAACACGTTATCGGAAATATGTTCCGGCGCCACCTTTAATTGTCCGCTGACATGATGTTCACACAATTCCTTTAAAAATGTCCGATCTGAATCTGCCAGAAGATAATCGAAACGGATGCCGGAACGGATAAATACTTTTTTTACTCCCGGCAGGCTGCGCAGTTTCCGAAGCAGGGACAGATAATCCCTGTGGTCGGCCCTTAAATGCTTACAAGGTTCCGGAAATAAACATTGCTTCTTCGGACAGACGCCCTTCTGCAATTGTTTTTCACAGGCCGGAAACCGAAAATTAGCGGTGGGGCCGCCCACATCATGAATATATCCCTTAAAATCCTTTTCTTTTGTCAGAATCTCCGCTTCCCTGATCAGGGATTCCTGGCTTCTGGATTGAACAATGCGTCCCTGGTGAAAGGTCAGGGCACAAAAGCTGCAGCCCCCAAAGCATCCCCGGTTGCTGGTCAGGCTGAATTTCACTTCGGAAATGGCTTCCACTCCGCCCAATGGTTCATAAGACGGATGGTACGTGCGCTGATAAGGCAATTGGTACACATCATCCAACTCCTGCCGGGTCAGCGGTTTTGACGGCGGGTTCTGCACGACATAAACCTGATTGGGATATTCTTCCGCCAGACGCTTTCCTGAAAAAGGATCCGTATTGCAGTATTGGGTGTAAAAGCTTTTGGCATAACTTTCTTTATCCTGCCGGATAGTTTCAAAATCCGGCAGAAACACGGCATCGTAAATATCCTCTTTTTTCCTGGTTTTATAAACCGTCCCTTCTACAAAAGTTATATCCTCTGCTGCAATTTTGCTGTCCAGCGCTTCTGCAAGGGCAAGGATGCTGCGTTCTCCCATTCCGTACATCAGGATATCCGCACCGCTGTCTAAGAGAATGGAACGCCTCACTTTATTGCTCCAATAGTCATAATGCCCCAGTCTTCTCAGACTGGCTTCCACCCCGCCGATTAAAATGGGAGTTTTCTTATAAGACTGCCGAATCAGATTTCCATACACCACAGTGGCATAATCCGGCCGCTTTCCCATCACTCCGCCGGGGGTAAAGGCGTCCTTTTCTCGAAGACGCTTGGAAACGCTGTAATGGTTCACCATAGAGTCCATATTTCCGCCGGTTACAAGAAATGCCAGCCGGGGCTCCCCATACAGCTCTATGCTTTTTTTGTCCCTCCAGTCCGGCTGGGAAATGATGCCCACTGTATAGCCATGGGCTTCCAGCAGGCGGCTGATAATGGCATGGCCAAAAGAAGGATGATCCACATAGGCATCCCCGATCACATAGACAAAATCAAATTGGGCAATTCCCCGTTCTTCCATGTCTTTCCTGCAGACAGGCAGAAATTTTCGGTTCATATTTACTCTCTATCCTTTCTGCAAACACCTGACGGTAGTCTGTAATATAATAATCTGCAAGTTTCTGTTTTTCTTCTCGCTGCTCTATGGAAAATTCATCTTCCACTGCGCAGACCTTCATTCCTGCATGCTTTCCGGCCAGTATTCCCATGGGAACATCCTCAAACACCAGGCATCGCTCAGGCGGCACGCCCAGGCGGCTGGCCGCTTCCAGATAGACGTCCGGCGCGGGTTTTCCCTGTTTCACTTCACATGCCGTTACAATTTCCTGGATATAATCTTCAAAATGAAGAGAAAGAGCCACAGCGTCCACCAGCTCTCTGGAATTGCTGGTGGCAATGCCCACGGAAATTTTATGTTCTCTGCAATACTTTAAGAATTCTTCTGCGCCGGGCTTAAAGGGCACTTCGTATGTATATTTTTCAATGGCCATCCGGTTCCATATTTCTTTCAGCTCTTCTACGCTTTCCGAAAGATGAAATAATTCTTTGGTATATACCGCTGTCTCTGTAAAACTCATCCCCTCAATCTCTCTCTGGTAAGTTTCCGGCAGAGTCAGCCCCCGTTTCTCCAGAAATTCCACATCAATATCATGCCACAGCCACATGGAATCCACCAGCGTTCCATCCAAATCAAAAATCACCGATTGTATCTTTTCCAGCATCTTTTCTGCTCCCTGTATCTGTATCGAAATATTCCAGCCCATAACCGCTGGGTCTGTCCGTTGTAAGAAATCTTCTGATTTCCCTGCTCACACCTTCAAATTCCGCCTGCCCGTTCCCGGTTTCCTCTGCATGATCCCCGGCAGAAGAAGGAGGCTTCCCAGTCTCATTAAACTCTATATTTTCAGCAGATTTCTCCGTTTCAGCAAATTTCTCTGTTCCAGCAAATTTCTCCGTTTCAGCAAATTTCTCCGTTTCAGCAAATTTCTCTGTTCCAGCAGATGTCTCTGTTTCAGCTGTTTCGTCCGTCTCAGAAGTTTTCATTTTCTCTTTTACTTTTTCCGTCAATTCCTCCTCTGTGGGAAGATGCTGATAGTTCACTGTTTTCGTAAAAGCAATATGCTCTTCCTGGATTCCCATGGCCTTTTTCAGCAGCTTTTCCATCAAGCCTTTTTTCTTATCTTTGGGAATCACCGGATTACTTGCAATTTTTTTTGCCTCTGCCATAAAGCTTCCCATTTTATTTAATTTCAGTTCTTCTACGTCTTCTTTTGTCCGGCAGGATTTTAATTGCCTCTGATACGCTTCCCGCTCCTGCTTGATTTCCTGGTATTCCCGGTAAGCGTCCGGATTGTTCTGCTTTAAATATTCCTGCTCCTCCGGCGTCAGTTCCCCGCCGGACTTTAGCTTTGCATCCACAAAAGCCATCTGATTGCTCTCCCGCATCTGCGCTGCGTCCTCCCGGTACTGTCTCAGCTGACGCACCAGAGGATCCATATCTGCCAAACGTTTTTGCTGCGCCTTTTCCTCCCGTTCTTCCCTCTTAACATCCTGCCTGTTCCGGCCGGAAATATTGAATTCCTTTTGCACTTTTCCAAGAATAGTCAGCATACCTTCATCCCCTTTCTCTTCTGACAAAATTTCACTGCGCCGTGCCCTGCTTGAATTTTTCCAACTCTTCTTCGGTTAATTCTCTGTATTCGCCGGTCTGCAGGGATTCATCCAATCTCAGGTCTCCCATGGCAATCCGTTTCAAATACAATACCTTTTTTCCCACCGCCTCAAACATCCGCTTGACCTGATGAAATTTTCCTTCCGTAATTGTCAGCTCCACCAGAGAAACCTCTGGATCTGAAGCCAAAATCTCAAGCCTGGCCGGAAGAGTGGGTTTCTTTTCTCCAATCTCCAGGCCCCGGGCAAACTTCTGCACCTCTTCTTCTGTCACCCTGCCGGAAACTCTGGCAAAATAGGTCTTGGGCACATGTTTTTTGGGGGACAGCAAACGATGGGACAAATCCCCGTCATTGGTAATCAGAAGCAGACCTTCTGTATCAATATCCAGCCTTCCTACGGGAAATAAATCCTTTCTTTTGTTTTCCGGAAAATAATCCAGAACTGTTTTATGATAATTGTCCTTCCCTGCGCTGACACAGCCTGCCGGTTTATAAAACATGAAATATTCATGCTCCTGCCAGGAAATCACCTGCCCCTGAAAAGATACGGTATCCGTTAATTCCACCTTCTGCTCCGGCCCTTTGGGAAGACTGCCGTTTACCAGAACCTGTTTTTTACGTATATACTGCTTTACCTGGCTTCGGGTTCCAACTCCCATGTCTGCAAGGTATTTATCCAACCTAATCTGCATTTTTCTGATTCCCCCGCACAATGATATAGACCAACAAGATTTCAACTGATGAACAATGAATAAAGCGATTATGATACTACCGTCCAGAATCACTGAACCGGGTAAATTCATTTAAGAAAACTGATATTTCAGCCGTTTCTCCTCCAGCCATTTCAGCGCCCAGTAAGGATTCACGCTTATTTCGGAACCCTTCTCATCATTCACATAAATCCCAAGATGAAGATGCACTGCGAATTTTCCCACCGTGCCTTCTTCCTCCCCGTAACCGCTGTCTCCCATAAATCCAAGAAGCTCACCTGCCTTAATCTCATCTCCCTCCTGAAACTCCCTGGCATAATCATTGAGATGAGCATAATAGAAATACCCGCCGCCTGGCGCGCGTATGCCAATCCGATAGCCGCCCAGCTTCAGCCAGCCAATCTTTTCCACGGTTCCGTCTGTTATGCTGATCACGGGATAATGCCCTCTTTCATTAAAGGAAGCCATAATATCCGTTCCTTCATGCCCCCGGTTTCCTCCGAAACTCCGATCAAACATCCAGGAATTTTCAAAAGAAGTGACCAGCGAACTGTCTTTCCAGGACAAAGGAACCGGAAAATATTCCAAATCCTCCCAGACAGCCCGTTCCATCCCGGACAATTCCTGAATTCCGGAACTCTGATACTGATACAGCAATTCCAGATAGTCCTCCAGTTCCCGCTGCCCTTCCTGGCCTGTGAACAGATAACCCAACAGGAAATCATATCTGGAATATTCTGAATCTTTCTCATAACTGCAAAGCTTATCGTGCAGTTCTACCGGAACTTTTTGTTCCCGCAGGAGTTCTCTGGTGTTTTTCTCCGTCAACAGATGGGTAATCTTCGCAAACTGCCGAATCTGATCGGTAAGGGTGGTGAGAAAACAGACCATTGCCGCCAGGATCAGCAGCCATATCCATACCTGCTTTTTCATAGTATCCTTTTTATTTCTGTCATCACTCCAAATATATTCCCGGGAGTGTTTCAAAAATTCCAGAATTACTTCCTGATTATTCTGTCCGGCACATTGAGAACTTTCAACGGTTCTTCATTGAAGAACCGTTGAAATCCATCTCTTCTCTTTATTTGGAGCGTTTTAAAAATTCCAGAATCAGCTTCCAGACTTTTTCCGTTGAGGAAATGCTTAACCGTTCCTCAGGCGTATGAATGTCATAATTATTGGGGCCAAAGGAAATGGCATCCAGATCTTCAATTTTACCGGACAGAATTCCGCACTCTAAGCCTGCATGGATAGCCTGCAGTTTCGGCTCCTCCTGGAACAAATCCCGATAAACCTCCGCCATCAGTCCCCGTACCGAAGACTCCGGTTTGTATTCCCAGGCAGGATAATCCCCGTGCATTTCCAGTTCTCCGCCTAAAAATTCTGTGATAAATGCCAGTCTTTCTGTCAATTCATATTTTCTGCTGGTGACGCTGCTTCTCACCGAAAAGCACAGGCAGAATTCTTCCTCCGTCAGACTCATAATCCCTGGATTTAAGGACGTCTCTACTAGCCCCTCTATTTCCGTGCTCATATTCTGCACGCCCCAGGGCATGGTCCGGAGCATAAACAAGATTCTGATAAAAGAAGCGTCCGTCAATGTCTGCGCCTTTTTGGACTCCTGTTTCCGACAGCAGACCAAAACTCCGGCATCCGAACTGCGGTACTCCTGTTTCAGAGTGTCATTGAGCTTGTCAATGACAGAAACCAGTTCCCGGCTGTCCTCCTCCGGCACAAGAACAAAGGCTGCGGCCTCTCTGGGAATGGCATTGTCTTTCAGACCGCCAGAAAGAGACTCCAGAAAAACAGAACATGCCTGCCTCAGCTCATACAGCGCTCTGCCCAGAATCATCACGGCATTTCCCCGTTCTTTGTTGATTTCACTGCCAGAATGTCCTCCTTTCAGCCCTGTCACCTGAATCTCATATTCTATGCCCTCTGCCTCTTTGCGGGAAACAGGCATCTTACAGTCTGCCCGAAGCCCTCCCGCACAGCTTGTCAGGAAAATTCCTTCTTCATCCGAGTCAATGTTCAGAAGTTTTCTGCCCTTAAGCATGGAGAGATCGATGGATTCTGCCCCCAGCAAACCAATTTCCTCATCCACCGTGAGCACAACCTCAAGAGGAGGATGAGACAGAGTGTCGTCTTCTAAAATTGCCAGCGCATAGGCTACGGCAATTCCATCGTCTCCGCCTAAAGTAGTTCCCTCTGCCTTTAAAAAATCACCGTCCACATAAAGTTTCAGCCCGTCTTTTTCAAAATCAATCTCCACATGATTTTCTTTTTCGCAGACCATGTCCATATGGCCCTGAATAATCACCGGCTCCGATGTTTCATATCCTTTGGAGCCTTCTTTAAAAATGATTATGTTATTGCTTTCATCCTGAATCCATTTCAGGTTATGCTTTTCTGCAAAAGATACGCAATAATCACTGATTGCCTTTGTATTTCCGGAACCGTGAGGAATCCCGCAGATTTCTTCAAAATATGCAAATACTTTTTTTGGTTCCAAATTTTCACAAACACCCATTGTAATCACCTGTTCCTTTCCCTTTTATGCCAGTTTATTTCTTATTTTTTCACATTGCGAACCTGCTTTAAGCATATTTCCTTCTCCGACTCATAAAATAAACTATGAAAAAAATCATATACCCTGTTATTTTAATTGGATTTCTGCTTTTCATTTTAATATTTCCGGAAGAAGCGGTAAGCGGAGCCGCGTTGGGCCTGAATCTGTGGTATGAAAAAATGCTGCCCACGCTGCTGCCCTTTTCCATTCTCTCATACATATTAATTCATTCCGGCATTCTGGACGGACTTGCCAGCGCCGTTCATCGTCTGCTGAAACATGTTTTTCCCATTAGCAGCGCCGGAATCTACCCACTGACTGCCGGACTTTTATTTGGCTTTCCCATGGGCAGCAAAATTACCGCTGATTTGGTAACAGCAGGAAAAATGACCCGGGAAGAAGGACAGAGGCTTTTCTGCGTCTGCAATAATATCAGCCCCGTGTTTATCGGCAGTTTTATCCTGAATGACTGCCTGAACCGGCCGGATCTGCGGATTCCAAGTTACCTGATTCTGTATACGCCGCCCCTGGTTCTCTATATGGTGCAAAATGGCCGAAAAACTTTCGCCGTCCCCGAAGAAAGCTCTTCTTTTGCCGGGCAGCCTCTAAAAAAAACGACATCCATGAGCTTTCAAATCATAGATGCCGGTATTATGAACGGATTTGAAACATTGGCAAAACTGGGCGGCTACATTATCCTCTTTGCTATTCTGGCTCAGATGACGGCCCTGCTTCCCCTGCCGCATCCAATCCTCAAGTGCCTTCTGATTGGATTTACAGAAATCACCAATGGGATTTCCTATACAGCAGGACAGAATATGGACTTTTCCATGGCATATCCGCTGATGATGGCATATACTGCTTTCGGCGGCCTTTCCGGATTTGCGCAGACAGCCTCCATGGTTAAAGAATGCCGTTTCTCCATGACGCCGTATTTTCTGACAAAAGTCTTCCAGACAATCGCTGCCTTCCTTCTGGCGCTGTTATTGGTATGCTGAAATAAGATCTCTGCCGCCGGGATTCTTATCTTATATCTCCGTTACGTGAAGTTCCTGCGCCTTGCCCTGGCCGCCTTCCTCTGAGGCTCCCTCCGGCTCCTGACCCTCCGGAAACAGCTCCACCCGGTTGGCATTCACCACATCATAACACCCCTGCAGAGAACTTAACAGATTCTCTGTTCTGGCTTTGGTGGTGTCCATGGCATTCCCAATAATATCCTCCAGAGTTTTCAGTACGCCGTCCGTATACTGAATGGCGCCCATACGGATATTATTTGCATCATTGGTGGCATTATCCAAAATCTCCTGTGCCTGATTGGTGGCAATCACCACCACTTCATTGGCCTGGGCATACGCCTGCTGCATAATCTGATGTTCGCTGACTAATTCCGTAGTCTGCACCTCCGCCTGGGCGATAATGGCGTCAGCCTTGGCCTGGGCATCAGCCAGGATTGCCTCTTTATTGCTGATGATCTTCTGATATCGCTTGATTTCATCCGGTGTTTTCCTTCGAAGCTCCGACAGCAAATCCTCCAGCTCATCTTTATTCACTACAATCTTTGTATTGGAAAGGGGCTGATATTTACAGCTTTCAATATAGTCCTCGATCTCATCAATAATTTGCTCGATTCTGCTACTCATATATGTAACGCTCCTTATATTCAGCTATATTTTGCATAAATTCTATCTATGAGCTGCTCCGGTACAAAATGAGAAATATCTCCTCCATAAGAAGCAACTTCTTTCACAATCGTAGAACTCAGATAGGCATATTCCAAGCTGGTAGTTAAAAAAAGCGTGTCTATCTTAGAATTCAAAATCCGATTTGTCTGGGCAATCTGAAGCTCATATTCAAAATCCGTTACCGCCCGAAGTCCGCGAATAATAATGGAAGCATCCACTTCCCTGGCGTAATCAATTAAAAGTCCGTGAAAAGACGTAATTCTGATATTCGAAATATGGCCTGCGATCTCTTCTAACATACTAACACGTTCTTGTACAGAAAACAATGGCTTTTTTGCACTATTAATCAAAACTGCCACCACCAGCTCGTCCACAATCTTCGCAGAACGTTCCATCATATCAATATGTCCGAAAGTCACCGGATCAAAACTGCCCGGATAAATTGCTCTTCTCATCTGTTTCCCCCATCACCTGTTTCAAACCTCAGAAATATATGTTTGTTGGTTTTATAGGTTTTTTCTCTTGTAATCCGATATCCCAGTTCTTCTGCCTGGGAGAGATCTGTATTTAATGCTGTCTCCACCACAATCAGGGCCTCCTCTTCTAACAGAGAAGACTCTGATAATGCAAGTAAAACCTCTGTTTCCAGCTTCTTTCCGTAAGGAGGATCCAAAAACACAAGGTCAAATTTTTCTCTTCCGTTCATCCAGCGAATCGCCGAAACCGCATCTTTTACAAGCAGGGTGCAGCGGTCCGTAAATTTTGTAAACTTAATATTTTCTTCTATGCAGGCCGCCGCTTTTCTGCTGTTTTCCACAAATACTGCCGCTTCTGCCCCTCTACTGACAGCCTCTAATCCCATCTGTCCGCTTCCGGCAAACAGATCCAGAAATCTGCATCCGGGAAGCTCAGGGTTTAAGATATTAAAAAGCGTCTCTTTGATCCGGTCTGTGGTAGGCCTTACCTCCATATCCGGAACTGTTTTCAACGGAAGGCTTCTGGCGCTTCCTGCTATAATTCTCATCTCTCTACCTCTTTATATATCCGTAAACTAAATCAGCCTTCAAGCTCTTCTAAAATTACCCGCCGCAAAAATGTCAGAGCGCTTGCCACGGAATATTCCCTGATTTTGCTTCGGCTGCCGCTGTAGAGATTTTTCTCTGTGTAAACCTTTCCCCGCAGACAGCATCCCAGATATACAAGACCCACCGGTTTTTCCTCGGTTCCGCCCTCCGGACCTGCAATTCCGGTTACTGCAATGCAGACATCGGCTCCGGCCGCTTTCGCTCCGCCTTCCGCCATCTCAGCAGCCGTCTCAGGACTGACTGCACCGTAAGTTTCCAGGGTCTTGTGGGAAACGCCCAATAGTTTCTCTTTCGCCTCATTGGAATAGGTGATATATCCTTCCTGAAGCTGTCCTGAAATCCCGGGCACATTGATCAATCTGCCGGCCAGAAGCCCTCCGGTACAGGATTCCGCTGTGGCAACAGTAAGGCAATGTTTCTTGAGCAACTCTGCCACTGCCATTTCCAGGGTCACCTGGGGATCATCCGTAAAAATGCAGTCCCCAAACCGCTGCTTTAAGATCTCTTCCACAGGCTCAATCATGGCAAATGCTGTTTTCTCATCTTCCGCCTTGGCCGTAATGCGCAGATGGACTTCTCCCGTCTTGGCATAAGGGGCCACTGTGGGGTTCTTCTGTTCACTGATTAAATCCAGTATCTTTGTCTCTGCCGAGCTTTCGCCGATTCCGCAGAGCTTCACCATTTTAGAACAGATGATTTCCGGCTGCAGGCTGCGCAGATAAGGATATACCTGTTCCTCAAACATGGGAACCAGTTCGTTGGGAGGCCCCGGCAGAAGAATCATCCGGCTGTCCCCGTCCTCCATAATGATTCCGGGGGCAGTGCCGTTGGAATTGTACAATACTATGCACCCCTCCGGCACCAGCGCCTGCTTCCAGTTATTTTCTGTGATCCCGCGTCCCCGCTTTGCCATAAATTCCTGAATCTCATTCCTCGCTCTGGCGTCCTCCACCAGCTTTTTGCCCATCACTTCCGCGGCTGTCTCTTTCGTCAGATCATCCTGGGTGGGACCAAGGCCGCCGGACAATATAATCACGTCGGAACGCTCCTTTGCCATCCGCAGCAAATGCTCCAAACGACCCGGATTATCTCCCACCACGCTCTGATAATACATGGAAAGCCCCAGCATGGCGCATTTTTCTGAAATAAATGCCGCATTGGTATTCACAATATTCCCCAACAGCAATTCTGTTCCCACACAAATCAATTCTACTGTCATCTTTATCATCCTCTTCTCTGATTTACAGTATATTATTTTTGCTCTTTCAGTACATCTTTATTCTTCATAATGTAATCAGCCAGGGACACAAGGGTCAGAATCAGTGCAATATACGTGATAATTACTGCACAAATCTGGTATGCCTTATTGTCAAAATTCAAAATCAGCATCACAATCATAATCATCTGGAACGTAGTTTTAAATTTTCCCCAGTAACTTGCAGCAATTACGATTCCGTTATCTGAAGCTACCAGACGGAATCCGCTGATAATGAATTCCCTGCTGATAATAATAATGGAAATCCATGCCGCCAGGCTTCCCTGCGCAGTCAGACAGATTAATGCAGATGCTACCAGCAGTTTATCAGCAAGAGGGTCCATAAATTTCCCGAAATTTGTCACTAAATCGTATTTTCTTGCAATTTTTCCGTCCAGAAGATCCGTAAGGCTTGCAATAATGAAAATAGCCACAGAAGCGTACACTCCCGCATCTCCAAGCCCGGGAACCAGCATACATGCTACAAAAGGTACAATTAAAATCATTCTGAGAATCGTCAGTTTGTTTGGTAAATTCATACAATCACCTCTCCTATCAAATCATATTCATATGCTCCGGTTACTTCTACTTTTACAAAATCTCCGGTCATCAGCGTTTCTTCCGTATTCACAAAGATATAACCGTCAATGTCCGGCGCATCCCGGCAGGTTCTGCCCACATAAGCGTCTTCCCCGTCGACTTTTCCCTCAATCATCACCCAAAACTTTTGGCCTTTCATTTCCTCATTCTTATCGAAGATAATTTCCTCCTGCAGCTCCATGATTTCCTCCTGCCAGATCGATTTCTGATGCTCCTCCACCTGATCCGGAAATTCCGCCGCAGGCGTGCCTTCCTCTGGGGAATAAGCAAAGGCACCCAGACGGTCAAACTCCATCTCATTGAGAAAATACATCAATTCCTCGTGCATTTCCTGGGTTTCTCCCGGAAAACCGCTGATTAACGTAGTGCGCAACGTAATATCCGGTATCTCTTCCCTCAGATGACGGATGCGTTCTGTCAATTCCTCTTTAGTGGTGCGCCGTCCCATCCGCTTTAAAATATCATTATTGATATGCTGAATGGGCATATCCAGATAATGGCAGACCTTTTTATTTCTCTTAATGGACTGAATCAATTCTTCATAAATTTCTTCCGGATAGCAGTACATCAGGCGTATCCATTGGACGCCTGAAATCCGGTTCAGCTCATCCAGCAGCTTGTGCAGGGATTTCTCTCCATACAAATCAATGCCGTAAAGGGTGGTTTCCTGGGCCACCAGAATCAATTCTTTCACTCCCTGCTCTGCCAGTTCCGCAGCCTGTGCAAGAAGTTCTTCCATAGGCACGCTCCGATATCTGCCCCGAATCTTTGGAATAATGCAATATTTACAGTTCTTATTGCACCCTTCTGCAATTTTCAAATGGGCATAATGGCCTCCCGTGGTTAAAGAACGCTTAGACCTCAATTCCGGCAGCCCCTCTAAGGGCCGAAACAGCTTGTATTCCTTGCCCTGGCTGGCCGCATCCAGCGCTGCCGCAATCTCACCGTAGGAGTTGGTTCCGATCACGGCGTCCACCTGAGGAATTTCTCTGCGTATTTCCTCCCGGTAACGCTCTGCCAGGCATCCGGTAACAATCAGCGCCCTGCAGCTTCCGGCGTCTTTGTATTCCGCCATCTCCAGAATCGTATTCACGCTTTCTTCCTTGGCGTCGTTGATAAAACAACAACTGTTGATAATAATGGCTTCTGCCTGTTCCTCCTCATTGGTAAAAGTATGTCCCCGTTCCTGCAATGCTCCAATCATAAATTCCGTATCCACCAGGTTCTTATCACACCCCAGTGAAACAAATAAAACTTTCATGCTCTCTCCATTCTATTGATGCCTGCAGGCCAAACCACCTGCCGGCAGATTCTTATTATTTCAAGAATCATCCTGCAAGTAAACTTCCATCATGCTTAGCCTTTCGTGCGACAGGCCGCATGGCCATCCATGCTGTGAAAGTCGAAGACTTTCATAGTAAAGCTGCTCTTTTGGCATAACCAAAGATTACCACACCGTCTGCACCTCTGCAGGCAATGTGGTAAATATTTCCCTGAACATACGCTTTTCAGATTTCCATATCCTCTTCAAAATCCTCTTCCGATTCTTCCTCTGGAGCTTCTTCTTCCCCGACAATTTTCACCTTGCTGCTGTACAATTCCTCCACTGCAATGGAAAAAGGTTTCTTATTGGAAATATTGTCAATCAGAGGTTCTTCCCCTCCGATAATCTGCCGCGCCCTTTTTGCCGTTGCAAGAACAATGGAATAACGGCTGTTTACCACCGGCTCCTCTCCAATTTCAACATCACTGTTCACTACTTTCATTAAATCTGTGTAAGACGGATGAAGCATCATAATATCATTCTCCTTTCGCAAAGTTTCTTAACTCTGCTCTTATTGTCTCAATCAGCGGGTAATTCTCTTTCACCCTGGCATGCCGGCTCTGAATAATCCCATGCACTTCCTGTACGCATTCTTCCAGATTGTCATTCACTGCCAGATAATCGTATTGTTCCACTCCCTGGGCTTCCTGCCAGGCGCGGCTTAACCGTGAAGCTATGGTGGCCTCATCTTCTGTTCCCCGTTCTGTCAGACGTTTCTTCAACTCCGCAGCGCTTGGCGGCGTCACAAAAAGCAGCAGTGTGTCCGGATACGCTTCCTTCACTTTCAGGGCTCCCTGGATCTCAATCTCTAAAATTACATCCTTCCCTTCCTCTAACTGCCGGAACACATAATCCCTGGGGGTTCCATAGTAATGATTGACATACTGCGCATATTCCAACAGCGCGTTGTCCCTTATCATTGCCTCAAATTCTTCCTGAGACACAAAAAAATATTCTCTTCCGTGCACTTCCCCTGACCTGGGGGTTCTGGTAGTAGCTGAAATGCTAAGGGCATACGTGTCCGGATATTGCTTTAAAAGCTGTTTCATAATAGTTCCCTTACCGGAACCTGAAAATCCAGAAACCACGCTTAAAATACCTTTTTTCTTATTCATCTGCGTTTCCCCTATTCAATGTTCTGAATCTGCTCCCGCACTTTCTCAATGTCTGTCTTTAAATTGATGGCAATATCGGAAACGGTAAGATCATTGGCTTTGGAAAGGATCGTATTGGCCTCCCGGTTCATCTCCTGTGCCAAAAAATCCAATTTCCTGCCCACGCTTCCGCCCTTTACCAAGGTGTCTCTTGTGTTGGCAATATGGCTTTTCAGCCGTACCGTTTCTTCGTCTGTGCAGATTCTGTCTGCAAAAACAGCAGCCTCCATCATGATTCTGTTTTCATCTGCCTGAGTGTCCGCCAACAGTTCATTTACCTTATCGGTCAGTTTCCGGCGGTATTCTTCCAAAATCTCAGGGGAACGCTCCTCGATCTGCTCTACATATCCGGACATAACAGTCAGCTTGCCCAACAAATCTTCCTTTAACTGTTCCCCTTCCTGTACGCGGGCATTGACAAACTTCTCAGCCGCTCCGGTAACTGCGCGCTCCAGGATATTCCAGAGTTCTTCTTCATCCACAGTTCTGGCTTCCAGCGTCAGAATCTCCGGACTCCTGGAAAGCCTGACAGCATCCAGTTCACAGGGAAGAGAAAATGTATCTGCCATCTGACGGATATACTTTACATATTCCGCCGCCAGAGCTTCATTATATTTCAAATTGATCTGATTCTCCGTGCAATCTTCAAAATTAATGTAAACATCTACCTTTCCGCGTTGGATGTAATGTTTCAGGAGATTACGGACTGCAGGCTCAAAAGAATTCAGTTTCCTTGGTATTTTCACTGCAATGTCCAGATACCGGTGATTGACCGATTTCATTTCCACGGTAACTCGGTATGCCCCGTCTGCAATCTCACAGCATCCAAAGCCGGTCATACTTTTTATCATAACAACCTCCTGGTTAACTGCATAGATGTTTATATTATAAATCAGTTGTCTGGATTAGTCAACTTGCTAATTTTCCAAATTTATATTTCTCCGTGCAATTTCTGCAGAGACTGCACTTCGCTGCTGCCATGGTTTTTCAGCGACAGGATTCCGCTGACAGTAGCCTTTGCCGCCGCCATGGTTGTCATATACGGCACTTTTTTCTTAATAGCCGCTTTCCTTAAATAGCTGTCGTCTGCATGGCGTTCCTGTCCCACCGGCGTATTGATAATCAAATCAATCTTGCCATTGGTGATCAGATCCAGCATATTGGGCCTGCCTTCCTTCAGCTTATGCACCATTTCCGCCTCTATTCCGGCTTCCTGAATCAGTCTGCAGGTATTTTTGGAGGCGATGATTTGAAATCCCGCTTTGGCAAATTCCTTTGCCACTTCCACAACCTCCGGCTTATCCCTGTCACTGACGGAAATCAAAACTGTGCCTTCTAAGGGCAGTTTCATCTGAGTTGCCTCCTGGGCCTTATAAAATGCCTCGCCATAAGAATGGGAAAGTCCCAGCACCTCCCCGGTGGAGCGCATTTCCGGCCCCAATACCGGATCCACCTCCTGGAACATATTAAAGGGGAACACTGCCTCTTTCACTCCGTAATAGGGTATTTCCTTTTCTTCCAGGGCAGGAACCGGAGAAGGTCTCCCGGTCAGTTCTGCCGTCACAATCTCAATGGCCAATGGCACCATGCGGATGTTGCAGACTTTTGATACCAGCGGAACAGTGCGTGACGCTCTGGGATTTGCTTCCAGAACAAACACCTTGTCTTTCTCAATGGCGTACTGCATGTTCATTAAGCCCTGTACATGCATTTCTTCGGCAATTTTTCTGGTATATTCCTTAATCGTTGCCACATTTTCTTCTGAAATATGCTTAGAAGGGATAATGCATGCGGAATCCCCGGAATGAACCCCGGCAAGTTCAATATGCTCCATTACAGCCGGCACAAAAGCATGGGTTCCGTCGCTGATGGCATCCGCCTCGCATTCTGTGGCATGGCCCAGAAAACGGTCAATCAGAATGGGCCGATCCGGCGTCACGCCAACCGCCGCATTCATATAGCCTTCCATACTTTCCGCATCATAGACCACTTCCATTCCTCTTCCGCCCAAAACATAAGAAGGACGCACCATCACCGGATAGCCGATCTCTTCTGCAATCTGCAATGCCTCTTCTACATTGACCGCCATCCCGGATTCCGGCATGGGAATCTCTAACTTCTCCATCATGGCCCGGAACAGATCCCGATCTTCCGCCAAATCAATGACAGAGGGGGAGGTTCCAAGAATTTTTACTCCGTTTTTCTCTAAATCCGCCGCCAGATTCAAGGGAGTCTGTCCGCCGAACTGGGCAATTACGCCCATCGGCTTTTCTTTTTTATAGATGCTTAAAACATCTTCCAGCGTCAGCGGTTCAAAGTAAAGTTTATCGGAGGTATCGTAATCGGTAGATACTGTCTCCGGATTGCAGTTTACAATAATCGTCTCAAAGCCTAGCTTTTTCAATGCAAGGGACGCATGGACGCAACAGTAATCAAACTCGATTCCCTGTCCGATCCGGTTGGGGCCGCCGCCTAAAATCATGATTTTGGGCTTTCCTTCTGACACCGGATTCTTATCTTCGGCATTATAAGTGGAATAATAATAAGCATTGTCTTTGGTTCCGCTGACATGAACGCCTTCCCAGGCTTCCTCCAGTCCCAGGGCAATCCTCTTTTCTCTTATTTCATCTTCTGTAATCTCTAAAATCTGGCTTAAGTATTTATCGGAAAATCCGTGCCTTTTAGCGTTAATCAGCGCATCATCCGCCGGAAGGCCGCCTTTGGATAAAGTCAGCGTCTCCTCTTCTTCCACCAGTTCCTTCATCTGTTCCAGGAAATAATGTTTTACTTTGGTAATTTCATGGATTTCTTCTACGGAAGCTCCTTTTCTCAATGCTTCGTAGATGACGAAATAACGTTCACTGGAAGGGGTAATCAGCAGCCTCAGCAGATCTTCTTTGGATTTTGTATCAAAATCTCTGGCATGCCCCAAACCGTACCGCCCTGTTTCCAGACTTCGGATTGCTTTCTGAAACGCTTCTTTAAAGGTCTTTCCAATACTCATGACCTCTCCTACGGCGCGCATCTGGGTCCCCAGCTTGTCCTCCACTCCTTTGAATTTCTCAAAAGTCCAGCGGGCAAATTTAATTACCACATAATCTCCGTCGGGCACATATTTATCCAAGGTACCGTATTTTCCGCAGGGAATATCTGCAAGGGTCAGCCCGGTCGCCAGCATTGCAGACACCAGGGCAATGGGGAATCCGGTGGCTTTAGACGCAAGTGCAGAAGAACGGGAAGTTCTTGGATTGATTTCGATGACGATGTCCCGATCGGTCTTGGGATCGTGCGCCCACTGCACGTTGGTGCCGCCGATGACCTGGATGGATTCTACAATTTTGTAGGATTTCTCCTGCAGCCGTTTCTGTACTTCTTCAGAAATTGTCAGCATAGGGGCAGAACAGAAGGAATCTCCAGTGTGCACCCCAAGGGGATCGATATTTTCAATGAAGCATACCGTAATCATGTTGTTAGCTGCATCCCGCACCACTTCAAGTTCCAATTCTTCCCAGCCTAAAATGGATTCTTCCACCAATACCTGTCCCACCAGACTGGCCTGAAGCCCTCTTGCACAGACTATTTTCAGTTCTTCTACATTATAAACAAGCCCGCCTCCGGCGCCGCCCATGGTGTAAGCCGGACGGAGCACCACCGGATAGCCCAGCTTGTCTGCAATTTCCATGGCTTCTTCCACAGAATAAGCCACCTCGCTCCTTGCCATCTCAATTCCCAGGCTGTCCATGGTTTTCTTAAATTCTATCCGGTCTTCTCCCCGCTCAATGGCGTCCACCTGCACACCGATAACCTGTACCTTATACTTGTCCAAAACGCCTGATTTCGCAAGTTCTGAGCATAAATTAAGACCCGACTGCCCGCCCAGATTCGGCAGCAATGCATCCGGTCTTTCTTTTGCAATAATTTGCTCCATTCGTTCTGCATTTAAAGGTTCAATATAAGTAACATCCGCTGTTTCCGGATCCGTCATAATGGTAGCAGGATTGGAATTCACCAATACAATCTCGTATCCAAGGCCTTTCAACGCCTTGCACGCCTGTGTACCGGAATAATCAAATTCACACGCCTGCCCAATCACAATGGGGCCGGAACCGATAATCAGCACTTTATGGATATCTTTTCTTTGAGACATTCTTGTTCCTCCTGTCAATGTAAATACTGCGCATTTGCTTTCTTCCTGGTAACTCATTATACAGGAAAATGTTGTTAGCCGCAACGAAAATTTATGATCCGGCACAAAAAACTGCAATCGTTCCGCTCAGGGCTTTGCCCTGCATTGCAAAGTACATAAAAATATGTAAATTCAGCCAAAAAAGAGGCTGTTGGAAAATGACTGGCTTATACAATATATAGTATGAATATTCCAAATTCACAGCTATTTATTGTATATTAGATACATTTTCCAACAGCCCCTTGGCCTGGCTGGTGGCAGCGCATGGTTTATCTTAATTTTTTCGGTTTGGAATATGCGCCATAGGATTTTGTATTTCCTGCCTTCCGGTAAGCTCTCACTTTCACAGCATACGCTACTCCTTTTTTCAGCTTACCGACGCTGCAGCTGGTGGCGCTTCCCTTTGCTAAGCTCTTTACTTTTTTGTATTTCCCGGTTCCTGATTTCAGATAGATTTCATATCCGCTTGCGCCTTTTACCTTATTCCAGGTGACTTTTCCTTTCCCGGAAGATGATTTGGTGAATTTCTTCAGTTTGACCTTTGCAGGACTTGTGGAAACCTTAATTTTCATCTCCTGAGAAACCAGCTCTTTCTTCCCCTTTACTTTGATTGCGGATATTCCCGCCTGGTATGTGGTAAGCTTGGACAACCCGGTAAATTTACAGCTGTTTTTGGCTGTCTTTATGGTTTTTAGCTTCTTCCCCTTTTTATCGTAAAGAACCAGCTTGTATTGATCTATGTTCTTATCCTTTTTCCAGCTCAGTTTCAGGCTTGTAGTTCCTGTGCCTGCGGATGTATAATTCTGAGGCATCAGAACCAGCTTCTCCACAGCGGATTTCAGGCTTTTATATGCATGATCCGCATCCGCCTGGGACGTCCCTTCAGCTCCTTTCTCCAACTGTGATTTGGCTGCTTCCTTTGCCGCTTCTACACCGCTTTCCTCCCAGCTCCAGGAGGTATAAGCGTTCTTCTCCTTCAGGGAATCGTACAGACTCTGCAAGGCAGACAGATCTGCAGCGCCTTCCGGTTTCTTGTTCTCTTCCGGTTTTGCCGTTTCTCCCGGTTTCCCTTCTTCTCCCGGCTTTCCTTCTCCCCCACTGGAAGATACGGCCGTCAGTTTATCCATGGATGCCTTTAAATTTTCATATGCGCTGTCCACTTCTTCCTGCACTGCCCAATCCGTGCCTTTTTCTTCCAGCTGTACCCTGGCGGCTTCTTTTGCAGCCGCTATGCCGCTGGATTTCCAGCTTTGGGAAGTGTAAGCTTTTTCTTCTTTCAAGGTTCCGTACAGTTCCTGCAGCGCTGAAAGATCCACATCTCCCTCTTCATTCATAGGCTGTGGAATTTCCGTTCTGGATTCTACTCCAATGTATTTTCCTTTCTCATTATCCTTCGGCATCTTTCCATAAAGCGCCCTGCCGTTCCGATAGAAAATCAGGAACTTCCTTGACCAGCCTTCTCCTTTTTCAAAGCTTTCCTCATCCAGCCTTCCGCTGCTGACTCCGTACCCTGCGCCGTTTACTATGGAATTGATTTTCTGCAGTGCGCTGTCATCATTGGCAAAGGTCTGGACACAGGCGTTTTCCACCAACACCCCTGGCTTATTGGGCACTTCAATGGCATTGTCAAGCTGTATTTTTACCTCTGCGGAATCATAAGTGGGCCCTGTATAGATAAACACATTATAAATTCCCAGGCCTACCGCATAGTGTTTCTTTACCTTATTGGACACTTTATAAGAGGCATATCCATTTACCGTTCCCTTATGGGACATCCATTTATCCTGAGAAATGGGATCATAGCAGGTTTCATTCTGATAAAAATACGTTTTCCCATTTTCTCCGTTCCAAAGGGTATGATAGCTCTGAAAATGCTCATTAAACAAAGCGTAGCATATGACATTATCGCCGTTTACAATCAGTCCATGCTTCGACTCATTGCCGTACCACTCCACGCCTGCTCCATGATCCGCCCTCCAAATCCAGAAATGATCTCCAATCACATCATCACTGTTAATTTCCAGCGCATTGTCCGCCTTGGTCAGTACGTTTGTCGTGCCGCCGATACGGAAGAAAAGATCCTGCAAAATAATAGGGTTCTCTTTATGGCTTACATGTTTTCCTGCTTCCCCGACTTTCAGCAGATATTCGGAATGGGCGCCTGCATCAAAAATCAATCCCTCAATCCGGATTCCGTCCACATCTACAACTTCCATCGCCAATTCCTCATTATCGGGAATAATCGTGGTCATTCCTGTGCCCAGCAGGATCGCATTGGGATTCTCCACCCGAATCGGCTCTTCTGCATGATAGATCCCAGGCGTAAAATAAATATTTTTGCCTGCTGCAAGCTGTGCGTTGATTTCCTTTGCCGTATCCTCCGGTTTTGCAATATAAAACCGATCCAACGGCAGGCTTTCTCCTTCTCCCATGCTTTTCTTCGACCAGCTTATGCCTCTTGCATTTTCGCGGACCGCTGGGACAAAAATCTCATATTCTCCGCTGTCACTTAAGTACAAGAAAGGCTTTTCACTGATTTTCTCTGTGTTCGTGATGCTGGTAAACACTCTCTGGCCTCCATCATCTGCCGCAATATTCCAGGTAGAATATCCCTCATTGCTGAGCAGAGGATCACCCTTATCCCCTGCGGAAAGGTTGGGAGCCTCTACGCCCTGGAAGAAGTTGTTCAGCGTTGTCCCATAAGCCTGTGCTTCCATCTTCGTATTTCTCGTATAAAACTGCTGCCCGGAATGGGTTCCTGCGCATTCTTTCTGTACGCCCCAGTCGCCGATGCTGTACCCTGTAAAATAGCAGTCCGCCACATAGCCGCCGCTTGCCCAGCCATAATTCCAGTCCTCCGCCACTTGACGCTCTGAATAAACTCTGCGCAGCGGAGCGGCCTGAGCCACCGCCCAGTTAAAATATTCCGGCCGGTTAGAACCATACCCTGCCTTTCCTTGCTCATTTCCGGTATTAATGACAGATAAATTTTCTGCAGAACGCCAGAAATTGCAGGTGGCGTTATCTCCGTCGCCTCCCAGCTCACCTTCCGGAAGATATGCAGGAATGGCGATATTGTTCAGTCTTACGTCATAGGGCGTTTTGCCAAGACCGTTAAAGGATGTATAAAACCCAAGATACATGCACTTTGTCTCTGTGTAATCTCCCGGCTTGAAATAAACCTGCCAATGTTCTCCGTTAAATTGAGCGTCTGCATCAAAATCGTTGGCGCCTTCAAATACCTCATCCAAAAGAGCGTCTACCTTAGCCGTTTCATCCTTGGGGGAGAAAATCAGCGTATGCCTGCCGAACAAATCCATCTCCGGCCCGATGCCGTCAGATCCTTCGGAGCGTTCTTCCTCTGGGATTGGCTCATCTGGCGTTCCCCCCGCTTACAGCAACAACCCGGTAATAATCCTGATAGGGATTTTCAGAGAGCGTTACCTCAATAGAGGTGTCCGTTGTGGCTATCAGGCTTCCATCTTCTGCCGTCATATCTGTATATCCCGTATCAAACCTGCTTTCCCCATGCTGAATCACATAATAATCAGCATACTTGCTGGCATTCCAGCTAAGTTTCAGGTTCCCGCTGCCTAACTGTTCCATCTCAATATTTGTCGGAGTTTCCGGGACTCTGTACAATTTGGTGGAACAGTTTTCCAATTCAATCCCTTCGCTAGCAACTGTATCATTCAAAGGATCTCCCTGGCCGTTTACTGTCACAAGCTTAAAATCATAGGAACCGGTTTTCAGTCCACGGATCTGGCAGGAAGTAGAAACGCCTACATTTTTCTTATTGGTATATTCAGCTTCAGAACTTCCTTTCCAGTAAAGGATGTTGTTGGTATAAATGCTCTGGACATCCCGGTCATCACGGTTCTCCCAAGCCAACGTAATCGAATCTATCGTTGTATCTTTCAGTTCAAGGTTTTCCACTGCATTATTAGGAGCAGTTTCATAGGTGATAATATACTTTTCCTTATCGGTCAAATTATCTGCTGCCAATCCGCTGTTCCTCACCATCTGGTCATTGTCGACTACCGTTATATAAGCGCCATTGGCCTCGTTTGTGGCTCGAAAAGATATGGTTCCATCGCCATTTGGGATAAAGCGGATGGATTCCCAACCGCCGATACCGTCTCCGCCCTGTACCTGGACATAATCTGCAAGCCCGGAATTCATGCCATTATTGTACGAATTTGAGATAAAATTGCATACCAGCATATCCAGGTAATCCGTCTTGTATTTCACATCCTTGAACAATATATCCGGATCGTTTGCCTCTCCGTCAACCGTCAAAGGTCCCGTAGAATATGTTTTTATATATTTCTTTGACGCCACATTCTGTATGGTAAAAGTTTCGCCAACCCTGGTAAGCCCGTACGCCGCTATCGGTTCATCTGAGCCATCTTCTGCCGTTTCGTCCGCCGTTTTGGTATCCTCGTTGGCATCTATCTGTACCGTTTCCTCCAGGTTTTCCCCCGCGGCAGCGTCCTGCGCCGCACCTTCCTGGTCCTCTTTCGGAGTATTATCCTGCACTGCTTCCTCAGGATTCTCTTTCAGGGTATCATCCTGCACTGCTTCCTCAGGATTCTCTTTCGGTGCATCATCCTGCACTGCTTCCTCAGGATTCCCTTTCAGGGTATCATCCTGCACCATTTCCGTTTTTACTCCCGCTTGTTGGGATTCATCCAAAGAAGCCGCCTGTGCCGGAATCCCTGTTGCAACTACCATTGCTGCTGTCAAAACCCCTGCCAACAGTTGCCGCATACGCTTCATATTTCCCTCTCCTTCCTTTTAAAAATTTCTTGCTGACCTTATTTTACTGTTACTGCTATCTTTTTGCTGCAGCCGTTCTGGGAAAAAGCATACACCGCAGCCTGCCCTTTCTTCTTACCTGTAATTTTCCCCTTTACGGATACTTTTACAATATCCGGATCGGAAACGATATAGGTAATCTGGCTCCTATGATAATTCGTCTTCTTTCCCTTTGGAATAACCAAAGAAGCTGCAAGCTGCACACTGTTTCCCTTTTTCAGGCTGACCTTCGTCTTTGACGCCTTCACCCCTGTGGGATTGGTGAATTTACTGTTTTTGCCCATTGTCCTGGCATGCATCAGGAACGATTTGGCAATCACCTCTTTTTTCCCATTTACAGTCCGGTATGCGTCAATTCGGTACTTATACCAGGTTCCGCTTTTTAAGCCTTTCTGGGTGTAACTTCCTCCGCTGCCAGAGGTTATAGTCTTTATTTTCTTCAGCGCACTCTTCTCTCCATTGGCATTGCAGGAGGCCGTGTAAATGATATAGCCGTCCGCCCCTTTCACCCGGTTCCAGGTAAGCTGATTAGACGTCTTTGCCGATTTAATTGGCTTTATCAGGGCAAGCTGTGCCGCTGCCAGCTCCTTTTTGGTAAGAGACGCCGGCGGATTTGCCACAGGCAGCTGTACCGGTGGATTCTCTGCAGGCGGATTTGCCGGCGGATTCCCCACAGGCGGATTTTCTGGTGGGTTCTCTGTGGGCGGATTTACCGGTGGGTTTTCTGTAGGCGGATTTTCTGGTGGGTTTTCTGTGGGCGGGTTTTCCGGCGGATTCTCCGTGGGCGGATTTTCTGATGGAACTGCCTGATCCACTAAAGATACCGCATTCCACCCTTCCAATATCAAAGCAATAGTATAATCCCCATCACCAACCGCCGATGCAGGAATCTGAATCGTCGATGCTTCCTTATCTACCATCCCCTTCATAGCATCCGCATCCAACACAACGCCGTTCACCATAACCTTGGCATTCTCAGCCCCTGCTGCCACGGCCCGCAAAAACAGAATGCCCCAGTTGCAGCGAGCCAATTGGATGGTATAATCTTCACCGATTACTGCAGCATCATTGCCCGATGTGCTCCCCGCTGGAGCATCTTTTGTGCCCCAATATTCAAAACAGGTCAGTTCTACATCCTTTGCCAAAAAGGATCCGCCCTCTGCTGTTTCTATCGTAATCTGTGCATCCTCGCTCCCATCATCTTTCGGGACTGCAAAACTGGCAGAATATGTACCAAAACGGGATACCGGCTGAAACGTCTGATCCAGATAAACCTTGCTGTTATCCCGTTTTGCCACTGTAACCCGAACCGGGGAACTACCGGAAAGCTTCAGGCTCATCTGGTACTGTTTTGAGCTTTCCAGTAAAATCCCTCCCTGGGAAAGCTGCGCCGGCCCTGAACCAGATGATTCCACATCCACACGGTACGCGCTCCCTGCGACCTTCACTTCTGCGATAGCATTATTGGCATGCCAATAGCCCAACTGCTTTTCACCGGAAGTAAAAGAGCCATTATAAACGCAGTTTCCGCCATTTTCTTTATAAGCCTCTTCTCCCTTGGGATGGGCATCCTCAAGCGCCTGATAAGCATTGGCATCTTTTTGCCATACCCGTACATAATCCACTTCCATACTGGCAGGGAATTCTGCATTGGCTGGATTCCCGTCTATGGCAGAAACTAGGAAATTTATCTTCCTGGTTACTCAAACGGACGGATTTGCTTCCCAGTCATAATTCCCTCCCACGGCAAGGTTCAAAATGATATAAAACGGCATATCAAAGGGCGCGCCGTAAGCGTAATTTTCCTGGGAATCCTCGTCACGCCCCCAGAATTTATCCTGGGGCGAGCTTGTCTGGCTTAAGGATGCTTCTGCTGTAAAGTAAACCTCATCATCCACCATCCAGGAAATTTTCCCAGGCTCCCATTCCACACTGTAAAGATGCCAGTCAGCAATATCGGTAGAATCGTCAAATCGGTACTCATCCCCCAGATACAGATTATCCGGCCACTGAGAACCGAAATGGATGGTTCCGTTCACCCGATCCGGCAAACGCCCTTTCGCTTCCAAAATATCGATTTCACCAGATGCTGCCCATGTCCCATACACAGAAGTATCGGCTGGAAGCATCCAAAACGCAGGCCAAAGGCCTTCTTCCTTGGGAAGCTTCATCCTGGCTTCCACCCTGCCGTATTTCGCAGCATAAAGGCAGGTTCCGTCATCTTTCATGGTCCGGATACGGGTAGAAGTATAGTTCTTTCCCTCTTTTTCCTCTTTCTTTGCTGTAATTGTTAAAACCCCATCCTCTACCTTATAGTTTTCTTCCGTATAGCACTCCTGCTCATTGTTTCCCCAATTCTCCGGCGCGCCTTTATCGGAAGCTTTGGTTCCAAGCTGAAAGTCCCATTTCCCAAAGTCCAAATCATTTCCTTCAAATTCGTCATTCCATGCCAGATGATATCCGGCCTGCTCTAATTCCTGGCGGTTATCATAGGCAGAATCACCTTCTTTCGCCTGCACCGGCGGCTGAACTTCAGCCGCAAACGCATCAATTCCCCTCGACAGGGAACATAATGCCATTGCCAAAAACGCGGCAGCAGCCTGGCTCATCGGCTGTTTTGGCCCCTGCTTTCTTTCCATAGTTTTCCAACTCCTTTCTCCATTCCCCAAAAATATGGAATTGCCCTATTGTCTATAAACATAATTATAATTTCAAAAATATTCATATAAAAGAGGATAAAATTATAAAATAGTGGAATTTTTTAATGCCTTTTCCAGTGCACCCAGATACGTTTTGTAAAGGACTTTTTAATCAGATTCACGAAACATTTACATTTCCCTTATGTTATCTCAGATAGACAGCTTTACTTTTTGCTTCAAATGGGTATAATGAAAGTGAATCTCAATTTTTCTTTAGTTTTCAAGAATAGAAAGGGTGGCTTTTATGAATTTAGCTAAAATATCTGCGAACGGCCAGATTACTGTGCCGATAGAAATCCGCCGTCTGCTCGGCCTGAAATCCGGCGACAAGGTTCTGTTTTACCAGAAGCAGGACGGAGAAGTTGTTTTGAGCAACGCCTCCGCACAGGCTATCCGCAAGGCTCAGTCTGCCTTTTCAGGAGCAGCCGAAGCTATGGGGATTTCCAGTGAAGAGGATGTACAGGCGCTTGTGGATGAAGTGCGCTACGGAAAGGGAAAATGATATGCGGATATTGGTTGACACAAATATCCTGTTCTCCGCATTGGTTTTCCCCCGCTCCAAACCGGCGCGGGCGCTGCTATACGTTGCGGATAATCACGAAATTGGATTCCGGCGGTAGACTATGCGGAAAAGCTGATACGTGACGCAAAAGACCAACCGATCTTAAATGCGGCGATCGTGTCTGATGAGGATATTATTTTTGACGGGGATAAAGATTTTTTAAGTCTGGATATGGAACATCCAAAATGTATGACGGTTGCAAAGTTCTTTGCAAGTGAGGGCGTGGAAGAATAACCAGCTCTTTAAAGAAACAGGGGGAATCTGAAAGAATCAGGTTCCCACCCTGTACGTCATTTATGCAGCTTATAAAGAATCTTTCAAAACAAATGGCTCCTTGGGAAATTGATGGCGGCTCCCTTCTTGGACAGCAAGCTCCACATGAATCCCTTCCCTGTTTGTTATTTCATATAATTGCTTTGCCATTGGAAGGCAATCTTCGTCACATGCGCCGCAAAAAATTTTAAGTTCAATGTTTTTTTGCTTGACAGCGTTGACCAAATCTTCTGCATGATCTTCCAGTATTGGAATCCACGGGCTTTGCAAAATCAACATATCGCAGTGTGCAGGTGCAAATATGATGGCTCGCAAGAGCATATCGCATCCTGCTGAAAAACCACCGCAAACAACCTTTTTGTAGCCTTCGTTTTGCACTTTTTCTATTGCTTTTGCCACTGGTACATAAGACACCATATCATAGCTCCAGCGATACGTTCTATATCCGTCTGGCTCGGCACTTTGTATTGTTTCCAGTTGCCACTGAGTATTATCTCTTAATATCGGTTCCCAATCGTCTCTTGCAATCTGTCCATTCTGGGTATTTCCGTGAACAGCCAAAAACAATTTGTCAGCATTCTTCCTTTCCCAAGTGAATACCGCTTTCGCTCTTGACATGGCATCTGCATAACGATTATCAGAAACGGATTTCAACGAAATAAACGCAAAGTTGTTTTTTAGTGACGCAAGATCATCATCTTCCAACACTTCTGGGCGATACCACCATCCCCTTTTCAAGAATGGCCGTTGTCAGCCATTCCAATGCTTTTTCCGGCAGATTGGCTATTGGCTCTACCTGCTAAACAAGCAAGAAAATATAGTGTTTGTGGCCCGTATTCTTCAGGATTGTTTTCATATTCTTCCAGTAAAAATTGATATGCTGCAGCATATCCGTTCTCAGCGATTGACAATGTTTCCTCTAATAAGTCATTTTCTTTTTTCATGTACGATAAAAACTCCTTTTTTAATAATTACTTGAGAGTGAAAAGTTCTTTTAAATACAAAAAAGATAACTTCATCTGCTGTATATATGGTATCATTAATTAAACCCAACATTCTTAAGAAAGGATACCTGTCACAGAGAAGTTATCTTATAAAAATAATAACATATTTTTCTGTGACATACCAGTGCCTATGTGGAATTGTATTGAAAATATATTATCCTGTTTCCGAACATCTTTTTCCAGAAAAAAAAGCCTATGGATGGTTTGTCGCCATTATACTCGGCCTTATGACTCGGTTGGACAAGCTGGGGATTTCTTCTGTGGTCCGCAGCATGTCCCTGCGCCCTGGGTCTTACGAATCTATGATGCATTTCTTCCGGGCTGATTCCTGGTCACTGGATGAGGTTAGGCGTCAATGGTATGACGCTGTCAAGGCGCATATTCCAACTTTCTGTATCTTTGGCAGGCACATTCTAGTTGGGGATGGCGTCAAACAGTCGAAAGAAGGGCATTACATGCCTGGCGTCAAACGTATGGCCCAGGAATCGGAAACACAATCTAAGCCTGCGCATATCCATGGCCATATGTGGGGCTGCATAGGAATACTTACGGGCACGATAGAAAGCCTTGCCTGTACGCCATTATCCCTGCGCATCCACGACGGGCTGCAGGCTGCGAAGGGCTGGAAAGATTCCGGGATATCCTGCGCCTCCCACGTAGTCCAGACCATACAAGACGGCTGTAAGGCTGCACAGCGTTTCGGCACATCATACCTGCTTTTGGACAGGTATTTCCTAAGCGTCCCTGCCCTAGAAGAACTTGCCCGTCAAAATGCATGCAGCCAGCGTCCCGTTGATATCATCACAAGGGCGAAATCCTCCGTTGTTGCATATCGGATGCCGGAACCAAAACCTGCCGGGACACGTGGCAGGCCTAGAAAAAAAGGCGCCAAAGTCAAACTTATAAACCTGTTCCAGGAATGCGCTGGGGAGTTTATGCCCATGACGCTCCGCCTGTATGGGAAAAAACAGGATATCCGGTATTATGATACGGTCCTGCTTTGGGGACAGGGCTTCTACCAGAAGCTTCGTTTTGTCCTTGTAGAGTATGGGAATGCCGAAAGCATCCTTGTTAGCACAGACTTGATAGTAAGCCCGCTTTCCATTATCCATTTGTACAGCTGCCGGACCCGGATTGAAAACTCATTCCGGATACTGAAACAGGACACGGGCGGGTTTGCATATCATTTCTGGACAAAGGCAATGGGCAAGCTAAACCATTTTAAGAAAAAGCATGACCCAGACCCCTTAGATGGCGTCTTAGCGGAACATGACCGCCAGCGTGTATTGGATACAATACGCGCAACAGAAATGTATGCGCTCATGTCTAACATATCTATTGGGATCCTACAGGCTTTATCAGCGAAATGCACGGACGCCCCTTGTATGAAAGGGACGCGCCACCAGCAGACAAAAGCGAAAGCGCGCCCTTCGGAAGCAAATATCATGTATATCCTGCAAAGGCATTTGTTTGCATTCTTGGAAAAACATGCCAGTGATGAGATACCATCATTAATTAGAAACCTTCAAACCGATATTTATGACGTAGAAATCAAAAAATCGGCTTAGTACATAGGAATGCCATGTCAATTATTTCCCCCTTATGGGACTACTATGCTATTTTTGGAAAATGTAAAACTTTTCACTCTCAAGTATATAGGAAACAGCACAAAAAATGAGATAGAGTTTGCAAAATCCTTAAACAAAGAAATCATTTATTATATAGATAGGTAACCTTCCATAATTTATCGTTAACTGAGAAAAACGAAAATTTATGTCAAAATATATTTTTTATGCCGTTACCATTAGGCTATGAAGAAATTAAAAACACACCAGAAAATACATTACCCACAGTATTCACAGGATTTTTGCCACTGCTGAAAATATATAAGCCTCCGCTTGCCAACAAGTATTGCATCAGTTCCGGCAACCTTCTATATTGCTTCTCCATCTCGTAAAATTCATCCAATCCGCCATAAACCTGAATTATTCACGGCGGTATGAGCAGGCATAAAATTTGCCGTAGTTACCGTTACAACCTCTTCCAATACCCCACTCTGCCACAAAACAGCCTAAAAATGGGCAGACTTC
>JAETSX010000126.1 GCA_021769425.1 Eubacterium sp.
CCACAGATAGAGGTCTTTTTCTATTCACCAAATAAGTGAAAGACAATATTCAATTAAAATACAGTAACTGTGCGGGTTTCAGCGGTTGATGCTGTTGTACCGTGAATAATTCAGGTCTAATAATATTTTTAAAGATTCGCCGAAGGTGACTAATCATGCAGGAAATCCGGGAACAATTAAAGTGAGGATTATTAATGGCAATGGTAAGCAGGTTGGGAGCAGTAAAGAGATAAAGGTTGGAAAAACAGTTACAATGGATCAGATTCCAGCTTTTAGTGGGACATATACATTACAGGCAAAGGCATTAAGCGAAGCAGGAAGTTATACGATTACTATTGATTAGACAGTTAGCGTTGTAAATAATATTTTTACAATCCGTGAGAAGAATTTTAATGAGGTAAAGGAAGAAAATAAATTCAAGATGCCGCAGGGCAGCCCTTTACGGAACGGATAAGGGGAGTGACGCTGAAACAATAAGAGGGGATGTCGGGAAATAGCGATTTTGAAAGCTCCTTTGTCTAAGCTGCTTTCTGCTCTTTTTTTCCTTCATATTTTTCGATTTTATGATGTAGAAACCGGTGGTATTTCATGATGTTCCGGCCGATCGCATACAGCATAAACTCTTTATATACTTTTTCTGCCGAACGGTAGTTGAACCTCCGAAAGTCCTCGTTTTCCTTTATATCCCCGAAATGGCCTTCCGTCTGAATGGAGCGTGTCTGCCGTTTCAGGATGCCCGTCTCACTCCGGATGTTTGCATTGGATTCTTCTTTCAGTTCTTCCCAGCGTTCGTTGATCTTCATGACCTTACTTCGGTCAGGATTCTTTTATATACCTCAAATGTCTGGATATACCCCTCCTGTTCTTTGCTTTCTGTCCGGATATGGCGCAGCTCCCTTCCATCATGGCAGATGTAATAATGCTCATCCTCATAGACGGCGTATGTCATGTTGTAATGCTTTCCGATATCTTCTTTGTATGCGCGGGTCTTCCGTTTCTCGTGATCCTGGAGCTTGATATAGCTGTTGATTCCGTTCTCCTTCAGGATACATCAGGTTCTTTTCACTGCAATAGCCGCTGTCGGCGGTAAACGCCTCCAGGATATCCCCGAATGCTCTCTGATGCTTTTCCAAAACAGGGATCAGCATATGGCAGTCCGTCCGGTCGCTGCTCACATAACTGTGGACAATGAAATAATTCTCTACTGCGATCTGGACATTGTATGCTGGCTTTAACTGCCCATTCAACATATGGTTCTCTTTCATCCGCAGAGTCTAATCCTTTGGTCATAAACGTTGCTTCCAGATCTGTCTTGGAATAGCTGTTACGGTCTTTCCCCATGATTTCAAAACATTCCTTTTTTTCTGCAGCTTAAAGATCTCAAGCGGAGAACAGTTATCAATCTCAATGATGGCATTGTTCGAGATTTTCTTATGCTTTGTCAGCTTTCTCCGCCTGTTTTCTTCCATCACTTTCCTGACCTTTTCCATCCCCTCGAACACAAACATCCGGGCTTCTCCAAGGTCGTGCTTCGAGCCGCATTCATTCTCTTGCAGAAATGCGTTGCACTTTGCGTAAAGGGCGTCTATGGCGTCAAACAGACCGGCAAGATGATAGTTTACACTTCCCCGCCAGACAAACGTGTATCGATTTGCGTTCGCTTCTATTTTTGTCCCATCGATGTAGAGCTCTTTGAGCGTAATGAGTCCTTCCTTTTGCAGGCGGCTCATAAACTGACAGTTCAATTCATCCAGGCTCTCGCCCGTCAGTTTTTCCCTTTAAAGTCATAAAAAGCATCTCTTTGGGGCTTCCGCCCTTTGGTCAGCCAAGATAAATGCAAGATCCCTCTGGCACAGGTCCACGATACGGTCAACCGCCCTGACTCCCCGCATATTTGCGTAAGTAACTACAGAATACAGTATGATTGGGTTATACCCGGTTCTTCTCTTATCTGAATAACAGGCCAGAAGGCCTGAAAAATCTAATTCCTCCATCACTTTTTTCAGGGTATAGACTGGATCGTCGTCGGGTAAACTCAATTCGAAGAAACTGAAGTTGATTTTTTGTTGACCAATATCAAAAAAGTCATTATAATAATCTTGTTT
This sequence comes from Eubacterium sp., assembly GCA_021769425.1. GTDB lineage: Bacteria > Bacillota > Clostridia > Lachnospirales > Lachnospiraceae > Petralouisia. The sequence goes on from JAETSX010000126.1 coordinate 2,106, forward strand.
TAGCATAGTTCCATTATAACATGGAACGGAAGAAAGATGGTTGTCATTAGCCATGTTTTTTCTATTTAATAGATAAATTTCTGGGGCAGGTGTGATCCGCATGGATCACACCTGCCCTTGTGTAGAGCTATCTATTTCCCGACAGCCCCGGCAGGGTGTCCGGGAAGGCGCATATCGCCCCGGCGGAGGAGGGCATTAAGAAGCTGGAAGCGGAGATAGAAAGGAGCCTGCGGGATGGATAGGCTGGTTGGGATTTTGGAGGAATTGGGGCTGCCTTTTGCGTATGACCACTTTGCGGAGGGGGAAGCGTCGGAGCCGCCCTTTATGTGCTACCTGCTGCCGGGGAGCCGCAATTTTGCCGCCGATGGGCAGGTGTACCATAAGATCAATGAGGTGCGGCTTGAGAACTATACCGACCGGAAGGATCTGGGGTTGGAGGCACGGGTGGATGACGTGCTGGATGCGCATGGGATTTTCTACAACAAGTCGGAGGTATGGATCGAAAGCGAGAGGCTTTATGAGGTCTTATACAGTTTTGAATGGGAGGCTTTATGATATGGCGAATAAAAAGAATAAGGTGAAATTTAATCTGAGGAATGCGCATTATGCGATGCTGTCCGTTTCGGAGGAGGGCGAGGTATCCTATGGGATGCCGGTTCCCATGCCCGGCTCCGTATCCATTTCCCTGGATGCCAATGGGGAGCCGGAGAATTTCTATGCGGACGGGGTGGCATATTATGTGATTAATAACAATATGGGGTATGACGGGGATCTGGAGCTGGCCATGATACCGGAGTCTTTCCAGACGGATGCGCTGGGGGAGAAGCTGGACGATAAGGGCGTGTTGATTGAAAATGCGGAGGTGGAACTGTCTTCCATTGCGCTGCTGTTTGAGTTTGACGGCGACCAGCGGCATATCCGGCATGTGCTGTATAACTGCTCCGCTTCGAGGCCGGGCATTGAGGGGAAGACCAATGAGGAGAGCCGGGAGATGCAGACGGAGACGCTTATGGTGAAGGAGACGCCGCTGCCGCCATTCCCCGGATCTACCAGTTGAAGTTCCAGAGGGATATCTATAAGGAGCTGAGCGTGTTGGAGAAGGCGGTGGGAAAGGAGGATGAGGGGAGTTCCAATCTGGAGCTGTTCTCAATGGAAATGTTTGAGAATATCGCTTATGTGATGGAAAAGCACGCGGATGGATCTATCCCGGATATGCCGGAGGAATGGCTGGATGGGTTCGGAACGTTTTCCATTTACCAGGTGCTGCCGAAGCTGATCGAGCTGTGAGGGCTGAATGTGAAGACGGATGCGGAGGCTAAAAAAACTTCGCCTTACATACCGGGCAATGACAATGCCGTTGTTTCTGCTTAGGTGCGTGCAGCTGGGTCTTTCTATCCGGGATCTGGATCTGCTTACGATCGGGATGGTGAATGACATGTATATAGAGAGCCGGAATGATGGGTGTGCATATGCGGAATTGGCGACGCAGGAGGATTTCGACAATTTTTGAGTGTGTTCGGATTGTGGGGGCAGCCTTTTTCTGGTATAATATCAAACAGAGGAAGGTTGCAATTCCTCTTGGTTGAATAATCAACATAAGCTAAATATTAGGAGGAAGGATACAATGGCCTTAAACAAGATATTACAAGGAATGCTTGATGACTTTAAGAAAGATTACATATTTGAGAATTTAGAGCTATCTAAGGAATTTGAATATTTTGTGAATTACCTTATTATTTCAAAATATCATCCAGATGCATTTAGTGATAAAGGAGATATGGATAGGGTAATTGTTGATGAGAAAAGTCAATTTGGTTTGGATGCTATAGCGTTTATTGTAAATGGAAATCTTGTTTTGGGAAAGGATGATATTCTACAATATGCAAAATCTAAAAAACTTGATGTAGATATATTGTTTATTCAGACAAAAACAGAGGAAAAATGTGATACTGGTGATTTACTGAAGACAATACAAGCTACTAAGAACTTTTTTGAGAATTTTGACGCTATAACGGAGAAAAATTCTAATGTGCTTAATGCTAAAGAGATATATGACGAGTTATTCAAATATGAAAATTTTAGATATTGTACAAGCCAATCACCTAAGTGCCATATTTATTTTGTTACAGCGGCAAATGAATGGGAAAAGAGTTTGGTAGATAATATATGTAAGTCCTCGGGAAAAGAACTTACATCAATAATAAGTGATATAAAAAGTGTGGATATTCAAGTTCTTGGTAGAGATTACATAATAGATGCTTATAATGAGATAAAGAATAGTATTTCAGTGCAAATTAATCTAAAGAATTGTGTTACGCTTGATCGAATTGAGAAGGTTAAGGAGACTTATATATTACTACGGCTATTAAAAACCGACATTTTTAATAGCCGTATTCTTGAATATACTTTAATCTCTTATGTTTGAAAAAGCAAGAAACTTTCTCATTGCATTTCTGTAAACCCA
>JAETSX010000031.1 GCA_021769425.1 Eubacterium sp.
ATTATAAGGGTTGTAGAGAAAACGATTTCCTTTTTGGTGGAATCGTGATTCCCACAAAAACGGATTAGTGATTTCCATACACCGGACAGGTGATGGATTTCACCCCGGATTATTCATGAGAGAGGCGGTATGTCAGGATGGTAGCTGAAAGCATTTATGCCGAAATGCAGGTGGGGAGTTGTTCCCGGGCTGTAATCTACGCCCCATAAACTCTGATATTTTTCCCGGAATATGCCTGAAACCCATACCGCCATGGAAATTAGGTTGCAGCTGTCCCATTCTTTTTGGAAGGTGATGGTAAAGTGCCATATTTTTCTTTTTTTGGTATTGGAATAGTTGGAATAAAATTCACTCAGCTGGAACCATTTCACTATGGAAAGCTCCGGCGTGCAGGAAAACCCAAAACCTCCGATATATTTTTTCTGTGCAATATAACCCAGAACCCGGTTGTAAGCATCTTCGTTATTGTAATCCCCTTCGAAACTAATAATCTGGATATCAGACATATTTTTTCATCTCCTTTACAATGGTATCTTTTGTTTTGCCAGATAAATTGGGATTTTGCAGAAGGCTGTTAATAACGTAATTTTCTTTCATGGAACTTATGGCATTCTGTTCATGGGATTTGGAAAATATGATTTCGCAGTTGTTCATGCAATGTGTAGCCAGTCCGGAAAGTGTAAATCCATGTTTTTTTGCCTGTTGCTCCCAGTTCTTTTTCTGTTCTGGGGTGACACGGACGTAAATTCGGTCTTTTTTGTTCATATTCATTTGCTCCTTTATTGATTTTGTTACATTTATGTGGGGAATGATATATTTTTTAAATTCTGATAAATGATGGAAACATATGAATAAAGGATATATTACTCCGAAGGTTGAATGTTGAAGGATTTAGACAAGTGAAAACATCAATATTTAATCACCGGAGTAATATAATCGGAGAAGAACAGAATACAGAACAGGAGATGGAAGATACAGATATAGCATATAGTATATAAGATATATAAATATAGTACAATATATATAGAAAGTATATAATATAGAAAGACAAGAATGACAGTTACTGTACTTTATAACGGAGACAGCATTCCAGCAGGTAACCGGCCTTTTGCGCGTATCCCGGAGCCCCGTATTTTGGGCTTCCGGGATTTTTTTAGTTGAAATTTGTACGCACAAAAGATTTTCAGTGGTTACCAGCAGTAACAATTAAATGTTGTTACCAGATATAAAAAATAAAAAATGATTGTGGCGGTTGAAAGAAGGTGCCAAAAAACAGTATTTGAATTACATATTATAGCTGTGATACACAGCCAGGCGGCATGGAGACTCTTTTTCAGATGAAATGGAATATTGGAATTATGCTTAAATTCCATTTTCCAGACGACATAATGATTGTTCTGCGGGGGGGGCGGAGGTTTAGCTCTGCAGCAGGATATTCAGACTTTACAGAAATAAGGACAATAGGATAAAGGGAAAGGAAATCAACAGTAAAAACGGTAATGGACATAAAGCAGCCTGGTTGGAGAAAAATCCAGGCAGTTTAACAGGAGGCAGGGTTATGCAAAAAGAAAACCAAAAAGAAAAGAGACAATGGAATCAACAGAAGTATGAAATACAGATTTGCCATGAAACAGAAAAACTACTTAGCCTTGTTCCGGAGCAGAACAGGGCAGAACTGAGACGGAAAATAGAAGAGTTGGCAGACAGGGCAGGAACAGCAGCTTTTATGGAGGGCTATCAGTATGCAGTTTCAATCCTACAGGACAGTATGCTGAGTGTGTAATGATTTTTAATTCTTCACGGGAGGGAAAGAATAGCATTTTTGGAAAATGGAAAGTGTAATATATAAGCCCCTCCATTTTCCAAAAACAGACTACTCCGTCCTGTCAATAATATCACAGATAATCTGCTGTATATGCGCCAGCTGTGTATCAGTTAATCCGGTGACTTCAATGTAATGCCTGTCGTCCAGCTCCAGCAAATAATCCGTACTCACAGAAAAGAACCGTGAGATTTTAACCAGCATTTCAATAGAGGGGAGGATGTTATTGTTCTCCCAGTTGGAAACGGTTTGTTTGGAAACGTTCAGTTCATTTGCTAGTTGTACCTGGTTCAGATTGCGGGCTGTCCGCACTTTTTTAATTATTTCGCCAAACATATGAGAACCCTTTCTTTTTTATCAGCCTATCGAATTTGAAATATATTTACAAAATATTATAGTATTGATAAAATGGTCTTGTGCGAATCCATCTGGATAGGGAAAATTTTACAAAAAAGTTTACAATGACATAATCTGTCATTGTAAGGGTGTATGATGAAGATAAATACGAGGGGAGAACTAGAAAATGCATCAGGAGGAAGAAATGCATAAAACTATGGTATGGAACAGAAAAAAGAGAGGAAAATGATATGAGAGAGAAAATACTGGAACAATTAAAAGAAGAAGAAAAGGAGCAGAGACAGGAGAAGTATGAAGAAAAGCTGGAGGATGCTGTGAAAGAAATATCTCAGCTTGTTTTCGGAGAGAGATGGAAAGAAATCGAAGGAAGAGTAGAGGATATAATGAATATGGTGCAGAAGATGGCTTTTACAGAAGGTTACATTTATGCAATTGCAACACTGGAAGAAGGAATTGCACATATGGTATAATATCACCAGATATTATATCGCCCGAAGCGGAGCAAAGTGGCATCGGTGGCCATACCATATCACGAAGTGATTATGGTATAATATATATCGGAAGAAAAGAGGTTTAAAGGTTATTATGGATAGTGGAAAAACACAAAGAATTCTTTCCATTTACACCAAGTTGTTAAGAGGCTGTCTGATTAATAAGCCGGAGGAAGCGCAGAACTATGGTGTACATGAGAGAACAATCCAGAGGGATATTGATGATATCAGAGATTTCATGGGAGCTGAGATTGAGAATACTGGGATTATTAATTACGTGCCATATAATCGCACGGATAAGATATTCCATATGGAACAGGTTGCTCAGCCTAAGCTGACAAATGGAGAAATTCTTGCAATTTGTAAAATATTGCTTGACAGCAGGGCTTTCCCGAAAGGAGAAATATCAAACATCTTGGATAAGCTGATTTCCTGCTGCATTCCGGCACAGAATCAGAAGCTGGTAACAGAACTGATAAGAAACGAGGAATTCCATTATGTAGAGCCGAGGCATAAAACGGATTTTTTGGATACCATGTGGGAAATTGGGCAGGCAATCAGACATTGCCAATACATAGAAATGGACTATTTCAGGATGAAAGATAAATCTGTAGTAAAGCGGAAGGTAAAACCGGTTGCAATTATGTTTTCCGAATATTACTTTTATCTGACTGCATTTATTGATGATAAAGAGGTTTTGAAGGATTTTGATGTCCTGAATGACTCTTTTCCCACTATCTACCGGATAGACCGCATCAAGGGCTTGCGAGTTTTAAAGGAAAAATTCCATATCCCCTACAGCAGCCGGTTCGAAGAAGGAGAGTTCCGGAAAAGAATACAGTTTATGTATGGCGGAAGAATACAGAAGATAAAATTCAAATACTCTGGCAGCGATATTGATGCTGTTTTGGACAGGCTTCCCACAGCAAAAATTTTAAAAGAGGAGGATGGGGTTTATACGGTCAGCGCTGAGGTTTTTGGCAAAGGGATTGACATGTGGCTCAGAAGCCAGGGAGAGATGGTAGAACTTTTATGACAAGCAGATAATAATGAAGAAACGGAGGAAAAAAGTGGAAAAAATAGTACAGGCTCTGGAAGAAATCCAGGGGATGAACAATGTGTATGGAATTTCAAATGATTTAGCCAGTAAGACATTGGATGAAATGAAATATGCGAAAGTATGCACGCCTGTCATCGGAAAGTTCAGTTCCGGTAAAAGTGCATTGGTAAATACAATTTTAGGATACAACAGAAAACTGTTAAAGGAAAATATTACACCGGAAACTGCGGTGCCTGCGGAAATTGTTTATTCCGAAGCTGAGGAATCTATCATTGTCTTGGGAAATGACGGACAAAGCAAGGAAGTATCCCTGGAAGAGTTCAGAGATTATGAGGCGGATGCTTCAAAAGTAAAGAGCGTGCGCCTCAATTTGAGCAACAGTTTCCTGGAGGAAATTCCAGATGTGATGCTGGTAGATATGCCTGGTTTTGAGTCGGGGTATGAAGTTCACAATAAAGCGATTGATAATTATCTTCCCCAAAGCCTGGCTTATATAATAGCATTTCCGGCAGACGATATGATTGTAAGAAGCAGCGTTGGGAATATATTGCGGGAATTGTGCCTGAATGATATGCCGCTTTGCGTTGTAATTACGAAATATGACAAACGCAACGATGAATTTGAGATGACCTTCCAGAAAATGAAAGAAAGCCTGAAACGCTACGTGGGGGAACGTAGTATTCATTATTGCCGTACCAGCAGTTTTGACGGAGATGTTGAGGAGTTAGAGGAATTCCTGAAACAAATTCAGAAGGAATCACAGCAGATTCTGGCAGGGAAATTTACAGGCGCTGCCAAAACAATCATAGAAAATACAGAAAATTACCTGAAAACGCTTCTTGCAAACAGCCAGTTATCGGAATCGGAACTGGCAGAACAGGAAGAGAAGTTACAGAGACAATTACAGGGGATGGAAACAAAATTTTCCAGAGAACAGGGAGATTTTGAACTGGAAATTTCTTCCTGTGTACAGGAAATTAAGGATGACGTGCAGCGCGCCATGGAAGCAGAAGAATCCACCCTGGTTACGATGGCCATGAATAACCAGAGCATAAACGAACGTTTGAACAATGTTGTCCGCAGGGCAGTGACAGTAAGCGTCAAAAAAAGATTTCTTTCAAAAGTGGAAAAATATCTGAAAAGGGTTGCCAAATGCATGAACGAGGAATCTTTAGGGGATGTCCATATTTCTTTTCACTATGATACGGAAAAGCTGGGGAAAGGCATTACATCCTCCGTTGTGGCGGTGGCGGCAGGTATTTTGCTCGGGCTGCCGATTTTAGGGGTAGTGGCGGCAATTGCCATGAAGCTCTTTGGGAACAGGAAGCGGGAAGAGGCGAAGCAGGAAATCAGGAGGAAACTGCAAAGCGAAGTGTTTCCGGAAGTTCTGGCTGAAGTAGGAAGCGGGATAGAGGCGGCGATTACAGAACAGATGAAACTTGTCAATACGTCTATAGAAGAGGAGATTAAGACCCAGCGGGAAACTATAGAAAAAGCAATGTCAGATGTCCGGGAACAGATGGAACATGAGAATGCCAGAAAAGAAGGGCTTGCCACTGACATAGAAAGGGATTTAGAGAGGATAGGTGGACTCAAAGATGGCTTATGATGAAGAAGTATATGAAAAACTGGCGGGCAATTTTCAGCTCTTATGTAATATTATCCGGCAGAAATCCGAGGGGGAGCAATTAAAGGTTGATTTATCCAGAATTGAGGAAATAATTCAGAAAAAAATACCAGACACATTGAAAGAAAATGCTCCGGAAGATTTTTATGAATTATACATAAACTTTAAATCGGAATACGAGAAATTCAGGGATTTTATTTTGTATGATAAGTTGATTGGCAAAAATATTGTTGCGCTGGGCGGCGGTTTTTCCAGCGGCAAGTCCAGTTTTTTAAACGCATTAATGGGAAAACGGGTGCTTCCTGCGGATATCGACCCTTCCACATCGGTTCCTACCTACATTGTGAGCGGGGAGAAGCACGAGGTGTTAGGAATCAATGTGTTTGATGCAAAAGTGCAGATGCAGCCGAAGGATATTCGGAAAATTGCCCATGGATTCGGGGAACTGGAGGATGAAGAGGAAGAAAAGGTGGCAGATGCAGTTACCCTTGGACATGTACTGGAGAACATCTTTTTTTCCACCCCATTACATAAATACGGCAGGATTGCATTTTTGGACACTCCGGGGTATTCCAAACCGGATTCCGAGAAATATTCGGCGAAAACGGATGAGCAGATTGCAAGAGGACAGTTAAATGCGAGCAATTACATTCTCTGGTTTGTACAGGCGGATGCTGGGACGATTACAGAGGAAGACATAAAGTTTATTAAGACTCTCCGGGAAGATACGCCGAAGCTGGTGATTGTGAATAAGGCAGACAAGAAGAACCTGAAGGATTTGAAAGAAATCATTGCCAAAGTAAAAGCCAGCCTGGATATCAAAGGGGTGCGGTATGTGGATGTGTTTGCCTTTACCAGCAAGATAAATCAGGTGGAGGATGAAGAACTCTGTTCGTTTATAGAGGCGGATACGGAAAAGATTAAAAAGCAGATAGAGTCCTGGAACCGGCAGGTGTATGAATCAAATTTTGCAAGGAATTTTAAGATTCTGTTTGTCCGGTGCAGGGAATTCTATGAGGATGAAATTGACGAGGAAAGCCGGAAACTGGCAAGGCTCAATACTTCCATCACAAAGCTGTCGGTAGAGGATATTGACTCAGAAATCCTGGAGCCCCTGCAGTCTATGGTGCGTGATGCACAGAAAACGGTCAATGAATTAAAGGACATCAGAAAGAAGCTGAAAGAATTGCAGGATGAGTTTTTTACAGAAATTAAGTTTATTTCAGATGTGGTGGGGATTGCTATGCCGGAGCCGTCAGAAATAGATTTGCTGCAGGATAAGGTGCAGAATCCTATGGAACTGATTGCGGAATATAAGAAAGAGAAAAACATCCAGACGGATCCTTCCATTGCGGATATGCTGCAGAGCGTATTTGAAGGAATTGAGCCAGTGATCAATAAGCGGCCGGGAGGCAGTGAATACCGGGATGAACTTCTGGATGTTATTCTTGCTGCCTGTAACGTGGAGAAAGAGGAGATCCATATTCATGATTGCGTAAAAAATACAGAAGAGTATGCAAAGATTTGCAAGTTGGAACAATGAATCTGTTAAAATTGGCAATATCTGCGGGCGGACAGAAGAATACGCAGGAATTGTAAAATTACAGTAGGAGGATAAGAAAAAGATGGGCAACATAGAGGAAAATATTTCAGAAATTCGGAAACATTTTATGGAATTGCAAAATGAGAAATACACGATCCGCAATGGCAGGCTGCAAGAAAAGGAGGAATATCTGAAATCCTTGTATGTTCAGATGCTGTCTACCGTTGTGCAGTATGAGAATGATGTCACAGAAATGCAGTTATTGTTTCTGAAACGGATTGTGAAAGGGCTGTGCTGTGAACTGCAGACAGAGGATTATATGAGGAAGGCACTGGATATTTCTATGGTGGAAGTGAAGGAATTTGCAGATGCTTACCAGTCAGAGGAAGGCCGGTATTATTTCGCGCTGAATGGTATGATTCTGTCGGCCCTCGGTGGGAGAGATGACAGTAATTATGAATATCTGGCGGAACTGATCCAGGTACTTGGGATTCACACTACAGAACTGAGGTACCTTTCGAAAGTGGCGGAGTCTGTGCTGATGCAAAGTTCTGAAATTTTTGATGAAGCAAAAAAAATGATGACGGAGGAACTGGGCTTTTTAGATGTTACAGATTATATCAGGAATTTCTATGCAGGGGCTGTAGTTGACAGTAAGAGCGCAGTGGTTTATTCTGCGCCGGAGAAGCAGGTGGTTCATAGCCTGGAGACAGGGGGTATGGAGTTTTATCAGCGGAAAGTGGTTTTTGCTAACATAGAAATCAATGTGGCTGGTGAATGGCAGTTTCATGGTTGCGAAGAAGTAAGGTTTGAGAACTGTACCATAAATGGGAAGGGAGGATATTTATACTTGCAGGGAGTGGGAAGTTTTCAAATGAAAGAGTGTAAAGTACGTGATTTTACCAATGCTTTTGCACATTTGGAATCCGTTGGAAAGGTATTGATTGTGTCCAGCGAATTCAATGAATGTGAACGAAAAGAAAAAGCAACTGGGATAGTAGGTGGAGGAGTGTTTTGCTATAAGGGGGAAGGGGAATCTGTAGTTTTTGATGGGAATTATGTACAGAATGTCTATATAGAAAATACTAATGGCTATGGAGCAGCTAGTGGAGCCTTTTTTGGTTTAAAAAACGATGAGAGTAATATGTGCTTAAAGAAGATTGAGGTAAAGAATAATATATTTGTAGGAGGAAATTGTATAGCTAAGAATTATAATGCACATAGAGTCGAAAAGCAATTAATATATTATAAAAATGTACAAAAAGTGTCTGAAGAAAACAATACCGTAAAGGGTGGAATTACAACCATTATTGATGCAAAAGGATTTAAAACATTATGGTAATCAGTTTTGTAATACGGGGATTTTTATATTTAGAAAATGGGAGGAAGGAAGCAAACTATGAATTTAACAGACCTTCAGATGGAACTCCGCTCTATGGAAAAACATATTTCTGAACTGCAGAAAGCCATAGAAGGGATGAAGCCCAAAACAGAGGAAGAAGAGAAAGAGGATTTTGCCAGAATTACAAGACTGGCATTGGAATATCCCATAAAGGACACAAATGTTTCCAGAGTTTCCCCTGTGCTCCAAAAGGAATACATGCAGGCTCTTTCCTGGCTGATGTTGTCTTTTGGAAGTAAGAAATGGGACAGATTACTATATTTATGTAGGATAGCATCAGGATGCGGGATGGAGCTACATGCGGAAGAATTGTATCGGGCAGGCTTGGAATTTCAGCCGGAGGATATGGAAAAAATCTGCATGGACTTTCAGAAACTGAAATATGCATTCCTGGCAGATGCACTGGTGATTGCCAATATTTCCGGGGAGGCGTCAGAAAAGGAGATTTCATTGATAGCGGATATTGCCAGGGTATTTGGGTGTGAAAAATGGGAGGTACAGGTGACAGCTCTGATTGCTAAGGGGATTTTAATCGGAAATTGGGATGTTTTGGAAGAAGTATCAGTTTTTTCAAAAGACAGATGGAAAATGCAAGAGAATTTCAGGCAGTTAATTCCTGAGGAATGGATAGTATCCCACCGTAGGGAATGTGGGAGATTATGTGTAGAGGAATATAACGAAGCGCAAATTAAAAAATATGTAGAGAATTCTTTTAGAAATTTTTTTGAGGAAAAAAGTCAGGGGAGTTTGCCTAAATATCCATGCATAATCAAAAGCCGCCTTCAGACGGGGGAATTGGTAACAAAGGGGGATGCGCTTGTTACATATGAGAAAGAAATCAAACAGGAAGAAAAAATATACGCCCCTTGCGACGGAGTCGTTTTCTTCCTGGAAGACAGAGAAAAAGATGCAGAAACCGGCAAGAAGATGAAATATATTGCAGCCTATGTAGTATCATATTTTGATGATTACCAGAAGTTTTCAATATGGTACTGGAAAAATAAGAAAAGGAAGGAGAAACAGTAATGGCGTTATTTACAGCAGATAATCCCCAGTTTGAGGCTTTTACAGCCAACATAGGCGGAATGATTGCAGAACTTACAGAGGTAGCCCGGAAGGAGGATATCAGGAGGCTGGAAAAATTTGCCGCGGATTTTAAGTTAAAGACGGAAGATTTCTACCGGGAGAACCGTAAGCTGAATATAGGCGTGGTAGGGCAGGTGAAGGCAGGAAAATCATCCTTCCTGAACACATTGCTCTTTGAGGGCAAAGAGATTTTGCCCAAAGCCTCCACTCCGAAAACTGCCACACTAACAAAAATGGAATATTCCAGGGACAACATCATCCAGGTTGAGTATTATTCCCAGGAAGAATGGGAAGTGTTAGAAGAAAATGCGGTGGTGGATCTGGATGATGAAATCTATACTTCCGCCCGGGAAATCGTTGATATGGTAGAAAGGAACGGAGTGGATCCCCATCCATATCTGGAAAAAGGCATGGAAAAAATTGAATTTGGGACATATGAAGATTTGATTTCCCATCTCAATGAATACGTGGGTGAAGACGGAAAATATACGCCTATTGTAAAAGCGGTGACCCTTTTCCTGAATAAAGAAGAATTTCAGGGGCTTTCCATTGTGGATACGCCGGGACTGAATGACCCAATCGCTTCCCGGACCATCCGCACCAAGGAATTTATGGAGGTCTGCGATGTGGTGTTCTTTTTGAGCCAGTCCGGCAGTTTTCTGGACAAAAGCGACTGGACTCTGTTATCCAGCCAGCTTCCCCAGAAAGGAGTAAAGCGGCTTGTTTTGATTGCAAGCAAGTATGACAGCGGAATCCGTGATGTTTTAAGGGTTCAGGAAGAGGACGACATTTTCGGCGAGGATGAAAATACAGCCGATAATATTCCAAAGGCGTGTAAGCTCATCCGGCGGAAACTAAAAAAACGCGCAAAAAGCAAAGTTCAGGAATTTGTGAAAGATTTGGAAGCAAGGGGCAGTTCTTCGGAATTGATAGAAGTGATAAAACAATGTGCAGACCCTTTGATGGTTTCCTCCCTTGCTTATAATATGTCAGGCAAACAGCAGCAGGATTACAGTCCGGAAGAAAAGAATATCTACTCCGCCCTGAAAATGTTTTCCGGGGATATAGAAGCTGATTTGAAATTATTGGGAAATTTCGATGAGGTGAAACATCTGTTTTCAGAGGTAGTGGAGGAAAAAGAAAAAATCCTGGAAAGCAAGTCCAGAAGCTTTATCCCAAATGCCACAGAGGAAGCGGGAAACCTGCTTGCTTCTTTCCAGGAGAAGGCACAGAAGAGGATTCAGGCATTGGAGAAAAATGACAGGGAGCAGCTTCTGGAGCAGAAGAAATCTATGGAAGGGCAGATGGGAAACATCCGGGCAGACATTTCTAACGTTTTCGGGGAATTTAACGCCAGGCTGGAATCGGAAAAGGCAGAGGGAATCCGACAACTGCGGGGAGCCGGGAAGGACTATCTGGAGATAAAGGAGAGGACAGGGACAACTACCCATACCGGTTATTACACCACAGGGCATTTGTGGTGGAAGAAAACCCATTCCTATCAGTATGAGGAACATTATTCCTACTGCATTGCTGCAGATGCCATAGAGAATCTGAGAAAATATGGGATTGATGCAACCAATCAGGTAGAAGAGGTATTTTCCCAGGCGCTGCAGTTAAAAGAGATGAAACGGAAGATACTGAATGTGGTAGTAAATAATTTTGACCTTGGAAGTGAAACCTATGATTCCTCACTGTTTCGGATTATGGTGGAAGAAACGGTAAGCGCCATAGAATTTCCAGTGTTCCAGATAGATATATCAGATGCAATGGATAAAATTGCAGGGAAATTTACCGGGGAGATTACTTCCGCAGAACAGAAAACAGAATTGACCGCTGCCCTTCAGCGGGCAGTTTCACGCATTTATAACGAGCTGTGCGAAAAATTATCCCTTACTGTCAGGGAGTTTAAAGAATCTATGACAGGGATACAAGAAAAAATAGAAGATTCGCTTCTTAAAAATATTATAGAGGAATTTGATGCCCTGGCATTGCAGTGCCAGGATAAGGAAGCGGAGATTGCCGGATATCAGGAATATGTTTCCAGGCTGGAAAATTGCAGGAAAAGGCTGCATTAGAGGATAAAACTATGTCAAATGAAATTGAGAAAAACACAAAAAAGTTAAGTGATGAACTGGATGCTTCCTTAAACCATGCTATGACAATCATTACAAAGGATTATCTGGGGATGCTGGAATCTTATGAGATTATGGAACCCACAGAGGAAGATAAGGATACCAGAATTTCGGAATGCGGAAAATTTTATAAATTGTCCCGGCTTGTTTTGAACAAAGAAGAAAATTTTCTGGACAAACTGACTACCATTGTAAATGTGGTATCTTCTATTGGATGCAGCCTGGCGACGGTGGTACATAGCGATGGACGCCGCATGGATTATTATCTGGGCATTGTATCCAAACAGGCGCGTACAGAAACCGACCTAAAAAGGCGGGAGGCAAATGCAGCCGCTTTTCGCGGCGCTCTGGCAGGGAACCTGATGGGTTCTGATTTGGAAGAATTGCCAGGCAGTGAGGTGGAAAATCTTCAGAGCGCCGTGCTGGCGGGAAAAGGGAACTGTTACTCGTCCGTATCAGGCATTGTTGCGCTGCGGGACAAAGAAAATAAGGGCATCGCAGGTTATGTGCAGGGAATTGAGAATCTGGTGGATTCCCTGAAAGGGCAGGAATATACGGTTGTCATGCTGGCGGATCCGGTAGATACCGCAGAACTGAAGGTGATCCGGCAGGGATATGAACTGCTGTACACCCAGTTGTCCGCATTTGCCCATCATGCGGTGACATTTAATGAAAGCGATACGGTATCTTTGTCCAAGGCAAGGTCAGAGGGCATATCCAAGGGAATCTCTACAGGCATTTCCATGACCCAGAGCAGATCCCGGTCGAAGGGAAGGTCTTTTGGGATGAGCGCAGGAATAGGGCTTGGAGTTCCACATGTGGCAAATGCAAATTTGGGGCTGAATGCTGGATTTAACAGCGGAACCTCTGATACCATGGGAAGGTCGGATACCAGGAGCAGGAACTTACAGCAGAGTAAGTCTGTGACGGATACTGTTTCCACATCCAAGGCAGCAGGGAAGAGCATACAGTTCAATTATGAAAACCGAAGTGTAAAATCTTTGTTGGATAAAATAGACAAACATTTGGAACGGCTGGATGAATGTGAAAGTTTTGGAGCCTTTGACTGTGCAGCTTATGTGATTGCAAAAGACAGGGAAACAGTTCTGGCAGCTGCCAGCAACTATAATGCCCTGATGCGGGGAAAAGATTCCAGCGTGCAGGCATCCCATATCAATTCCTGGTATAAGGAAGAAGAAACAAAGGTTTTGGGGCAGTACATAGGGTCTTTGGTGCATCCCCGCTTTGCATTGAGGAAAAGGCAGGGGGAATACCAGGAAGAAAAAATTATTGTGACTCCGGCATCCATTGTCAGCGGCGATGAGCTTGCCATACAAATCGGGCTGCCGAAAAAATCAATTTCAGGCATTACAGTCATTCCAATGACGCCGTTTGGGCGAAACATAGCAGAAAGCGGTGAAGAACGGCTGTTTCTGGGAAATCTTTATCATATGGGCCATGAAGAAGGCGGGAATGGAAAACAGCAGGAAGTATGTGTGGATATTGAAAGTTTGGCTATGCATACGTTTATCACAGGTTCCACCGGTTCCGGGAAATCGACGACGATTTATTCCATGTTGGACAAATTGATGGTACATCCGGTAAAGGGACGGAAAGAAAACATAAAATTTATGGTAATTGAGCCTGCCAAAGGAGAATATAAAAATCGGTTTGGAGGCTATCCCAATGTAAAGGTTTATGGGACGAATGATAAGAAAATGCCTCTGCTGCGGATGAACCCATTCAGCTTCCCGGAGGATGTCCATGTCCTGGAGCATATTGACCGCCTGATTGAAATATTCAATGTCTGCTGGCCTATGTATGCGGCAATGCCTGCAGTGCTGAAAGATGCCATCGAACGGGCATATATCTTGTCAGGATGGAATCTGACAACTTCAGAATGCAGCTATATGAAGGAAACGCCCCTGTATCCTTCTTTTATTGATGTGCTGCAGCAGATTAATGTAGTTATGGAAGAGTCCGCTTATTCTTCCGATACCAGGGGAGATTACAAAGGAGCATTGTGCACCAGGCTGAGATCACTGACCAATGGTTTGTACCGGCAAATTTTCACCAGTGATGAACTGTCCCAAGAAGAACTGTTTGAGAGCAATGTTATTATAGATTTAAGCAGGACAGGATCCAGTGAAACGAAAGCGCTGATTATGGGATTGCTGGTGATGAAACTGCAGGAATACCGCATGGCAAATGCAGGCAGAGGAAATGAACCCCTGAAACATGTTACCGTGTTGGAGGAAGCCCATAATATACTGAAAAGGACATCAACGGAGCAATCCGGGGAAAGCGCGAACTTGCTTGGAAAATCTGTGGAAATGCTGGCAAATTCCATTGCAGAGATGCGGACCTTTGGAGAAGGATTTGTGATTGCGGATCAGGCTCCTGGCCTGATGGATATGTCTGTCATTCGGAATACCAACACGAAAATTGTACTGCGCCTGCCGGATTTGCAGGATCGGGAACTGGTTGGAAGAGCTGCGGGACTGAATGAGGACCAAATATTGGAATTATCTAGGATAAAGACATTTGTTGCAGCAGTGTACCAAAATGACTGGCTGGAGCCTGTGCTCTGTAAGATTGATACAAATTTCAGGGAAGTTCCACAGTTCCGTTATGAAAAGCGAAAAGCAGATGACAGAGAGAAATACAGGATTTTGGAATATGTGCTGCTGCCCATTGACAAAAGAAAAAAATTAGATGGCAGGTATGTTGCCGGCCTGATTAATGAGGTACAAAAACTGCAGATACCGGCTGAAGTAAAAATTGCATTTCTGGAATATGCCAAAACAGCGGATGATAGTGCAATTCAAAAGTTACGGGAAAAAATAGTGTACCATATTTTTGATTCAGAAGAGGCGTTTTGTTTTGCAAAAGGGAAAGAGGATGATATTGCATTCTGGCGGAACTGCCTGTTAAAACGGCTGGAACCTGATGTCACAATCTTGCCTGAATATGTTCAAAATCAGATTCTTGCACTTCTTGCAAAAGAAAAGGCGCAGTTTGACGGGAAGGAAGAATCGGTGTCTTCCTTTAACAGGTTGATGGACTATATAGAGGAGAACAAGGCATGGCATTATTAGATAATATGAAGGACATAACGGAAATATCGGAAAAGAAAGGAAAGATAGAGCCAGGGTTCAGTGAAGATGCGCTGAAAACTTATGAAAAGCTGTTTGAAAGAGGGGATTTTTTTGAAAATGTGAGGGAAGAGGATACAGAGGGCAGATGGGATGATATCCCTGAATCAAAGGAATCTTCCGAATCAGACCGAATACCTCAGCCGGAGAAAATTCCCGAATCAGAAGAACTGCCCAGAATGGATGTAAGGGGATGCCCCATTGATGGAAATGGAGGAAACTGGGAAGGGGAAAGAGGAAATTCCACCTGGGTTCCGGACAGAAATGACGTTCCCAGAAATCCGTTGACAAATCCAGATAAGCTCACATGGGAGGAACTTCTGGATAAATATGGGATAGACGGAATACCCTTTAAGGATGGCGAGGCAGATTTTTCAGAAGTGTCAAAGGGGGAAGTTGAAATTGATGACTTTACAGATGACAGAGCTGCAAATTTTGACCAGGCAGATGAAAAATTAGCAGAGCAGAATGGATGTACCCCAGAAGAGGTTGCGAAGTGGAGAGAAGGGCATAAGTATACCTGGCATGAATGTAAGGATTGCAGGACAATGCAGAAGGTTCCAACAGAGATTCACGGCAATGTCCCTCACTCCGGCGGTGTGTCAGAATACAGGATGCGGGAAGCAGAAGAATAAAGGTAACAGTTTGGCCCAGAACGTTGCATTGGCTGAAGCCAAAGACTGAACGATTACGAATAAAGAAAGGAAAGAGGTAAAATGGAAACGATCTGTAAAGACAGGGTGTTTGGAGAAATGACATATAAACATAGGTGGTATAAGCAGCAGTCTGTGGCAATGTTTGGAAAATCCTGGAATATAAAAGTTGTTGCCAAGGCATATTCGGGAAAGCACATAACAGAAGAACAGAGAAGAGCTTACAGAACCTTTTCTGAAAAGGAAGCAGAAGTGTTAAAACTGGCGGGAGAAAAATTGAAATCTTATGTGAATGATAGTTTAGAAGGAGGATTAATCGGAGGGAATAAGATAAAAAAGGTAGAACAGGTTTGTGAACTTGAACAGATGATAACGCCGACATCATTATTGTTTAAACAGGATGGAACGGCAATCCTATTATTCGATTGCCTGTGGGATGTGGAGAATGGAGTAGCGGTAAAATTGTTTCCGGAAATGGCTGTCGGCCCGCAGGATATATTTTTATAAGATATAGAATGAAGCTGATACCGTTGTAATATGTAATGAATTGCAAGATATACTCCAGAGCATACTTATTTGCCAAATGATTTGCTGTCTCCCTTAAAATAATGCAGGTCTGTTGGCAAATCATTTGGCTCACGGGTATAGCTTGGAAGTCAGGCTTCCATCTTTGTAACATAAAAGCATATGGTAATAAAAAGGAAATCAGGAGTATCTGAGTATAGCAGGATACTTCTGATTTTTTGTCATAAGAAATGCGGTGAGGATATTTTTGGGTATATTTTTGAAAAAAGGTTTGAAGAATTTTTTATAACTGTTTGCCATCAATTTCTATAAATTGTCTTTTTGTCTCGTTCTGCAAAATAAAAATATATGAAAAATAAAATGGGAAAGACAGAACGTGTCATGCTTGTTTGCTAAAATAGAATTGTTAAAAGGGAGGTGATAGGGTTCATGTTTTAAATATAGAAGGCAGCAGGGAAATGTTTGGAAAATGAAAAGTTGAAAACAGCAAATGTAGTGCAGACAAGGAGGAAAATACAGTGACATGTAAACATTGTGGAACAGAGATAAAGGAAGGTTGGAAAGTATGCCCTTCCTGCGGAAGTGAAATTTTGCCGGGAACGGAAGGCACAGGAGAGGAATCCAGGGAATATAAGCTGAGAGGGATGCGCCGAACCGGAAGGTTTTCTTTCCAGGAAATTTTAACAGATATAAAAGTGAAAGAAGGGTGCGTACATGTAATTATGCAGGGAGCCAGGAAAGCGGAGTATCAGTTCCGTAAGCAAGAAGTGCAAAGCATAGACCTTCCGTTGTTACCCATTTGGAAGATTGCAGATATTCTGCGGTTATTGGTATTTGGGACGTTGGCAGTATTCACGTATGGGCTGGGCATATTTGCAGTGCTGTTTAGCATTAAAATTATGGTTTCGAGACATGTGAGGATAAAATTAACTTCTGGACAGACGGTGAAAATTCCAATCTGCCAGAAAGCGGATGCCTCTGAATTTTTGAGAGAACTCCAGTATCCATTGTCTGAGATTGAAAAAAATAATTCAGGCAGAATAGATGATAAAAAATGGGCACAGAGGGAATGGCTGACTTCTGCAGCATTGCTGGCAGTTGCGGCAACAGCTATAACATTGGGCGTGACACTGAAATCGGAGAATATGAAAAATAGCAAAACGGAAGATGCGCTGGGTGAGAATGCGGAGACATTTAACGAAATAGAAGATATATCATCGGATGGGGAGACAGAGGAACAGGAACGGCAGGAAGAACCAGAAAGCATGACTATAGAAGAATATATCAGCCATTGTGAAAAAATCACAGGGGAAGAACTGGCCAGAAATCCGGAAAAATATATTGGAAAAGACATTTTATTGGAGGGAAAATTCAATATTTTGTCTGGCTCCATTGTGATAGATTGGTTTGCTGACAGTGGGATTATAAGGGTTGATTACGATGGAAAAGCGATTGATGCCCAAGGAAATGCTGTGGGAAATGTAATGTCAGGGGATTATGGGTATGTGGCAGGAAGATATGGCGGGGAGGATGAATGGGGAACCAGGTATATTGATGCTGAGATTATCATTTTAGACAATGGAACAAAGGAAGATGCAGAGGTAAATGTGACAGAACAGCCAGGGAAATTTGCCATCCCTGCAGGCATATATGTGAATGACCAGTTATTTCAAGGCTATCAGGCTTTATTAACCCTTACTTATTTTGAGGATGATCAAGTTGGAGTAGAGTTTTCAACAGAGCCACAGTCAAATAGTATTGCCCTCTATGGGTTCAGGATTGATGACAGAACCATACAGGTGGCAGAAGAATATACGGGTATCATAGCCACCCTGACTTGGGATAGTGAAAATGAGGTAACAGTGACATGTTCTGATGAATTTACAGGTATGGACAGCGCCCTGTTTAATGAAATGGTGAATACACATTATTCATTGGCATCAGAAAATTAATTACGCTGTCCAGGAGGATGCAATAGAAATATTATGGTAATGGGAAACTATAAGAAACAGTGGCTGAAAGTTATGTAAAGAATATGAGAAACAGATGAGCGGGTTAATGGTTAATATAGGTAAAACTCCCGCAATTCAATTACATATTATAACAGTGAAACCACTGATTCAGGCAGGAGGGAAAAACCTCCTGCTTTTTTTCGTGCAGGAAGGAGGAACAAGAGGATGAAAGAGCTTGAAATCGCATTGATTATATTAAGCTGCGGAGCCCGTCTGCTGGAAGCCTTAGACGAGGACTAAGGAAGGGCTGGGCTGCAAACCGCTTGGGCATGTTAGGGGAGTTTCCCCCACATCTACGGTGGCATGTCTGCCTGCCGGCCCGGCGCACTGCAGGAGAATTACAAAAATGAGAAATGCACTGGAAAAGAAAGGACTATAATATCAAAAAGGAGGAGAAGGATTATGGCAGCGGAAGTGGAAAGCATGTTTTATGTAAGGGAAACTCCCTGGCACGGATTGGGGACAGAGGTGCAGGAAGCCCCGGATTCCAGGGAGGCCCTGCGGCTGGCCGGGCTTGACTGGAGCGTGGTGCAGGAGCCCATCTACACAGGGCGGAAAGAATTGGTGGAAGGGTATAAAGCCAATGTCCGGGATTTGGACCGGAAGCCCCTTGGTGTGGTGACGGACCGCTACCGGGTCATCCAGAACCGGGAAGCGTTTGCGTTCACCGACAGCCTGTTAGGGGAGGGCGTGCGCTATGAGACGGCTGGGAGCCTTCTGGGCGGCCGGAAAGTGTGGCTCCTGGCGCGGATGCCCCATGAATATATCATTTCCGGGGAACGCATCAGCCCCTACCTGCTGTTCTCCAACACCCATGACGGATCCGGGGCGGTAAGGGTGGCCTTAACCCCAATCCGGGTGGTATGCAGCAACACCTTGAACCTTGCCTTAGCCACCGCAAAGCGTTCCTGGTCCATGATACACACCGGGGACGTCAGGAGCCGGATGCAGGAAGCGGAGGATACGCTGTTTTTGGCTGGGCAGTACATGGACAGCCTGGGGAAAGAGTTTGAGCTGCTCCGCAAAAAGAGACTGTCAGATAAGCAGGCAATGGAATACATAGAGATTCTGCTGCCCATGGAGGACGGCTCAACGCCCCAGCAGGAGAAGAACACCCGGCGGCTGCGGGAGGACATGGGAATGCGGTATTTTGACGCGCCGGATTTGCAGGATGTTGGGAAGAACGCTTACCGCTTCGTGAATGCAGTGTCAGATTTCGCCACCCATGCGCAGCCTTTGCGGAAAACGGCGAATTATAAGGAAAACCTGTTCTTAAAGACCGTGGAAGGCAACCCGCTGATTGACCGGGCTTACCAGATGGTGAAAGCTGCGTAAGATAACAAAAAGAAAGGAGACAACAATGCAGAAAGAAACCTATCCGACAGCAATATCTATAGGAGAAACAAAAAATGGCGCATCCGGGGAAACGGAAGCCATGGCGGAAGGGCAGGAGAAGAAAACGGATGCAGAAAGGGAACAGTTGGAGGAAGCGTTCCGCCAGAAAATCAGCAGGGAATTGGAACATAGTGTATGGTCCGGGATAAAGGAAACCTGCCGGGATGCAGGCGGGGAAGCCTTGAAAGTGGGATGCAGGACAGAAGAAAAGAAACAGAGGTTTTTGGAACTTAAAGAGGGGACAGGCAAGAAAACCCCAAAAATCCTGGAAACCCAGAAACAACAAAAAGCCAAAAGAAGGAAAGAAATCAAGAGGAAACAAGTAACCCAAACAAAACAAGAAATTCAGATAAAATCGGAAAAGAATGGAACCCAGGGAAAGGAGAACGTTTATGGAAAAGCTGACAGCGACCAAAAACCTGCCGCATGAGGAATGGCTGAAGTGGAGGAAGATGGGGATTGGCGGCTCGGATGCCGGGGCGGTCTGCGGCCTGAACCCTTACCGGACAGCCTTGGAAGTCTATTTAGACAAGACCACGGACAGCCTGGACCTGTCCGACAATGAAGCCATGCGCCAGGGAAGGGAGTTTGAGGATTACGTGGCGAAAAGGTTCATGGAAGCCACCGGGAAGAAGGCGCGCAGGGCAAACTTCATGTACTATGATGAAAAGAACCCGTTCATGCTGGCGGATGTAGACCGGATGGTAGTGGGCGAGAACGCCGGGCTGGAATGCAAGACTGCAAGCCCCTACCTGGCGGAACGGTGGAAAGACGGGAGGATCCCCATGCACTACCAGATACAGTGCCACCATTATATGTCTGTCTGCAATGCGGATGCCTGGTACATAGCAGTCTTAATTTATGGAAAGGAGTTCAAATACCAAAAGATAGAGCGTGACGAAAAGATACAGTCCGACTTAATCCAGATTGAAAAGGACTTCTGGGAGGGCCATGTGCTGGAACACAAAATGCCAGACCCGGACGGCTCCAAACTGGCGGACAGTGTGCTGGCGGAATATTTCAAAGATTCCCTGGAGGTTTCCATCCGACTTTCCGGGTTTGACGGGAAGCTGGCAAGAAGGCAGGAGCTTGCCGGGGAGATAGAGAGGCTGGAATCCGAGAAACGCCTGATAGAGCAGGAGCTGAAACTATACTTAGGGGAAGCGGAGCTTGCCGAGAATGAGCGTTACCGGGTGTCCTGGAAACCTGTCAGCAGCAGCCGTTTGGATGAGAAGCGGCTGAAAGAGGAACGGCCGGAAGTGTATGAGCAGTACAAAAAGACCATCAAAAGCAGGAGGTTCACAGTGAAGGCGGCATAAAAATGGAAAAGGGGACGGGACC
This sequence comes from Eubacterium sp., assembly GCA_021769425.1. GTDB lineage: Bacteria > Bacillota > Clostridia > Lachnospirales > Lachnospiraceae > Petralouisia. Next base: position 20,605 of record JAETSX010000031.1, read on the forward strand.
GCACGTCCCCTGCTATTTTTGGATGGAAAAATGGAAAAGGAAGCGAAAGGATATGCAACAAAATGAAGAAGTGAAGGAAGAGCTGGCAAAAAAGGCTGGCAGCATCAAAGCCATTGAAGGACGGAAACAACGAACGCCGGACAAGGATGAAAAGGGGCCAGCGGAAGGGAAGGGCGGCAAAGAGGCAGCCCAGCTTATCCGCCTTTTGCGGGTGGATGAAATTAAATGCAGGGTGGCCGCCATCAATGGAAAAGGGCTAAGCCTGCTGCTGTTTAAGGACGCCCGCGTAGACCAGAGGATTTTAGACGAAGCGTTCACGCCCTTTGGGTGGAAGCGCAGCTACCAGAGCATTGACGGGAACCTGTACTGCACCGTGGAAATTTGGGATGAACGCAAAGGCCAATGGATTGCAAAACAGGACGTGGGGACGGAGAGCCGTTCCGAGAAGGAAAAAGGCCAAGCGTCCGATTCCTTCAAACGCGCCTGCTTCAACTGGGGAGTGGGCAGGGAATTATACACAGCCCCATTCATCTGGATCCCGGCTGGGACAGCCAACATCCGCCAGGAAGGGGAGCGTTACGTCACAAGCGACCGCTTTTATGTACAGTATATTGCCTATAATGAAAACCGGGAGATTGCGGGGCTGCGGATTGTAAACGATAAAGGGCATCTTGTCTACGAATTGAAGCAGCAGCCAGAGATAACGTCCATCACAAAGCTGCAGATGGAAGCATTGGAACAGGAGCTTGCCCGCACAGGGGTCACCATGGAAGCGGTATTGGAGCGGTATGGCTTAAAAGAGCCGGGGCAGATGACAGCGGAAACCTATGCGAGGGCATTGGGCAGCCTGAAGAAGACAAAGACAAAAGGAGCGGCGTAAAGGGGTGGGAACAGCAAGGCCGGAAGGGAATAAAAAAGGGGAAAAGATACATTTATTGGAAAGGAGAAGTCAGCCATATGTGGATGGAATATGAAGAATTCGCGGAAGCGGTCAAAAAACGGATGGAAGAGGAAATGGGGGAAGAGGGAAGCGTGTCTATTAATAGCATGGAGAAAAACAACCAGACCCATTGGGATGGGCTGGAAATCAAAGATAAAGAAAGCCGGGTGGGTGCGGCATTCCGGCTGAGGGGGCTGTATGCAGCCTACCGGAAAAGCGGAATGGAGCACACGGTAAGCTATATCCTGGAAATGCTGGAAAAGAAGCCGGACCTTGCCTCCTGGGACATCCCAGGGGAGTGGGAAGCGGTGAAAGGGCGCATCCGGCTGGCATTGCTGAACGCCGGATGGAACCGGGAACTGCTGGAAGGGCATCCCAGCCGGGAACTCCTGGATTTGGCGGCGGCATACCGCATGGAACTGGAAGGTGCGGACTACAGTGCAGCCACCCTTGTGAAAAGGCATTATTTAGAAAGCTGGGGCATTACAGAAGGGGAATTATGGGAAGCGGCCCTGGAAAACCTGCAGGGGGAAGAATATAGCATAAAGCCCCTGCCAGAGATACTGGAATCCATGCTGGGTCCGGGGATGGGCGGCTTCCATGGTTTCCCGCTGCTGTATGTGCTGACAAACCAAAGGGTGAGCCATGGGGCGGCCGGAATCCTCAGGAAAGACCTGCTGGAAGGATTTTCAAAACAGATAGGCGGAAACTTCTACATCCTGCCCAGTTCCGTGCATGAAACATTGCTCTTAGCGGACGGGCCAGATATAAAAGCAGGAGAGCTGAGGGAGATGGTGCAGTCCATCAACCGGGAGGAAGTGAGTCGGGAAGAATGGCTGTCAGACAACGTCTATTATTATGACAGGGAAAAAGGAAAGCTTGAGATTGCTCTGTAATATTATGGGATATTCATCATTTTAATTTTCAATGATAAGGAATGTCTGGTTTTTGTCTGAAAGGAATTTACAGTTATTACTCCGGTGGATGAATGCCGGAGTAATAATCTCCCGAAAAAAATTAAAAAAGGCCAGAATTTTGATGAAGTATGAATCAAAGATAATTTTTATTGTCAGGGGCAGAATTTGCCGATATAATAAACATAGAAATATTTTCTTTAAAAGTAAGATAATATTTATAGAAGGGAGAAGGAATGCAGAAGAAAACGCCCGATTATGATAATGTGTTTAAAACCATGAAAAGCAAGCACAAAAGGCTGTTTATTTCAGTCATTAACGATATTTTTGGAAAAGATTATCCAATGGATGCAAAAGTGGATGTGCTGCCCCCGGAAGGGTATCTGACAGAAAGCAAAACACCGGATGGAAACAGGGAGATAGAAGAACAGATTTCGGATTTTCTGATGAAAATCGGAAGTGAAATTTATCTGTTGGAATGCCAGAGCTACGACGACGGTTCCATGGCAATCAGAATTGCCGAATATGCATTTATTGTTGCAAGGCAGTTTGCCGTATGGGATATCGGCCATGCTATGATTCCCATGCCCCGGTTTTCCGTTATTTATGTAAAAAAGACAGATAAAACACCGAAATCAACAATCATTACCTTTACATTTCCCGACGGGCAGCGTGTGGATTATAAGTCAGAGAATGTAATTTTGGCGGAATTTACAAAAGAATATATTGTGGAAAAACGCCTGTTTCCATATATTCCTTTTTATGTTGCAAGATATGAGAAGGAAATTGCATATGGGAAAAGGATAGAAGAAGCTGTAAGGGATTTGAAATATTTCAGGAATGAAATGCTCCGACTGCATAAAGCCGGAGAACTGTCAGATGATGAAATCATAGACCTGATGGGATTTGTAAATATTATCATTACACATATTACAAATGGGAATGAAAACGAGGAAAGGCTGGTGAATATTATGGGAGGAACTGTAATTGAAACAGAATCGGAGAAACTGATACAGCGTGGAGTAAAACAAGGAATACGGCAGGGCAAAGTGCAGACTATTATTGAACTGGGCAAGGAGGATGGGCTTGAAGATACAGCCATTTTAGCCAGACTACAGAATAAGGTGGGAGTGACCCTGGAACAGGCCATGTCCTATCTGCGTAAATACGGGGAACAATCGTAAAGGATGGAAAGAAATAATGGTTATTTTCTCTACAGCAGGAAATGAAAAGAAATGTGCTGTAGGTACACAGCAGATTGCAGAAATTAAAAAAAGAGGAGTGGAATCCATGTCAGAGTTACAACAGAAAGCGGTGCAGTTAATCAGCGGGTTGTCAGATGATAATATAAGTTTCCTGATAGAAGTAATTCAAAGGCTGATGCCACAGGAAACAGACACAACGGCTCTCTATCCGGAGCAGGAGAGTACAGCAATACAGGCTTTTCAAAGGCTGGATGCAGCAAGGCCGGAGGTGAAACGGTATTTACCAGATGATTTTGACCCGGAAAAAGAATTGGAGGAGGCAAGGGCTGAGAGATATGGCAGTTTTGATTGACACAAATGTGATTATTGATTTTCTTACCACAAGGGAGCCATTTTTTGAAGCATCTAAAAAAGTGCTTACAAAATGTTCGGATGGGGAAGTGGAGGGGTATCTTGCATTTCATTCAGTTCCAAATTTGTGGTATATACTGAGGAGAGCACCGGAAGAGGAACGGAGAAAGTGGCTTTTGGATTTATGCAGCTTTTTGAAAGTGGCGGGTGCAAATCATGAAGAAGTGATAAAGGCAGTCAGGATGACAGAATTTAAAGATTTTGAGGATTGTCTGCAGGATAGGTGCGCAAAAAGCGTAGGCGCAGAATATATTATTACGCGAAATGCTGCAGATTTCAATGTGTCAGAAGTTCCGGCAATATCGCCTGAGGAATTCTTGGCTGTGATTTCAGGAAAAACGCAGCGGTGAAACCCCGGCCAGGAATTGGCCATGTCCTATCTGCGTAAATACGGGGAACAATCGTAAAGGATGGAAAGAAATAATGGTTATTTTTATCTACAGCAGGAAATCTAAATGGACCGGCCGGGGAGAAAGCGTGGAAAACCAGCTTGCCATGTGCCGGGATTACATACAGTATAACATTGAAGGCGCCGGGGAAGCTGAAATCGTCACATACGAAGATGAAGGTTACTCCGGCAAAAATACCAACCGTCCCCAATTCCAGAAAATGATGCAGGAAATCAAAAAAGGAAACTGCAATTACCTGGTATGCTACAAATTGGATCGGCTGGGCCGCAACATTGCAGACCTGGCCAATCTGGTAGAAATGCTGAACAAGCTGAATGTTTCTTTTATCAGCATTAAGGAACGGTTTGACACTTCCACTCCTATCGGAAAAGCTATGCTTTATTTTGCAGGGGTTCTTGCCCAAATGGAGCGGGAGCAGATTGCAGAGCGGGTGCGGGATAATATGGTGATGCTTGCAAGAAAGGGCAGGTGGCTGGGAGGGAACACACCCCTTGGATTTGCGGCAGAAGCGGAAGAAAAGGTATCTGTCAATGGAAAAAGCAGGAAGTCTTTCCGGCTGGCTGTGGATGAACAGGAAATGCAGACCGTCCGGTTTATTTTTCAGGAATATCTCGACCATCAGTCCTTAATGGGAATTGTCAAATATTTTCTGGGCCATGGCATACAGACGAAACGGGGCAATGAATATACCACAACTGCCATCCGGGACATTCTGACAAATCCCGTATACTGTACAGCAGACAAGGAGGCGTATGATTATTTCTGGAATTTGGGCTGTCAGGTATGTATGGAAAAAGAGGAAGCAGACGGCACATACGGGTTGATTGCCTATGCGAAGACTTCTTCCAGCCAGTACAAGAATAAGAATAATTCACCGGAAAAATGGATTGTAGCAAAAGGAAAGCATCCGGGAATTATATCCGGGCAGGACTTTTCCAAAATCCAGAACCTGCTGGCAAAAAACAGCTCCAGGGGAGAAGGATGGCACAAGCCTCAGAACCCGGTGGCTTTGCTCTCAGGAATTTTGTATTGTTCCTGCGGGCATCTGATGCGCCCAAAATATTATTCAGCCAAACAGGTAACAGAAGCAGGAGAACGGAAATTTTCCTATCTCTGTCCTTATAAAGACATGACCCACGGGGAGAAATGCTCTGTATCAAATGTGCAGGGAAATACGCTGGATGAACTGGTGTGCAGGGAAGTGCTGCGGTATACAGAGGAAAATTCTGACATTCACCATATGCTTAAGGAAGCTATGGCAAGGATTGATGACACAAAAGAAGAAACAGTGACTGCAGCAGACCTGTTGGGGCAGGAGATACAGAAACGGAAAAAAGAAGTGCAGAACCTTATTTCTGTCCTGGCAAAATCCGGCGGTGATGAAGACTTTATCCGTCAGATAGAAAAGGAAATCCGAAAGCTGAATGAAGAATGTGCAACCTTGGAAAAAGAGCGCACAGAATCAGGGGAAGAAGGAAAGAATATTCAGGGCGACAGACAGCAGATGGAGTTTCTCTTAGAACAGCTTTCCAGTTTCCGTAGTCTCTTTGGCACCTTAACGGTGCCGGAAAAACGGGAATATCTGCGGATGATTCTGGACAAAGTTGTCTGGGATGGAGAAGAAGCCCATATTTTTATCTATGGCAGCCATTGATGGAGCAAGAATCAGTAAATACCAGTGGCTGCCAGATGTGCGTTTACAGAAAGAAACAGATGCAGCAGGACAGCCAGCAGTTTTCGGCGGCAGGCCGTCCGCGTTGTTTCCGCAGCAGAACCATTGCATTGCCGCACCCGCTGGGCCCCACAATCGCCAGGAAATCACCTTTATGAACCGTAAAATTTATATTGGATAAAGCAGGCGTTTCCCCCTGCATCGTATGATAGGAATAACCCACATGGCTGATTTCCATTAGTTTTTCCATAAAGTTCTCCTTATTGTTACTTATTGATATTGTATGACCGTAAGATAGAAAGGGTGCTTTTTAAAGAAGAAGAACTGTGAGAAATAATGACGGATGTTTCCGGAAAGAGACTTTTGAAAAGAGGCTGCAGAAGTTGACAGATTGCCGGCGGTTCCATATAATTTATACCGTAAACTTCGTTCTTGCGCAGCCTGCCGTTCGGCGGGCCGCATGGCCATCCATACTATGAAAGGAGTCCCATGAAATACCATTGTTTAATTATAGATGATGAAAAATTACTTGCAGACAGCACAGCAGAATATTTTAATTTATTTGGAGTAAAAACAGCGGCGGTTTACAGTGCAGAAGAAAGCCGCTGTTTTTTTGAGGAACATACAGCAGAACTTTTGCTTTTGGACATCAATTTAGGAGACGGAAGCGGGTTTGCGCTGTGCAGAGAACTGCGGGAGAGGACAGATATTCCCATTCTCTTTATTTCAGCCAGGACAAGCGATGACGATAAAATTGCCGCATTGAATATCGGCGGCGATGACTATATCCAAAAGCCCTGCTCCCTTGGCGTTTTGCTGGCCAAGGTTCAGGCAGTCTTAAAACGTTACGGGAAAGGCAGGGAGGAAAATTATTCGGATCACAGGCTGAAAATTGATGTTCCGGGGCAGAGCCTCTTGGTGGACGGAAAAAAGGTGAAATTGACAATGATGGAGTTCCGGCTTTTGGCCTATCTGGTTAGGAATCAGGATAAAGTGGTGTCCAAACAGGAAATCTTTGAACATGTCTGGGCAGATAAATTCACCGGAGACGGAACTTTAAATGTCCATATCCGCAGAATCCGCGAAGCCATAGAGGTAAATCCCAACCAACCGGAGTATATTGTCACTTACTGGGGCAAAGGCTATCGGTTTGAGGGAGGCGGCAAATGAAAAAGCGCAGGTTTGTGATGGTGATACTGCTGATTTTTCTGCTGGAAGCGGCGGTGGCAGTTATTTTTGCAGCAGGAGAAAAGGAAGCGTCTTGGGATGTGACGGCAGTCAATAAGATTGTGAAAACGCTGGAGCGTGACTGGGAGCGTCTTGCAGCGCATCAAAATCCTGCGGAAATTGATTCTGCAGAGGAAAACGCTGACACTGGAAAGAAGGAGAATGACAAGAACGATCAGGCGTCCGATGAAACACTTGATTATGTTGTGCTCGACACCGAAGGAACCGTATTGTTCAAAACCAGAGAGCATTTAAGTGAAACCGTAAGCCAGGCAATTTCTCACAGAGACACCATACTTGATGTGGAGCAATCCGGAGCCGTGGTGGGAAAAGTTATCTTCTATCATTCATGGGCAGAAGAGTTGGCAGTCCGAAAACGCAGCGCCGTCCTGTGTCTGCTTCTGCTGCTGGCGCTCCAGGCCGCGCTTCTTGCAGGGTATGCGGCAGGACTTTATGGAACGCTGGTAAAGCCGTTTTGCAAGCTGGAGGGCTTTGCGGAGCGGATTGCCGGAGGAAATCTGGATATTCCGCTGGAAATGGACAGGAAGAACCTGTTCGGCGCGTTTACGGAAAGCTTTGACATTATGCGGGCGGAACTGAAAAAAGCAAGGCTTGCCGAAGCGGAAGCGAATGCGGGGAAAAAAGAGCTGGTGGCCAAGCTGTCCCACGACATTAAAACTCCTGTGGCAAGCATAAAAGCCGCAGCCGAAGTGGGATTTGCCCTTGCAGAAAGCGGCAGGATCCAGGAAAATTATCGTCAGATTATACAAAAAACAGATCAGATTAACAGTCTGGTCAACAACTTGTTTACGGCAACGCTGGAGGAACTGCAGGAGCTTACGGTAACGGCTGGGGATATGGTAAGCAGTGAGGTTAAGATCTTGCTTGAAAATGCGGATTATCTCCACCGGGCTGAAATCCCGGCCATTCCTCCCTGTCTGATCTGGGCAGACAGGCTCAGACTTCAGCAGGTATTTGACAATATTTTTGCAAATTCCTATAAATATGCAGACACAGTCATTCAGGTGCAGGCAGAGAAAACCGGCGGCTGGCTGGCAGTGGAAATAGAAGACGGAGAGCAGGGACTTAAGGTAAGGGTGTTTATACCGTTAAGCGGCGGGATTTGGTAGAGCAAAGCTGTTGAATGTATTTAACCGCCGGAGTAATATTGAGGAGGCAGAGGGAAGGCAGAGCAGGAAAGAGAACAGGCAGACGGAGAATTAGAGCGGAAGGTTTCACCGCTCTTTTATTATATCATACAGTAGTGTCAGAAGAGTGTTCGGATCGTTTATTTAAGGAACCGTTAAGGATTCCCTAAAGACATTTAAGAATCGGGAAGATAAAATGAAGTATGTTAAATCAAGTTCTATGAAAGGAGTTTTTAAATGAAAAAAATAATTTATAAAACAGAAAATCTGAGCAAGTCCTTCTCCAGCGGAGGAGTCCTTCAGCATGTGCTCAAAAACATTGACTTAGAGCTTTACCAGGGGGATTTTACCGTGATTATGGGCGCCAGCGGAGCCGGAAAATCCACGCTCCTGTACGCTCTTTCCGGCATGGATACCCCAACTCTCGGCGCCATTGCCTTCGGCGGGCAGGTGATTTCTGATTTGAGTCAGGACGGGCTTGCTGTATTTCGAAGAGAACACTGCGGATTTGTGTTTCAGCAGATTTATCTGATTGACAGTATGAGCGTATTGGACAATGTGCTTTGCGCAGGGCTTTTGGTTAGCAGGGACAAAAAGGAGCTGCTTGGGCGGGCCAGGAAATTATTTCAGGCAGTAGGCATTTCGGAAGAGACGCAGAGAAAATTTCCAACGCAGATTTCCGGCGGAGAAGCTCAGCGTGTGGGAATTGTCCGGGCTTTAATCAATTCTCCGGACATTTTATTTGCAGATGAGCCCACCGGGGCCTTAAATTCCAAAACAGGGCTGGATGTTCTGGATACTTTAACCAGATTTAACGAGCAGGGGCAGAGTGTGGTGATGGTGACCCATGACATGCGTTCCGCCCGCAGGGGCAGCCGTATCTTATATTTAAAAGACGGCGCGGTTTTAGGAGAATGCAATCTGGGCAGATATGTACACGGTGATGAACAAAGGCACAATAAGCTGTCTGCCTTTCTTGGGGAAATGGGGTGGTAAGCATGAGAAAAAGTTTCTTTCTGATCCGTTCTAACCTGCGCAGGGCAAAGGGGCAGACCCTGGCGGAAATTGTGCTGATTCTTCTGGCAGCGGGAATGATGAACCTGTGGCTGATGTTAAGCCTGGATTATAAGCAGAACTTCGACCGATGGCATCATCGTTTGAATGCGGAACATGTGACAGTCTGTGTGAACAGTATTCCTGCGGCGGATGAATCTGCATCCGGCAGAAAAGCGGGGACGGATAATGTTCCTGAAATGGGTGAATCTGCATCCGGTAAGAGTGCAGAGATGGGCAATGCCGGTGAAATGAAACAGTATATTACCCAAATATTAGGCCAGGATACACGCACTTTGGAATTTGGCATAGATGATGTGATGTGTTCGGAGGGAAGGATCACGTACAACGGCGGGGAGACGGCCACCAATTTTATTATGATGAAAAAAGAAGATGCCCTGAACCGTCCGGTTGGAAAAGCGGAACTTGTGGAGGACAGTGAATTTACAGAGGGCGTCTATCTTCCCATGCTCTATAAAACAGGGGATATTGCAGTCGGAACACTCACAGAGCTGACCATTGGAAATCATAAAGTAAGCTGCCGGGTATGCGGTTTTTTTAACAGCGTGATGGCAGGCTCCCACAACTGCGGAATGTGTGAAATTCTGCTGACGGAACAGGTATATCAGGAATGGAAAGCAAAAGGGTATGCGCCGGATTCCCTTCTGGTTTCTGTGCGGATTTCAAACAAAGGGGAAAGCGAAGCGTTTGAAACCATGCTGAACCATGCCGTATCCGCCAGATATCCGGGGGTATTTTCCACCAGCAATTCCTATGCGCTGGTTTCTCAGTCACGCTATATTTCCCAGATGATTTGTTCCTCCGTTGTCAGCGCCATGGCCTTTTTTGTGCTGCTGATTGTGCTGGCAGTGATATCTTCCAACATTATCAATTATATCCAGGAAAATATGAAGAACCTGGGCGTATGGAAAGCAATGGGTTATCAAAGCAGGCAATTGATTGGCATGCTGCTGCTGCAATTTCTGGGAAGTGCAGGTTTTGCCGCATTGCTTGGCGTGATGCTTTCCTATTTCCTGTTTCCGGGGGTGAATGCCATGATGGTTTCCCAGACGGGCATTCCCTATGAGGTTCATATTCTGCCGGAGCCTTTGCTCCTCACACTGGTGGTTGTATGCTTTGCCGTTGCGCTGACCGTATGGCTGTTTTCCCGCAGAATCCGGAAAATTCCGCCTATTGACGCACTTCGCCAGGGGATACAGACCCACAGTTTTCAACGCAATCACATTCCCCTGGAACGGACCGGAATTCCCTTAAACGCAGCGCTTTCTCTGAAAACTACACTGTCGGGAATCAAATATAACCTTACCATTTGCGTTACCATGCTGCTGCTGTCTCTGATTCTCGTATTTTCCGGACTGATGCTGGAAAATGTCATTGTGGACATTACGCCTTTTCTCAATCTTGTGGTAGGGGAAACGGCAGATGCCTGCATCAATATTAATGCAGATGCAGAAGAGGAATTTTTACAGGAAATGAAAAAAGACAGACGGGTGGAAAAGGTTTATCTGTACCATACCGGGAAAGTGGAGCATGTGGGAGGCGCGGAACTGTTGGCCAATATCTGCGGCGATTTTTCCCAGATAAACAATCAGGAGATTGTGATAGAGGGCCGGTTTCCGGAATTTGATAATGAAATGGCTCTTGCAGTGAAATACGCCAGAGAACAGGGCTATGAGATCGGTGATGAAATCAGGCTGAATCTGGGGGAGGGAGAAGAAGAGTATATTATTTCCGGTTTCACGCAGATTTCCAATAATCTGGGGAAAGACTGCCTTTTAACCCGGAAAGGGTATGAGCGGATAGGGAAACTTTCCACTTTGAGTTACTGCATGAATCTTTCTGAAAACACAGATGTGGATGATTTTAATAAAGAAGTGAGCGGGCGGCTGGGCAAAAAGGTCAACCGGACACAGAATATTTCTGAGGTTGTCTATGGAACCTCGGCGGTATATATTTCTTTGATGACGGTGATTGTGGCTGCGATCCTCTTGCTTAGCATTCTGATTATCGTATTTGTCATGTATCTGCTGGTACGGGCTATGTTGAACCATAAGAAAAGAGAATACGGCATTTTAAAATCATTAGGCTTTACGACTTCTCAGCTTATGGTTCAGACAGCCCTGAGTTTTATGCCTGCGGTAATTATTTCTGCCGTTTTTGGCCTTATCGCAAGCAGTTTTGTGATAAATCCGCTGATGGCAGTGTTTTTAAGGGAGCTTGGGATAGTCACCTGCACATTCCGGATACCTGTGGGATTTATCGCGGCTGCGGGACTGGGATTGGCGGCCTTTGCCTTTGCAGCCGCCTGTCTGATGTCTCTGCGCATTAAAAAAATTGTGCCGAGAACCCTGCTGATGGATGAGTAAAAAGTTGTGCCGGAAGTGAAGTGCCATGGATATTTCGCCTTTGAGGCAATCATTGGCAATTATAAAGAAATTATTAAATCGGAAAAATACTATTGACAATAAAAATCGTTAGTGCTATTTTAAGTACATAGATGTTAGCACTCCTACAAGCTGAGTGCTAACAAAAGAAAAAGAACAGGAACACAGGAGGCCGGAAATGCAGGAACTGGATGAAAGAAAAAGAAAAATTTTACATGCAATCATCCAGAATTATCTGGATACCGGGGAGCCGGTAGGTTCCAGGACCATTTCCAAATATTCGGATCTGAACTTAAGTTCCGCCACCATCCGCAATGAGATGTCGGATTTGGAAGAACTGGGATATATTTTGCAGCCCCATACTTCCGCAGGACGGATACCTTCCGACCAGGGCTATCGGTTTTATGTGGATAACCTGATGAAGGAAAAGGATCAGGAAGTCACTGAGATGAAAGAGTTCATGATTGAGCACACGGAGCGGATGGAGCAGGTATTGCAGCAGATGGCGAAAATGCTTGCGGCAAATACCAATTACACCGCCATGATTACTTCTCCTTCTTATCATAAGAATAAGGTGAAGTTCCTGCAGCTGTCCCAGGTAGACGAAGAGCAGCTTCTGGCTGTGATTGTGATGGAAGGCAATCTGGTGAAGAATAAGATGATTTCCACCAGGGAAGCCTTAGATAATGAAACCTTATTGAAGCTGAACATCCTGTTAAATACCAGTTTAAACGGCCTTTCGGCAGAGGAAATCAACCTGGGCACCATTGCGAAGCTAAAAGAGCAGGCAGGCATCCACAGCAATATCGTCAGCGATGTGCTGGACGCACTGGCAGACGCCATTCAGGAGGATGAAGAACTGGAGGTTTATACCAGCGGAACCACGAATATTTTAAAATATCCTGAATTAAGCGATTCTCAGAAGGCAAGGGAACTCTTAGATGCTTTTGAAGAAAAGAAACAGTTGATCAGCCTGGTCAATGAAAGCCTGTCGTCACAGGAGGAAACCGGGATTCAGGTATACATCGGTTCAGAATCCCCCATCCAGAACATGAAAGACTGCAGTGTGGTAACTGCAACGTACCAGTTAGGGGAAGGAATGACAGGCACGATTGGAATTATCGGGCCCAAGCGAATGGATTATGAAAATGTTATGGATAACCTGAAAACGCTGAAAGTCCAGCTTGACGCTGTATTCCGAAAGCCCCGGAAAACATAGACAAAGACACATACCATATTCGAAAATTCTGAATAATAGAAAGGTGAAAAGATATGGCAGAGCAGAAAGAAATGGAAACAATGGAAAGCCAGGAGACAGAAAATATGGAACAGGAAGAAGCAAAAGATACTCCTGAGAATTCTGAGGAAGGGTGCGGGACGGACAGCCCGCCGGAAACAGAAGGAACAGAGAAAGCAGAAGAATCCTCTGAAGACACTTCCCAGGAAGAGGAATCCGGGGAAGAACAGCCTTCCGGAGAGAATCAGGGAGAAGAGAAAAAAGGATTTTTCAAGAAGAAAGAAAAGAAGAATAAACAGGAAGAGAAAATTGCCGAGCTGACCGACCGGGTACAGCGTCAGATGGCAGAATTTGACAATTTCCGCAAACGGACGGAGAAGGAAAAAACCCAGATGTTTGAAGTAGGGGCAAAAAGCGTGATTGAGAAAATCCTTCCAGTGGTGGACAATTTTGAACGGGGATTATCCGCTGTTCCTGAAGAAGCAAAGGAAGATCCCTTTGTACAGGGAATGGATAAGATATATAAGCAGTTAATGACAGAATTAGAAAGCCTGGAGGTAAAACCCATCGAAGCGGTGGGGGCAGAATTTAATCCGGAATTCCACAATGCGGTAATGCAGGTGGAAAGCGAAGAATATGAATCCGGGATTGTTGCCCAGGAGCTGCAGAAAGGGTATATGTACCGGGAAAGCGTGGTAAGGCACAGCATGGTGGCTGTGGTTCAGTAACAGATAGGGTGCAGACCATGCATAGTTTTTATGATACGGCATAGCCGTTTACAATTATAAAGCAGCAGATAATGGTAATAGTTTATTTATAAGGAGGTCTCTATTATGAGCAAAATTATTGGTATCGACTTAGGAACAACAAACAGCTGTGTGGCAGTTATGGAAGGTGGTAAACCTGTGGTTATCGCCAATACAGAAGGAGCAAGGACAACACCGTCCGTTGTGGCGTTTACCAAGACAGGGGAAAGATTAGTGGGAGAGCCGGCAAAACGCCAGGCAGTTACCAACGCAGAGAAAACCATTTCTTCTATCAAGAGAGAAATGGGTACTGACCACAAGCGGGCCATTGATGAAAAGAATTATTCTCCCCAGGAAATTTCCGCAATGATTCTTCAGAAATTAAAAGCAGACGCAGAGAATTACCTGGGTGAGAAAGTAACAGATGCAGTTATTACCGTTCCGGCGTATTTCAACGATGCACAGCGTCAGGCAACCAAGGATGCAGGAAAAATTGCGGGAATGGACGTAAAGCGTATTATCAATGAGCCTACGGCAGCAGCCCTTGCTTATGGTCTTGATAACGAAAAAGAACAGAAAATCATGGTTTACGACTTAGGAGGCGGTACCTTTGACGTTTCCATCATTGAAATCGGCGAAGGCGTCATTGAAGTATTGTCCACTTCCGGTGACAACCGTCTGGGCGGAGATGATTTCGACCAGAAGATTACCGACTATATGCTGGCAGAATTTAAGAAAACAGACGGCATTGATCTTTCCAATGATAAAATGGCGCTGCAGAGATTAAAGGAAGCGGCAGAGAAGGCAAAGAAAGAACTGTCTTCTGCAACTACAACCAACATCAACCTGCCCTTTATCACTGCAACGGCAGAAGGCCCGAAACATTTCGATATGAACCTGACCAGAGCGAAATTCGACGAGCTGACCCATGATCTGGTAGAGCGGACAGCAGTTCCGGTACAGAACGCATTAAAGGACGCAGGGCTTACTGCTTCCGAACTGGGCCAGGTATTGTTAGTGGGCGGTTCTACCCGTATTCCGGCTGTCCAGGATAAAGTAAAACAGTTAACCGGCAAAGAGCCAAGCAAATCCCTGAATCCGGATGAATGCGTGGCATTGGGAGCTTCCATCCAGGGCGGTAAATTAGCCGGAGATGCAGGCGCAGGCGAAATCCTTCTTCTGGATGTAACCCCCTTGTCCTTATCCATTGAGACTATGGGCGGCGTTGCAACCAGACTGATTGAAAGAAATACAACGATTCCTACGAAAAAGAGCCAGATTTTCTCCACCGCGGCAGATAACCAGACTGCAGTTGACATTAACGTGGTACAGGGTGAGCGTCAGTTTGTAAGAGATAACAAATCCTTAGGCCAGTTCCGTTTAGACGGAATTCCGCCAGCAAGACGCGGCGTTCCTCAGATTGAAGTTACTTTTGACATTGACGCCAACGGTATTGTAAACGTATCCGCAAAAGATCTGGGAACCGGAAAAGAACAGCACATTACCATTACGGCAGGCTCCAATATGTCTGATGCAGATATCGAAAAGGCAGTAAAAGAAGCGGCAGAATTTGAAGCCCAGGATAAGAAGAGGAAAGAAGCCATTGACACCAGAAATGATGCAGATTCCTTTGTATTCCAGACAGAAAATGCATTGAAGGAGGTTGGCGATAATCTGGATGCAGCCGATAAGGCGGCAGTGGAAGCAGACCTGAATGCACTGAAAGCTCTGGTGGAAGCGCATCAGAATGCAGAAGAGATGACAGACGATCAGGTTGGTGAGATGAAAGCAGCCAAGGAAAAACTGATGGAAAGCGCACAGAAGGTTTTTGCAAAGATGTACGAGAATGCACAGGCGGCCCAGGGCGCAGCAGGCGCAGGCCCGGCTCCTGATATGGGAAATGCATCTTATACAAGTGCAGACGATGATGTGGTAGACGCAGATTATAAGGAAGTATAATCATGGCAGAACAGAAAAGAGATTATTATGAAGTCCTTGGAGTGGACAAAAATGCAGATGATGCTGCAATTAAGAAAGCATACCGTCAGCTTGCCAAAAAATATCACCCGGATATGAATCCGGGTGATGCTGAGGCAGAGAAAAAATTTAAAGAAGCTTCCGAGGCTTATGCCGTCTTAAGCGATCCGGATAAAAAACGCCAGTATGACCAGTTCGGACACGCAGCCTTTGACGGCGGCATGGGCGGCGGAGGCGGCTTTGATTTCTCAGGTATGGATATGGGGGATATTTTCGGCGATATTTTCGGCGATTTATTCGGCGGCGGTTCCAGACGTCGTTCCGCCAATAACGGCCCCATGAAAGGCGCAAACCTTCGGGCGGCGGTGCGGATTACATTTGAAGAAGCGGCGTTTGGCTGCGAGAAAGAAATAGAGATTACCTTAAAAGACGAATGCCAGACCTGCCACACCACAGGAGCTAAGCCGGGAACTTCACCGGAGACCTGTACCAAGTGCGGCGGGAAAGGAAAAGTGGTATACACCCAGCAGTCGTTCCTTGGAATGGTTCAGAATGTGCAGACCTGTCCGGACTGCCACGGAACCGGTAAAATTATCAAAGAGAAATGCCCGGACTGTCGGGGAACCAGAGGCGATTTGCTGGTAGAGGTAAATGTAAGCAGGCATCCGATTTTCCAGCGGCAGGATATGAATATTTATTCCACTGCCCCTATTTCCTTTGCACAGGCGGCATTGGGCGGTGAAGTGCGCATCAGCACCATTGACGGGGATATCCTCTATGATGTGAAGCCGGGAACTCAGACAGACACCAGAATCCGCTTGAAAGGCAAAGGCATTCCTTCCCTCAGGAATTCCTCTATCCGGGGCGATCATTATGTGACCCTGGTAGTTCAGGTGCCCACAGGCTTAAGTGAGGAGGCGAAGGAAGCGCTGCGCAGGTTTGACGAAGCCAGCGGCCAGTCCTTGAAGAAACAGAATGGGGCTGCCCATACAGAGAAGCATGGAAAGAAAAAAGGATTTATGGGGAAGATTAAGGAGTCCCTGGAAGATATGTAATATTGAGAAAATATGAGATATAAGGGCTTTTGTACTGAAAGTCAGTACATAGCTCTTAGTGTGTATAATACTGCTGAACTCAGGTGAATTAATTTGTGCATAACTCACAAAAATTCCCTGAGTTCTTTTTTTATATTGACAAATATGACAGAAGAGATATAATTAGTTTAACAGATAAACTGTTTAAAAATAAAACTATAAGAGAAGGAGAAGGTGGAGACTATGAAGTATGATTTTGACCGGGTTGTAGATCGGAAGCAGACCAATGATATGAAGTGGCATGCAAAGGCAGTGGGTTCTTATCTGCACAGGGAGATTCCGGAGGATATGATTCCCATGTGGCTTGCAGATACAGAATTTCCCTGTGCTCCGGTGATCGTGGAGGCGCTGAAAAAACGGGTGGATAAGGAGATATTCGGGTATTGTGCACCGATGGAAAGCTTTTATGGGGCGGTATGTTACTGGCAGAAGCTGCGTTTTGGCTGGGAGGTTAGGCCGGAATGGATGACATATACTCCTACCGTTGTGGCAGGAATTAATATTGCAATCCGCGCTTTCAGCAAAGAGGGGGATGGGGTGATTATTCAACAGCCGGTATACGATCCCTTTGCAACGATTGTGAAAAATGATAACCGTAAAGTTGTAAATAACGGGCTGATGATAAGGGACGGGCATTTTGAGATGAATCTGGAAGAATTGGAAGAACTGGCTTCCAAACCGGAAAATACCATGATGATTCTGTGCAGTCCCCACAATCCTACCGGCCGGGTCTGGAGAAAAGAGGAGCTGATACAAGTTGCGGACATCTGCTTAAAGCATCATGTGATGCTGGTATCAGATGAGATCCATGGAGATATTATTTATCAGGGACATACCCATTATCCGCTGCTGAATCTGGATGAACGTTATGCAGAACATTTTATCCATCTCACTGCGCCGGGCAAGACTTTTAATGTGGCGGGCCTGAAATCAAGCGTGTCGATTATTCCCAATCAGAAAGTACGGGAAGCGTTTGTAAGAATGCAGGCTGCCATGTCTTTGGATGTGAAAAATACCTTCGGCATTGAGAGCGTGATTGCAGCTTATACCCCGGAGGGCGCAGAATGGGCAGATCAGGAAGTGGCCTACATGGAGGCAAATGTAGATTATGTGGAAGAATATCTGAGAGAGCAGATGCCCGGAGTGACGATGATAAGGCCGGAAGGAACGTTTCTGTGCTGGCTTGATTTTTCCGGATTGCATCTGGGGGATCAGGAATTGTTTCAGAGAATAGTAATGGATGCAGCAGTCATTTGCGTTCCGGGCCCCTGGTTCGGGCCGGGCGGGGAAGAGCATTTCCGCCTGAATGTGGGATGTCCCAGAAGTATTCTGAAGGAAGCGTTAGATCGTATGAAAAAAGAATTGTATCGATAACAATTATAGTTACGGAAATTGTGCAAATTGCTGTATGGCGGAAGAAGAAAGAATGCAGAAATTGTCCGCGGGTTTTCATACGGCATGTATTGCGCAGGTTTTCCGGTAGGCGGCATAAGGACTGCAATTAATTGAAAAAAGGAGTTAAGGTATGGAAGTTCAAAAGAATAAACTGTTAAGCAGGGGGGATTTATTTTCCATGGCGGTAGGCCAGATTATCGGCGTGGGAATTATGACTATGACGGGCATTGCAATTGGATTTACCGGAAGGAGCGTAAATATTACCTACATAATTGCCGGAATTATTACGATCATTGGGGCAATTCCGCAGATTTATATTGGAGGGACCGCAAACTTTGTAGGCGGTCAGTATTCCCAGATTGCAGTGTTAAGCGGGAAGAAAATGGCCGGCATTTATCTGTATATTCAGTTGTTCAGCGCATTGGCCATCAGTATGTACACATTGTCTTTTGCGGATTATTTCCTGTCTTTGATGCCGGGGGTACCCGTAAAACTGATTTGCACTGTTGTGCTGACAGCGTTGTTCGGCATGCATCTTTTGGGAGTGAAACAAGCGGCAAGGCTGCAGAATATTCTGTGTGCGGTGCTTGCTGTCGCCATTGCATCTTACATTGTATTGGGAGTGGGGCATATTCAGCCGGATTATTTTACCAACGGATTTATGGCCGGGGGCCCGGGAGGATTTGTGCTGGCGTCCATATATCTGACCTTTGCAGCCGGAGGCACCCAGTATGTGGTGAATTACAGTTCCGCTGCTAAGAATCCTACCAAAGATATTCCTTTTGTCATCATTGCCTCCACCGGAATTGTAGTGCTGATTTATGCAGTGATGGCAACGGTTGCAGCAGGGGCGCTTCCGGTGGAGCAGGTGGCGAATCAGCCTTTGAGCGTGTCGGCGGCAGCTTTTATGCCTAAGGCGGTGTATACGTTTTTTGTAGTAGGCGGCGCAATGTTTGCTTTGCTGACTACATTGAATTTTAACATCGGCATGATTGTATATCCTGTGCTGCGGGCCTGTGAAGACGGCTGGCTTCCCAAAAAGCTGGCTGTGAAAAATGAAAAATACGGTTCGGCCCATTATATTTTGCTGGTTTTTTACCTCATTGGAACAGTGCCGATTTTAATCGGACTGGATCTGAACACAGTGGCAAACAGCACAGTTATTTTATTTACGATAATCCGTGGCGTAATTGCGTTTTCCGCCATGCAGCTTCCGAAGAAACTGCCGGAACTTTGGAACAAATCTTCCTTCTATGTAAACAAAGGCAAATTGAACGCTGTATGCATATTTTCCATGGCGCTGGCTGCCTTGTCCGTAGCAGTGCTGCTGATTTCCACCTCCATGGTTCAGATAATCGGGAATATTGCGATTCTTGCATTTTCCATTGTGGTGGCGCTTCTGGTCAATAAGCGGGTGACGCTGAATCCAAGCTTTACGGAGAATTCTCGGTAAAATTGCCGGTGCATATTGACATTTCTTTTCACTCCCGGAGTAATATGTGAGCGCTGCGGTATGTATCATATGAAGCAATGCGCTGCCGTATGAAGGCGATTTGATGCAAAATATGGAACTATCTGTGATTAAAATTCCATATTTTGCAGCTTTCGTCTTTCATACGGCAGTTTTTCGTATATAATAACATTACAGTGAACTTTTGCGTCAGTAAACTCCCATCATGCTTAGCCTGTCGTGCGACGGGCCGCATGGCCATCCATACTATGGAAGTCGAAGACTTTCATAGTAAACTCCCATCATGCTTAGCCTGTCGTGCGACGGGCCGCATGGCCATCCATACTATGGAAGTCGAGGACTTTCATAGTAAACTCCCATCATGCTTAGCCTGTCGTGCGACGGGCCGCATGGCCATCCATACTATGGAAGCCAAGGGCTTTCATAGTAACAGACAATAAATCATTTAGCAAATAAGTATGCTCTTGAGTATAACATGTTTCAGAGCAGAAAGGAAAGTGAAAGTTTATGCAGACATTATATTATAACGGGGATATCATTACCATGCGAAAGGAAGAAGATGCGCCTGAGGCAGTTCTTGTGTCCGAAGGCCGGATTGCCTGTGTGGGAACCCTGAAAGAAGCAGAACAGTTATGCACGCCGGAAACAGAACGGGTGGATTTGCAGGGGAGGACCCTGATGCCTTCGTTTATTGACGCCCACGGGCACATCACTATGCTGGCTCAGTACACGGATTTTGCAAATCTTGGCAAATGTACCGATTTTCAGCAGGTGACGGAAACGCTTCAGGCATATAAGAAGGAAAAGGACATCCGGGACGGCGTTTTGATGGCCTATGGCTATGATCATAATTTTCTGGCAGAGCAGGAGCATCCCACAAAAGCAGTTCTTGATCGGGTATCCAATGAGATTCCAATCTGCATTCTCCATACGTCCGGGCACATGTGCGTGGCAAACAGCACGCTTTTGGGGGAATGCGGCATTACGAAAGACACTCCTGACCCGGAAGGCGGGAAATTCGGCAGGGATGAAAATGGGGAACCCAACGGATATATCGAAGAGGTTCCGGCTATGACAAAGGTTCTGCTGTTTATGTTTTCCAGGGTAAAAGCAGATTTTGGGAAACAGATGGAACTTGCGCAGGAAACTTATTTAAAATATGGAATTACAACGGTTCAGGATGGCGCAGCCAACCAATCAGCCTTTCAAAGACTTGCAGAAGTTGCAAAAGAGGGAGGATTTTGCCTGGATGTGATTGCCTATCTGCTGGCGGATGAGGCAGAACAGACGGCTCAAGCCTATCCGGCATATGGGAACCGCTATTGCAATCATTTGAAAATAGGCGGTGAGAAAATCATTCTGGATGGATCTCCTCAGGGCCGCTCTGCCTGGCTGTCAAAGCCCTATGAAGGGGAAGAGACTTACTGCGGATATCCGGCCTGCACCGATGAACAGGTAAAACAGTGGGTGAAAAATTCCATCAAAGCCGGACGGCAGCTATTGGCCCATTGCAACGGTGATGCGGCGTCCCAGCAATATTTAGACGCATTTTCCGAAGCAGCTTCAGAATCGCCGGAAAATCCGGAACGGATACGTGCCCTTCGTCCGGTGATGATTCACTGCCAGACTCTTCGGGAGGATCAGATGGGAGAGATGGCTCGTCTGGGCATGATTCCTTCTATTTTTGTGGCTCATACATGGTACTGGGGAGATGTGCACCTGAAAAATCTCGGTCCGGTGCGGGGAAATCATATCAGCCCTGTGAAATCGGCTTTGGATCATGGGCTTTTTTATAATTTTCATCAGGATCCCCCGGTGGTGGAACCGGATATGCTTCACACGGTTTGGTGTGCGGTGAACCGGATTACAAGAGGCGGACAGCCCATCGGTCAGGAGCAGTGCGTCAGTGTATTTGAGGCATTGAAAGGCATTACCATTCACGGCGCCTATGCTTATCATGAAGAAGATCAGAAAGGAACCTTAGAAGTTGGAAAACTTGCGGATCTTGTGGTACTTGACCAGAATCCGCTGAAAATAGATAAGATGCAGATTCGGGACATTCAGGTGTTGGAGACAGTGAAGGAAGGGAAGACCCTTTATCGGAAAGCGGAATAGCTGAGTGCTGCAAATTATGGTATCTTAACGGTTCAACCTTCGGCTTCACTGTTACGGAATCTGTCCATTCCAAATGCTTACGTTCCGCTCCGGTGGACGCTGGACAAGATTGACAAAGAGATGAGATAAGGGGTATAGTAAACTCCCATCATGCTCAGCCTGCCGTCCGGCGGGCCGCATGGTCATCCATGCTGTGAAAGTCGAAGACTTTCATAGTAAACGCCCATCATGCTCAGCCTGCCGTGCGGCGGGCCGCATGGCCATCCATGCTGTGAAAGTCGAAGACTTTCATAGTAAACGCCCATCATGCTCAGCCTGCCGTGCGGCGGGCCGCATGGCCATCCATGCTGTGAAAGTCGAAGATTTTCATAGTAAAATCAAGTCAGGCTGGAGGAGCGAAAAGTGGTGCAGCGTTTTTGTGACATATTACAACAGAAGAAAGAGGGAGACTCATGGAAGATATGAAAGAAGCAATCCGATTAATGGAAAATCTGTATTCCGTGGAACGGATGGTATCAGTGATGGAAAAGGAGCCCAAGCATTACGGGACAGAAGAATTGCTCTATGCCAATGAAGTGCATACGCTGAAGACGGTTGCCCAGCAGGAGGGAATCACTCAAAAAGAGCTGACAGATAAGATGTTCCGCACAAAAGGCGCAACTTCTGTCATGATTAGGAAACTGGAAAAAAAGGGCTTAATTATCAGGAAAGAAGATGAAAAAGATGCCAGGGTATTTCGTCTGTATCTGACGGAAAAGGGAAAACGGGTACATAAATGCCATTTGGAATATGATGAAAAAATAATTGGCCGGTGGATGGAGGAACTGGATTTTTCCCGGGAAGAGATAGAGGGAACCAATCAGGTTCTGGAGAAATATATCAGTTATGTTGAAAAATGGCTGGAACGAAAGCCGGGCAGGATGTGAATATTTTATTGCGCTCATTCAGAGAGATGGTTTTTTTACTATGAAAGTCTTCGACTTCCATAGCATGGATGGCCATGCGGCCCGTCAAACGGCAGGCTGAGCATGATGAGAGTTTACTATGAAAGCCCTTGGCTTCCATAGTAGGATGGCCATGCGGCCCGTCAAACGGCAGGCTGAGCATGATGTGAGTTTACTATGAAAGCCCTTGGCTTCCATAGTAGGATGGCCATGCGGCCCGTCGCACGACAGGCTAAGCATGATGGGAGTTTACTGTAAAAATGCATTATGGAATGGGAAAGATTTTCATAATCATGCCAGAGAGTCCATAAAAAGACAGTAAAATGCAACACTTTGTAATAAAGTGTTGCATTTTACTGTCACATAATATATCGAACCAAACGGAAATTACTTAATAGGGAAAATAAAATTTTTGAAAAGATTTTTTCTGATATTCTTTGAGTATACGATACAGATAGCGAAAGATGAAGGGCTGTTGGATGACCGTATTGTGGCGGAGGTAAGAAAAATCAAGAATGGGAGACAGTGCAGATGAATCTGTTGGGATTTGGCATAGAACAAGGAGCATGAAATATATTTTGAGGCAAAGGCCCCGGAAATTGATAAAAGAGCAATTTCCGGGGCTTTTTGTATGCGTTTTCATGCAACACTTTATTACAAACTGTTGCATGTTCCAGATCATAGGAAAAGCAGAACGAAACGGCTCCCTGTGTCAGGGAACTGCCGCAGCAGAGAAATTGCAGGAAACATGGAGGTTTGGAATGCTAAAGCTGACCATTAAGGCAGGAGAATACCTGCTAATCGGAGATGAAGTCAAGGTAGTCTATACAGGAGGAAGCGGGGAAAACGCCCATATTCTGGTTGATGCGCCCAGGTCGATGAACATCGCAAGAAGCAGCGCATTGGAAAAGTATGGAAGGGCTGCAGATCCGGGGAATGAAGTGAAACATTACAGGGACAGGGAACTGTCACCGGAAGCCAAAGAGAAGATCAAGGCGATCCTGATGGAGGAGCGAAAGAAAGCAAGAAAAGTAAAGTAAACGTTCAGTACGCGTAACCTATCGCACAACAGGTATGGCCATCCTACTATGGAAGTCGGAGGCTTTTATAAGGAAATAGGGTAATTCGCCTGCCTAACCTAGGGGGCTGGCTTATTATAAAATATTAAATCAAACAGGCGGGAATGGATTCCTGCCAAAATCAAACACACGGAGGTAAATATTATGGCAATGGTAGTACAACACAATATTACAGCAATGAATTCCAACAGAATGTTGGGCGTAACCACAAGTTCACAGGCAAAATCTTCTGAAAAGCTTTCTTCCGGTTATCAGATTAACCGTGCGGCAGACGATGCTGCAGGACTTACCATTTCAGAGAAAATGAGAAGCCAGGTCCGCGGCCTAAAACGCGCTTCCACAAATGCGCAGGACGGCGTTTCTTTAATTCAGACAGCTGAAGGCGCGCTGAATGAAGCTCATTCTATTTTACAGAGAATGAATGAACTGGCAGTGCAGGGTGCGAACGATACCAATCAGACGATTGATCGTGACGCAATCAATCAGGAGCTTGCTGCGTTGACAGAAGAGTTAGACAGAATTTCTGAGACAACTCAATTCAATAAGCAGGAACTGCTGGATGGTTCCTTCCAGGGCAAGAAACTGCATGTTGGCGCAAACACCAATCAGAATATTTCTATTACGATTGGTTCCATGAATGCTACTGCTATTGGGGTGAAAGATTCTGTTAAAGTACAAAGCGGAGTGACTATTTCAGCTACCAGAACGAGTACAGGCACCAGTGTAACAAGCACTCATATTGCAGTATCTGCTGGTTGGGCAAACGGAGCGGCATCATTATATTTAGGCGCTGGCACAGCTGGAACGATAGGCGTGGGCAGCATAGGCGCTAGCAGAACATCTTTGTATAGAGCCAGCGGCGTAAATCTGACTGTAAAAAGTTTAGTAAGTAACCAGAAAGTTTCTATCGGCGGCGCACTGAAAGTAGACAGCTACAGCATTGCAAATGCATCCCTCAGCAGAATCCAGAACGCAATCAACGAAGTTTCCAAACAGCGTTCCGCACTTGGAGCAATCCAGAACAGATTAGAGCATACCATTGCAAACCTTGACAACGTACAGGAAAACACACAGGCTGCAGAATCCCGTATCCGTGATACAGATATGGCTTCTGAAATGGTTGAGTACAGCAAGAATAATATCCTTGCTCAGGCAGGACAGTCTATGCTTGCTCAGGCAAATCAGTCTACGCAGGGCGTATTGTCTCTCTTACAGTAGTTAAATAGCTGATGTATCAGAAATAGTTTGGGTGAAACCCGGTCCGGGAGGGGGCAGGTGAGTGAATCATCTGCCCCTTACTTCATTAAAAAACAGGGAGTGCGCAGGAAAATGAACAGAGAGATTTATAAGAAAAACATGTCTGCATTTCATGCAAGGTATGATTATGTGGCAAAGCAGATAGAGGAAGAAGATTATGAGCTTACGGAAGGATTGTCGGTTTCACTGGAAGACGGGGATCTGATCAAAGCGGAAAAAAATAAAACGAGTGCTGTGCTGGGCGCCCATTATGATGAGGCAGAACGGGCAGAAAACTGGATCAAAGATATCAAATCACTTCCGGAATATTCCACCGTGCTGATTGTGGGATTTGGAAATGCTTTTTATTTGCAAAAACTGCTGCGCGCCACATCGAAGAATTTGAATATTCTGGTTTATGAGCCTTGTGTGGAAACGCTGCTGAAGACGTTAGAGGAAATTGACATTACAGAGGTATTTGAAAATCGGCCGGTGGCACTGCTTGTAAAAGGCGTCAACGATGAGGAATTGATTCCTGTTATGTACAAATGGCTGACCAATGAGACGCTGCCTTTTTTCCGGACGAAAATTTTACCGGGCTATGACAAAATTTTTTTGCCTGAGATCAAAGAATTTTTAGGTATTGTAAGAAGAACGATAGTAAAGATGAAGACCGATCAGAATACGCTTGCTTTTTTTGGGAATTTTTATGCCCGGAATGTTATCGGCAATGCAAAACAGATATTGAAAAGCCATACCATTAACCAGCTTTCAGGAATGATTCCCAACGATCGTCCTGCTATCATCATTGCAGCGGGGCCCTCATTGAAGAAAAATATCAATGACTTGAAGGAAGCGAAAGCCCGTGCGCTTTTGATTGCCGTGGATACTGCGCTGAAACCTCTGATTGCAGCAGGGATTGTTCCAGATCTGTTTGTAACTGTAGACGGGAATAAGCCGGTGGAACTTTTTGACCAGGAGGAAATATGGGAGATTCCGATGGTGCTGTCGGCGGATGTTAACAATGAAGTGGTGCGCAGGCACACCGGGAAAAAAATATTTTATTACAACGGAGAAGAGTTTATCCAGAACTTATATCTGGCCCATAACATTCCCTGCAGCGGACTTCCTTCCGGCGGTTCTGTCTCTAATTCTGCTTTTACTCTGGCAGAAAAATTAGGGTTTCAGACTATCATATTGGTGGGCCAGGATTTGGCCTATACCGGTAACCGCTCCCATATGGAAGGCACGTTTTCTGAGGAAGATATTCAGAGAAAACGCATCAATGCCACAGCCATGGTGGAGGACTTGGATGGAAATATGGTGCCGACACAGCCCAATATGCTGATGTTTCTCCAGTGGTTTGAGGATCAGATGAAAGAAAAGCCGGATCTTAAAGTCATTGACGCCACAGAAGGCGGGGCCAAGAAAAAGGGAGCTGTGAATATGACGCTGAAAGACGCAGTTCAAAAGGAGTGCCCAAAGGAGAGAGTAGATTATCAGACAATCATTGACGGGCTTCCCTATGTTTTTGATGAAGAGATGGATCAGAAGAACCGGGAATACCTGTTTGGAACCATGGATGTGATGCAGGAAGGCATGAAGAAAGCAAATCAGGGGCTGAAACTGTACAGACAGTTGGAACGGCTGTTTCAAAAAGAACAGTTGGATGCAAAAAAGGTGAAAAAACTCGGCAAAAAGCTGGAAAAATTGACGCATTATTTTGAACAGAATCCGGTTATGACAGTAGTGATGCGCTCCCTGGCTTCCATCAGCCTTGCGATTTCCCAGGGGATGTATGACTATGAGGAGGATATACATGAGGAGGGAATTATGATTGCACGCCAGGGAATTGTTATGATGACCTGTATCAAAATATCTTTGCGGAATGTAATGCCCATGTTGGAGGATATGCTGGAAGAACTGCGGGAAGAAACCGGGCAGGAATCAGGATAAAGAAACAGAACATTGACAGGCAAAAGGAGAAAAAATGGACTGGGAAGAAATAGAACAGGCGGCAGCGGTTATGATTGAAGACCTGGACTTGCTGCTGAAGAGGAAAGAAATTGATCGTGCATACCTGATGCTTTTGCAGGATGTATACCGCAAATATGCCGAAATCGGTCAGATTTTGCTGTCCTGGAACCATCCGGATATCACAGAGATTTTTTTATCCGGGCAGGATGCATTTGAAAAAGTAATGGACGGCGTGGAGCGTCAAGAGCCGGTTTCGGAGGTTTCGGATCGTCTTTATGAATTTGGGCAGCGGTTGCTGATGCTGCGGCGTTGTCTGTCTATGGAAGAAAAATATTTTATCATAATTTATGGCATTAACCGGAAAACGCCCAATTATCTGCATTGCCTTGATTTGACAAAAACCTTTGTTATGGCCTTTGCCGTGAAGGATAAGGCGCCGGAACTGACAGAATATATGGGAATTCCAGTGATCGATATTGAGCAGGTGCAGAATCTGGAATATGATTACCTGCTTTGCACAGAGGAGCCGGAGGAAGCGGATCGATATCCATATGAAAAAATATTAAATCTCCATTCCCATATTGGGACTTTTGTGACCGGCGGATATGAGGTTGCTTATGAGAGGATGAATTTTTACCGGGACAGGGGACCCTATGACGGCATTGTCACAGGTTTGTCCTATATCCGTCAGGGAATAGATTTAGATTCCATCCATGGTCATTTTTTGAATTTTGCTATCGGCGGACAGGATATTTTTTACAGTTATCAGATGTTCCGTTACGCCTATGAACATGCAAAAGAACCCGAACGCATCCGGTATGCCATTGTAGGGCTGTCGCCTTATATTTTTCAGTATGACATGTCAATGACAGACTATAACGCTGTCGTAGCAGAACGTTATTATTCTTTTCTCAGGCGGATGAATCATTTTGCCGGGGCCTGGCTTTATAAGGGAGCTTACCATTATGCCAAAGACCGCCTGGATCAGATTATGAAAGAAGATTTCGAGGAAATTTACACTACTACGGAGGAAGAGAATTTCCTGAATTATGAAAGAAATCTGCGCAGCGTCGTTTATGACAGCAGCAGTTTGGATGAAAAGGGCATCCAGGCGGAAAAGATAAGCATTGAGAAAGAATATCATAAGAATTACCCGGAAACAGAAGCATTCAATATCCGTACGATGAGAGAATATCTGGATGAACTGAAACAGCGTCAGGTGAAAGCGATTCTTGTAATGCCTCCTATGACGAAGCTGTATCGGAAATATATGTCATGGGATATGTATCAGGATACCATGAGGATTCTGGCAAAGCTTCAGGAGGAATATGCATTTACTTTTGTAAATCTTCTGACGGATTTGGAATTAGAAGATAAATATTTCCGTAATTCCTCTCATCTGAACGGTGCAGGGGCGGTGAAGGTGACGGAATACTTGAATCAATATATTTCCTTGCATGAGCGCTCTGGATCAGCAGATATGGGCAGGTGAAAACATGAATCAGAAAACAGTGGCAATTATCGGAGCAGGCTTTATGGCAAAAGAATATTATAGGGTTTTGCATGCCATGGGGCATTCTGTTCTGGTGTTGGGCCGGGGAGAGCAGAAGGCAAAAGAGTTTGAAGAGGAATTGGGGGCTAGAGTGTTTACCGGAGATTATCGGGCTGTACTAAAGGAACAGGAGACAATGCCGGAATATGCCGTTGCGGCTGTCAATATCGGCGGGCTCTGTACGGTGACGCAGGAGTTGATGCGGCTTGGCATTCCAAATATCCTGGTGGAAAAACCGGTTGCTTACCGCTGGGAAGATCTTGTGCCGCTGCTTCAGGAACAGAAGAAAGCGGGAGCAAAGGTCTATGTCGCATATAACCGCCGTTTTTTTGCTTCGGTACAGGAGGCGAGGAAAAGAAT
The DNA here is from genome assembly GCA_021769425.1 of Eubacterium sp. GTDB lineage: Bacteria > Bacillota > Clostridia > Lachnospirales > Lachnospiraceae > Petralouisia. The sequence continues at coordinate 49,173 of JAETSX010000031.1, forward strand.
CCGGGAAGACGGGGGCGTTACTTCTTTTCATTTTGAATTCACAGAATGGGCCCATAAAGTTGGTCCTGTAAAACGGCCGGAGGGTGAGAAGGAAGGATGGATTTTTGCCAATTCCACCCATGTGATGGATCTGGCGTTTTTCCTGGGAGGGTTCCCAAAGGAAATGAAATCTTATACGGCTGGCGGCCTGGACTGGCATCCAGGCGGAAGCAATTATGCCGGAGCAGGAATTTCGGAAAGAGATGCATTATTTTCTTATCAGGCAAACTGGCAGGCGCCGGGAAGATGGGCCATAGAAGTTCTCACAACAAAGCGCCGCTATTATTTGAAGCCTATGGAGACTCTTCAGATACAGGAACTGGGCTCTGTAAAGGCAGAGCCGGCAGAGCTTGCGGCTCCCTGGGAGGAAAGGTATAAACCGGGGCTGTATGAAATGGTTAATGCCTTTTTGAATCATCCCCAGGATGACAGGCTGCTGACCTTAGAGGAGCATGCAGGGCATTTTCCGGTATATGAGCAGATTGCCGGAGCAAGGAAGCGCTGAGCCGGGATACCTGTAATGTTCTGGAATCAGTGGGAGTTCCGATTGTTTAGATATTACAGAATCCGGGAGCAGACAGATGAGAAAAAGGCAGATTGGAATCCAGGAACAGACAAATGAAAAAAAGGCAGATTGGAATCAGGGAGCAGACAAATGAAAAAAAGGCAGATTGGAATCATAGGAGCAGGGAATCTTGGAATCAGGCATTTGCAGGCAATCGCATTGCTGGAAGAATCCTGCCGGATCACGGTAATGGACATCAGGGAAGAAGCGCTGCAGAAAGCAGAAACAGCTTTCAGAGAAACCGGAGGTGCAGACAGGCATAACGTTTGTTTTGTGAGGGAGATGGCTTCCATGCCAAAAGAGATGGATGCTGTGGTTGTGGCGACAGCTTCCGATGTGAGGAGAAAAGTAATCGAAGAACTGCTGGCAAATGCCAGGGCTCCGTACCTGATTCTGGAGAAGGTACTGTTCCAAAGGCTTGAGGATTACAGTGCAATCGGGGAATTGATGGAGAAAAAGCAGATTCGGGCCTTTGTCAACTGCCCCAGAAGAATGTATCCGGTGTATGGGCGGATTAAGAAGAAGCTGGAAGACGCCCATACAATGGAAATTATGGCTTCCGGTTCCGACTGGCATCTGGGCTGCAATGGAATCCACATGCTGGATTTGATTGCATATCTGGCCGGCTCAGAACAGATAACCTTAAACATCTCCGGATTAGAGCCGGAATGTCTGCCCAGCAGGCGGAAAGGCTTTTTAGAGATTGCGGGAACGATTAGCGGAACAATGGGACGGTGCCGCGCGTTTTCTCTCGCATCTTATCCCAGAGAGGGAATTTTGGCCTCAACGGTGATTTTAAGCGATGTCTGCTGGTACCGCATTCTGGAAGGAAAAAGGGAGCTGGAATTTGCAGATGCGTCTACAGGGTGGGAATGGAAGAAGGAGACATTTGAAATGCCTTATCAGAGCAGACTTACCAACCTTGCCCTGGAGGAACTTTTTTCAGGCGGAACCTGCCGGCTGACTGCTTTTGAAGAGTCCTGCCGGCTGCATATGGCCTTGGAGGAACAGCTCATTCCATGGTTTGAAAAACAGGGAGGGAAAAAAGGGCTGTGCCCCATTACCTGATCCCGGTCGGTTATTCTCAAGAGCATACTTATTTGCCAAATGATTTGCTGGCTTTCTTAAAATAGTGAACACTTGCTGGCAAATCATTTCGCTCACGGGTATAAAAAGGAGGCGGAATTACAAATGTATTTGGAAAAAGCGAAATTAGAGGAATTTGAGTCTTATTACCAGATAAAGTGTGAGAAGTTTGTTGCTTTTTGGAGCTGGGGAGATTATGAAATCCCGCCCCGGGAAAATCTTTACCGTTTTTACAAAGGCTGCCTGCAGCCGGCCGGAGGGGAAAAACATAAGGAGATTTATCTGATTAAAACGGATGAAGGAGAAGCGGCCGGCTATTTGTATCTGGATTATTCGGGAAACAGCGTGGATATTCCCATTGCAGTTCGGGAGCGTTTTACGAAGAAGGGGATTGCAAAACAGGCAATCTCAGAAGGGCTTCGGCTGGCGAAGGCACAGGGCTGCAGCCGGTCGGAAGTGGAAATCAGGGAGGATAATACGGCTTCGATCCGCCTGTATACCTCCTGCGGCTATCGGCGGGGAAAGAAAACCCGGGAAATTTATTCTTCTGCGCTGGACCAAACCATCGGCATGTATGCGTATCGCAGACAAATTGAGGATGTGGGGTAATGGAACTGGGAAGTGAATTTGATCTGGATTTTTCACAGCTTACGAAGACTGCAGATACCGTTTTTGCATATCTGAAAGAGTTTTGTTCCGTTTATACAGACAGCGGGCGCAGCGCTCTGCGTCTCTTGTCCGAACATCTGGCCGGGGAAAAGATTCTGGTTCCGGATTATATTTGCAGAAGCGTCACAGATGCGCTGTCGGAGAAATGCACGGTCATATATTATCCCATAGACCGCAGATTTGGGGCGGATCTGGGACAATTGGAAGAATGGATTCAAAAGCAGTCGGTGCGTGTTTTGTATTTGATGCATTATTTCGGCGTACTGCAGTCAGAGAATACGCTGAAACGCATTACAGAATGGAAGGAAACATATGGCCTGACTGTGATTGAGGACGCGACACATTCTCTTTTTACAGCAAAGAAGACGGTTGGGGATTATTGTATTGCCAGTCTGCGTAAATGGTTTCCAATCCCGGACGGAGGCGTACTGTACACGGACAGAGAACAGACCTATTTTAAAGACTTTTGGGGGCAAAAGCCGGAAGAATGGCTGGGGCAAAAGCCGGAAGAATGGCTGAGGCAAAAGCCGGAAGAATGGCTGGGGCAAAAGTCAGAAGATTGGTTGGAACAAAAGCCCGTTTCCCGGAAAATTAAGGCAATGATGTTGAAAAATCTGTTTTTAACAGAAGGTTTTGACTGCAATGCGAAATACCGGGAGATCTTTGCAGAGGAGGAAGAAGCATTGGATTGTCAGAAAGGCGTTTATGGAATGTCTGCATTGTCCCGGTTTCTGCTTTCTCATGTTCCGGTTAAGCCCATGTGCAGGCGGCGCAGGGAAAATGCTGCGCTGCTGCGGGAGGGACTAAAGGGCCTTGGGTTTGACGCCGCTGTGAAAGGGGTATCTTCGGAGGTATTGCTGGCTTTGCCGGTTTATGCTGCAAAGCGCAATTGTCTCAGGGAACGGCTGATGGAACAGAATGTGTACTGCGCTGTGCACTGGCCCCTGGAACATTCGGCAGTTTCTGAGGAGGCCAGATGGATGGAAAACCATATAATTTCTCTTCCTCTGGATCAAAGATACGGGGAAGAAGAGATGGAATATTTATTAAAATGCCTGGAAATCGGTAAAAAGGAGGACTGTTATGAAGCTTGTAAGGGACAGGGAGGAATGGAATAGTCTGGTAAAGAGTTTTCCGGAATGGGATATTTATTACCTGTATGAATATGCCCGTTCACTGGAACTGCACGGGGACGGCAGCCCGGCGCTTCTTTACTGGAAAGGGGAAAAGATGGAGATCTGCTATGCAGTGATGCTTCAGGATATTGCCGCTTTCGGCGGATTTTACGGCAGTCTGAAAAAAGGCAGCTTCTTTGATATGACAACGCCTTACGGTTACGGCGGCCCTCTGGTAAAAGGGGAGGTGACCCCAAAAGATGTAGGGCAGTTTACCAGAGATTTGGAAGAGGAATGCAGAAGGCAGAACATTGTATCCCAGTTCTTCCGTTTTGATCCTCTGGTGGAAGGACAGGAAGCTTTTTTCAAACTGTTTGAAGCCAGGAGTTTTAAAGATACGGTGTATATGGATCTGGAAAGCGAAGAAGTAATTGTGAAAAATATGGATCCCAAAAACCGTAATATGGTGCGCAAGGCGAGAAAAAACAATGTGCAGATTTTTTCTGATTCCGGAGAGCATCTGGAAGATTTTATCCGGATCTACCACGCGACCATGGAGCGGAATCAGGCGGAGGATTATTATTATTTTAAGCGGGACTATTTTGAATATCTTCAGCGAGAATTAAAGGATAACATGGTTTATTTTTATGCGGTCTGGGAACAGAAGATTATCAGTGCGGCCATGTTTTTTTACAATGAGCATTTTATGCATTATCATCTCTCCGGGACGCTGTGGGAGTATCGGAAACTGGCTTCCGTTAACCTGCTGCTGTATGAGGCTGCTCTCTGGGGGAGCCGCAGAGGAATAGAGAAGCTGCATTTAGGCGGCGGCATGGAGAAGGATGACAGTCTGTATGGATTTAAAAAGCAGTTTAACCGAAACGGGGCAGTGCCTTTTACCATCGGAAGATATATATTCGACCAGGATACATTTCGGGAGCTGGTGAAAAAGCGGGCCCAGGCAGACCGCAGTTTTGATGCGGCAAAACCCTTTTTGATTCAGTACCGGGGATAGAAGAACCTATATTTCGATATACAGGAACTGGAGAAAAAGTTCGATCTGGCAAAGAACTGGAGAAATGTATGAAAAAAATCTGTGTTGTAACGGCCACCCGTGCGGAATTTGGGCTGCTTTTGAATGTGATGAAACGGATAGAAGAAGATCCGGAACTAAAGCTTTGCCTTGTAGTGACAGGAACCCACCTTTTGGCCTCCCATGGAAGCACTGTCAGGGAAATTGAAGCAAGCGGCGTCCCCATTGCAGAGAAAATCCCGATTCTTAAGGAGGATGACAGCCCGGAGGAGATCTGTCAGGCTATGGGCAGGGCATGCGCAAGGTTTGGCGAAATGTATGTCAGACAGAAGCCGGATTTGTTAGTTGTTTTGGGAGATCGCTACGAGTTGATTCCGGTTTGCAGCTGCGCCCTGCAGTTTCGGATTCCCATTGCCCATATTTCAGGAGGAGAAGTGACAGCCGGAGCTTTGGATGAATTGTACCGGCATGCCATTACTAAAATGAGCCATCTGCATTTCCCAGGCTGTGAGGCATACAGGAAACGTATTATCCAGATGGGGGAGGAGCCCGGCCGGGTGTTTTCTTACGGCGACGTAGGAGTGGAAAATATTCGCACAATGGATGTTATGGGAAAGAAGGAACTGGAAGAAAGCATTGTTTTTTCCCTTGACCGCCCCTATGCCTGCGTGACGTTTCATCCTCCTACCATGGAAGGGGAAGAGGCAGTTTTTCAAATTCGGGAATTGCTGGAGGCTTTGGAAGCTTTTCCTGATATGAAGTTTATCCTGACCAGGGCCAATGCGGACGCCGGAGGCCGGAAAATCAATGAAATTATGGAAAGTTATGCTGGAAAGCATGAAAACTGGAAATGTTTTCCCTCTCTGGGAATCCGCAGGTATCTAAGTGCGCTGAAATACTGTGAGATGGTGATTGGAAATTCTTCCAGCGGGATTGTGGAAGCTCCCTGTTTCCATATTCCAACGGTTAATATTGGGAACCGTCAAAAGGGGCGGCTGCAGGCAGAAAGCATTATAAACTGCCCGCCGGTTAGAAAAGAGATTATTTCTGCTATAAAACGGGCGAAAAGCCGGGAATTTCAGGAAATTGCACAAAAAGCGGCCAATCCCTATGGGAACGGGGATACATCTTTTCATATTGTGGAGGAAATTAAGAAATACTTAAAATCGCCCGATGTGCAGAAAATCTTTTATGATGTGGAATGGAGGGAAAGAAGTTGAAGGACCAGGAAACCAACGCTGCCTGCAGCGTACCGGAGGGATTCAAGAATCCGGCAGTCAATCCCGCCTGCAGTAATTCAGGGGAATTCAAGAATCCGGCAGTCAATCCCGCCCGCAGTCATTCGGGGGAATTCAAGAATCTGACAGCCATTCCCGCCCGCAGTCATTCAGGGAAATTCAAGAATCTGGCAGTCATTCCCGCCCGCAGCGGTTCTAAGGGATTGAAACATAAGAATATTAAAAAGCTGGGCGGCATTCCTCTGATAGGGCATACAATTACAGCCGCAAAGGAATCCGGTCTGTTTACCTGTGTGCATCTGTCCACAGATTCACAGGAATATGCCGAGATAGGCAGGGAGTTCGGGGCGGATGTTTCCTTTCTCAGAGAAACAGGATTGGCTTCGGATCATGCAGGAAGCTGGGATGTGGTGCGGTGGGTGTTAAGACAATTTAAAGAGAGGGGAATGTACTTTGATACCGCCGCACTGCTGCAGCCCACATCTCCGCTGCGCACCGCCGGAGATATCACGGCGGCATACCGTCTGTTTCAGGAGAAAGATGCGAACATAGTAGTTTCAGTATGTGAGATGGAGCACTCGCCTCTCTGGAGCAATACTCTGCCGATGGATCTCTCCATGGAGAATTTTGAGGATCCGGCGCTGTCGGATACGCCGAGGCAGGAGCTTCCGGCATATTACCGGATGAACGGAGCGATTTATATAGTAAACACGGAATTTTTGTTTTCTGAAAAGCCCATATACGGAGAACGTTCCTTTGCGTATATTATGGATCAGAAGCGTTCTATGGACATTGACAATGAACTGGATTTTCTGGTGGCAGAGACAATTCTGCGTGCGCGGTAAAGGTTGAAACAATGGGAATAGAAAGGAAAGGCAGCTTATGGGACATATTTTTATTATTGCGGAGGCAGGTGACAATCATAACGGGAACTTAGACAATGCGCTTAGGTTGGTGGACAAAGCGGCAGAAGCGGGCGCCGACTGTGTGAAATTTCAGACATTTGTGACAGAAGAGGTAATCTCCCGGTATGCTGAAATGGCCGAGTATCAGAAGCGGAACACAGGAACAGAGGAATCTCAGTTTGATATGGTGAAAAAACTGGAATTGTCCTTTGAAGCGTTCAGGCAGATCCAGGCATACTGCCAAAAAAAGGGGATTCTGTTTCTTTCCACTCCCTTTGACCTGCCCAGCATTGCATTTTTAGATGAAATCGGAGTTCCTTTTTTCAAAATTCCCTCTGGCGAGATTACCAATTATCCTTACCTTGCGGCAATCGGCAGGACACACAAAGATGCAGTTCTTTCTACCGGAATGTGCACCATGGAGGAGATTCGGGAGGCAATAGCGGTTCTGGAAGAAAACGGCGCAGGGCTTATTACGCTTCTGCACTGCAATACGGAATATCCCACTCCTTATGAGGACGTAAATCTGAAAGCTATGAGGACCATGCGCACTGTCTTTGACAAAGAGGTGGGGTATTCAGATCACACTTTGGGGATTGAAGTTCCGATTGCGGCGGCAGCCATGGGGGCCGTGGTGATTGAGAAGCATTTTACCCTGGATCGGAATATGGAGGGGCCGGATCATAAGGCCAGCCTGGAGCCCCGGGAACTTGCGGCCATGGTAAAAGCAGTGCGTAACATTGAGGCGGCTCTGGGCTCCGGGGAGAAGAAGCCAAGTTCTTCGGAGCAGAAGAATCGGGCAGTTGCCCGCAAAAGCATAGTTGCCCGCAGGCATATCCGGCAGGGGGAATTGCTGACAGAGGAAAATCTGGCGGTAAAACGTCCGGGCACAGGCATCAGCCCCATGCGTTATCCGGAAATCCTGGGTACACGGGCAGTCAGGGACTTTCAAGAGGATCAATTAATTGAAATATAATGGCAGGGCTTTGGTGCGGAGAAAAGTTTTTATGGTATTTGTGCATGAACCAACGGAAAGGAATAAGTGATTTTCATGAAAACCGAGAAATTGATACCGTTTTTGATTTCGCCGGACAGTACAGTGGCAGATGCGCTGCAGAGAATTGACGGCAATGGGAAGGGCATACTTTTTGTGGCGGATTCATGCCGGAAACTTCTTGGCGTGGTAACTGACGGGGATATTCGCCGCTGGCTGTTAAAGAACGGGGAACTTGAAGGCGCGGTAAAACGGGTGATGAACCAGAAACCCAAGGTGGCCTACAGGAAAGAGCTTCCCCAGGGTATGGAGCTGATGCGCCAGTACAGGATTGCAGCGCTGCCGGTGGTGAATGCAAAAGGGGTGATTCTGGATATTGTATTCCGGGAAGAGCCAGAGAGCGCCTATTCAGATCAGAACTGTTTTTTAAGGGATATTCCGGTGGTTATTATGGCCGGCGGAAAAGGAACCCGGCTGTATCCCTATACGAAAATATTGCCGAAGCCGCTGATCCCAATCGGTGATATTCCGATTATGGAACGCATCATTGCCCGGTTTAGGGATTTCGGCGTTCGGAATTTCTTTGTGACTGTCAATTACCGGAAAAGCATGATTAAGGCATATTTTACGGAAAATGCTTCTGATTATGAGTTATCTTATGTGGAAGAGGAAAAGCCTCTGGGCACAGCCGGAAGCCTGGGACTGATTCCTGTGGAATTTACCCAACCGTTGATTGTGACAAACTGCGACATTCTTATCCATGCGGATTACGGCGATATCCTGCAATGCCACAAAGATTCTGGAAATGAGATGACCATTGTAACTGCCCTGAAAAATATTGTGGTGCCTTACGGCGTCATACATTCCAGTGAAAACGGCGTCATATGTTCCATGGAAGAAAAGCCCAGATTATCTTATTTTGTGAATACCGGCATGTATATTTTAAATCCGGGGCTTCTGAAAGAAATTCCTAAAGACACGTTTTTCCATATGACGGATTTGGCGGCGAAGCTGATGGCGGAGAAACGGAAGGTGGGGATGTATCCCATCAGTGAAGACTCTTTTCTGGATATGGGGGAATTTGAAGAGATGCGCCGTATGGAGCAGAAATTGAATTTGCAATCGGAATGAGTTCAATCCCATTCCGAAGGCTTTTTCTTTTTGTTTGTCAAAAATGGCGGGAATATCCCAAACTTTGCTCCAAGCGCATGAAACAAAGGAAAGAAAATGAGTACGGTCAATACCCGCGCCAGCATGACTGCGGGTCCTTTGTAATCCTCCTGGCTGATTTTTTCCCCATTTCCCATCATGTCAACATAGAAATCTTTGCGGCTTAAGGGCTCATTGTATTCTATCTGATGGATAAATTCTTTTTCTTCCGTCAAATCCTCCCGGACAATCCGCCCCACCGGCAGCGTAGCCTCCCCGGAATAATAGTCTCCTTCTGTGCGTACATTTTCCATATTGATGGCAGCGGCCACCCGTTCGCCGGAAGGGAGAGTAAGGGCATAGAGGTAATGGTTCTTATAATATCCTGCGCCGTGGTTGCGGTATTCAATTCCGGGGGAGAGTACGGTGAACTTTTCCTGAGTTTCCAGGTCTTTCACAGACTGGGCACGGAAGATTTCATCTCCTGCAATGCCGCCGATTTCTCCTTCTGCCACGGTATGTTCTTCGGTATAGCTTTTGTATTTCTCTTTCATCATGCGTTCTGCAATGCCGGCAGGGAAAATACTGACAAACAATGCCAAAAGCAGGCACAGCCAAATGTCAAAGCGCAGATGATGATAGCGCATGAAAATCACCTCCAAAGCTGCGGCAGTATAGAACTGCCTGTTTATTCATAATCATAAAACCCGCCCTGTCTGCTTTCATAAGAATTCTGCCGGCGGCGGTTTTTCTGTTTCACATCAGAGCCTGCAAAGTCCTGCCTATAAATCAGATCATCCAGTTCCCCATGGTCAAAAAATAAAATTTCTTCTGTTTTCTCTTCCTCCCTCACTGGAAGGAAAACGGTAAGCTGCACCCGGCGGTGGCCGCACTGGGGACATCGGTAGGCATGCAGCCCGCAGGCATAGATTCCGGCGGGAATTTCAGCTTTTTTCGCTACCGGAACCAGATGTTTCCGATAGTATTCAGGGCTTTCATGGGAACTGTAATGCCCAACTGTCACATCCGGCAGGGCATATAATTGTTTATGCATAACGTCCATCTCGCTCTGGCAGAGATTGCACCAGTTTTCGTGGAAGATAGAACGGATTTTTCGTAGAAATCCCATATTAAACCGACCTTTCTTTTGCTTCCGTCAGCGCCTCGGCCATCATGTCTGCCTTGGAGATTCCGGTGAGGATGTAGTCGCTGTCCATTCGCCAGCGTTTATTGGAGGTAAAAGTGTTGGCCCGGATGCGGATGCCGTCTATGGTAAATAAAAAGCTGACTCTGCTGCTTCCGGTTAAAGGCCCCATGCCGGTTTTCCCGTCGTCTGTCCAGATTTTGGTGATCCGGCTGGCGGGAAGCACGTAATTCTGGAAAGGATTCCAGAAAAAGATCAGGGCAATTTTCCCATGTTCAATATCTACAATCACCGTACAGATATCGCTGTCAAAGGTGTGGTTGGGCAGAAAACCGCTGCGTTCCAGTTCTTTTATCAGTTTTTTCCGTTTTCCTTTAAAAATTATCTTGCCGCCGAAAATCCACCACAGAATGGACAGGGCAGGCGGGACCAGAAACAGGATAACGGCTCCGGTGCCTCTGTCGCGGAAAAAGGTATAGCCCAGAAAGAAGCAGAGGGCAGTTATTGCAGCGGGAGCCAGTATGTAGGATAAGAGGTACGGCATATTAATTTTCTTTACAGGTTCAGCGTTCATTATGGATGCATTCCTTTCTTTTGTGATATTCTGATTTAGTGTGGGAGTAATAAGGAACGGGTAAGAAATAGTTTGTGAATCGTAAGTAGGATGTTTCTTAACCGTCCCTAAGTGACTTCAGGCTTCCATGCACGGAAACCAGAGGATGCGCGTAGAAAAGTCACTGCTGAATCAATGATAGCACATCGGAGCTCATTGGTCTATAGAAGAAATTTGACAGACCTCAAAATCTCTGTTATGTTTATTTTATAAAAGAATACAATGTTATACTCACGAGTAGATTATATACCCGTGAGCGAAATCATTTGCCAGAAGATTGTTCATAGCTTTGAGGAAAAAAGCAAATGATTTGGCAAATAAGTATGCTCGTGAGTATAAATAACAAATTTTCCAGGAGGCGTGATGACATGGCAGGAAAAAAATACCGCAGGATATTTACAATCGTGATTGATTCACTGGGAGTGGGAGCATTGAGCGATGCATCCGCTTATGGGGATGAAGGGACGGATACCCTTGGCCATATTTCCCAGAGGGTCAAAGAGTTCCATATCCCCAATCTTCAGAAATTGGGCCTGGCAAACCTGCATCCATTAAAGCAGGTTCCGGCCGTGAAACAGCCCATGGCCTATTTTATGAAAATGCAGGAAGCCAGCGTGGGAAAGGATACCATGACAGGCCATTGGGAAATGATGGGGCTCCATATTACAAAGCCTTTCCGGACTTTTACCGAAACAGGATTTCCCCGTGAATTGATAGAGGAATTGTCCAGGCGGACCGGCCGGGTGATTATCGGAAATAAAAGCGCCAGCGGCACAGAGATTCTGGAAGAACTGGGGGAAGAGGAAATTGCCACAGGTCATATGATTGTCTATACTTCTGCGGATTCTGTCCTGCAGATATGCGGAAATGAGGAGACTTTCGGTTTGGAAGAATTATACCGCTGCTGTGAAATTGCCAGGGAACTTACCATGAAAGACGAGTGGAAAGTGGGCCGGGTGATTGCCAGGCCTTATGTGGGAAAGAAAAAGGGGGAATTCAAACGAACCAGCAACCGCCACGATTATGCTTTAAAACCCTACGGGCGCACAGTTTTAAACGCCTTGAAGGATGCAGGGCTGGATGTGATTTCCGTTGGCAAGATTTTTGATATTTTTGACGGAGAGGGCCTGACGGAATCCAATAAATCCAAAAGCTCCGTGCATGGCATGGAGCAGACCATTGAGATTGCAGGCAGGGACTTTGAGGGGCTGTGTTTTGTGAATCTGGTGGATTTTGACGCTCTGTGGGGGCACCGCCGGGATGTACAGGGATATGCCAAAGAGCTGGAAAAATTTGACGTTAAGCTGGGGGAATTGCTGCCCCTTCTGAAAGAAGATGATTTGCTGATTCTTACGGCAGACCATGGAAATGACCCGACCCACACAGGCACAGACCACACAAGGGAAAAAGTTCCGTTTCTTGCCTATTCTCCCTCTATGCAGGGCAGCGGAAAACTGGAGGACGCCATGACATTTGCGGCAGTGGGGGCCACCATTGCAGAGAATTTCGGCGTAAATATGCCGGAGGGCGCCATTGGAAGTTCCATATTGTCAGAATTAAAATAATGCTTGTGGAACAGTCTGGATGGAGCGCCAGCCTGAAAACTCCAGACTGCCAGAATTAAAATAGCAGAATGTTTAGAAATGGGCGGCAGCCTGGAACGTGTTTTATACCCGTGAGCGAAATCATTTGCCGACAGATCTTTCACAGATTTGAGGAAAAAGCAAATGATTTGGCAAATAAGTATGCTCGTGAGTATAAATACCTTGCCGTTTCGCTGAGAATGATGATTGCTATGCGCTGTCGGAAGATCGCACCAACAAAACGGTAAGGGACTGCCGCGGCCCGGAAAGGAATAGGTATGAATATAACAGAGATTTTAAAAACAGTAGATCATACGTTACTTACTCAGACAGCCACATGGGAAGAAATCCAGAAAATTTTGGACGAGGGAATCAAATACCATACGGCGTCTGCCTGTATACCGGCGGCATATGTGAAACAGGCGGCGGAGTATGTCAAAGGAAAACTGCCCATCTGCACGGTAATTGGGTTTCCAAACGGATACAGCGCCACAGCAGTGAAAGTTTTTGAGACAAAGGACGCCATTGCAAACGGCGCTGATGAAATTGACATGGTAATTAACCTGGGATGGCTGAAAGACAGGAAATATCAGGAGGTGGAAGAAGAAATCCGCCTGGTTCATGAAGCCTGCGGCGGGAAAATCTTAAAGGTGATTATAGAGACCTGCCTGCTTACCCGGGAAGAAAAAATAAAAATGTGTGAGATTGTCACAAAGGCAGGGGCGGAATATATCAAGACTTCCACAGGATTTTCCTCTTCCGGCGCTGTGTTTGAGGATGTGGAGCTGATGAAAAAGCACATTGGAAAGGGAGTAAAAGTGAAGGCTGCAGGGGGCATCGCCTCCCTGGAGGATGCCGAAAGATTTCTCTGCCTGGGGGCTGACAGGCTGGGAACCAGCAGAATTGTTAAACTGATAGAGGGGAAAGAAAATGACCAATGAACAATTAATGATGGAAGCGAAAAAGGCCAGGGAACGTGCCTACGCACCCTATTCCCATTTTCAGGTGGGGGCTGCACTTATGACGAAGAGCGGAAAAGTATACCATGGCTGCAATATTGAAAATGCGGCTTATTCGCCTGGAAATTGTGCGGAACGGACGGCGTTTTTCCGGGCTGTTTACGAGGGAGAGCGGGAATTTGAGAAAATCGCCGTTGCAGGAGGCCCCCAGGGAAGGGAGGCAGACGGGCTCTGCGCTCCCTGCGGAGTCTGCCGCCAGGTGATGATGGAATTCTGCGATCCCCAAACCTTTCAGATTATTCTGGCAGACGGAAAAGGAGGCTGCCTGCAGCGTTCCTTAAAGGAGCTTATGCCCCTTGGATTTGGGCCGGAGAGCCTGGGCGGGGGCTGAAACAAAAAGTTATTTTTGAACAGTTCCTTACTGGATAGCTATTTAATGGATATCCTTCCTGGAGTATTTCAGATAGGCGGCAGTGACGCCGGCAATGCCCATAGCCGTACCAACGGCGATCATGGTTTTGTCCAAGCTGCCGTCAGTGATGAGTTTGGCGCCGTCACAGTATCCGAACGGCGTAATATATTTCAGGAACTCTGCCGTTTCTGTTATGTTTGCAATCAGATTCAGAAAATACATGACAGCAGCCAGTCCAAGGCCGGCGCCGATGCTTCCTTTTCTCATAAAGGCTGAGACGCCGAAGCAGATGGCTGCAAGTTCTGTCTGAAGGATACCGTACGCCAGGTGGATCAGGTTCAGTTCTTTCCAGGGAATGTCTTCCCCGATAGCCGCCATGGAGCCTATGGAGAGAGCGTAGAGGAGCAGATTCATTGCTCCGATCTGAACCAGTACAGCAATCAGTTTTTCTGTGATAATGCGGGTCCGGCTGACAGGGTGCGCCAGCAAAAATTCGGCTGTTTTGTCCCGCTCTTCTTTGCTGAGGATGTTCACCGCGCACAGAGCCGCAAAAAATGCTCCGCCAAGACCCAGTACATTGCCGCATTCAACGCTGTAAAATCCCACCAGTGTGCCGAAATTCAATTTGTCCATGCCGAATGCGGCGGAAAAAGATCCCATAGAAGAGAACATATCGTTCATGCCTTCCATTTCTCCTTTCATTTCCGGAAACAGAAAAATGCAGACCGCCAGGAGAAATCCAATGGCCGCTGTCCAGATGAAGAAAGAAGTCCTGCCCTGCCGAAGTTCGTGTTTTACGATTGTCATGCTCTGCCACCATCCTTTTCATAATAATGCAGGAATATTTCTTCCAGGTCTGGTTCCGAAACGGAAAGGTCTGTAAGATTTCCTGCTGCAAGTGTCTGTAAGAGAAGGTTCATATCGCCGTTGTAAAGAAAGCTTACGAATCCGTCCCCCTCTTGTTTATTGCGGATTCCGTCAAGTCCCTCCAGCATTACGCTGCCATGTACAGTGACGCGCCTGGCATTGGTCTTCGAGAGCGCAGCCACTCTGTCGCAGGCAATGATTCTGCCTTCCCTGATAATTGCCGCCCGGCTGCAGTTTCTCTGGATTTCAGACAATATATGGCTGGACAGAAATATGGTTGTGCCTTTGCGGTTTTGCTCCCTGAGAATATCAAAAAATTCCCGCTGTATCAGAGGATCAAGCCCTCCGGTGGGTTCATCCAGAATCAAAAGCTTTGGGCTGCTTTGAAGTGCGCAGACAATGGCGGTTTTTTTGCGGTTGCCGAAAGAAAGTTCATCCACTTTGCGGGATACATCCAGCTGCAGCCGTTCACAGAGTTCCCCTGCAGTTTTGCTGCAGTCCATTTTGCGCATACGGGCAGATAATGTCAGCACATCTTTGACCTTCATGCCGGGATAAAATACGGCTTCCGAGGGCAGATAGCCGATGTTTTCTAAAATGGCTTCTCTGTTCTTTCGGATATCAAGTCCGAAAACTTCTGCGCTGCCGGAAGTTGGGGAAATAAGTCCTGTCAGGGTGCGGATGGTTGTGGATTTTCCAGCTCCGTTGGGGCCGATAAAGCCGAAAAATTCTCCTTCCTCCACAGAAAGGTTCAGAGCTGCAATTCCTCTGGATTTCCCATAATTTTTTGTCAATCGGTTTGTTTTAATTGCTTCCATATTTTTCACCATTCCTTTCCAGGCACAAACAAGACATGAAAGATGCTTTCAAACTTCACAGTGCGAATTTTCTTTCCCTTACTCCTTCCGAAGGTATATGCTTTTCCAAAATTCTATCAGTTTCGTAAAGTCTTCTTCCATTTGGGCCATGTCCACATCGCCCCGCTGCACCATCTCCCAGAGATATCCTTCCGACGCCCAATACATGTCCCGGTACATCATGGGAATAAAATACAGTTCCTTTTTGTTGTGAAAATAGTGGAACAGTAAGGATTTACTGATTCCTGCTGCCTGGGCAATTTCGCTCATGGGGCTGTTTTTGTAGGAATTCTGCGAAAATACCCGATATCCGGCATTTATAATTGTCCGCTGTTTTTCTTCAGGCAGAGAAAAAAATTTTTCGTTCATAGCGTTGCCTCCGTGGACCGTTCCGGTCAACTATAGTTTAAATCCATTGACCGATTTTGGGAAGACCCTGACAGGAAAATTAATAAAATTTTGGATTTCTTTTGTAACAGTTCAGTCCAGGACTTTGCACTTTGCTGCAAAGTCCGTAAGAATGTGTAAATTGAGCCAGGAATTCAGCCCTTTGCTGAAAGCAAACTTTAAATTTTCTTTTGACGCTGACTGGAAAAATCATTTGAAATTTTCCAGACTAGGATATACAATAGAAGTAAGTGAGAAAATAGACGCTATGCAAAGGGCAGTTCATCCTGCAGGGAGGAAAATGTATGAAAAGAAGATATTTTTTAGTGTTCTGTCTGCTGCTGTTTTTATTCAGCGGTACTGTATCTGCCGGTTCCGAAAGCAGCCAAACGGATTCTTTCAGAATTACGGACGAAAACCGTTATGATCCTGTCTATTATCAGCAGCCAAAATTGCGCTATGCGTCTCAGAGGGCAGGGCAGAGGCGGTCTGTCAGGGCAAATCTGGACTTTGAAACGTATATTGTAGAACAATTGCAGCAATTTTCCACTGTCATTGATGTGAGCGGTTACGGAATTACCAGAGGAGAGGCAAAGGCTGCTTTTTTCCAAATCGTAAACAGCCATCCGGAACTGTTTTATGTGGGAAATTACGTGGGATGGAGTTATGATTCTAATGGAATTGTGCTCAGCTATAAGGATATTGTCTATTGTGATACCCAGGCAAATATCCGGCGTCAGCAGGAAGAATTGGAAGCGGCTGCAAAACAGGCGCTCGCCTGGGTGAACGATTCCATGAGCGATATGGAAAAGGCGCTGGCAATTCATGATTATCTGGTTCTGAATTGTGAATATGATCAGGAGCGGCTGCAAAGCGGCACAGTGCCGCCCTATTCCCATTCCGCCTATGGCGCTCTGGTAAGCAGGCTGGCGGTCTGCGACGGATATTCCCATGCGTATTCTTATCTTTTGCAAAAGCTGGATATTCCCTGTGAACTGGTAACCAGTGACAGCATGAACCACGCCTGGAATATGGTTTCCATCGGCGGAAACTGGTATCATACGGACATTACCTGGGATGATCCGGTTTGGGATTGCATCGGGCGCGCGGATCACAATTATTTTCTTTTGAGCGATCAGGTGATTTCCGACAGCGGCCATAAGCATAAAAACTGGAGCGCAGGCCACAGAGCAGTGTCAGATACCTATAAACAGGCGTTCTGGACTGGAATTCACTCTGCCTTCTGCTATTGGAAAGGAGACTGGTATTACACCAGATATAACGGAAGCAGCTGCACCGCCGATGTGATAAAAAAACAGGAGCTTTTGGGCAGTGGAGAAGAAACAGTTTATGCGGAGTCCGGGCTGTGGGGAAATTACGGCGGAAATTACATGTACCTGGATTTGGATGAAGGAAAGACGGGGCTTTATTTCAACAGCGGAACTTCTGTCTGCAGGTTGAAAGGAGATGGAACAGCAGAAACGGTATATGAACCGGAACGATCTGCCGATCAGTATATTTTCGGATTTACCATTCAAGAAGGCCGGATCTGTTACGGATTGCGGAGTACGCCCAATCTGTCAGGAAAACAGAACGTCCGCACCCATCCTCTTCCGGAGCCGTCCCTGTCCCAGATTACAGGAATTACGGCGGAAAATATCACTGCAGTTTATGACAAAACAGCCAGGAAAATTCAGGTAAAAGGAATAAAAACCGGCGATGCGGTCTCCTTTGCCGGAGCGGATGGCGTGTTTTTTGCAGAACAGCCGGAAATGATAAATGCCGGTACCTATCAGGTTTCCTATAAAGTAGAGCGGGACGGCTGCGAACCCTTTACGGGAACAGTTCAGGTGGTGATTGAAAAGGCAGAACCGGAGTATACCGTTCCAGAGGGGCTGCAGATTGGAAAAGGACAGCCGTTGGGAGAAGTAAAGCTGCCGGAGGGATTTTCCTGGGAGACAGATACCGGGATGAAATGGCAGGAGACAGGAGAAGTTACCTGCTATGCAGTTTACTCGCCCAGAGATTCCAGGAATTATAAAGAAGTTTCCCATATTCCGGTGATAATAGAGGTAACAGAAGAGGAACAGCCGGATAACCCGCCGGGAGAAGAGAAGCCGGGACAGCCGGATAACCCGCCGGGAGAAGAGAAGCCGGGACAGCCGGATAACCCGCCGGGAGAAGAGAAGCCGGGAGACCCGGATAATCCGCCAGGAGAAGAAGAGCCGGGACAGCCGAATAACCCGCCGGGAGAGGAAAAGCCGGGAGACGCTGAGAAAGAAACGCCTTCTTACCATCCGCCGGAGGGATTATCGGGACACAGCGGTGAAATGTTAAGCGCTGTAAAGCTGCCGGCAGGGTTTGTCTGGCAGACGTCAGAAAGCACGCGCCTGTGGAGAGAAGGAAGTTATACTTTTTATGTGAGATATATTCCGGAAGATACGGAAAAATATGTGTCAGTTTCCAATATCCCGGTAAAAGTGAAAGTGACCTGTCCGGGGCATCGGTATACTTCAAAAATAACCAGGACAGCTACCAGAACCAGAAATGGACAGGAGACATTTACCTGTGAAATCTGCGGGGATATGTATGCCAGTGAAATCAGTCTGCAGCTTCCAAGGAAACCGGAGCCGGCCACTGGTTTAAAAGTAACCGGAACCAGCGCCAGTTCTCTGCAGTTTTCCTGGGAAAAGACGGAAGGCGTGAAATACCGTGTGGTGCTTTATCAGAAAAATGCGGTGATTTCAACGTCATATACCGACAAGAATGTTCACACCTGCAGTAAATTAAAAGCGGCTACAGAGTATCAGCTGAAAGTGACTGCATACCGGGAAATAGACGGAGGAAAGTACTATGCAGAAAAGGAAGCCTCTGTCCGTGCTTCTACCGGGCTGGGAAAAGTTAAATTAGTCTCAGTAAAGAGCAGGGGAGACAACAAAGCGAAACTCACCTGGAAAAGGGCGTCGGGAGCCGATGGATATGAGATTTTCATGAAAACCGGGAAAGGCAGTTATAAAAAAATCAAGACAATTGCCAAAGGAAAAACAGTTACTTTTACAAAATCCGGATTGAAAAAAGGAAAGAACTACAGTTTCCGAATTCGGGCATTTAAGAAATCCCGGGGGAAAAAAGTGTACGGAAGTTACAGCAATGTAAAAAAATGGAAGATTTAGCGTCGCTGAAGGATTAGAAGAATATGGTAAAAGGAGCAGATTTATGAAGAAAAAAATTTTATTCCCTGTTTTGCTGCTGTGCCTGTTTGGAGGCACTGTATATGCAAGCCCTGCCGGGCAGGAGCAGACGGAAACTATTACGTTAACGGATGAGAATCGTTATAATCCGGTGTATTATCAGGAGCCGGAGGAGATTTATCCGGCTAAGGAAGCCAGGATGGGGCGTGCGGCACAGGTAACTTTGGAAGAGTATGTGGTGAGTGCGCTGGAGGAGTTTCAGACAACCATTGATGTGTCGGCATATAATATTCCGAGTGCGGAAGCCGGAGAGGTATTTCTTCAGATTTTGAATGACCATCCCTCTTTTTTCTTTGTGGAGGGGCATATTAGCTGGAGTTATAACCCAAATACTGGTATGGCTGTAAGTTACAGTGTGAAATATACAGACACAGAAGAGAATATCAGAGTACAGAAGGAGGATTTTGACAGAGCAATTAATCAGGCATTGACGTGGACGGATCCTTCTATGAATGATTTAGAGCTGGCCTTGACGGTGCATGATTATCTTGTGTTAAATTGTGAGTATGATTATGAAAGGCTGACCAGTACCGGCACAGTGCCTGATGTTTCCCACAATGCCTATGGCGCGCTGATAGAGAATATTGCTGTTTGTGACGGATATGCCAAGGCTTATGCCAGCATTCTGGAGAAACTTGGGATATCCAGTAGAATCGTATCCAGTGACAGCATGAACCATGCCTGGAATCTGGTTTCTGTTGACGGAAGCTGGTATCATGTGGATGCCACCTGGGATGATCCCACCTGGGACAGCATCGGACGGGCAGGTCATAATTATTTTATGCTGAGCGATACGGCAATTTCAGATGCAAATCATGGGCATAATGGCTGGGTGAGTGAATATTCTGCAGATTCCGGTACTTATGATAATGCATTCTGGTCAGACATTACTTCCGCATTCTGTTATCAGCAGGGGAACTGGTACTTTTCAAAATATAATGCAGGCGCCACAAGTTTGGTGAAAAAGCCGGAACTTCTGGGAACAGAAGAAGATACAGTTTATTTAGAAAATGAGACATGGAATAATTGGGTGATAAGCGGTATGTATCTGGATTTGGAACCTGAAAAAGGTGAGATTTATTTTAATACCAGAACCGCCATACGCAAATTAGATGCAGCCGAAACCATTACGGATGTGTATCAGCCAAAACTTCCGGAAGGGCAGTTGATTTTCGGCTTTACCGTGAGAGGTTCCAGATTGTGTTATGCACTTCAGACAAATCCGAATTTGCAGGGAAAGCAGGAAATAAAAACATATATCATAGAGGAGCTCAGGCTTCCGGAAATTACGGGAGTTACTGCATCAGATATTATAACAGTTTATGATAATACTGCCAAAACAATTACAGTAACAGGAACGCAGCCAAACGATAAAATTTCATATAAATTAGAAGGCGGCAGTTATGGCGCCAACCAACCGGAACTGATTAATGCGGGAACCTATCAGGTATGGTATCGGGTGGAACGTGAGAAATTTGAGACTTTGGAACAATCAGTCCAGGTAGTGATTAATCAGGCAGAACCGGAATATACAATTCCTGTGGGATTAAAAGGGAGCAGCGGTGCGGTTTTAAGCCAGATCAAACTTCCAAAAGGATTTTCCTGGGAGAATGGATCTGCAAAGTTAAAGGAAGAAGGCGAAAAAGACTTTTATGCCGCCTATGAACCGGAAGATTCCCGGAATTACAAAACAGTGACTCATATTGCCGTAAGAGTAACTGTGACTTGTCCGGGCCATAACTATATCGTTAAAGTAACAGTGCCGGCAACAACAACGAAAAAAGGACTGAAGACCTATACCTGCAGTTTATGCGGAAAAACTTACACAGAAGATATTGATGTGCTGCCGCCGGAGAATCCTGACGGTTCCAAAGAAGATGAAGGCGACGAAGACGCCCAGGATCCTGAAACAGCCGACACGCCTCAGAAGCCAGAGAAGGTTTCCGGCCTGAAAGTGAGCAAAGCGGCTGCCAATTCCCTGAAATTTTCATGGAAAACTGTAAAAGGGGCTGGCTACCGCCTGTCGTTGTATCAAGGAAGCAAAGCTGTATTCACAGGATATCCGAAAGGAAATTCTTATACCTGTAAAAATCTGAAAGCGGCCACAGCATACACTGTAAAAGTAATCTCCTATGTGGAAAACAAGGGTACGAAACTGTACGCTTCTTCCGAAACAACCTTAAAGGCGGCGACAGCCCCCGGAAAGGCAAAATTAAGTTCCGTTAAGAAGACAGGAAGCAGTAAAGCGAAAATCACCTGGAAGAAGACGGCGGGAGCCGACGGTTATGAAATTTTTATGCGTACCGGAAAAGGAAGCTTTAAGAAAATCAAAACCATCACAAAAGGAAAAACAACTGCATTTACCAAGTCAGGACTGAAAAAAGGAAAGAGTTACAGCTTCCGTATCCGCGCTTATAAGAAATCAGCCGCCGGGAAAGCATTCGGAAGCTACAGCAATGTAAAAACATTGAAACTGAAATAACAAAGAAGGGGGCTGCCGGGAAATGGCAAATTTCCACAAGATATCGTTGTAATTTCTGGAATTTCACAACGATATCTTGCGTGTAGATTTCATTTTTTGACAGCCCCTTTTTATAAAAAAAGCGGAATTCAAATTACAGCATACTATGAATCTGCCATTTCGAAAGATTGATTCATTTAGGCAGAACGGGACATATGTTCTTTACAGCGCCATGGCTGCAGCAGTGCCGTCTGCAACTGCCTGTAACGCTTGTCCGGCTTCTTTTGCGTCGCCTATCAGATAGATTTCCTTTCCGCAGTCTTTGACAGCGTCGTACAATCTCTGATCCGGCCTTGAGCCCACCGCATACACGATATGGG
This sequence comes from Eubacterium sp., assembly GCA_021769425.1. Lineage (GTDB taxonomy): Bacteria > Bacillota > Clostridia > Lachnospirales > Lachnospiraceae > Petralouisia. The sequence continues at coordinate 70,880 of JAETSX010000031.1, forward strand.
TGAAACCGGACAGCTCTTTTTCTTCTCCGGATATATCCACCCGGATGGTATCTCCAGCTATACTGATTAACCGGGTCTGCGTCAGCAGGTTTACACCGATATCCTTCAGCCGAAGCATGGCCGGAACCAGGTTGGCAGGCGCCATGCCTTCGCCCATTGTATTTTTCATTTCTATGACAGTCAGCGTTAAATTTCCTGTTTTTGCAGAATCCAGATATTCCGCTGTCTCCAGTCCTACCATGCCGCCTCCTACGATCAGTACGTTTCCCTGGGTGATTTTTTTCTCACCTTTTAAAACTTGATGTGCGGTACAGGCAATTTCGCTTTCTTTTGGCATGATCGGCTGAGAACCGTTTGCCAGAATCACAGCGTCAAAATTACTCTGAATGACTTCCTCTGCATTTACCAAGTGTCCCCGCTGTACCTGTACATGCAGGCGGAGAAGTTCACGCTCCAGGAATTGAATCCATTTTATCAGCGGCTCTTTATAAGGCGGGACTGCGGCAAGCAGGATTTGTCCGCCCAAATTCTCTTCCTTTTCATACAGGGTTACCGTTTCTCCGCGGAGAGCAGCCATTCTTGCTGCGGCCATGCCGCCGATTCCGCCTCCTACGACAGCCACTTTTTTTGAGATTTTTGCAGGTTCTATGGACAGCCTGGATTCTTTGCCGGCAAATGGATTAATCACGCAGGAAGCTGGCCTGCGTTTATTTTGTTCGCCCACACAGCCCACAAGGCAGCCTGCGCAGGGAGCAATTTCATCTCTGCGCCCTTCCTGAATTTTATTGACGAATTCCGGCTCTGCAAGCAGCGTCCTGCCCAGTACCACTGCATCTGCTTTTCCTTCTTCGATCACTGTTTCCGCAAGCTCCGGAGTGTTGATTTTTCCCACTACGATGACGGGAACGGCGCTGACAGATTTGATTTTTGCAGCTTCTTCTACATTGATGCCGGCTTTTTCTCCGTGAGAAGGGATAATTTTATTGGGCAATTCGTACTGCACCCCTCCGGAAATCTCAAAGGCGTCGATTCCATGCTTGATAAGCTCCGGAACCAGCTGCATCATATCTTCCACGGTATTGCCTCCAGCAGCCCTTTCACTGCCTGATATTCTGAGAATGATTGGGAAGTCTGATCCGCATTTTCCTTTGATGGCGTCCACTACTTCCAGCAAAAGCCGGGCACGGTTCCTCAGGCTTCCTCCATACGCATCGGTACGGGTGTTTCTAAGGGGAGATAAGAAAGATCCCAACAACATATATCCATGGGCGCAGTGCAGTTCAATTCCGTCGAAGCCTGCCTGCTGTGCCTGCCAGGAAGCGTTTGCGTACTGTGCGATGATGGCTGGAATCTCTTCCAGTTCCAGAGCCCGGGTATCCTGTCCCATGGAATTTTTGTATCCGCTGGAGGATATCGGCGTCACTCCTGAGAAGGAGGAGATGCTCTCTGGTCCCGGATGGGTAATCTGCGGAATGATTTTTGCACCGTAAGAATGGATTTTGTCAGTAAATTCTCTGTATCTTGCAATGCTGCTTTCATCCTGGAAGCAAAGGGTATGGCCAAGATACGGAGTATTGGGGTCAACGGTGGTTGCGTCTGTGATAATGCATCCAACTCCCCCTTTTGCCCGGGCAAGCCAGTATGCCTGCTGTTCTTCTCCGGGAACGCCGTCCGGGTTGACATAGCCCAGGGACATGGGAGCCATAAAGGTTCTGTTTTTCAGCGTCATTGAGCCGATTTTTAATTCTGTAAATAAATTTGTCATAGGTATGCCCTCTTTATTGATTGATTTCTAATACAGCGTGGTAAGCGTCGTGGATTGCGTTCAGAGCCATGCCGGGAGCTTTTTTCGCGTCTCCGATGAGATAAGCCGGGATTTCCAGTTTTTTGCAGATCTCCTGCAGCGCTTTTGTTTCTGCAGATTTCGTTCCCACCGCCATAATAATCAGATCTGCCTGGAAAGAAACTTCCTCCTGTTCCTTTTGGGCAATGACTTTGTTTGCTTCTATTGCTTTGCAGGCGGTATTTGTATGTATCGTTATCGGTAATTTTGAAAGCGCAAACTGAGACGTGATTTGACGCAGCTGTCCCAGGTCGGTCAGCGCTTCCTGCTTCATCTCCAGGATATCTGCTTTGACGCCCCGGGATGCCAGGTATTCTGCGCACTCGAAGCCAACCAGTCCGCCCCCGATTACTACTGCGGTTTTTCCTGAGAATTCTCTGCCTTCCAGAAGATCATGGGATTCTATCACAATTTCACTGTCCCTTCCAGGAATATCCGGCGCAATGGGAAGGGAGCCTGCGGCAATGATCACTGCATCCGGGTGCATTTCTTCAATCATTTCCGGTGTAACTTCCGTATTCAGATGCACTTCAATTCCCTGAGCTTTTACATTTGCTATCGCCTTGTCCGCAGCGTATTGAAAATCGCTTTTTCCCGGAGCCACGCCGGCAAGTGTGAATTGGCCGCCCAGGCGGCTGCTCTTTTCAAAGATCACCGGCTCATTTCCTGTTTTTTTCAGATCCAGCGCCGCCTCAATTCCGGCGATGCCTCCTCCGATAATCATCACTTTTTTTGATTTTGTTCCCGGCGTTAGAGCCCATGCTTCTTCCTCTAACAGAGCAGGATTTCTCATGCAGGTGATGTGTTTCACTTCCGGATCGGATAAGGATGCACAGAAGTAGTCATAGCATCCCTGGTTGCAGCCGATGCAATAGCGGATATCATTCAGACGTCCTTCCCGCGCCTTGTTACAGAAGTCCGGATCTGCAAGCTGCGCCCGCGCCATAACGATCAGGTCTGCTTTATTTTCTTCCAAAATCTGTTCGGCGTATTCCGGGGTATTGATCCGGCCGCAGGGCATGGTCAGCATCCCGGTTTCCTGACGGATTCGGGCTGCGTCTTCCACATTGAAGCCTTTTGGAATGTCCACAGGCGCCACTTCATAGACAGTTGCCGCTGTCATGATATTTCCTCTGGAAATATTAAGGACATCTACGCCGGAGTTCTTTGCGTCCTTGCAGAATTCGATGACTTCCTCTATGGTCAGCCCTCCCTCTAACATGTCGTCATGGCAGTCAATCCGCATCAGCAGAGGCATTCCTTCCGGCATATTTTCACGGATCGCCCGGATACATGCCAGCGGAAATTTCTTGCGGTTTTCGAAACTGCCTCCCCAGTGGTCTGTCCTGTGATTCAGCCCGCCGGACAGCATAGAATGCGGAAGGTAATTATGGGCGCAGTGAAATTCCAGACAATCAAAGCCTGCGTTTACAGCTCTTTTTGCAGCAGCCCCGAATGCGTCAATGACAGAATAGAGCCTTTCCTCTGTAATTCCAGGCGCCGTATATTCGGCAGACAGGGGCATATCATTCGGCAGAAGGATCTGCGCCGTCTGGTCGCTTGCTACCGCAAGGCCGCCCTGCCATAATTGGACGCAGGTTTTTCCGCCTGCTGCATGGACAGCATCGTTCAATTTCTGGAATCCCGGGATATACTTGTCCTCTGCGATAGATAAAAATCCGTGGGGTGCACTTTTGGCGTCTACGGAGGTTACTTCTACCGTATTCAGTCCGCATCCGCCTTTCGCGCGGGCTGCATGATAGGCAATCAGTTTGTCGGTCACCTCTTTGCCGTCAGCGCTTTCTGCGCTTTCATGGGTACCCATGGCGCTCATAACGATACGGTTTCTCAACTCCAGGTCTTTGATTCTGATGGGTGAAAATAATTTTTCAAATGACATTTCTTTTTCCTCCTTCGAAAAAAATTATTGCTTGGTATCTGCTGTGTCCGTTTTGGCGAACATCCCCCGGATCATTTCCATACAGGCGTGTAGCGTATCGTCATTCCATAACGATGGCTCTTCTTTTAATTTCAGATAAATCTGGCTGGCAAATCCATAATATGCCGTGGTCATAAGCCAAAGCGGGCTTTCTTTGAATTCTCCTGATTCCCTGCCTTCTGCGATGATTTTCTCAATATCATCATAGAATTCCTTTTTGCATTGCAGAAGCATATCGCAGTATACCGGAGACACGGTATACAGTCTCTCGATCATAGATTCTCTGGGATGGCTCATGGAATATTGAATGATGTTCTGGAATCTTTTGCACAATTTGTCCATGGCTGTGTTCTCCTGGTCCACGCCCTGGTTGCAGGCCTCAATATCCATCTGGTAGCAATGCTGATATACTTCCTGGATTAAGGCGGCTTTGGAACTAAAATAGAAATAAAGAGTTGCTTTTGAGATGCCTGTTGCAGCCGCAATGTCCTGCATGGATGTAAGATCCAGCCCTTTTTCACAAAAGAGTGTGATGGAAGCGTCGATAATCTCTGCTTTCCTGTCTGTATGGTTCATATAGTCCCTCCTTTCAACCGACCGGTCGG
>JAETSX010000032.1 GCA_021769425.1 Eubacterium sp.
GTGCGCTTATGCGGTATTAGCGGCCGTTTCCGGCCGTTGTCCCCCTGTGCAGGGCAGGTTGCCCACGCGTTACTCACCCGTCCGCCACTCAGTCATGCGGGCTTCCTCTCCGAAGAAATTCCATCCGCATGCTTCGTTCGACTTGCATGTGTTAGGCACGCCGCCAGCGTTCATCCTGAGCCAGGATCAAACTCTCATAAAAAGTTCTTTCCGGCCAGTCCCTTCCTTAACCTCTCCATCCCCATGGATGGACTCTCTTAAGTCCGGTTTGTCTGGCTTACTGTTTTTAGGTTGCATCTTTCAATGCCTGTTCTCTTAAATCTTCCGCCGACCTCCATCGCTTTCGGTCAGCTTCCCCGCTCTTTCAAGCGGAAACTCGTTTGAATCTTTCAAGGTTATTCCACTGTTCAGTTGTCAAGGTCGTCTGTCATCTTTCTTGCGCGACAACTCCTATATCTTATCACAGTCTCTCGCGTTTGTCAATAACTTTTTTATATTTTTTTGTAATTTTTTGTCTTTCAAAACTCTAATGGTTTCTGACAATGATTTACACTTTTCAATTGTTGCGTTCAGCAACGGATATTATGATACCACGATAATCCAATTGTGTCAACTATAATTTGGAAATTTTTTAAAATTATTTTTGGAGCAGTTTTTTCTTCCTTAATTATGGGACAGACTTCTTTCTTTACTACATAAAAAAACTTGATCTGTATTGACAAAAATCTTTTAATATGATTTAATATACATATGAACAATTATTCATGTATATGTTGTTTTGAGTTGACCATAATAATCTATTCAGGAGGAATGTATGAATGAAAGATAATGCAAACCACAATCATCACGAACATGGCGAACACTGCTCCTGCGGACACGAACACCACCACGAACATGACGAACACTGCTCCTGCGGACACGGGCATCATCACGAACATGACGAACGCTGTTCCTGCGGGCATGAACACCATCATGAGGAGACTCATCCGCACCATTTGGACGCCGATGCAGCCATCGGCATTAAGTTCACCTGTCTGGTGGACAATTTAGGCTGCGCCAATTGCGCAGCCAAGATGGAACGCCGTATCAATGAACTCCCCGAGATAAACGCCGCTGTTCTGACCTTTGCCACCAAACAGCTCCGGGTGGCTGTCAAACCGGAAGCGGCGGGGCAAGAGGAATCTCTTATCAAACAATTTCAAGAAATCTGCGCTTCCATTGAACCGGAAGTCGTGGTACGCAGGCAGCAGGCTTCTCAAAAAGGAAAAAAGGCTCTTCAGAATACAGAAACGGAGAAGTCCGGCAATCGCCGTTTTTCAGAACAGCAAATGGACCTTATCTCCATTATAGCAGGCGCTTTTCTTTTTGCTGCCGGAGAAATTCTGGAACACATTAACGCAGACCGTGCGCTTCTTCCCTCTATTATTTATGTGGTCTCCTACCTGATTCTCGGCGGACAGATTGTTTTGACGGCTCTCAAAAATTTGTGCAAAGGCCAGATTTTTGATGAAAATTTTCTGATGAGCATCGCAACCATCGGCGCATTTGCCATTGGAAACTTCCCGGAAGCTGTGGGCGTTATGCTGTTTTACCGCATTGGCGAATATTTCGAAGAAGCGGCCGTTTCCCGCAGCCGTTCCCAAATTATGGAAGCTGTGGATCTGCGTCCGGAGGTGGTTACTCTCGTAACCGAAACCGGAACAAAAGAGATTGCTGCGGAAGAAGCAAAACCAAAGGATATCCTGCTTGTCCGCCCCGGCGATCGGATTCCGTTAGACGGCACAGTGATTGATGGGGAAAGCCGCCTGGACACTTCCCCCATCACCGGGGAACCTGTTCCTGTCAAAGCCTCCGTGGGAGATGCCGTCACCTCAGGCTGCATCAATACCTCCGGCCAGCTGAAAATCCGTGTAGAACAGACATTGGAACATTCCATGGTAACCCGTATTCTGGATTCTGTGGAAAATGCCGCTGCAAGCAAGCCTAAAATTGATCGGTTCATCACAAGATTTTCCAGGATATATACACCTTTTGTGGTAGCTGCCGCGCTTGCCACTGCCATTATCCCCTCTCTGATAACCGGAGATTGGAACCACTGGATTTACACGGCGCTGACATTTCTGGTCATCAGCTGCCCCTGCGCGCTGGTATTAAGCGTACCCCTTGCGTTTTTTTCCGGAATCGGAGCCGGCTCTAAGAAAGGCATTCTATTCAAAGGCGGAGTTTCCATTGAGGCTTTGAACCACATTTCCACTGTTGTAATGGATAAAACCGGCACTATCACTAAGGGGAACTTTGCGGTGCAGAAAATCATACCATTTCAGAATTATACAGAAGAGGAAGCTCTTATGCTCTGTGCCAGCCTGGAACAACATTCCACTCATCCCATCGGAATCAGTATTTCCACTGCCGCTCGAGAGAAAAACCTTGTTTTGGAAGAGGCTTCCTCGTTAAATGAAATTGCCGGCTATGGAATTCAGGCCGTTCTGTCTTCCGGCGAAACACTGGCCGGAAACCGGAAACTGATGGAAAAATTCCATGTTGACTTATCCGGATGCAGTCAGAACAATTACGGCACAGAAGTCTGGCTGGCCCAAAATGGCCGTTTGGCAGGGTGCCTGCTGATTGCCGACACTGTAAAACCGGAGGCAGCCGAAGCCATCGGCCGTTTAAAGCAGCTTCATATCACAACTGCCATGCTGACCGGTGACAGGTTGGAAAGCGCCAAAGCTGTTGCCTCAGAAACCGGCATCGATCAGGTTCATGCCAAACTGCTGCCGGAGGATAAGTTGACAAAGCTTCAGGAAATACGCCGAAACAACGGCGCCGTCATGTTTGTGGGAGATGGAATCAACGACGCTCCTGTCCTCGCCGGTGCAGACGTGGGCGCAGCTATGGGAAGCGGCGCAGATGCCGCCATTGAAGCGGCAGATGTGGTATTTATGACTTCTAATATGCAGGCGGTTCCCACTTCCATTGCCATTGCAAAATCCACCAACCGGATTGCATGGCAGAATGTTATCTTTGCCCTGACTGTAAAAGCCCTTGTTATGATTCTGGGACTGACCGGTCATGCCTCCATGTGGATGGCAGTATTTGCAGACAGCGGCGTTGCTATGCTGTGTGTCCTGAATTCAATTCGGATCTTATATGCACGGCGGTAATGCCAAAGCCCTGCACAGATGCTGGTAATACTCTGTAGAATTGTATTTGATTCAAAAAAGTTCAGGAGTTGTTGGACATCCCTTTATCTTCCAACAACTCCTGAACTTTTTCTTTCACATAATCTATCCATCGGCATTCCGGACATTCTTTTACATAATCTGTCCGATGGCTTCCCGGATATTTCCCACTCCTACGATCTTAACGCCTTTGGCGTCTGTCAGACCAGGAATGGAAACCTTCGGCAGAATACACGTTTCAAATCCAAGCTTCCCGGCCTCTGTTACCCGCTGCTGTGCCATACTGACTGCCCGGACTTCGCCGCTTAATCCCACTTCCCCGAAACAGATGGTCTTCTCATCCACCGCAATATCCCGGAAACTGGAGGCCAAAGCCATGACAATTCCTAAGTCTATGGCCGGTTCGTTCATTCTGATCCCGCCTGCGATATTGACATAAGCGTCACAGGCTGACAGAGACAAACCTGCCCGCTTTTCTAACACTGCCATCAGAAGATTGACGCGGTTCAGATCTGCTCCTGCCGCCGTTCTTCTGGGTATTCCGAAATTACTGCGGCACACCAGCGCCTGAATCTCTGCCAATATGGGCCGAGTGCCTTCCATGGTACAGGCAACTACAGAACCGGAAGCGCCCTTAGGCTTTCCGTTCAGCATAAACTCTGAAGGGTTCATCACTTCCGCAAGCCCCTCTTCCCGCATCTCGAAAACGCCGATTTCATTGGTAGAGCCGAAACGGTTTTTCACACCCCGCAGCACCCGGTAAGATGCATGGCGATCCCCTTCAAAATAAAGCACAGTATCCACCATATGTTCTAATACTCTGGGGCCCGCCACCACTCCTTCTTTGGTCACATGGCCTACAATAAAAATCGTAATTCCCGTTCCCTTGGCAATCTTAAGAAGACGCCCGGTGGTCTCCCGCACCTGTGAGACGCTTCCCGGCGCGCTCCCTACTTCATCGCTGTACATGGTCTGAATGGAATCAATGACAACAACCCGGGGCTTCTGCCGTTCCACCACCTGTTCAATCCGCTCCATTCCTGTTTCGCAAAACAACTGCAGGCCATCGGAAAACTGCCCGATCCTTTGAGCCCGCATTTTGATCTGCTGCAGAGATTCTTCGCCGGAAATATACAATACTTCCATTTTCTCTGCCAGGTTCCGGCATACCTGCAGCAGCAGCGTGGATTTCCCGATACCAGGATCACCCCCTACCAAAACCAAAGAACCGGGAACAATTCCGCCTCCCAGCACCCGATCAAGTTCTGTAAATCCTGTTTCCATCCGTTCCTTGGACTGCATATCAATTTCAGAAATTTTAGAGGGCTTTAACTCCTGGTTTCCTCCGGAAACGGGCTTTATCTTTCCTGCCGCTTTTTTCTCTAAGGCTTCTTCCACAAAGGTATTCCATTCCCGGCAGCCCGGGCACTGGCCCATCCATTTGGAGGATTCATATCCGCAGGACTGGCAGAAATATACTGTAACTTTCTTTCCTTTTGCCATACATATTCTATCAGCTTATCTAGGCTTTTGTAATCTGAACAGAAACCGGCGCGTTTTCACTCAATTCCACACTGAGACTTAACTTTCCTCCCAGATTGGTCTTCATATTTCCGGCATTCACTCCGCCTACCATCACCTGATACTCTGCCTGTTCCTCCAGTTCCAGGGTAATCTGCGCATCCTCCGGCCCTTCTACCTGAAACTCAATGCCGCTGTCTGTTACATGAAGCCCGCTTACGGCAGTTCCAGGCACAGATTCGTACACAAACATCCCATTCCGTTCCAGCTTGGTTATCTCCTTAAAGGTCTTTACCTTATATAAATCACCGCCAAATTCATAATTGTCTAATTTGGACTTTGCGGCCAGCTTGTAATTCCCAAAACTTAAAGTCTCATTGTTCTCCGTACGAATCAATTCCTCTACTACAGCCATTCTTTTATCCTCCTGTTGAAATTTTGTCCGTATTTCCAGTATTAATTATATAATAAATCCTGCTGTTTTGCCAGTAATATTTCCCTTTATTTTTCTTTTTTTACGGTAAAAGCAATCTCTTTTTTATGCATGGCTGCCTCCACAAAATCTCCCTGCTTGATGCGGCCGGAAAGAATTTCTTCTGCCAGACCGTCTTCAATCTTATTCTGAATCATCCTGCGCAGGGGACGTGCGCCGTACTTTGGTTCGTATGCAGTGTCCACAATATACCCTTTGACATTTCCGGTTATACGAAGCTCAATTCCCATCTGCTTTTTGCAGCGGTCCACTAAGGATTTCGCCATCAGCGTCACAATCTTTTTCATGTCTTCTTTTGTCAGAGCATGGAAAACGATTGTCTCATCAATACGGTTTAAAAATTCCGGCTTGAAGATTCTTCTTACCTCTTCCATCACACTGTCTTTCATCCGATCGTAATTGTGCTTTGCATCCTCCACGGAAGCAAAGCCCAGGGCCTTCGGTTCAATGATGGACTGAGCGCCTGCATTGGAGGTCATGATAATAATGGTATTTTTAAAATCTATTTTCCTGCCCTGGGCATCTGTAATATGCCCGTCATCCAGCACCTGCAGCAAAATATTAAATACATCCGGATGAGCTTTCTCTATCTCGTCAAACAGAATCACAGAATAAGGATTTCTCCTTACCTTCTCGCTTAGCTGCCCTCCTTCGTCGTATCCCACATACCCGGGAGGCGAACCAATCATCTTTGAAACACTGTGTTTTTCCATATATTCAGACATATCCACCCGTATCATGGACTCTTCCGTGCCGAACACAGCCTCTGCCAGAGCCTTGGATATTTCTGTTTTTCCTACGCCGGTAGGCCCCAGAAACAGAAACGATCCAATGGGACGGTTGGGATCTTTCAGTCCCACTCTGCCTCTTCGTACGGCTTTTGCCACCGCTGACACCGCTTCCTCCTGGCCAATGACACGTTTATGAAGAACCGACTCTAACTTCCGCAGTTTGGCGGATTCTTCTTCCGCAAGTTTCTTAACCGGAATCTTCGTCCATTGAGCCACTACCTCTGCGATTTCATTTTCCCCAACTTCCGCTTTTCTGCGCTTCATGGATTTTCTGGCTTTTTTCTGAATTTTCTCATACTCCGCCTGCAGAGCTTCTTTTTCCTTCCGCAGCTCTGAGGCCGTTTTGATTTCCATTTTCTGGATGGCCTCTTCCATCTCATCGGTTACACGGTTGATTTCAATCCGGATATCCTGTAAATTTGTGGAAGTTTTCACTCCCTCTAAGCGCACCTTCGCCGCCGCCTCATCCATCAGATCAATGGCCTTATCCGGCAGAAAACGATCGGAAATATACCGGTCCGAAAGCCTGGCTGCCGCTTCTAATCCCTCATCGGTAATCACTACCTGATGATGCTTTTCATAAAATCTGCGGAGTCCCTTTAAAATCTCTACTGTGTCCTCCACCGAAGGCTCTTCCACCATGACCGGCTGAAATCTCCGCTCCAGCGCCGCATCTCTTTCAATGTATTTCCGGTATTCTTCTACGGTAGTGGCTCCGATCATCTGAATCTCGCCTCTGGCAAGATAGGGTTTCAGAATATTAGAGGCATCCATTGCGCCCTCTGCGCCGCCTGCTCCGATCATTGTATGAAGTTCATCCATAAACAGTAAAATATTTCCCGCTCCGATCACTTCCCGTATCACTTTCTTGATACGCTCTTCAAATTCTCCCCGATACTTGGAACCGGCAATCATACTGGAAAGATCCAGCGTAATCACCCGTTTCCCTGCTACGGATTCCGGAACCAGACCTAAGGAAATCTGCTGTGCAAGTCCTTCTGCAATGGCGGTTTTTCCCACTCCCGGCTCCCCAATCAGACAGGGATTGTTCTTTCCCCGCCTGCTTAAAATCTGAATCACGCGGCGGATCTCCTCTTCCCGGCCAATCACCGGATCCAGTTTTCCCTCCAGAGCAAGCCTCGTCAAATCCCTGGAATACTGATCCAGCACCGGCGTCGCCTCCAGATTCCGCTTCCTTCCTCTGGCTGATTTCAGCTCCTCTCTCGAATAACTGCCCTCTTCTCCCATGGCTACCAGCAAATCGATATACAATTTCTGCAGATTTACGCTCATGGTGTTTAAGAGCCGCACTGCCGCAGACTCGTTCTCTTTCATAATGGCAAGCAAAAGGTGTTCGGTGCCAATCTCATCACTGTTGAAATGTTCTGCTTCTTTTTCCGCTGTTTCCAGAACTTTCTGTGTTCTGGGGGAATATCCGTCTGCATCCAGCAGAACCGTCCCCTCTCCCGGGGAAATCAGTTCCTCAATCAATTCCAGCAGCTTTTTTTCCTCCAGATGATTTTCTGTCAGAACCCTGGCCGCCACTCCGCTTCTCTCCTGCAGCAATCCTGCCAGAATATGTTCTGTGCCTACGTAATTGTGCTGAAGCTTTCTGGACAGCTTTGCAGCCAGTTCCAGAACCTTTCCCGCCTGGGGCGTATATTTTTTATGCATTAGTTCCTCCTGTCACGATTCATATTCATCAAATATTTCATCTATTAACTGATGTATCTCTTCTCTGGATATATTTTTGCAGACTGCTTTCGCCAGTATTACCTGAAAAGACTCTCTCATCTCTGAAATCGCCTGGCTCTTATCTTCTTCCAGAAAAATAACGGCTCCGTTTCTGCGGTCTAAGCGGATAAATCCTTCCTGCCGCAATACATGATATGCTTTATTTACAGTATGCATGTTAATTCCGATACTTTCCGCAAGCTGGCGCACCGAAGGAAGGGACTCCCCTTCCTGGTACTGATTGGTGGCAATTCCCAACACAATTTGATTGCGAAGCTGCATATAAATTGCCTCATCACTGTTAAAATCAATTTCTATATACATATGTCACCTGTCATCCTGATTCCTACAAATCTTCCAGATCTATCACCTCAAAATCATCTTTCACTTCTGGTGTTTTCGGAGCAGTAAAAGAAGCGGACTTTCTGGGCGCCGCATGGGGCGTCGGCGCCGTCGGCTTTTTGCGCATGGCCGGAACCGGCGATGATTCCGGTGTCTTAGGCATAACTGACGCTTTCGCCATGGATTGCGCTGCAGGCGCTTTCCCCACGGATTGCGCTGCAGGCGCTTCCGGCATTCTCGGGGGAGCCGGCGCTTTGGGCGCTTTTGCCATTTCAGGCATTTTAGGCAGATCCGGTATCTTAGGCATGACCGGCATCTCTGATTTTCTCTGAGAGCCGGAAATGCCGGACTGTTCTGATATCTTTTGTGAACCGGAAGCCGCCGGATATTCCGATTTTTTCCGGGAAATAGAATCAGCCAGTGTATCCGGCTTTTTTCTGGTTTCCTGTTTTGAGAAAGGCATCGGCCTGGTTTCCTGGCTCACCTTCGTTCTTTTCTTAGGCTTGGGAACGTCTTCCAAAAGATCGTCCTCATCTCCGTCATAGTCCTCCTGTCTGCCCCGCAGAATCAAATTGACAATCACCACAAGCAGCACGGCAATGACAAATACCATAATTGCCGTTGTTTTCCTGGAACTGGATTTCTTCTCATTCAACTGTTCTTCCAAATCTTTATATGCATTCTGCAGACTCTGCATTTCCACACTGCTGTCTGTCTCTCCTCCCTCCTGTGGCGTTTCCTGCACGGCTCCGGTCTGGACATACCGCTGGAAAAATCCTTCCGATGCATCATATTGATACCAACCCATATTGCCAAAGCTGCTGACGCCATATACCAAAGAAAACTCTGCTCCGGCTGCCGGACTTGCCGCTGTTTCCTCCGGATTCGCGGCTTCTCCTTCCGGATTTGCGGCTTCTCCTTCCGGACTTGCGGTTTCCCCTTCCGGCGCCGCTGCCGGTGCAGCTTCTCCTTTTACAAATACCGGAACGTTTTCAAAACCTTCCACCGAAGCTGTTGTACGGGTATACTCCGCAGAAAGCCCCGGTTCTGCCGGAGGATCCAGTAAAATTACATATTTTTCTCCAATTGCCACTTTTCGGAACTGATAAATGCTTCCGCTGGCTTCGTCAAAAACTGCAAGGGTATTCTTCACTTCTGTACTGGGCGTGGTAAGATAAACCAGCTTCAATGCCCCTTTGTCAAACTGCAGTCCTTCTACCTGCTTTCCCTGACAGGTAACCGTTGTTTTCGTAAAATCCTGGGGCACTGCATCTTCCGGAATTGCCTCTGCCAAATTAAAAGGATGCCCGTTAACGGTAATTCCCTGGGGATTTTCCTGGGACGTTGTGTCATCCTGGGTTTCCTGAGGTGTCTGTGGGGCTGCCGCGCCTTCTCCGCCTCTGGTCACCACTATCTTATAGGTGGCAGCGCTTCCGTTTTCTGCCTTCACCACAATGCTGATGGTATTCTGGCCCGGCTGCAGATTCTCGGCACCGGTGATAGATTCCACTTTTGCTTTTTCATTGGAAGGCGTGGCGTTTACTGTAACGCTTGTAACGTCTTCCGCTACCGTTGCTGTATAATTTGTCTCAGAATACTGAAAAGCCGGAGACAAAGCGCCCGGAGAAATAGACAGGGACGCAAGGCTGTTGTCTTCTGATTTATTGGCATTATCCGCTCCGTTATTAGTATCTCCATTATCGGATGCGTTATTTCCTGTGCCGGTTCCTTCATTTATTGTAAGCTTGGTACCGCCTGCCGTAAGTTCTCCGTACTCTGCCGTGCCGTCACTGACGCTTACGCCGTTGGAACCGCTGACTGTCACAGAGGCAACTCCCGCCGCCGTTGCTTTCAACGTAATGGAAACATTATTTCCGGTGACTCCTACATAACCTTCACTGCCTCCTGTATAATCTGCCTCGCTGCAGCTTACAAATGAAAATTTCCCGCTGTCGTAATTGAATCCCATCTTGGCAATGGCCGCTTCTCCGTTTGGGCCTGACGCCCAGGCAGTTACAGTTACGGTTTCTCCCACATTTACCGTGGAAGAAGATACCGAAATGGTCACTGTCCCGCTTGCATGCGCCGTCATTGGCACAAACAGACCAAACAGCAACAGGAATGATAGTAAAATGCCTGTAATCCGTTTTGTTCTTTTCATATTCCACACCTTTCTTCTGTTCAAAAATCTGTCATGGTTCCTTCTATATTTTAACTTATTCTGCTTCTTATGACATACTTCCCCATGATTAAGTACCATTATAATTTTCCTGATCCCATATTGTCAAGAGTTATGAACATAAAAACATTGGATTCTGTGGCAATAAAACCGAAGGCTGAACCGTAACTTGGATTCTGTATGATATTAATGCCAAACAGAACTGTCAGAAAATGAAATTTGGATACCATACAACGTCATGCTCCCAAAAAACAGAGCATATTTTGTATAGTCTTTTCCTGACAGTCCAGTTTGATACCCATAAATGAATTTCTTTACAGAAGGAATCTTCCCTCCAAATACCGTTTTTTGCGGATTCAATTCACCAACTTTCCTTTCTGCAGCCGATATACTTCATCGCATAACACATTGATATCTTCTGCACGATGGGGGGAAAGAATTACCGTCACTCCGCCGTTTTTTATTTCCAGCAGAATTTCCCTCACATCCCTCACTCCATCCTCATCTAAAAGAGCGGAAAACTCATCCGGCGCCAAAAGCCTTAGATTCTCCATAATTTTTCATCACTTGCCGCATTCCTTTCCCTGAAGCAGCTTTTCTACCATCCGCCCAACCGTTTCCCGGAAGATCACCGCAAGCGCCAGAGTAATCCCAAAACAGAGAATCACATATCCGTACTTCCTGATATCGGATGGTTCCCCAGCCAACAGACAGGGCTTTAAAACAATCATCGGCAGCCTCTGCAGAATATACAGCCCGAACAAATTCCGGCCCAGCCACTGCAGCGGTCTGCTGTCTATCACAAACTTCATGGTAAATACCACTACCATCCCGGCAAAACTGAACACCCACCACTGGTATACGGCAAAACGCTCATTTCCTATAAAATACACAGACAGATATCCCGCTGCAAACAGCAGAAGCGTCAGCGCCCAGGTTCCCCAATTCCGGTTCACCAGCTTCTCTATCCTGGTACGGTGCAGGGAAAACAGCATCCCCCAGAAATAACATAAAGCGGTATTATACCACCAGTCCTCTTTTCCCATCAGACGCAGAACGGCAATGTAGGCCAGAGAAAGCAGAAACACTCCAAGCGCCGCCTTTCCATGGCTTTTCTTGCAAATCCGAAAGGAAACATAAGTAAAGAGATACAGCCATAAAATGCAGAACACATACCAGTTGCTGTTCCCCACGCTTTCCCAGCCGATAAATACCAACAGCATTTTTTTCAGGCTGTAACGGGCTCCTTCCAGATATCTGCATGCCAGAAACAAAATCATGGCGCAGTCAAACTGCAGCAGTACCTTGCAAAATCTCTGTCTGGGAATCTGCCTGACATATGCCTGTCCTTTTCGTTTGATGGATTCCATCACGCCATAGCCGGAATAAAAGAGAAACATCACCACAATGCACTGCCCAATCTGCCGCAGGATCTCATAAGGGCGATCCAGATATGGATTGGTAAAATCCGTATAAGTCCAGATATGGGTAAAAAACACCAGCACAAGAAAAAATCCTTTGATGCTGCCTGTCATCTCCATGGACATATAAAACCGCGCTCCGTCATCCGCCCTCCTAAGCCCCAGGACTGTAAGGAGCATCAGCGCTCCAAAAAATAAAATCATATTTTCACTCCTTTGCCTCAGCGATAAGCTAAAACAGTAACTGTTCAGATACCTTCACTGTTACAGGCATCCGGCCATTGAAAACCGCTTCGCGATGGGCCGGACGCTTCCAGGCTCTGCTCTATGGTACGGTCAGCGCAGTGAATGCGCAGACCTGTCTGAACTGTTGCCTAAAACATCCTCCTTGTACAGCGCTATTTCAGCAAAATCTGGTTGGGCGCAGTATAATAGCTGTACACAATCCTTCCCATATCCAGAATCATATCCTCTTTATCTTTGGAACTGAATTCAGACTCTCCGTTCATCAGCCAATAAGGCGCGTCAAAAAAAGCTGCTTTCGGATCCACATTTTCATAAAATTCACGGCCCAGCCCCTGAAAGCCGTGATGGGCCATCTGAACATAGTCGGACTTTAAGGCATCCCCGTATTCTTCCACCAGATATTTGTTCATACGCTTCCTAGCTTTGTCCGTCTTGCCTCCTGCGCTTCCCACGTCGGCGCAGAATAGCATAGATTCTTCTTTGCCTGTTACCCGAAACAACAGGGAACCGTCATTCATCAGGTCGTTGGACAGTTCATCAATCCTTTCGTCGTAAGCGCTCAAAACCTCCAGTTCCAGTCCCAAAACATTTTTCCTGTCACCCTTGTGCAGATATTCCAGGCCAGGGATATCCAAAGAGCGAAACCGTTCCAAATCGCTGTAATCTTCCCAGGAAGCATTTTCCTTAAGAGTCTCCATATCCGGCAGTTCAATGGTATAGACATGGTGAATCTGGATGCCCTGAAGATCTTCATAAATATTCAAAAAGGATGTGATATGATCCGGATGGGGATGGGTCAGAATCCACGCCTCCACATGGTTGCCGTACTGGGCAATAATCTTCCGAAGCCTGTCCTCTTCGTAAGCCTGTCCTCCGTCCACAATCACAAGCCCGGTGTCTGTGGTAATTGTATAACACATCTCCTGCTGCTGCATAACATCCCCGAACTGGGTGATTTTCCAGCCTTCTTTATGGGGCTTGAGGTCCGGAATATAACTGCCGGCCTGGCTGCTTTCCTGAAAAGACGCTTGCTGCCATTCCCTCTGCATATTTTCCTGCATGGATTCAAACTGGCGGACTGCTTCATAGAGACGGTTGGTCTTGGAATTTACCTTCCAGATTCCCCAAACTGCCGCCGCCATAAAAATTACTGCTGCCCCAGCAAAGCCTGCCTCTGCGATTACCGTTTTCCTTTTCATTCTGACAACCTCCCTGCTGCAAATGATAAATTTATGATACTGCATCAGGGTGCGGATTCCCAGACCGCTGGGGTAAAATTAAAAGTATCTTAAGTTTTTCAATAAAGTTTCCTTTCATAACAGGGTCAATTGCCATCTCATTTAAGAACTGCTGTACCAGCCGCCGCATCTTTTCTATGCTATTTTGAAGTAATATGCCCCACATTTTTAATTAAAATCGAAATGCTTCCATCCGGATTGGTAATAAATTCAATGTGCTCGCCATCCTGATACTGTTCCATGGGAATTTTAATTTCCACTCCGGTATCTGTGGTAAGATGCTGCTTTCCAAACTTTCTAGCTGTGCTCTCTGACTGAGGTTCAATTCTCACATCTGTTCCCATTTTGTACTTTTCCAGCTTTTCCTGCACTTCTTCTTTGTATTCCTCTTTTTCTTTAAAAACCTGATCCAGCACAAAGGGCACGTCTACCGCGCCTGTTTCCGCTAACTGGCTGTGTATAATCTGCTTGGTTTCCATCTGCGCCTCAAACTGCTCCCCGTCATTGCAATACTTCTTCTGCACCGTATCAATGGCCCGGGTGACAATGGAAAGCTGGGATTTTGGGGACAAGGCTCCGCTGCAGTTTAAAAATAATTTGGAAAAGTAATAGGTTTTTATCCCGTTAACCTCATATTTTTTCTCTGTCAAAGAAACGGTAAAATCTGACAGATTAATAATTGCAGCCTCCGATAATTTCTGGGTTTCCGTAGGCAGAACCGCCCGAAATTTAATAATCTCGTTCGTATTTCCCAATGCATCGGAGCGGGTCTGGTGGGTATAGGAAGTTCTGTAATCCATTTTCAGCAATGCAAGATAATTTTCCCCTTCTGCCTCAAAAAGAGCCGCCGCGAAATCCGCCTGGGGAATCTCAATATTCTGATTCATAATTTCATACAGGCGAGCCGCCAGATTCCGGCTAATTTCTATAAATGTTTCCTCCTCCAATCCGGATTCCGCAAAAGCGGCTATCTGCTGATATGCCTGGGATTCTTCCTTGCAAAACTGACAGGTTTTCTTCTCATCCGTGGTTTCAATCCGGTAAATATGCTCCCGCAGAAAATCTCCGAAATCGGAACCGTAATCCAACAGGGCATCAGAAAGAACCGGCACTCCCACTGTGGAATCTAAAATATGCACAATAACCTTCCGAAGCCTGATTTCTCCTTTTTCCATCTTTTGTTCCTTTCCCAGCGCTACAGCGAACAGTTCCTGTGTATTGAAATATGAACTGTTCGCTGTAGCGCTAGAGCGTGCTTGAAAATTGCTTTCTGACAGATGCATTCCACAATTTGTGAGACACCGGCCGCACCTTGTCCACCAGAACCCTTACTCTATCTCCAATTCCACCGGACAATGATCTGAGCCAAATACCTGCGTATGAATTTTTGCGTCTTTCAGCTTATCTTTCAAATCCTCAGACACTACAAAATAATCGATCCGCCATCCTGCATTCTTCTCTCTGGCTTTAAACCGGTAGGACCACCAGGAGTACACCTGCTCCAAATCAGGATAAAAATGCCGAAAAGTATCAATATAGCCATGGTTCAAAAACACAGAGAATTTTTCCCTTTCTTCATCGGTAAATCCTGCGTTTTTCCGATTGGTTTTGGGATTCTTTAAATCAATCTCCTGATGGGCCACATTCAAATCCCCGCAGAAAATAACGGACTTCTTCTCTTTCAGCCCGTCCAGATAACAAAGCATCGCCTCCTCCCACTCCATGCGGTAGGGAAGCCTTGCCAGTTCATTCTGGGAATTGGGCGTATAACAGGTTACAAGATAAAATTTCTCATACTCCAGTGTAATGACGCGCCCTTCGGAATCGTGTTCCGGGACGCCTATTCCGTAAGCTGATGACAATGGTTTGTGTTTTGTAAAAATTGCTGTGCCGGAATATCCTTTCTTCTGAGCATAATTCCAGTAGCTTTCATATTCTTCAGGCAAATCCAGGGAGATCTGGCCTTCCTGCAGTTTGGTTTCCTGAATGCAGAAAAAGTCTGCACTGCTTTCTTTGAAAAAATCCAGAAACCCTTTCTGCACACAGGCCCGCAGGCCGTTTACATTCCATGAGATAAATTTCATAAGTGAACTGCTCCTTTTCTGATCCTTTTTCTGTTCCGAAATAACTGTTTTGTATGGAAAAGAGGCTGAAATTCATTTCAGCCCTGAATGTTCTGATTATAACATGCTTCCCGGAATTTTTCAAACACGCTTTAAGACGGAGATCCAGTTTCTGCATACCGGATCGTTTCTTCTGTGTATTTCCGTTCCATGTTAACATTAATTTTTGTCCAATATACAGGTAAAATTCGTTTCTGTCAAGGCAAACTTTCATTTTCATCTGGAATGTCTCTGATTTTTATGATATCTTTAGGAAAGCAACTATTTATCAATCAGAAAGGAACGAAAACTATGAGACGAAAAGACCGGGAAATCAAGAACATTGATGACATTTTCTCTGTCATCCGGCAATGCAAAACGATACACATTGCCATGGTGGATGATGGAAAGCCTTATGCGGTTGCCCTTAATTTCGGCTTTGACCGGATCGGGGATACGCTGCTGTTATATCTTCACAGCGCCTTCGAGGGAAGAAAAATGGACATTTTAAAGAAAAACCCCAACGTATATTTTCAGATGGACTGCAACCATGCGCCGGCGCCTGGCTCTCCCGGCAATCCCTGCAGCTTCAGCTGGGATTTTGACAGCGTAATGGGCAGCGGGCAGGCCGCCTTCCTCTCCGAACCATCCCAGAAGGAACATGCCCTGAACCGAATCCTCCAATGCGTGGGAGACCTGGAAGAGGAATTTACATTTCCTGAAAAAATGCTGGAAAATACCTGTGTATGGCAGATTGCGTCAAATGATTTTACCGGAAAACGCCACCGATAATCCATGCCTTTGAGCCAGCGTTCTTCCAAGAATTTTTCTTTACATTCCATAGAAGTTCCTTTTCCAAACACGCTCTAAGGCAAATCCAGTCCGCCAATTACTTTTTTCAGGGTATCCGCCGAATGTTTCAGCAGCTCCATTTCCTCCTTATCCAGAGAAATCGGCACATGGGTTTCTACGCCGTTCATACCCACCACTGCCGGCATGCTGAGGGCAATGCCTTCCATTCCATAATTCCCATGCTGGATAGAGGATATGGGCAGAATGGACTTTTCATCCCTTACAATACATTCACAGATCCGTTTCACAGCCATGGCGATTCCGTAATAGGTGGCCTGCTTTTTAGAAATTATTTCATAGGCGCTGTCTTTCACCTTTTCCGCAATCCTGTCCATTGCCTCTTCATGATTAAAGTGTCCCCGCATTTCACAGAAATCATCCACCGGAATGCCGGACACATTTGCGCTGCTCCAGGCGGCAATCTCACTGTCTCCATGCTCACCGATAATAAAAGCATGAACGCTTCGGCTGTCCACCCGCAAATGCTCGCTGAGGGTGTATTTCAGCCTTGCCGTATCAAGAACCGTGCCGGAACCCAGCACTCTCTGCTCCGAAAATCCTCCAATTTTCACCGCCGCATACGTCAAGATATCCACCGGATTGGATACCACCAGAAGAATACCCGAAAATTCCCGGTTTGCAATTTCCGGTATAATGCTTTTATAGACGGCCACATTTTTATTTACCAGATCAAGCCTGGTTTCCTCCGGCTTTTGGTTTGCCCCCGCCGTCACAATAATAATGGCGGCGTCTGCAATATCATCATAAGTTCCGGCATAAATTTTCATCTGCCCGGAAAAAGGAATTCCATGGGCGATATCTTTTGCCTCCCCGTCCGCCTTGTCAAAATTGGCATCCAGCAGCACAAGTTCTGTAAAAAGCCTGCTCTGCATCAGGGTAAAGGCGATGGAAGAGCCTACGAATCCGCAGCCGATTACAGCCGCTTTTTTTGCATTGATTTGTTTCTTCATTATTGAATTCGCTCCTTTTTGGGTACTGTTTCCATACTATGAAAGTCTCCGACTTCCATAGTAGGATGGCCATGCGGCCCGCCAAACGACAGGCTGAGCTTGATGGGGGACTATGAAAGCCCTTGGCTTCCATAGTAGGATGGCCATGCGGCCCGCCAAACGACAGGCTGAGCTTGATGGGGGTACTATGAAACGTTTCTATAAGTATACCCCTTGTGAGCGGATGCTATTCTTTCCTGTTTTTCAGTTTCCTATTGTCAGACAGCCTCCCTGGCGAACAGGCTCAATCCTTACGGCTGCCCGTTTCCGGAGCCTTCCGATGAAATGCCGCTCTGTCGTTCATATTTACAGCCATTTTGGGAAACAGTGCGATCTTCTTGCAAGCAAAAAAAGAAGGGATAGAAATTTTTAAAAAGAAAAAACCCCGGGAAACTTGCATTTACCAGGGTTACATGCGGAAGATGGGACTTGAAGTATTATTACTCTCAAAAAAACTGATAGAAAGGGGCTTTCTGGCACGTCATCTTCTAAGTGTAACTAAAAGTTTCCACTTCCGCACTCTGAACAGCTAACCATATTCCCTATTGCTTCTTCCACAACAACATTCAGGCTTTTTCCATGCTCCATTGCATACAAAGCAGCTCTCCTGTGAAGTTCTGGGCTGATTCTGACATTAACAATTCCTTGATATGGCTGTTCCGGCTCCACATTTCTTTCCTTACAGTCCATTAAATATTCATCAATTACATTCTTAAAATCCTGCTCTAATTCCTGTACAGAATCACCTTCATATGATAACAAAGATTTTATCCCTATGACTTTTCCAAAAAGGCAATGGTCTTCTTCTGAATATACTACATTTCCCTGATACCCTCTGTATGATAACAAATTGTTCATAGCAAACCATCCTTTCCAAATTTTTCTATCACCTGTTCCAACACATAACGTTTTAATATTCCGCTTGGATGAGGTTTATGGAAATTTTTTACTTCACTACTGCCCTCTTTTATAAATTTCACCCCTGACCCTGCTCCGCCTGATTTTAGTTTATATCCAAAATATTACTCCGGCGGTTAAATATCGCAGAATTTTACGTAGGATAAATTTTCATCTGCAAAGCGGAAGAATGAGTTGTAGCCAGGGTTACAACGATTGATGAGGGTCTGCCCGCTTTATCGGGCACAACGTAGCAGAGGGAAATTTAGACAAGTAAAAACTGCGATATTTAACCGCCGGAGTAATATGACAGCTGAGATTCCATTTCATCAAAAGTAAAGTCCTTTGGTTTCTTCAACAGCTTGTCTAGCAATTTATCCTTCTTGCTCATTTGCCACTCTCCTTTACATATATTATACAGTCATTTCAGAACAATACAACCATTTTTCATTGCATGGATAGTTTTCATAACTTCCTATTTATTCATTTTGACATTTCCACTAATCTATCACATACAAAATGTTTCATATTTAAAATTAGAAAGTGAGGTATTCATATGTTAAAGAAAATAATAAACCATACCAAGACTCAATGCGGAATGAGAAAGCTGATATTGACAGAAAATGCAAAGAAATATATCCAGATGGCTATTGACAGGAATAGAGAACTGGGCATTTCAGATGGAGATTAAATCTTCCTCAATAAGAAAGGCAGCAAAATACACGATCATGCTATTAACAATGTATTAAGAAGATTAAATGGCGTTAGGTATAAAAAAGATGCTTTTGTAATCACTGATAGACCTAGCGGCAATCATGCAATTAGGAAAACCTGTATTTCAGAACTACACGACTCCAAGCTATTGTCAGATGATACAATTAAAACCTTTGCAGGACACAAAGACATTTCAACAACACAAAAATGCTATATCCATCAGGTAAAGCCAATCACAGAATATGCGGATGCATTTAAAAATGTTTTTGATGTTTCATAAGAAGTGTAACCAAATGTAACTAATTTACAAGCAAAAATAAAAAGCGGGAAGCCTTGATTTTCAGGCTTCCCAAAACTTAACTCAATGCGGAAGATGGGACTTGAACCCACACGTCTATACAGACACAAGATCCTTAGTCTTGCTCGTCTGCCAGTTCCGACACTTCCGCATAAAACCCCAGTAAATCATGAATCCGTCTTTTTATCACGCAAGATACTTTTCAGTTTCTGCTCGTAAAACTACCCAATTTGGAGAAAGTAGTCTGACGAGTCGCTATTTACTTCTTGACGCTTTTTATTATTTCTAATCTTGCGAGAAAAGTAAAGTGGAAAATTAACTTTTAGAGTGAAATTCCGTTTAAAACTTTCAATATAGCACGTTTACATCATATCCTGTAAGCATTTCCATAATCGCTCATAGTTTTTAAAACGAACCCCCAAATTTAAAAAAATTTTTAAAATAACTGCTGACCATTGGAAATCATCTTAATGGCAGCAGTTGTTTATTTTAAACTCCAAAAGCAGGGCTTGTTTTTCCTAATCCGTCCTTTCGAGAGTCAGCCTGATGTATCGGCTATTATTTGGTGTTTTGCTCATTTCTATAGTAACGCCAGCCTTTTTAAACTCAAATTGCAGTTTATTTATTTCTCTTGACAGATAATTAGGAACAGATGGAATCTTTATATCCGTGTCAGATAACGCTACTAATTCATTCAGCTTAATAGAAAAATATTGCATTTTACTTTCCCACTCATAATTATTTCGCTCAAGGAACAACACTACTACTTCGACTAAATCCGGGTTTTTCTCAAACGGCTTTAACTGGCTGTCCAATAAAGTACCATACCGCTTACAGAAAACTTCTCCTTGACCCGTTTCCCACGCTTCACAAATACAGTAGCCATAATCATAAAAGGCAGGCATTCGTATATCCCTTCCATACCTATCAGCAATATACGGTTTATAATTCCCCAAAGCTTCTGACAGAAGATTGACTATACCGCCCCAGATAGCCGGACAGTCTTTCTTAAATTCCTCCATTAAAGATACCTTTTCATCAGCAGTGTTTACTCCATTTCCAGGCTTTTCCAAAGTCAAAACAATACTTCTGCTAAGCATATCCTCATTCTTAATAACATCATGAATGCCGTTTAAGATAATAGGCTGACAGATATCATAATCTATCGTTTCATTATCCGTATAGAGTTTCCTGCGTCTTTCCTTGATACCTGTTACATACCCGCAAAGAGTATCACTCGTTGACGAGGATATCGTTGCAAGGTTGTCAATCGCTATCAGATAATTTTCCTGGAAAAGCAATACCCATTCACTTTCTTTTCGAGGACACAAATTTGGTCTGTTATCGCCCACAGGGTCAATTAAGGCTTTAATAAATATACACATAGTCGTTTTCCCTGAACCCTGTTCTCCATTTATCACAAGACAAGGATGCTCTATATCACTGATAAGTAATGTGAGAAGATAGGCAATAAATACAGCCCTTTCACTTTCGGGTACTCTGCAATACTTAAAAATCTTGTTTATATCGTTATGGTCTGTATCAGGCAAAGGAATCATACCTTTTTTTGAATGCTTATAAAAGTGTTTATAGGTTTTAAACCCCATAGAAAAGGGTAATAGCCTATGATTTTTAATAGTAAAATAGACATCTGCCTTATTCGCCGCATCAATCCATATTTCATGATTTCTGTGTATATAACGATTCGGATTTTTTGTCTTTTCCTGCTGTATTACAAGATCCCCTTGGAAACTGCGGATACAATTTTTAATAGGTGTCGCTGATATTACCATTCCGCACCGTTTCCGATACTTACTGGTAATGATACTAATGAATTTATCACTGTTGATAGAAACATCTTCTTTTCCATCCGCGGTAGAAATCGTTACGAGAATACCTAAATCCGTTTTCTTGTAGTAAAAATCATTCTCAATAATATCAAACAGTAACTTATAGTCTGCTTCTGCCATACTAATAAACCTCCTATTGTGGATACTTTAATATGAACCTATGGGAGTTTTATACCTTTACACAAAATCCCATTCTTAAATTTCTTGTACCTATTTTGTTAGGAGGAATGCGCATTCCGTATTTATTAAATTCATTATAACAGGAAAAAAGCAACATAGCTATTGACAATGTATCTGAAAACAAGCATTTTTCGGCTCTTTCAAAAATTAGGACAATCGCCCACTCGCTTAGTGACGAGTTTCCTCAATCCTGTCAAAAAAAGTTGCACAAAACATATGTTCTTTAGTGAAGATAAAGAAAATACGGAAATAACCACCGTTACCTCCGCATCTCCCAAACCTTTTACTATTACCTTCAACTAACCTATTAGTCTTTAATTTTCGCCGTCAGTACCGGAATCTGGAAGTTCAATATAAGTTCCGTTATATATCCCGTATTGCCCGGAACTCGTAAATTCCAAATCTCCCTTTTCGTTTAGCTTAATAATAATGTGAGAGTTAACATCATCGTCTGGATAACCTTCATACCCCTCAATCGTTTCACTATAAGACACGGTTACATAGTATTCTTCGTTAATAACACACATTAACGAATTATCCCATGATGTTCTGAAAGAAATTATAACATCTTCCCCGCTTTCTGTTTCAAAACATTCAAATTGCCGTCCGTCCAGCACGTCTTTTACTTCGTCATCAATTTTCTGATTTTCTGTCTGTTTTTCTTTTTCGGATAATTCTTTATTATAGATGTATTCTCCGCTGTAATCGATTGCATTAGCTGAATGATTTGTATAGTAAGTAAATAATACAATCACTTCATCTATTTTAGGCAAATAGTCTATAATAAAATCAAATCGTCCATATTCCTCAGCATATCTGTATCTTAGGGCATTTCCGTATTCTTCGGTTTCAATCATCTCTGGAGCGCCTACGGAAAAGCCATAGCCAGGCACTCTTACATAAGTCTTGCCATCTTCTCCATCATAAAAATGAATATAGTGCTGTGGTTTTTGTATGTCCGTATAATATTTTCCCTGATACCATTTCTCCGAATCCTGACCGCTTACGGTGTTCTGCTCAATGCTTTCTGTAACTTCTTCGTGCTGAACTTCCGTATCCTCTTCAATCGCAAAGGCATACTCCGGCGATTCGTTTTCCGCTTCAACAGTACTTTCATTATTCCGAACGGTATCATTCTCTCGCTCCGTTTTTTCACCATTACACGCCGTTAAAAGCATTGTTGAAGAAAGTATCAGCAAACCAATTTTATATTTTCTTTTCATCATCTTAATGCCTCCTCCTACATTTATTCGCCTTATAGACATCTTTTAAAATACGCTTATCAATCACCAATTTTCTCATTCCAGAATACAACTGTAAGCATAGATAATAAAAGCATACCGCATATTCATATAAAAAGCAACAGTGAGTATCATTTTCTTTAGCTAATAGTTTTAAGAAAGGAAGTGGTACTTTGGATTATAAACTTCTGGGAAAACGGATAAGGGAAGAACGCCTGCGGCTGGGAAAGACACAGGAGAGTCTGGCGGAAGAAGTCAATATCTCGACCGCCTATCTCGGACAGATAGAACGTGGGGAACGGAGTGTTACGCTGGATAAGCTGATACCTCTGGCGAATAAACTGGGAGTAAGCGTGGATTTCTTATTAGCCGAATACCTTACCCCGAATGACGATAATAGCCTTGATTTGATAAGACAGCTTTTTAGTGATAAAACCGCAGAAGAAAGGGAATTAGCTGTTAATATGGTGAAACTTCTGTTTTCCTATCCCGATAAAGGCTCTCGTGGTTCCGGGGATAGCGGAGATAGAATTTAGAAAATTTCGGAAAATATTTCCTTATGAGGGGCTTCGCCCCTCATAACTACTCGCTTCGCTCGTAGACTTATAATTTTAAGTCTTGACTTATCGATAAATCTAGTATAAACTATACGTATAAGACTTGTTAGCAACAGGACTTGGTTCGATTCCAAGTATCGCCACCTTTAAATTTTTCATAGATTCTATCGCTTCTGGTGTAATATATGACGCAGTTGTCCAATTTACACGCTCAAAAGAAAGGAATGATTTTATGAAAATGATAATCATTGGTTTGGGGTGTTGCGGCGATATAGTGTAATGGTAGCATATGTTAATAAGCATCCCCAAACCGCCAAAAATAATGAGAGCATATAGAGGTTCTCTTAATAATAATCTTGAATCCGCAATGAGTATAGTTTTACTTGCGGATTTTTTTATTTAAGAATTATACACAGACGGAGCGAAGCGACGTCTTTGCGAAGCAAAGGCTATTTCTAAAGATTCTAAAATTTAAAAAGTTTTCGTTTTTTATCTCCGGTATCACCGCTTTACATCAAGTCCAACAGAAACCGGATTCCTTCAGTAAAACCACGGTAGAACCATTCTTTCTCCAGATTCCGGTAAAACTCGTTTAGTTCTTCCTCAATCGACAGATAATCTTCCCTAAGTATCACAGCGGCTAGCCTGCGGTATATCCGTTTTTCTGCCAGTTCTTCAATCGTCCGTTCCCACGGTTTATTATGATAAATCGAATCCGTTATGTATCTTTCCATACTTCCCACCGCCTTTTATTTAGACATAGCAATCTTTTTACAGCCATTTGAGGAAACGGTACGGTCTAGGGGATTGAACTTATCAAAATCTACAGATAAATCATTGCCGAACATCTGTACATATTCCTTTACTACGGATAAATCGCTATGCCCCAGTATCTTTTGAAGC
The DNA here is from genome assembly GCA_021769425.1 of Eubacterium sp. Lineage (GTDB taxonomy): Bacteria > Bacillota > Clostridia > Lachnospirales > Lachnospiraceae > Petralouisia. The sequence continues at coordinate 23,752 of JAETSX010000032.1, forward strand.
CGGAATATATCCCCACCGTTCAATATCCACTTTTTAGCGAATGTATGACGGTAAAGGTGGGCTGAGGTCTTTTCTACACCCTTACTGCGGTTATATGCCGCTAACATATCCTGATAGGTGCGTATATCCCCTTTGTTTCCGTATGTATTACAGAATACATAGTCCTCCGCTTCGCCCTTTCGGTATTTGAGATATTCCCTCATGATATTTGCCAGTGTTTGAGAAAGCGGTATAATTTGGGCGGTGCGGTTTTTCGTGTGATTGAGTGCGATCATACTGTTATCAAAATCTATGTCCTCTATTTTAAGGTTGAGAGCGGTGGAAATACGGTTTCCAGTGCCTAAAAGATAATTGGAAAATACCCAGACCTTATATTCCGAAAATCCACAGGTTTTTAGGTTGGGCTTTTTCAAAAGCACATTCAGTTCCGCATCGGTGTATGTTTCCTTGAGTTTCTTATCTACTTTTGGAATACGGATTTTAAAAGCAGTCATATAGTCCATTTCCATACAGTAATAAAGAAAAGCCCGAAGCCCTCTGAGGTAAGTATTAACCGTTACATCATTACAGACATGCTTATCAGAACGCAACTCCAATATAAAGCTGTTTACGGTAGCAAGAGTAACATCAGAAATAAGGTATGTTTCATCATCTAAGAAACGGTGGAATACGTTAAATTGATACTGATAAAGCTTAATTGTTTCCCCAGACAGATTTTTAATCCGACAATGTCCTTTGAAGTCCTCAAACGCTTCGTCCACGGTTAAGTTGTCTGAGTTTTTGAGAGATAATTTTTTCATGAGAATGCTCCTTTTCTTATGCTCGTCAGATGCTCAGAAAACTTCAAGACAGTCTTGCGAGTAAAAAAGGAGTACATCGTAAAATTAAAATAAAAAATGCCCTGTAAATCCAAGATTTACAAGGCTTCCCAAGGGTTAAATGCGGAAGATGGGACTTGAACCCACACGTCTATACAGACACAAGATCCTTAGTCTTGCCTGTCTGCCAATTCCAGCACTTCCGCATTTCTGACGACCTGTAAATAATACCAAATTCGCGGGAAAATGTCAATGGCATTTTTAAAATTTATTGGATTTTTAGAGATATTTTTTTTCAAATTCTTCCGCTTTCATAGGTCTATCAAAATAAAACCCCTGAATCATATGAATCTGCATTTCTTTTAAAATTTCATACTGGCGCTCATATTCCACGCCTTCCACGCACACATTCATGCCGATCACGGCAGCAAGCTCACAGACAATCCGCACAAAAGCATCGGCAAATTCATCTCTCCCCAAATCCTCAATAAAGCACCTGTCAATTTTAATCAGGTCAATAGGCATTTCCCGGATATGGTTCAGGGAACTGTAGCCTGTGCCGAAATCATCCAGGGCCACCCGCACGCCCAGGTTTTTAATCTGACCCAAAATCTGCTTCATCCGCGCCATATCATTGATGGCAAGGCTCTCTGTTACTTCCAGCGTCAGGTTCTTCGGATTCAACCCTGTCTGCTGCAGCGCATCTTTCACCCGTTCAGCCATATCATTGCGCAGAAGCTGCACCACGGAAAGGTTCACATTTACCTTATATTCCGGATGCCCGGAATCATTCCAGTGTTTGCAGCGGCGGCAGGACTGCAGCAGCACATGATCCCCGATTGGATTAATCAGCCCCAGATATTCTGCAAGGGGAATAAAATCCGCCGGGGAAACAAACCCCAGGTTCCCGCAATTCCAGCGAATCAATGCTTCCGCCCCCATACAGGGATTGCCCGGCTTTGAAATATCCACAATAGGCTGATAATATACTTCAAATTCATTGCAGGCATCTATAATGGCATTCCGCATATTTTTTTCCAAATCCAAGCGTTTAAAAGAGCTTCCTTCTTCTTTCGCCGTGTAGAACTTATACCGGTTCTTTCCCGCTTTTTTCGCCTCCAAAAGAGCCAAATCCGCCTTTTTAATGACTTCCTGCACCGTATCTCCATCGGTGGGAAACCGGACAATCCCCATGCTCATAGTACAGTAATAATCGGCTCCTTTTAAAAACCAGGGCTTTTCAAAAATTCCGCAGATATCCTCCAGAATCCGGTCTAACCTGGAAAAAACCGTATCTGTGACAAGAATGATAAATTCATCCCCGCCCATCCGGTAGCAACTGCTTTCAATTCCGGGAATCCTTTTCAGGCTGTAGGAAATCCCCTGCAGCAGCACATCCCCATACTGATGGCCCAAACCATCATTGATATGCTTGAAATCATCCAGATCCATATATAGAAGCGCACCTTCCCCGCCCTTTTCCCGGGTCAGGCAAATCTGCTCGTCCAAATCTTTCTCACAGCGTATCCGGTTATACAGCCCGGTTAAAAAATCATTGTTAGCCTGCCTCTCAATTCTCTGCTGATACCGCTTGATCTCCGTAATGTCATAAACCGTATACAGCTCTGCCATCCGCTGATCCAGCCAGCGAATATTCTTCCTGTGGACATCAAACCATTTTTCACTTTCCTCAAAATATAATTCTCCGCCGCCGTTTTCTTTACCGTCTTTCAATGCCTGAGACAGCAGTTCCTTCACGCCTTTTCCGTCAACTTTGCCATTAAAGAAAGCGGCGAATCTCTCATTTGCAAACAGTACCTTTTCCTGGGAAGAACATATGCAGATTCCGCAGCCTATGTTATTCAAAATTTCCACTCCGGAAATATAAAAACTCACACTCTGCCCCTCCTGCTGTGCCGGCCTGCCGTTTTCCTCCTGTTTTTCTTCCTGTTTCATAATCTGTATCAATTCCTCTTTCCAATAATAAACAAATTGTACAATTCTTTTTCATCCATACGGTATTCTTTCAGCAGCGTAAACTCCTTTCTGAGCCGAAGCTGCTTTTTGATATAATTTTTCTCATCGGAGTACAGAATCATCCTGCCGCTGTCTGATAAAACTTCTTCTGCTTTCTCAAAAAATCTCCGGTAAAACAAATCATGCTCTTCTCTGGACTTCTTCCCTCTGTCCGGCATATTCGTGATAATTTCGTCAAAAGGGTAACCGTGCTGAAAGGTAAAAAAATCCCGATGGATATAATTCACCTGTTTTCCCGCCAGCCGGGCATTTTCCCAGGCCCCGTCTATGGCTTCTCCAAAAGTGTCAATGCCATACATCACTCTGGCCGGGCATACTCTGTCCCGTTCTAACAGCATAGTCCCCACACCGCAGAAAGGATCCAGGATCTGCGCCTGTTCTGCCAGATAAGGTTTGGCCAGATATGCAATCAATGCCGCCTGTTCCGGCCGTATGGAAGCGGCTACTGTGCGTTTTCGGTAAGCAAACCGATCTTCCCGGAACGTATACAGCTTCACCAACGGCAGAAAAGTCCCCTCCCGGCCTTCCACCAGACGGATTTCCACTTCATAATCCGATGCGGAATTGTACAGCCTGCGGCCGGTTTCCTGCTCTAATGCAAACCCGCATTTTTTCACAAAATCACTGCGTTTATTCAGGGGCATCCGGCTGTGGACTCCCAGACGGAAACAATATCTTCCGTCGGCCTTATGCGCTTTGTCCAGTAATTCCAGCAGATTGGATTTAGCCAATGATTTCGCAGCCAACTTCGGCTCCGGTTCCAATCTCTTTTTATTCAGCGGAAACAGCATTTCCCGGTAAGTGGGAATTTCCAATATGGGCCTGATATGGCTGGTAACCACCCGGACTCCGCTTTTCAATACAGCCGTGTCTCCGTTTTTGATCTGTTCCGCTGTCACCTGCTGATATAGTTTTCCGGTGGTCAGAATCAGTTCATAAGTCTCATCATATCCCTGAAATGTATGCTTTTTCAACGGCTCCCCCCGGCACACAAGCGTCCGCAGGCCTTTCAGCTCTTCCCGGATATGCTTTTCTTCTTCTGCCTTGGGATGATAAGCCTCCAGCTCTTCCAGACGTTCCTTTAATTGTGGCAGATATTCGGAACTATCCAGCTCAGCCAAGGCGGACAGATAATTGCTCCTGATAAACAGCTTCTCTTCCTTTTCATATGCTTCATATAATAGAGAAGTGAATTCCTTCTGCTTCAGCCTGCCCAGCGCCAGGGCTGCATTCCCTCTCACCTTAGGCTCCTCATGCCCCAAAAGATCTGTGAGAATCCTGTAATCGCCCTGCAGCAATTCCAGAAATTCTTCTCTGGCTTCTTCCATCTTCAATTCCTGTTTCAGTGCAATCAGGTCTTTTCTCAGATTTTTTCCTGTTTTCAGGCTTTCATATTGTTCCCTTATCATATGGTTCTCCTGTTCTGTTGAATTATGGAACTCCCATTTCTGCTATTCATTGTACTCGATTATCCTTTATTTGGCAATAGGGGGCAGTCACTGTTCCCATCCACACCTGCATACAGTAAAAACTTTATGGAATCTGGCGTGGGTGTGAATGGCAGCAAGAGTTGTCACTGTTCCCTCCTGGGCCGTGCACCGCGCTGCACGGTCACAGGCCAATCCACCGCGAAGCGCGCTGCCGTTCACGGAGTGTACAATAACGCCCCAGGAAGAAGTCTTTTTGTATCTCACTCCTTCCTGGGGCAGCCTTTTTACATTCTCTTTCCAATTCATAAATTCTTGAAAACAAAGCGGACAAGCCCATATCAGCTCTCCTTTCCCTCAATCTTAAAGGGATGATACGCTTTGCGCAGCGAGTGCGGACACAAAGAGACAATCTCCCGCCCGCACGGGTTTCCTATTCCTCCGGCTCCGTTCCGTATGTATCCAGATATTTCTGCACATCCTCTTTGAAACGTGTCCAGGCGTCTTCGTTTTTCACATAATAAATTGGACATTCTTTTCCTGTCACATCATAATGCCGAATGACATCATCCACCGGAAGATTAAATTTTCCGCAAAGCCATGCCGTCAATTCTACCAGAGAATCATACGTTTCCTGGGTAAACTGCCCCGTCTCATCCTTGTGGCAGCACTCAATCGACAGAGTATCCACATTGCGTTCATTGGAAGCATAAGACATCTCCGTGCTGGGAATGCACTGGATCACCTCTCCTTCCATTCCCACTACGAAATGGCTGCTTGCCTTCGTCTTCTGGGTATCCTTCAGACTCTCGAAATAGCTGCGATTCTGAGCTGCCGTGGTTCCCGGATTGGCCGTGTAATGAACCACAATCCCCTTAACCTCCTCTAATGCCGTCTGAGGCCTGGAATAAGGATTGGGCGTCAGAAGATCCACCTTGAACTCCGGGGTCTGGGCAATCACTTTCTGCTGGAATCCCTTTTCTTCTTTTTCTTCCTCTTTCTGAATAGTCTTGGGCGCTTCCTTCTTGGCCTGAACTTCATCCGGTGCAGTATCCTTGTGAAAAATCCTTGTTACTCCAAACACAATCAGAAATATGCCAAAGCCCACAATCGCAGCTCTTTTGATAATCTGTATGGTTCTTCTCCGTTTTCTGCGCCGTTTTCTGGCCAGATATGTTTCTCTCCTTCTTCTTTCTTCACTGGTCACTGTACTTCTCTCCACTCTTTCTCGTATATTATCAGCCTGTATTTCTTTTTACCTATTATAACACCACTTTTTTAAAAAAAGAATTAACTTTCTTTAAATTTTTTGTAAGAAAAAAGTAAGAGTGTTACTGTTCATACCCATTGTATTGTTCCATGATTTTCAGTGTTTCATTCAAAATTTCCTCCGTATGGGCCAGCGATAAAAACATTGCTTCAAACTGGGAAGGCGCCAGATAGACTCCATGCTCCATCATATAATTGCAGTAACGGGCAAATGCTTTGGTATCGGAAGTTTTGGCGCTCTCGTAGTCTGTCACTTCTTTATCCGTAAAATAAAGACATCCCAGAGAACCCACATGGTTTACCTGCCAGGAATGTCCGGCTTTTTTCAATATCTCCTGCATCTTTTGATAAAACTGATCCGCCCTTTTATTCAGCTCTGTATAATATTCCGGATGCTCCTTCAATATTGTAAGCTGCGCAATGCCTGCCGCCATGGCAACCGGATTGCCGCTTAAAGTTCCCGCCTGGTACACACCGCCCACAGGGGAGACCAGTTCCATGATTTCCCGTTTTCCGCCATAGGCTCCCACCGGCATGCCGCCTCCGATAATCTTCCCAAAAGTAGTAAGATCCGGCGTCACGCCGTAATACCCTTGAGCTCCTTCGATCCCCAGCCGAAATCCGGTGATCACTTCATCAAAAATCAGCAGTGCGCCGTATTCCCTGCAAATACTTCCAAGACCTTCCAGAAAGCCGGGTTTTGGAGGCACGACGCCCATATTGGCCGCAACCGGCTCTACAATGACCGCCGCTATTTCCTCTCCGCATCTTTTAAAATGCTCTGCTACCGTATCTAAATTATTATAATCTGCAGATAACGTATCCTGGGTACATCCGGCAGGAACCCCCAGGCTGTCCGGAACTCCTGCAGTCATGACTCCGGATCCCGCCTTAACCAGAAGTCCGTCGGAGTGCCCATGATAGCATCCCGTAAATTTGATTATTTTATTCCTTCCGGTATAACCTCTTGCCAGGCGGATGGCGCTCATAACCGCTTCCGTACCGGAATTTACCATCCGCACCATTTCTATGGACGGAATCAGCTCACATACCAGCTTTGCCATTTCCACCTCTATGGCAGTAGCCGCCCCAAAGCTCAGCCCGCGTTTGCATGCGTCTGTGACGCTGTCAATCACCGCTTCATTGGCATGCCCTAAAATCATCGGCCCCCAGGAACCAATATAATCAATATACCGGCTGCCGTCCTCATCATAAAGGTATGCTCCTTCCGCGCTTTTGATAAATCTTGGGGTGGTTCCCACAGACCCGAACGCCCGCACCGGTGAGTTGACGCCGCCCGGCATTACCTTTACCGCTTCCTGAAACAATGTTTCTGATCGATTCATCTGCTGCTCCTTTCCTGTATCCATAAACCTTTTGCCTGAACCTCTTCATCCTGTTTTCTCCGACTTCCATAGTATGGATGGCCATGCGGCCCGTCGCACGACAGGCTAAATATGATGGAAGTTTACTTTGCAAACCTCTGTCTGTTCCGCCGCTTCGGATATTGTCCAGCGCTACCCTATCCTTCCCTCATTCATAAATTTCGCCAATTCCTCTGCAAAATATGTAATATAAATATCTGTTCCTCCACGAAATGCGCTTGCCGCCATCTCGCACACAATGCCGGCCTCATCCACAAATCCTGCCCGGGCGGCGGCTTTTACCATGGCATACTCTCCGCTGACAGAGTAGGACGCCAGGGGAAGGTTCGTTCTGTCCTTCACCTCCCGGATTAAATCGCCGTACGCCATTGCCGGCTTCACCATCAGGATATCCGCCCCTTCTTCCACATCCAGCATGGCCTCTTTCAACGCTTCCCTGCGGTTATGGTAATCCATCTGATAAGATTTGCGATCCCCGAAGGCAGGCGCCGAACCTGCCGCATCCCGGAACGGCCCGTAAAAGGAAGATGCAAATTTCACCGCATACGACATAATCGGAGTATTGCAGTATCCATTCTGGTCAAGCATCCTGCGGATTGCCGCCACGCGCCCGTCCATCATATCAGAGGGCGCAACCATATCCGCCCCTGCCTGTACCTGTGAGAGCGCTGTTTTAGTCAGAAATTCCAAGGTTTTATCATTGTCCACCTCCTGTCCGCAAAGGATGCCGCAATGGCCATGAGAAGTATATTCGCACATACAGACGTCCCCGATCAGATACAGGCCCGGGAACGTTTCTTTTGCTTTCCGGAAAGCTTTCTGGACAATTCCGTCCTTCGCATAGGCGCCGCTGCCCATTTCATCCTTGTTTTCCGGAATGCCAAAAAACATCACTGCCGTCACTCCGGCGCTTTGAAGCGCCTCCAGTTTTTCCTCCATCCGATCCACGCTGTAGCGGTACTGCCCCGGCATGGAAGGGATTTCTTCTTTTTTATTATTCCCTTCCATCACAAACATGGGATATACTAAAGATGAGGGATCCATTCTGGTTTCCCGCACCATTTTACGCAAAATGCCGTTTCCCCGCAGACGGCGGGGCCGATTTGATAACTCCATTATTCTTTCCTCCTGAATCTTACTTTATCTGCTTGGCCAGTTCCTCCGAAATGGCCTCTCCCAGATAATTTCCGCTTTTCCCCTGCTTTTGCACGTATTCCTGCTTCAAATCCTCTTTGGCCCTTCTGATTTCCTCCCAAAATTCCCTGGCGGAAATCAGGCCGCAGCCCTGGCCCCTGATAACAATCTGTTCCAGACCGTCAGAGGTCACCACCGTAACCCGATACTTTTTCGCATGCTCATGGGCAAATTTTTCGATATACTGATCGGCCGTTTCCGCCTCTTTGGTAAACACCACATGAATATTGTGATAATCTAAAATCTCCGTTTTGTGCTGCTGCACCCGGTAAGCGTCAAAAACCACCATCAAATGACAGCCCCTTATTCCCTGATAATCGGAAAGGATATCCTGCAGCTTCCCTCTGGCCCCGTCAATATTATCTCTCGCCAGTTCCCGCAAATCCTCCCAGGCAAAAATTACATTGTAGCCGTCCACCAAAAGATATTCTTCTGCGGATTGGGGGCTGCGGTAAGTGCGGGTCACAGAATGGCCTGTTTCCCGGGACATCGCCTTTTTCTTATGATAGCCCTTCCGCCCTGCCTGTTTCTCCCTTTTGTTGGCGTTTAAAGTATGGGACAATATGGCCTCCACTTCCTCTTCCCCAATCCAAGCTTCCTCCAGGGAGCCGCTTCTGGTTCCCGGCTGTTCCTCTAAAGGCCTGTCTTCCCGAAGGTCCTTTTTCAGAAAAGCCGGACTTTCCACATGCATATATTCCTTTACCTGATTCCATTTCACCACAAATCCAGCCCCATGTGCGCAAAACACAGAATCCGGGGAATGTTCCAGATCGCTTTGCGCATCATAACCTGTCCGCTCTATCACTTCCTGCTGATTCCGGCAGGGCTCGTATCCCTTCAGGCTGCAGGAGAGCCGGCCGTTTCCCCTGGTATAAGAAATCACTTCCCGCTGGTAATCTCCCAGGGATGCCACCGGAACGCTTCCCTCAAACACTGCCATTCCTCCCTGAATCCAGGGCGGCCCGGAGTTTCCATGCATCCGTTCAATATCAGTCATGGCCCGTCCCACCAAAGATTCCGGCACCTCCAGCCGGAAGTTATAATAGGGCTCCAGCAGAACAGATTCCGTCTCCATCAATCCCTGGCGCAGCGCCCGGTAGGTGGCCTGCCGGAAATCCCCGCCCTCTGTATGCTTCAGGTGGGCCCGGCCGGTCACCAGCGTAATCTTCATATCGGTAATTGGAGAGCCGGTGAGAACCCCTTTGTGCTCCCGTTCCTCCAAATGCGTTAACACCAGCCGCTGCCAATTTCTGTCCAGCTCGTCCTCGCTGCAGCGGACGTCAAATACAAGGCCGCTGCCCCGCTCCCCGGGCTCCAGCAGCAAATGGACCTCCGCATAATGGCGGAGCGGCTCATAATGCCCCACTCCCTCCACCGGATGGGCAATGGTTTCTTTATACAAAATATTTCCGGCGCCAAATTCCACCTGAATGCCAAAACGCTCTTTTATCATGCTTTTTAAGACTTCCAGCTGCACCTCCCCCATAATCTGCGCCTGAATTTCCTGTAAATGCTCATCCCAGACAATGTGAAGCTCCGGCTCCTCCTCCTGAAGCTGATTCAGGCAGGAGAGCACGGAGGTTACCTGGCTGCCTTCAGGCAGAATCATCCGGTAAGTCAGCACAGGCGCCAGAAGTGGCTGGAAAGAATCCCGCTCCCCTCCCAGCCCTGTTCCCGGAGAAGCGCCGCTTAACCCGGTCACGGCGCAGACCGCGCCTGCCTCTGCTTCCTTTACCATTTCATATTTTTCACCGGAATAAATGCGGATCTGATTGATTTTTTCCTTTGTATCAGAAACCTCCGTTTTTACTTTCAGGCGCCCGCCTGTAACTTTCAAAAAGGTAAGGCGGTTTCCCTGGCTGTCTCTTGCAATTTTAAAGATTTTCGCGCCGAACTCCTTGGGATAATCCGGCTGAAGCATATACCGTTTCAGCGATTCCAAAAAATACTCCACACCGGTTAATTTCAATGCGGAACCAAAAAAACAGGGAAACACTTTCCTGGCCCTGATTAAGGACCGAATCTGTTCTTCTTCCACCCGTTCCCGTTCCAGAAAATACTCCAGCGCATGTTCCTCGCACATGGCAATATTTTCATAAAATTCCGGGGTATCCGTCCGGGAAAAATCCACGCAGTTTTCATCCAGCCCCGCTTTCAGCTGCTCTATCAGTTCTTCCGCATCTGTGCCCTGCTGATCCATTTTATTGACAAATAGAAATGCCGGAATCCTGTATTTTTTCAGCAGCCGCCACAGGGTCCGGGTATGGCCCTGCACGCCGTCCGCGCCGCTGATCACCAGAACGGCATAATCCAATACCTGCAGCGTCCGCTCCATTTCCGCGGAAAAATCCACATGCCCCGGCGTATCCAGCAGCGTAATTGTCATTTGATCGGTCTTTAGCGCCGCCTGTTTGGAAAAAATCGTGATTCCCCGGGCCCGTTCCAGCTCGTAGGTATCCAAAAAAGCATCCTTGTTGTCCACTCTTCCCATTTGGCGGATACTGCCGCTTACGTACAGCAGAGCTTCCGACAATGTGGTCTTGCCTGCGTCTACATGGGCCAACAGCCCCAAGGATATCTGTTGTTTTGGCTTATTTTCAGATGCCTCATCCATCGGAAGCGCTCCTTTCCTTTATTGTTCTTTCAGAGATTCCTCCTGCAGTTTGTCAAATTCAGCCAGACACTCTTCCACTGTGGCTCCATTCAGCAACTCCCGGACGATATTGCAGGTATTTCCCCATTGCTCCACTTTCAGATTGGCATTGGCGCCCAGCACATAGATATTCTCATTGACCCTGTCATTCAGCGGTTTTAAAGCGTCGATGCATTCCACCTGGACATTTTTGGACGGGGAAATCACTTTATTGGTTTCCGTGTACACCTGCAGAGCCTCATCCGAAAGAATCACATCCAGAACATTCATCGTATCCTCCATGTGAGCCGCCTCTGCGCTGACGCCGTATCCTGTTACAGGCACCACCGGCATCTGGCCCCGTTTACTGGGAAATCCAATCACCTGCATGTGAAAATCCGGCTTCCCATAGGCCGTATCTGCATTTGCAGCTCCCCAGTACGCCATAACAATCGGCGTCTTCTGCGCCAGAAAATCCGGTCCCTCACCTTCAATCGCCTCTGAAACATAGGCTTTTTCTGCATCCACATAGCCTTTATCAATCAATTCCTGCAAAAACTCAAAGCCGGGCCGCATATAGTCGCTGTACTTTGCTTCTCCGCTGTTTAATGCGGCAATTTCCTCTTCTGTTGAGTCCCCGTTATACATGTCTGCATAGGCCTGAGCCAAAACAAAATTTTCCAGCCACCAGCGGTTGGCTCCTACCGGAGTCTCAATGCCGTTTTCCTTAAATACTCTGCAGCATTCCAGAAACTCTTCCGGCGTATTCGGCAATTCCAGATGATATTTATCGAACATGTCTTTATTTACAAACAGGCCGTTCACCACAATTTCCTGGGGAATTGCAACTAACTTCCCATTGATGGTGTTGGCGGTTTTTACCACATCTCTCAGATTCTTTACGCAGTCAAGACCGGACAGATCTGCCAGCTCTCCTTCTTCTCCCAGCGCCTGTATGGTATCCGGATTCAGGAGATAAAAATCATCCATGTGATTCCTTGCCCGGTCCAAAGCCACTTCATCATAGGACTTCTCCTGATAGTTTTCCGCCGTGTAAGTCCGGTATTCCACCGTCACCCCCAATTGTTCCTCCGCCATTCCCACTGTGATGTCAAATGCTGTTCTTGAAATATTTTCATTATCCGGATCTGACTTCTCCATAGGGGCAAACAGCAAAACCGAACGGATGCGGTTTTCTTTTTCCTCTGCAAGATTTCCCTCAAAATATTCATTCTGTCCACAGGCCCCTGCTGCGACAGCCATAAGCCCTGCCAGCAATACGGCTCCCAGTCTGCATACTCCTTTTTTCATTTCCTACTCCTTTCTCTGCATATATTGATGTACCGTCTTCTTAAATAGCCCCATATCCACCGGCTTTGCAATATGGGCATTCATGCCTGCGGCCAGAGCGTCCTTCACATCCTCTGCAAATGCATTTGCAGTCATGGCAATAATCGGCACAGCGGCCGCATCTTCACGATCCAGCCCGCGGATCGCCCTTGTAGCTTCATACCCATTCATAACCGGCATCTGAACATCCATTAGAACAGCGTCAAATTCTCCCGGAACGGAATTCCGGAATCGCTCCAGTGCGGCCTGACCATCCTCAGCCACTTCACAGTCAGCTCCTTCCATTTCTAAAAGCTGTGCCAGAATTTCCGCATTGATCGCATTATCCTCAGCCACCAGGAAGTGACATCCTTCTAAGCTGTCTGTTTCCGGATTTCCCCCGGCTTGCTCCCTGTTTTCTAAAACTGCATGGACTTCCAGAATTTTTTCTTTCAGGGCAGAAACGAAAAAGGGTTTTGCAAGGAATCCGTCAATTCCCGCCTGTATAGCTTCCTCTTTCAGTTCCTCCCAGTCATATGCCGTCAGAAACAGAATAGGAACGTGCGTTTCCACAACGGCCCGAATCCTTCTGGCTGTCTCTATGCCGTCCATACCGGGCATTTTCCAGTCCAGTAAAATCACATGATAAGGCTCATCTTCGTCCTTTGCCCGGCATACCTGCCGGATTCCCTCTTCTCCGCTGAGCGCCGCGTCTGTCCGAACTCCGGTATCCTCCATCAATGTCTGAACATTCCTGCAGATATCTTCATCATCATCCACCACCAGTATCCGTGAAACCTTATGATTAATCCAGAAGTTTCGATCCACCTGCTCTTCCGGAATCCGCAGTTCAAGATCCACGGTAAACAGGCTTCCTTTGCCCACCTCACTGACAACCGTAATGGTTCCTCCCATCAGTTCCACAATATTCTTGGTAATGGCCATACCCAGCCCGGTTCCCTGGACTTTATTGGTAGTGCTGTTTTCCGCTCTGGTAAATGCGTCAAAAATAGTTTCCAGATATTCCGGCGTCATCCCATATCCGTTATCCTCCACCTCTATCCGAATATGCTCGTACTGACTGGATCGCCGCTCTAAGCCGATAATCCGAAACCAGATATTCCCTCCCTCCTGGGTATATTTTACGGCGTTGGAAAGCAGATTAATCAAAATCTGATTGATCCTGGTCTCATCTCCCACAAGGCATTCACTTTTTATCCCGGTTACTGTCATCTCAAAATTCTGTTTTTTTGCTTTGGCCGCAGGACGGATAATCGCATCCACCGAAGATACCATATTGCTCAGGGTAAATTCACCGATGGTAAGCGCCACTTTTCCGCTTTCAATCTTGGATACGTCCAGCACATCATTGATCAAACTAAGCAGATGCTGACTGGAGGCAGTGATTTTCCTGGTATATTCCCTCACTTTTTCCGGATGATCCGCATCTTTCGCAAGCAGGATGGTAAATCCCAGAATCGCATTCATAGGCGTCCGGATATCATGGGACATATTGGAAAGGAACATGGTCTTGGATTTGCTGGCCACCTGCGCCGCCTGCAGCGCCTCTGCCAGCTGCCTGTTATGCAGTTCTCTCTCCTTTTCCCGTTCTCTCCCGGCCCTGATCCGCTGTCTTTGTGTAAAAAAATACAGAGCGCAGCAGATGAAAAATGCAATCAGCATCGCAGTTGCCACTAAATAAATGTTCTGATTTACCGCATTGCCCTCCCGCTGTATGGCTTCTATCGGAACATATCCAATCAGATAAATAGTCCCGTCATTGACAGCCCACATATAAATCAGGGATTTTTTCCCCTGTATGTCATGATAAAACATCACATTTTTCCCGGCTTTGATATCTCTTGTAATTTCCTCTTTTACATCCTCTTCCAAAATTTGGTTTGCACGGTAAAAATCCTCCAGATTCACATGGCCTGCCTCCCGCTCTCCCATCCCCTTGGGCTTCAGCACAAGTCTTTCGCTCTCTGTGTCCATAATATAGAGAGACGCCATACTGTTGTAAAATCTGTTGGGCAGCGCCTTATCAAAAGATTCATAAATATATTCGATATAAAGCGTTGCCGTCTCCCGATTCTTCTGCATCACAGGACATTTCAGCGTATAGGCCCAGGCTCCCATATAGTTGATATAAGATTCGGAGACAGGCAGGCCCTCCACTGTCTTTCCCGCGGAAAAATCCAGTTCCTCCGGGTAAAAGAGTTCTCCCATATTGGTAATTCCCTGGGATTCCCCGGCAGATACCAAAGACAGCTTAACCATCGTCTCATTTCCATCATAAGATTGAATAAATTCCTCTGGATTCTCCATCAATTCTATTTCTTTGGCAATTAATTTCTGGTACTCCGCTTCCTTTCCCAGAATGGCTTCAATCGTTCCCCGAATCAAATCCAAACTCTCGCTCAGGTTGTCAATGGCCGCCGCAGACATTTCCCTTGAAATCCTCCCGGCAATATAGAATACAAATGCCCCCAAAATGCAGAAAATCAGTATGATTGGCACAATCAAAGACATTCCTTTGCCCTTTTTGTCATTGTTTTTTCTTTTCATAAGTCACCTTTAAAAACAAAAATTTATTTACATTTCCTATTGTACCTTGAAAGGCATGGCAAAGTCAAGAAAAGGCTATTTTCAGCAGAGATTTAGCTTTTAACACTTTCGTTCATTTTATATTTATACATTCTATTTTTTGCACCATCAAATACCTTCTATTATTATAACCAGCCTTCATTTTCATAAGTTTCTGATAA
>JAETSX010000127.1 GCA_021769425.1 Eubacterium sp.
TTCCTCCTTTCCCCGAATATTTTATAACAAGCCCTCAAAGATGACCTATTACAGATATTAATTTATCAAAAACAAAACAAATTTCAATCCCCCTTGCAGAAAGTGACCTTATTTTGCAGAAAACGGCACAAAAACTTTTCAAACAAGCTTTGCTGTTATGAAAAGACTTTTAAACTCAATCCGCTTTTTCCATCATAATATTTAATTCATCATTTTTTCCGATCAGCTCATCATATGTTCCTATACCATCAACCACTCCTTCTTTCAGCACAACAATTTGATCCACTTTACTCAATATCTCTTTTCTATGTGTTATCACTATCACTGTTTTTTCTTTCAGTTTCGTATTCAGCAGTTTATTAATCTGCTTTTCTGAATAAGCATCCGTGTTTGAAGTGGCTTCATCAAATATAATAATCGGCTTATCATACACCAATGCCCTTGCAAGGGCTATTTTCTGCTTCTGCCCGCCAGAGAGCATTGCCCCGTTCTGCCCTACCACATAATCCAGGGAAACCTCCTTTATAAAATCTTCCAGTCCACTGTCCTTGCAGGCTTCCTCTATCACAGTATCGTCTATCTGTTTATACAGGCAGATGTTATTCCTTATTGTATCATTAAAAAGGTATATTTGCTGGCTAACCACAGATACCATGTCCCGATATTCTGACAATGACAGATCTGAAATATTCTCTGTTCCCAGTAATATCTTTCCATTTTCCGGCTCATACATTCTGATAAGAAGGTTGATGATTGTTGTCTTTCCCGAACCATTACGCCCGATTATAGCCGTCTTACTTCCTTTGGCAAACAAAATATCAATGCCCTTTAAAATGTATTTATCTTTTTCATATGCGAAAGAAACCTGTTTCATCTTCAAATCATTCAGACACAGATCTGCGGTCTTTTCGGTATCCGTTTCTTCCTCTAATTCCATAAAGGCGTAATATCTTTTCGTTGACGGAATAATCCCTGATAAAAGGTATCCTATATTAAGGATTGCAGAAATCGGTCCTGTAACATATGCGCTGTATGTAATGAACGCAAATACGCTGCCCACCGAAAGCTGCAAATCAAACACCAGATTTGCGCCCAATATATATAACAGTGTAGAGAGAAGTTGTACCATGATATTATCTATAATCATATTCCACTGGCTTAACATATTCATCTGTTTCTGTTTCTCAATAATGTTATTCTGATTATATGTAAATTCCTGATGCTTTTTATCAAAGATATGAAACAGCTTTACTTCCCGTACCCCTCCAACAGTATCCCCAAACCATCTCGCATATTCTTGATTCCTTTGTATAAACTCATCCATAATCTGTTTTTGCTTCTTGGCAAAGTATTTCATTACAACGCATTTAATCGGTATAAACAACAACACTAATACCGTCATTTTGAAATCTATAATAAATAACCCGATTATGCCGCCTGCCATGCTGAACGCCTGTGTAACCACAAAGAAAACGCTGCTGTCAGCAATAGATGTCATTTGGTTAATATCTGTGTTGATATTATTCAGAGTCTCCGCATAATTAGTGTTATTGAAATAATTTATTCGTAGCTTCATAAGATGTGAGAAAGACTGTTCCGAAAGAAAATACTGTATCTTTGCTGAAATGTCTACACGCTTTTTCTCCTTAATTATGTCTATAAGGGAATTTATCGTGTATATTACCATAGATGCCAAAACCAGCTCAATCAGCAATTTCTTATTGCCACCGATAAAACCATTATCCATGATCCGCTGGCTGATTAGCGGTACACAAAGATTTAATCCTGTAGAAATAAACAAGCAACAGACAATAGCAATTATAGTTTTTTTGTATCTGTTCAATAACAGAAGCAATCTCTTTACAGCCTCTTTATTATCCATCTTCATCCTCCGTCAGCTTTTTTTCTATAATATGATATATTTCATCAATCTCTTTCCTGTCAAGCAATCCTGATATTCTTTTCTCAGCCTTTTCATTTTCAAAAGAAAATCTAGCCAAAATATTTTCTCCCTCATTGCAAAGGTTAATCTCTACATCACAATCAGGATACACTTTCAAAAATTTCTCCTTATCGTCCAATGAAACACACCATATTACCAAATCACTTTGTTTATAAAACACCTGACTTTCTATAAAAGTTTTCCATGCCTCATAATCTGCCACAGGCTCCGGCATATATTCTAACCCATACAGTACACATTCAGGCTCCATTTTTATCGTGTATGCATTGTAACCATCACGGGCAAATGCCCTTTTTAATTCAGTAAGTATGTAAAAACTGTCTATTGCAGCTTCGATTGCCAATATCACTACCGGAACCTCAAGACCATTTCCCTGATAATGATTGTTCAAAATCTGCTGCCGCCTAATTTCCCCGCTCCAAAAGAACCCCTGCACATCTATATTATAAATATCCTCTTTCCCAAGATATATTACATTCTTGTTTTTTATCTCAAGACTTTCCAAATCAGCCACAGAGCAAGCTATTACGGTATCGACTTCCTCTCGTATTTCGCTAAATTCTCCCGAAACCGTTTCAAAGTAATAATCTGCTCTGCTCGTTTTCTTCCTGCCTGTTACATAAGCCTTATAAACCCAGTCTGGTTCATACACTCCCCCAACCATTTCTGTATGGCTTTGCTCTCTTGCATAGTCCTTCAATTTCTTTATGTCGAGCGTTTTATCTATGCTCAGCCTGTCTGCAATCAAAGCACATACATATGGTGCTGCATAACTGTTACTCAATGATGTTTTAATCTCTTTATCAAAAAATTTAACCATATGTTCAGACGGAACAATAGTATCAATCCCCATTTGCAAATAATCTTCGGAATAACTTAAAGGACTGCCTGTTGTTGCCACACCGATTACATTCGTAAAACTAGCCGGATATGATACGAATCCTGAATTTGCCGTTGCTGCCACAATAATCATTCCATTATATACATACTTATTGACCAATTTTTTAAGCTTCTCACACTCATTAAAATTCGTAGTTCCGAAACTCAGATTGACAACCCCTATATTGTTCTGATAACACCATTCAAGGGCAGGTTCTATCTTTTCAATCCCGCCTTTCCCAGTTTTATCCAAAATTCGTACACTATCCAATATGCAGTGAGAATTATATTTTTCAACAATCAATGCACAGAACGTCCCATGTTGAAAATCCGTAACCCGAATTTCGTTTTTATCTTCTATACACCTGTTGTTTTCATCTATAACTATTTGCGCCTGTATTTTTTCTTTGCATATTAGATCTCTGTTTATTCCATTATCAATAATAGCTACTCTAACTTCTCTCAAATATCTCATCCCAATCCTTACATTACCTGATATTCTGCATATTGAGCTTTTAATACCACATTACATATCGCAAACGAGAATTATCCAGTAAAAAATTTTATAACAAAAAATCCTAAAATACAATTAGACTTGCAGAAAACGGTTCTCTATCGCAGAAAATGGACACTTTAAACCAATATATTTTCATTTTTACTCCATCTATAAACAGCATAAAAAATCAGTCCCGAACCATTATAGTTCAAAGACTGATTTGATTTAATGTTATTCATACAAATGTGTATGTAGGGAATATTTAATTCTACTATTCTAAAATATAAGTTATTATCATTTTAGGTCTTGAATATTTTGTACCCCCGATAAATGCTGAACCAAGACTCGGAGATGCAATATTGGTTCCTGTCATATACACAGACCATGTTCCGGCAGCTTTTTCCGCAATAAATAGATTTGTGGTAGTCACATTCCCCCTGCCCCAACCAACAGTATGCGTTTCCCCACTAGGGCAGGTTATTGTTAGGCTCTGTGCCAATATCGCTCCTTTTCCACCGATTACAGATGCATTGGAGCAATCAATTTTAACTTCTTTTACAATCGCATTATCCGGCAGACCGCTA
Organism: Eubacterium sp.; assembly: GCA_021769425.1. GTDB lineage: Bacteria > Bacillota > Clostridia > Lachnospirales > Lachnospiraceae > Petralouisia. The sequence continues at coordinate 3,923 of JAETSX010000127.1, forward strand.
AAATTGAAAGTAACTGTATTGGAATCCCCTGTAACTCCCGGCATCAATGCAATCGACATATCTTTATTTGCCGACTTTGTTTCCGGGCTTGCTGCAAACGCTGTTACCTGTGAAGCAAATAACATTGTGAATACCAAAGCAACTGCAATTATTCTCTTTACTTTCTTCATTGACTTTACCATAATCATATTCCTCCTGTCTGTCAAATTCCCCTTATATACATTTGCTGAATTACATACTTTATGCTTTCATATCGAAATTACTTTGCACTACAACATTTTCATTTGTGATTTCCACATTTGTTCCAGTGTTCAGCGCCTTTCTTGCATCATGGTATGCCTCATAATATGCTGATTTTAACGCTGAATGTACTTCCGATTCTGCTTTTGTCTCTTTCTCATGCCACCCTACTCCTTGAGTGTATGTAAGAACTTCTTCCCCTCCCTCATTATATATATGGATCGCAGAACCAGTTCCCTCTCCTTGATATTCAG
>JAETSX010000033.1 GCA_021769425.1 Eubacterium sp.
TAAATATGGAAATAAACAGTTGTATATGCAATTGGAAGCGTGACAGGAAAATGAGCAAATCTGTGACGGCGGGTGAGGCTGAATCTGTGACAGCTCATGAAGTTATTAACAAGAATATGTACCGGAAATTTGCAGTCCGGTTTGCCCAGAATGACACTTACCACACTGCGGTAAGCTTCCGGCCCCTGGAATCCATTGTGAAAATAGACCGGAAGTTTTCAGGGAGCAGAAGGGCAATCATCCATCAGCGGCGCAGCCGGGTGAACAGCAGGAATGGAGAAATCAAATTACGGATTATCCTGGATATGTTCAGCGTTGAAGTGTTTGTCAATGACGGGGAACATGTATTGTCCGCAACCATGTATACTGATAAGGAAGCGGACGGCGTTTCTTTTCTTGTGGACGGCGTAGCTGCCATGGATGTGGTGAAGTATGATTTATTGACGGAGTCCTGCGGGTGACGCCGTCTAAGAAAGAGATTTTTCGCAATGTCTCTTCGCAAAATCAGATAGCGCTGCCATGAAAAACATAAGAATTCGCAGCGGCGTAAGCGCTAGTATAACCCACACTAATTAACCGTACCTTTCACTTGTCTATATTTCCATCTGCTGCGTTGTGCCCGATAAAGCGGGGCAGACCCTCGTCAATCGACGTAGCCACCGCTACGCCTCATTCCTCCGCCTTGCATATGAAAATTTATCCTGCGTGAAAGGGCTCCTGCCATAAAGCCTTTCTCAAATTTGTCTGCAATCGTTTTTAGGAATGGTTTGTAGTATATTTTTGCACCAGTTCATTCGGCACAATTGTTTCGCATGGGAGATAATTATCGAACCCATCTATGGCCAGGCGCGCCATCAGGGAAATATTCTGCGCCACAGAGGTGATTGGATAAATCGCGCATTCTGATATCGGCGAATTATCATAGCCAATAATCTCTACCTCTTCCGGAATGGACAGATTGCTTAAGATGCATTGCTGTTCAAATAACCTTGCAATATCGTCGTTGGAACAGAAGATTCCCCATTTTTTCCCTTTGTATTTCCGAAGTAGACTTTCTACGATTTCCTTCATTGCCCGTACCGCAGAAGGCATAAACGGTTCGGACAGTTCCTGACGTATGATTCTTTCATAGGTCTGTCCCTCCATCAGGCACTCGAACCCCACGATTCGCTTAAAGGATGGCCACATGGTGCTGTAGCCGTTGTTGATATGGGCAAATACTTCACAATTGTTATTTAGCAAAAGCTGGGCGGCTAAATTCCCTCCGGTGAAATTGTCGCTGTTAATCTGCATGAAATTTCCTCCGGAACGCTCAATGGTGATGACGGGCACAGGCAGGCCGGCAATGTCATCGGCGTCTAACAGGGGGCTTAACAGAATCAGCCCTTTGGGGTGGTACTGGCACAATGCCTGGATTGCCGTAAGTTCTTCTTTTTTTGATTTCCCGGAGGTATAAGGAATGAAATGATATCCCTTTTCTTTGCCGGTTTCTATCAATTGGTTCAGCAGTTCTGTATAGAAACCGAACTGGAGATGGGGCAGGATGACAAGAATCAGGTTTGTATTGCGCAGTTCTGGCGTCTGCATCGACCATCCGGGCTGAAAATTCAATTCTTTCAGCTTCTGCTCAATCTTCTTGCGGGTAGCGTCGGAAAGCAGGTCAGGATTATTGAAATATCTGGATACAGTGGAAACGGAAATGTTACAGGCAGAAGCAATATCCTTTATATTGACTCTGTTGCTTTTTTTCATTGTATTCTCCCTCACATAATGAATGTTTTGAAAAAAGTATAGCATAACTATGAAAACAAGTAAACAGAAAGGATCCCATAAATTACCTGTAATGAAAGATATCTTGAAAATTCTTTTGCAAATAATTTTGAAAAAAGAATTCAAAGAAAATGAAAGTGGATTTATAATGAAAATATTTTCATTATAAAGTGAATGAAACCAAATATAAATAGTGGATAATGCACAAAATAGGATGAAAAAAGAACTTATACTATTATTAAAATTAGTCATAACGACGAAGAAAAAAATAGAGGTTGCATAATTTTAAAATGATGCTATAATGAAAATATAAATGAAATATATTTCATAAAATGAAAATTTAAATCAAAGGAGAAGGAGAAAATGAAAAAGAAAATCATCAGTATGTTGCTTGTGTCGGCGATGGCAGTATCGCTTGTTGCAGGATGCGGCGCAAAGAAAGAAGAAAGCAAGTCTCAGGAGACCCAGGGAACCCAAGAGTCCCAGGAGTCCCAGGAAACTCAGGAGTCCCGGGAGGAAGATGGGAGCAGCATTACAGTGCTGGTGGAAAGCGGCTCCCCGGCAGAGGCGCTTGCAAATGAGACGGCGGCGGATTTTGAAAAGGAAACAGGATGCAAAGTAGTGGTGGATGCAGTCGCTTATACAGGAATGTACGATAAACTTTCCACGGAAATCAAAGCAGGAGAAGCGACGCATGATGTTGGATGTCTGGATGTTGTATGGCTTGCCGCATTCAAGGATGCCATAGAGCCAATCAATAACGCGGATACCAGTGATTTTCTTCCGACGCTGGAGGAGAGCGGCACATTGGACGGGAACCTTTTGGGCTATCCTATGTGGGTGAATGCGAAAGTGCTGATTTACAGAAAGGACCTGATTCCGGAAGATAAAGTGCCTAAGACCTGGGAGGAATACCAGGCGCTTGCCGAGGAACTTGCCGGAGGAGATATGTATGGGACGACTGTATTTGGAAGTGGAACGGATGCAGTTTGCTCTTTCCTTGATTTTGCCTGCCAGGCTGGCGCCAAAGGCCTTGTGTTTGGCGAAGACGGCAAAGTCAACATCACAGACCAGGCGTACGTGGATGCTTTGAAATTTATGGTGGAAAATGCGAGTGCGGATTATACCCCGGCAGATTCCTTGTCAACAGCGGCAACAGAGTCACAGGAATTGTTCACAAATGAGAAGGTTGCTATGCAGCTGAACTGGAGCCATCAGTATCCGGCGGCAGTGGAAGCGTTGGGCGCAGACAAAGTCGGATGCGCTCCGATGATTGCAGGAAGCGCAGGAATCGGCGCTACCACAGGCCCCTGGTATGAATGCGTCATGAAAAATTCTGCCAATAAAGAGATGGCTTTGAAATATGTAGAATATATGTATGAACATAATGGGGATTATATGGATCTTACTTTAAAGATTGCAGGAAGGAAATCCGTATATGAGAAAGCTGGAAGCGAAGCAGGATTGGAACATACGAAAGCAGTCCTTGAGACATTAGATTCCGAACAGTCCCAGGCAAGGCCGATGGTAACTACCTGGGCACAGATTGAAGAGGTATTGGTAGGGGTTGTGGAGTCCTGCCTTGGCGGAGGCGATATTGAATCAACTTTGGAATCGGCAGCGTCAGAGATAGAAGCGATTAACCGATGATGATTGGTTGAATAAGAAGCAGAGGGCGTCCTGGGTGCATTGGAATGGGAAAGGGCGCCCTTTCCTTTGTGAAGGAGAAAATAGAATGAGATTGATTTCAAGAAAAACATTATTGCTGTTCTTTCTGCCAGGCGCAGTGTTTATGGGAGCCTTTTTGATTTATCCCATTATCACAATGGTGATTGACAGCTTTTATGACATTGGAATTACCGGCGAGAGGGCCTTTGTTGGACTGGAAAATTACATACGGGCGTTTACGGCGGGCGGGTTTTTAAAGCAGTTAAAAAATACACTGGTTTATATTGTTTTGGCGGTTGGACTGGAGACATTCTTTGGGGTGATGTTTGCCTTGTTCTTTGAGCTGAATTACCGCGGAAGTAAAATTGTCCGTTCCCTGATGATGGCTCCCCTGATGATTGCGCCGCTGGTGGCGGGCCTTACCTGGAAACTGATGATGAGTTCCAGCTTTGGCATTGTAAATGAATTGCTGACAAGGGTTGGAATTCTGGAGCAAAGCAGTGATATCCTGTGGCTAGCAGATGCCAACTGGTCATTGATTGCATGCTGCATTGCTGATATATGGCTGACAACTCCATTTATGATGCTGATGACGCTGGCAGGGCTGCAGGGATTGGATTCCAGCATGCTGGAGGCCGCTAGGATTGATGGGGCGAATCTGTTCCAGCAGATTTTATTGATAAAATTGCCGAATATCAAGCCGGTATTATTGACGGCTCTGTCTGTCAGGATTATAGATGCAGCCAGGACATTTGATATTATATGGGCCATGACGGAAGGAGGCCCAAACAGTTCGTCGGAAACCATCAGTATTATCATTTATAAAACACTGGCAAGATATAACCAAGTTGGATATGCAAGCGCTATGGCTGTCGTTTTCATTGCCGTATTAGTGCTTTTTACACTGGTATTTATGCAGAATCTATGGAACCCGAAGAAAAAGATGAGTTAGCGCAGACTGAGTGCAAGGAGGATGAACATGAAGAAAAATTTCAGTATCGGTAAGAATATCGGGATTGCCCTGTCTGTAATTCTCACAGTGTTTTGGCTTTTCCCATACATATATGTTGTGTGCTGTTCCTTTAAAGCGGGTTCGGAAGTGGTTGCTGTCCCTCCAAAGTTTTTCCCGAAAGCTTTTTCCGTGGAGAATTTCACCGGGCTGTTTGAGCGAATGGATACGGTGCAGTTTTTTGTCAACAGCCTGACGGCTGCGGTTGCAAGCACGGTCATAGCTTTGATTTTGGGATCCCTTGCGGCATACGCAATTCAAAGGTCCGGGGCAAAGCTGTCGGTGTTCCTTGTGGTATTGGTGCTGTGCCTGAAAATGATACCTACATCAAGTATCGTGGTCCCCATCTATGAATTGATTTGCACCTTAGGGCTTTATGATACAAAAATTGCATTGATTATTGTGTATGCGGCAATCAATATGCCTTTTGTCATGTGGACCATGCTGAGTTTTTATGAGGGGATACCTACCACGCTGGATGAGGCGGCGTATGTGGACGGCGCCAGCAGCTTCCAGACGTTTCGGAAAATAATCCTGCCAATCTGTACTCCGGGGCTGGCAACGGCATTTATCTTTACGCTGTTTCTGGCGTGGAATGACTTTTTGGTTGCGCTGCTTCTCACAAGCACAAACGCAAAAACATTTACTGTTGGCCTGGCAGGATTTTTGTCTGCATATAATCTTGATTTGGGGCCGATGTGCGCAGGAGCGTTCGTGTTTAGTTTCCCTGTCATGATTATCTCTCTTGTTGCCCAGAAATATATCGTAAGCGGCATGACGGCGGGCGCGGTGAAGGGATAGCTATTTATGGCAGAAGGAAAGAAAGCTGTCCGCGCAGAAAATACCGGCAGGAAAGAAAGCTGTCCGCGCAGAAAGATGCCGGCAGAATGGAGAATATTATGTCTAAAGAATTAATGAAAAAAAATATCGAAAAAGCACAGCGGGAGATAGATGAAAAAAAGGAAATTATAAAGAATGGAAAAATGCGCCAGCATTACCATTTTATGCCTCAGACCGGATGGATGAATGACCCGAATGGATTGATTTATTATAAGGGAAAATACCATTTCTTCTTCCAATACAATCCTTATTACGGCTTCTGGGATTATATGCACTGGGGCCATGCAATCAGCGATGATATGCTCCACTGGGAGTATCTGCCCCTTGCGCTGGCTCCCAGTGAAAGCTATGACGACCATATCCGCGGCGGCTGCTTTTCGGGAAGCGCCATTGAACATGAGGGCAGACTGTTTTTAATGTATACAGGAACTGCCAAGGAGGAACAGGGGTTTGTGCAGACGCAATGCATCGCATACAGCGAAGATGGCGTCCATTTTGAAAAATACGAAGGGAATCCGGCGCTGACTGCGCCAGAGGGCATTGCGCCGGAGCATTTCCGGGATCCAAAAGTATGGAAACATGAGGGTATTTATTATATGGTGTGCGGCGGCTGCTGCGGCCAGAGGGGCCAGGCTCTTCTTTACCGTTCCAAAGACATGTTCCATTGGACATTCTTCAACGTGATGGCGGAAAGCCGCGGGGAATGGGGCTATATGTGGGAGTGTACGGATTTTTACCCTATGGGGGAACGGTATGTCCTGACATTTTCACCGATGGGAGCCGGAGAGCATACAGCTATGTATATGGTTGGCGATTTCGATTATGAGACAGGCAGGTTTCATTCCCATATAAGCGGAGAAATCGACTGGGGGTTCGATTACTATGCGCCCCAGTCTTTCCAGGCTCCGGACGGAAGAAGGATTATGGTGGGATGGGCCAATGAATGGGAATGGATGCCCCTGTGGAAGGACTGGGGTCCCACATACAAGGAAGGATGGTGCGGATTTTTCAATATTCCTCTGGAAGTGCGCATGATGGAAGACGGCACGCTTAAGTTTATTCCGATTGCAGAACTGGAAACTCTGCGGGAGAGCCAGAGGCGGGAAGATGCATTTGTGGTGACGGAAGAAGAAAGGGAGCTGGCAGCCGGGGACGGCGTATGCTTCGAACTGAAGATGAAGATAGATCTGGAAAAGACAGATGCAGACAGGCTGGAGTTGATTTTGCGCTGCGGAGAGGGAAAGAAGACGGTATGTTTGTTTGATTTCCGAAAAGCAGAATTGAGCGTAGACCGAAATGAATCGGACGGATGGAGCAGAGGCGTTTCGAGAAGCGTACTGTATCTGAAAGGGAAAAAGGAGTTGGATGTGCATATCCTGTCCGATCAGAGTTCCCTTGAAATCTTTACGGACCAGTATCAGAATAACCATTCCAATAATATATTTGCAGGAAATGCCCAGAATCAATTGAAGATCCGTGCATATGGCGGCATGGCGCTGATACGGGAATACGAATCCTATGGGATGAAAGACTGCTTTCACCATAGTGAAATAGGCCATGCAAACGATAAGGAGGATAAAATGAATGGCTAGCAGAAATTATTATGACGTGACAGAATGGCCTGTGGGAGATCCCTATAGGGATATTGGCCAGGTGATGAACAGCATTCTTGCAGATGTGAAAAGCAGGCAGACGGATTCTGATGAAAACGAAGGAGGAAAGCCGGGGGCGGTGATTTATATTCCGCCGGGCGATTATCATCTTGCTACGCAGGTGGTGATTGACATCAGTTATCTGAAAATCATGGGTTCCGGGCATGGCTTTACTTCTTCCAGCATTCGTTTTAACTTTCCTGAGGATGAATGGGCGGACTGTCATGAATTGTGGCCGGGAGGAAGCCGTATCCTTGTGGACCTTCCTCCTGCGCCTGAGGATGAAGAATGGAGAGGGGCTGCATTTTATGTAAAACGCAGCGGGAACCCGCGGATTAGTTCTGTAGAGTTTGCCGGCTTTTGCATAGACGGTTTACATTTTACGGAAGATGGTTCTGAGGAGACAAATCCGGAAAATACATATACCAATGGAAAGACGGGAATCTATATTGCAAGCCCCCAGGACGCCTTTCAGATTACGGGCATGGGGATTGTGTATTTGGAGCATGGTGTTACGATTTATCATGCGGATGCTTTGAGCATACACGATAATTTCATAGCGGAATGCGGCAGCTGCATAGAACTGCGGGGCTGGGGGCAGGCTTCCAAGGTGACGGATAACCTGATAGGAGCCGGGTATAAAGGATATTCCATTTACGCCCAGAATTTTGGAGCCCTTTTAATTACGGCGAATAATATTTTCCCCCGGGGAGCCAGCAGCGTTTATTTTGACAATGTGGCGCGCTCTGTGGTTGCCAGCAACAGATTTCATTCCTTTTACCCGGGAATGCTGACATTCCGGGGAAATTGTTCGGAAAATATGGTTTCCTCCAACCATTTCCTGAGAGACCGGGAACCCTGGCCGCCTATGTACGCCCACGACAATGGCCTGGATGATTTGTATGGGCTTTTGTATATTGAAGGCAACGATAACACTATAACCGCCAACCACATTTCTGAGGTGATTGACAAAAAGCATATCAGGCCCTGCAGTGCAATGCCTGTAATCATCCATATTGTTTCGGGAAGGGGGAATTATATCTCCGGCAATCATATTGTTGCAAATACTGAGATGGCAATAGAGCCGGACGGCAAAGAAAGTTCTGGTTTCTTTGCAGCAGCCGAAGGGGCAGTCAGCCAAAAGGATTCCTGCTTCTCTATGCAGGTGGATGCGCTGCTGGCTGTCAAAGAATTGGAAACCCTTGATGTAATAACGGTATTGGTGGAGGAGAAGGCCGTTAAGAATACGGTTATTGATTCAGGAAGCGATGCGCAGGTTGTTATGAATAAAAAAGCAAATGCATTCCGGGCTACGCCAGGAATAGGAAGATAATTCTTATGTCTGCCCAAGCTGCGGATCATGCCTCTGATACATGAAAAATTTGTCTGTGTACCGGATAAGAACTGCAGAATAAGCAGGGCTGCAAACCAGTAAAAAAGGTTTGCGGCTTTGCTTTTTTCAATTAAAAAAATTTTTCTTGCAATATACCCCTATAGGGTATATAATGTTCTCAGAAAGGAGGAATGCTAATGGCAGAAGAAAAGGAATCCTGCAATTGCCATAGAACGAAAGAACGCTCTGCAAAGGAATACAAAGATTTAATCAATCGTCTCAACCGGATTGAAGGCCAGATCCGGGGCATTAAGAGGATGGTGGAAAAAGACGCTTACTGCCCGGATATTCTGATTCAGGTGGCGGCGGCCAACGCAGCGTTAAACAGTTTCAATAAAGTTCTGCTGGCGAATCATATTAAGACCTGCGTCACCAATGATATTCGGGAAGGGAGAGAAGAAACGGTGGATGAACTGCTGGCAACTCTCCAGAAATTAATGAAATAAAGCCCGAACATTGAGAATTCAGGCGAAATGAAATAGAGCCCAAGCATTGAGAATTCAGGCGCAATGAAATAAAGCCCAAGCATTGAGAATTCAGGCGCAATGAAATAAAGCCCGAACATTGAGAATTCAGGCGATTGGAAAGCTGAGAATAAGCTCTGCAAAACAGTGAAAATCCGTAAAGAACAGAGGTGATAGAATGGAACAGTATACAGTAACCGGCATGAGCTGTGCAGCCTGCAGCGCACGGGTGGAAAAAGCAGTATCGCAGGTGGAGGGAGTTACTTCCTGTTCGGTCAGCCTGCTGACCAATTCCATGGGCGTGGAAGGGGCGGCGCCGGCGCAGGAGATTATAAAGGCAGTGGAGGAGGCAGGATACGGGGCCTCCTTAAAAGGCGGGGCAGCACAGGGGAATCCGGCAGGCGCGGCAGATGACCTGTTAAAAGACAGGGAAACCCCGCTTCTGAAAAAGAGGCTTTTTGCCTCCCTTGGGTTCTTAATTGTGCTGATGTATTTTTCCATGGGAACGATGATGTGGGGATGGCCCGTCCCTTCTTTTCTTGAAGGAAACCATGTGGCTATGGGCCTGCTGCAGCTTCTTCTGACTGTGGTTATCATGGTGATCAATCAGAAATTTTTTGTCAGCGGATGTAAGAGTCTGCTCCACAAATCTCCGAACATGGACACCCTGGTGGCGCTGGGCGCCGGCGCAGCGTTTGTCTACAGCACATATGCTCTTTTTGCCATGACAGACGCCCAGATGAGGGGGGATATGGCGAAGGTCATGGCTTATATGCATGAATTTTATTTTGAATCAGCGGCTATGATTCTGACGTTGATTACGGTAGGAAAAATGCTGGAAGCCAGATCCAAAGGCCGTACCACAGACGCATTAAAGAGCCTGATGAAACTGGCTCCCAAGACGGCAACCGTACTGCGGGATGGAAAAGAAACAGAGGTTTCCATTGAACAGGTGGTCAAAGGGGATATTTTCCTGGTCCGCCCGGGAGAAAATATTCCCGTGGACGGGATTGTGTTAGAAGGAAGCAGCGCCGTCAATGAAGCGGCGCTGACCGGTGAGAGCATCCCCTGTGACAAAACTGTGGGAGATACGGTATCGGCAGCCACGACCAATCAGTCCGGGTTCCTGAAATGCGAAGCGTTAAGGGTAGGAGAAGATACTGCTTTGTCCCAGATTATCCAGATGGTAAGCGACGCCGCCGCTACCAAAGCCCCTATTGCAAAAGTGGCGGATAAAGTATCTTATGTGTTTGTTCCCTCAGTGATTGGAATTGCCATTGTCACGTTGCTGGCCTGGCTTCTGGCAGGGGAAACCATAGGATTCGCCCTGGCCAGAAGCATCTCGGCGCTGGTGATTAGCTGTCCCTGCGCCCTGGGCCTGGCCACTCCGGTAGCCATAATGGTAGGTAACGGAATGGGAGCCAAGAACGGAATTATGTTTAAAACGGCCGTTTCCTTAGAAGAAACAGGAAAGATGGATATTGTGGCTCTGGATAAAACGGGAACCATTACAAATGGGGAGCCCAGGGTTACGGATGTAATACCTGCAGAGGGTATTTCCGCAGAGGAATTGCTTACAATGGCCGCTGGGCTGGAGCAAAAGAGCGAGCATCCCCTGGCAAAGGCAGTCCTTCAATATGTCAAAGGAGAGCCGGCAGGAAGCAGCGGTCAGATATCCAAAATTTCTGCAGATGCGCAGATGTCTGCCGTAAGTCATCAGCTGGAGTTTCCGGAAGTGACAGAATTCCAGGCATTGCCTGGAAACGGCCTTTCCGGCTTGATGGAAGGAACGGAGGTTTGCGGCGGAAATTACAGATTTATCAGCAGCCGGACAGAGGTTTTGCCGGAATTGAAAAAGAAGTCCGAAGCATTGTCAGAGGAAGGGAAAACCCCGCTGTTTTTTGCAAAGGACGGAAGGATGCTTGGTCTGATTGCAGTGGCGGATGTGATGAAGGAAGACAGCGCTCAGGCTATACGGGAATTGAAGCGAATGGGAATTCATGTGGTAATGCTGACCGGCGACAATGAACGGACAGCCAACGCCATCGGCCGTCAGGCAGGAGTGGATGAAGTGGCAGCAGGCGTTCTTCCAGAAGGGAAAGAGAGCGTCATACGCACCCTGCAAAAAAAGGGCAAGGTTGCAATGGTAGGAGACGGTATCAATGACGCCCCGGCCCTGACCCGTGCGGATATGGGAATTGCCATTGGCGCAGGAACGGATATTGCCATTGATGCGGCAGATATTGTATTGATGAAAAGCCGTCTCAGCGACGTGGCAGCCGCCATCCGTTTAAGCAGGGCCACATTGACCAATATCCATGAGAATCTGTTCTGGGCCTTCATCTACAATATCATTGGAATTCCCCTTGCGGCAGGGGTTTGGATTCCTCTCTTCGGATGGCAGTTAAACCCCATGTTCGGCGCTGCGGCTATGAGCCTTTCCAGCTTCTGCGTGGTGACAAACGCGCTGCGGCTGAATATGAAGAATATTCACGATGGGACAAAAGACAGGCCAAAGAAAAAGAAACGTCACGATATAGAACTGGCAATGCAAGCCGAAGCTTATCAAAATAAAACTTATCAAAAGGAAGAAATAAAGGAGGAAATGAAAATGGTAAAGACAATGAAAATCGAAGGAATGATGTGTGGACACTGCGAGGCAACGGTAAAGAAGTGTTTAGAAGCATTTGCAGAAGTATCTGAGGCTGCAGTGAGCCATGAAGCAGGAACTGCAGTAGTGACGCTGGAAGGAAATATCTCTGATGAAGCGCTGAAAAAAGCCGTAGAGGACAAAGACTACAAAGTGCTCTCCATAGAGCAGTAATTTAAAGGGACGGAATTGTCCGGCGCCGAAGGGGATTTGGAAACAGATTTTCCGAATCCCTTTCGGCATTTTGAAATGTAAAACAGGAGTCTGATCCCTTAGGAAAAATCCGGCGGAGAGAGAAATCGATTTTCAAATCGGGAGAAAAAATCACAAATTTTCTGACAATAAAAACAAAAAAGCATAAAAATATGGAAAATAAAATTAAATATGTGAAAAAATACCACTATTTTTTCACATATTTTTAATGTATTTTTAAAAAAATGTGTTACAATAATCTAGAGTGATGCTTATACTTGAGAGCATATTGGTTTGCTGAGTGATTTGCTGTTCTTCTTGAAAGACGGGGAATCGGTTGGCAAATTATCTGGCTCACGGGTATAAAAACTGGGGAGGTCCGTATAATGGAAGATAATACAACCAGTGGATTACGTGAGCAGCAGTTAAGGCGCAAGCGGATCAAAAAAATAAAATCAAGCATTATTGCAGGAATGGCAATCTGGATTTTGGGGACAAGCCTTTTGTCTTTCACCCTTCTGGTCAAGCTTTTTCATTTGGAAAAGAGGATGGACGAGCTTGCAGAGTCTGTGATTTCAGTAGAGCAGGTTGTGGAGAATGTAAATGAGAAAAGCGCAGCTTCCCCGGACGGAACTGCCAGGGGCGCAGATTCTGTCAAGAACGGCTCCTTATTAGAGAATGCGCTGGAAGAAGGAGAGAGCCGAAAAGTATATCTGACTTTTGACGACGGCCCGAGTGAGAATACGGCAAAGATTCTGGATATTTTAAAAGAAAAAAATGTAAAGGCAACCTTTTTTGTCATTGGGCAGGAAGATGAGGAATCCAAAGAATTGTATCAGAGAATTGTGGCTGAGGGGCACACACTTGGAATGCATTCTTTTTCACATAAATACAGCGTGATTTATCAGTCTTTGGAAGCCTTTTCTGAAGATATGGCCCATTTGCAGTCGTATTTGTCGGAAGTGACAGGGGTAACCCCCGAGATACTCCGGTTTCCCGGTGGCAGCAGCAATCAGGTCAGCAACACGGATATGACAGAATTTATCCGTTTTCTGAAAGAGAAGGGAATTACCTACTATGACTGGAATGTGGCAAGCGGAGACGCTACAAGCCAGGCTTACACACCGGATGAACTGGTACAGAATGTGATGAATGATGTGGGAAGATATGAGACATCAATTGTATTGATGCATGATGCTTCCAACAAATCAGGAACTGTGGAAGCGCTTCCTGTCATGATTGACAAATTGCGGGAATTGGGAGCAGAGCTGCTGCCGATTGATGAAAATACAACGCCGATTCAGCAGATACCGGCGGACAGTGTTCAATGAACAAGGGCTGTCTGAATCAGACAGGCAGCCGTCCTGTTATGGAAGCCAGGGACTTTCATAGAAAACTCCCATCATGCTCAGTCTGTCGTACGACAGGCCGCATGGCCATCCTACTATAGGAAGCCAAGGGCTTTCATATAAAAGCAAATAATTTATGGAGGTACATATATGAGCTTTTTTAAAGATTTCAAAGAAGATTTATCTCAGGCAGTGAACGAACTGCTTCCCGGAGAAGAAGAGCTGAAAGCAGCCGCGCCGGAACATCCGGAATTGGTTGTAAACACTTTGGAGCAGGAAGTTGACGTACAGTCTGAGTTGAAGAAATTAGAAGGATTGTTTGAAAAAGTGGATGAAGTGGCGGCAAAGCAGTCAGAGAAGCCGATTGTTCTGACGCCGGAAGAGCCAAAAGTGAAAGCTGAGCCGGAGAAACCCATAGAAAGAGCAATTCCAGAACCCAGAAAAGAAGTGAAAAAAGAAATCAGAACAGAAGAAATCCCGGTAAAAGAGCCGGAACATAAGGAGGAAAAGATTGTGACTACAAAAGCTGTTGTAAATGAGGAGAATATTACCAATGAGGAAGTAAATGCAGATGCTGAGAAAACTGCAGAGGCTAAGATTATTGCAGGTCTTTCCGCTGAAATTTCAGACGAAGTAACCGTAATTACAGAAGGCACTTCTCTGAAGGGTGATTTGGAATCCACCGGTTCTTTTGAGTTAAGAGGAAAAATCGAAGGAAATGTACGCTGCAACGGTAAGGTAACAATTACCGGAAGTATCCATGGCAATGCAGAAGCATCTGAATTTTTCGCAGACGCTGCAAAAGTGGAAGGAGAGATTTCCACCAGCGGAACCGTTAAGATCGGCCTTGGCTCTGTAGTGGTTGGAAATATCACGGCAACCAGCGCAGTGATTGCAGGCGCTATTAAGGGAGATATTGACGTACAGGGACCGGTTGTGGTAGATACCTCCGCTGTAGTGATGGGCAATATCAAGTCACGTTCTGTACAGATTAACAATGGTGCAGTCATCGAAGGTTTCTGCTCCCAGTGTTATGCAGATGTGGATATGGAGACTTTTTTTGACAAATAAGAAAGGCATTCAATGAAGAGAATATTATTAAAGCTAAGCGGAGAAGCGCTGGCGGGCGAGAAGCATACCGGGTTTGATGAGCCTACCGTCACTCGGGTGGCTGAACAGGTGAAGAGGCTTACGGAAGACGGAGTGGAAGTGGGCATTGTCATCGGCGGCGGCAATTTCTGGCGGGGAAGAACCAGTGAAACCATTGACCGTACCAAAGCAGATCAGATTGGAATGCTTGCAACGGTGATGAACTGTATTTATGTATCTGAGATTTTCCGTTCCGTTGGAATGAAAACCCAGATCCTGACTCCATTTGCCTGCGGAGCTTTTACAAAACTTTTTTCCAAGGACAGGGCGAATAAGTATTTTTCCAAAGGCATGGTGTGTTTTTTTGCCGGAGGAACCGGGCATCCCTATTTTTCTACAGACACAGCAACAGCGCTGCGCGCCGTTGAGATTGAAGCGGAAGGGATTTTCTTGGCGAAAGCCATTGACGGCGTATATGACAGCGATCCGAAGCTGAATCCCTCTGCAGTGAAATATGATGAGATTTCTATTCAGGAAGTTATTGATCAGAAGCTTGCAGTCATTGATTTGACCGCTTCTATTATGTGTATGGAAAATAAAATGCCCATGTATGTGTTCGGACTGAATGAGGAAGACAGCATTGTTAAGGCAGTCAGCGGAGACTTCTCCGGAACAAGAGTGGTTCCTTGACTGCTCTGGGGAATCTGATAAAAATGGGAGGGTTTTGATATGGATGAAAGATTGCAGAAATATGACAATAAGATGCAGAAATCATTCAATAATCTGTTAGAAGAATTTGGTTCGATCCGTGCAGGGCGTGCGAATCCTCATGTACTGGATAAATTAAAAGTAGACTATTACGGTACGCCTACCGGCCTGCAGCAGGTGGCGAATATTTCTGTTCCGGAGCCCAGGATGCTTTTGATTCAGCCCTGGGAGCCGAAAATGGTGCGTGAGATTGAGAAAGCAATTCTCACTTCTGATTTGGGGATCAATCCCACCAACGACGGCAAAGTCATCCGCCTGTCTTTTCCGGAACTGACCGAGGAGCGCAGAAAAGAACTGGCTAAAGAAGTGAAGAAAAAAGGAGAGGCGGCTAAGGTCGCTGTCCGCAATATCCGCAGAGACGCCAACGATTCTTTAAAGAAATTGGGCAAGAACAGCGATATTTCAGAAGACGAAGTGAAAGAATTAGAAGATCAGGTACAGAAATTAACGGATCAATACATTGCAAAAGTAGATAAAGCAGTAGAAGATAAATCAAAAGAGATTCTTACAGTTTAATATCTAATGTTTGAAAGGGGCATGGCGTCAGCGTCTGTCCTTTTCTTCGTATCATTCGGAGGATATTATGAATGTTCCACAACATGTAGCAATTATTTTGGATGGAAACGGAAGATGGGCAAAACAGCATAAAATGCCCAGGAATTACGGCCATACCCAGGGGGCGAAAAATGTTGAGACAATCTGCCGGGAAGCCTGGAATATGGGGATTAAATATCTGACCGTCTACGCCTTTTCCACAGAGAACTGGAGCCGTCCAAAAGAAGAAGTCAGCGCTCTGATGAAATTACTGCGCAATTACATGAAGAACTGCATTAAGACAGCGGAGAAAAACCATATGAGGGTCAGAGTTATCGGAGATACCTCCAGGCTGGATTCTGATATTCAGGAGAGTATCCGGCGGCTGGAAGAATTTTCGAAAGATCAGGACGGACTGAATTTTCAGATTGCAATTAATTACGGCAGCAGAGATGAAATGCTTCGGGGAATGAAACAGATGCTTGTCGATTACAAAGCGGGTAAATTTTCTCTGGAGGAACTGGACGAGCAGAAGTTTGAAAGCTATTTGGATACCAGGGATATTCCTGCGCCGGATTTGCTGATCCGGACCAGCGGGGAACAGAGGCTGTCCAATTATCTGCTCTGGCAGCTTGCTTACAGCGAACTTTATTTTACAGATGTGGCCTGGCCTGATTTTACAAAAGAGGAATTAGAAAAAGCTGTCCGGGACTATAATAAAAGAGACAGACGATTTGGCGGAGTCGGAGATTCTGCAGAATTAGAGGAGGCTTAAAAGTGTTCAAGACACGGTTGTTAAGTGGAATTGTGTTGGTGATTGCAGCCCTTGTCCTTATAATTGCCGGAGGTGATGTCCTCTTATCCGGTCTTTTGGCGGTTTCTGTCATTGGGCTGTTTGAATTGTACCGGGTGTTCCATATGGAGAAATCTTTGCTGGGCTATGGGGGTTATCTGGGAGCAGCGGTGTATTATCTGAATTTGAGGTTTTCTTTTATCCCGGATTTTGAGGTGTTTGTGCTGGGACTGCTGATCCTTTTGATGGCAGTCTATGTGCTGGCTTTTCCAAAATACCGGGCCGAACAGGTTTTTGCCGGATTTTTGGGCGTCTTTTATGTGGCGGTGATGCTTTCCTGTATCTATCGGACCAGAATGCTCCCGGGAGGCGTTTATATTGTCTGGCTGATTTTTCTTTGTTCCTGGGGGTGCGACACCTGTGCCTACTGTGTGGGAGTGCTGATTGGAAAGCATAAAATGGCGCCGAAATTAAGTCCTAAGAAATCTGTGGAAGGGGCTGTGGGCGGTATTTTGGGAACGATACTGCTTACGATTCTCTACGGCTTTGCCTTTCAGAAACAGATGCAGGTTGCCAGAGAGGAAATCTTTATCCTGGCGGGAATTACCGCTGTCGGAGGATTGATTTCCATGATTGGGGATCTGGCGGCTTCTGCCGTGAAGCGGAATTATGAAATCAAAGATTACGGCAAGCTGATTCCAGGCCACGGCGGGATTCTGGATCGGTTTGACAGCGTTATTTTTACGGCGCCGATTATTTATTATCTGGCACACTATATATTATAAGAGGATAGGTTATGAAGAAAATTGCGGTACTGGGTTCCACCGGCTCCATTGGAACCCAGACTCTTGAGATTGTTCGGGAGCAGAAAGATATTGAAATAACGGCATTGGCGGCCGGCAGCAATGAAACGCTGCTGGAGGCCCAGATTCGGGAGTTCCGGCCTAAATTGGCGGCCCTTTGGGAAGAAAAGTCAGCCCGTTCCCTGCGCGATCGCGTCAAAGATCTGCCGGTTCAGATCGTGTCCGGGATGGAAGGGCTGTTGGAGATAGCCAGAATGGAAGAAACGGAAATTCTGGTGACGGCCATCGTAGGCATGCTTGGAATCCGCCCTACCATCGCCGCCATTGAAGGGGGAAAAACCATTGCTCTTGCCAATAAAGAAACACTGGTGACAGCCGGCCATATTATTATGCCGCTGGCAAAAGAGAAGCAGGCATGTATTCTGCCTGTGGACAGTGAACACAGCGCGATTTTCCAATCTCTCCACGGAGAACAGGGAAATAGGATACAGAAAATTCTTCTGACCGCTTCCGGAGGGCCTTTCCGTGGGAAAAAAAGAGAGGAATTGAAGCAGGTTCAGGTGGAGGACGCCTTAAAGCATCCAAACTGGTCCATGGGCAGGAAAATTACCATTGATTCTGCAACCATGGTGAATAAGGGACTGGAAGTGATGGAAGCGAAATGGCTGTTTGGCGTAACGCCGGAACAGATTCAGGTGGTGGTGCATCCCCAGAGCGTGATTCATTCCATGGTGGAATATGAGGACGGAGCCGTACTGGCACAGCTTGGCACGCCGGATATGCGCCTGCCCATCCAGTATGCCCTGTACTATCCCAGGAGAAGGAATCTGTCCGGAAAGAGGCTTGATTTTTATCAGCTTTCCAGCCTTACTTTTGAAAAGCCGGATCTTGAGACTTTTTCCGGTTTGAAACTGGCGTATCTTGCCATGGAGCGGGGCGGGAATATTCCAACGGCCTATAATGCGGCCAATGAGAAGGCAGTGTCCCTGTTTTTGGAGAGAAGAATATCATTTCTCGAGATTCCGGAGATTATTAATACATGTATGGAACAATGTAAGTTTGTAAAACAGCCGGATGTTTCAGAGATCCTTGAGACGGAAGCAGAGGTTTACGCATTGATAGAGAGCAGGTGGTAAATTGAATATTATAATCGCAATTATTATTTTTAGTCTTATTATCTTATTTCATGAACTGGGCCATTTCCTTCTGGCAAAATGGAATGGAATCAAAGTAAATGAGTTCTGTTTAGGAATGGGGCCCACATTGGTTGGCATTACCAAAGGCGAAACGAAATATTCCATTAAACTGCTGCCCTTCGGCGGAGCCTGCATGATGGAGGGAGAAGACGGCGACAGCAGCGATGCCCGGTCTTTTAACAGTAAATCCGTCTGGGCGCGGATCAGCGTGGTAGCTGCCGGACCTGTCTTTAATTTTATTATGGCCTGGGTATTTGCCGTGATTGTAATTGGGATTACCGGGTATGACCGTCCGGTGCTGTCCGGCGTAATGGAGGGGTTTCCGGCAGAGGAAGCGGGGCTTCAGGCGGGAGATGAGATTATCTCCATGAACGGATACCGCACCCATTTCTATCGGGAGGTCAGCAATTATTCCCTCTTTCACCCGGGCGAAGATGTGGAGCTTGTCTATGAAAGAGGAGGAGAGCGCCATAAGGTCACCCTGTCTCCGAAGCTGGATGAAGAAACCGGCAGAGAGCTTCTGGGGTTAAGCGGAAAACCCTTTGACAGGGAAAAGGGCAATGCGGGGCAGGTGCTTGCCAACAGTGTCTATGAAGTCCGGTACTGGATTTTAAACACCATTGAAAGCTTAAAGATGCTGATAACCGGAAAAGTGGGCGTCAATGATTTGTCCGGTCCGGTGGGCCTTGTAAAGATTATGGGAGACACTTATGATACCAGCCAATCCAGAGGTGGCACTGCAAGCGCAATTTTAAGCATGGTGAATTTCTCCATTTTCCTGTCCGCCAATCTGGGCATCATGAACCTTTTGCCGATTCCTGCCTTGGACGGCGGGAGACTGGTGTTTCTCATCATTGAAGCAATTCGCCGGAAAAGAATTTCTCCGGAAAAAGAAGGCATGGTGCACTTTGTTGGCCTGATGGCCCTGATGGCCCTGATGGTTTTTGTGATGTTCAATGATATCCGGAATATTTTTTAAACGTAAACCGGGCATAATGTTTTTTAACTGATGCACAGTTTATAATGCAGGTGAACCGGCCAATTGATCTATCGCTGCCCAGGAAACGCAGGATAGCCCTTTCTCAAAGCAAACGATGCACGAAGAACGCTGCCCGGTTTGCGTGAAGAAAGGCTATCCTGCGTTTCCGTCCGTATCCAAAGATATCATATTTACCTTTGCGTAAAAAGCACAGATTGGAGAACTTATGAAAGAGCAAATAATTCGAAAAAAAACAAGAGAAGTACAGATTGGCAATAAAGCCATCGGCGGCGCAAACCCCATTCTGATTCAATCCATGACTAATACCAGAACCGAAGATATCAAAGGAACCATTGCACAGATTCAGAAGCTGACAGACGCAGGCTGTGAGATTATCCGGTGCGCAGTTCCCACCCTGGAAGCGGCCGAGGCTCTTACAGAGATTAAGAAAGGAATTACCATTCCATTAGTGGCAGACATTCATTTTGATTACCGCCTTGCCATCGCAGCTATAGAGCACGGGGCCGATAAAATCCGGATCAACCCGGGAAATATCGGGGCAAAAGATCGGATTTTGGCGGTCATTGATGCGGCGAAGGAGCGGAACATTCCCATCCGGGTAGGCGTTAACAGCGGCTCTCTGGAAAAAGAACTGGTGGAAAAATATCACGGCGTTACCGCAGAAGGAATTGTGGAGAGCGCCATGGATAAGGTGCATCTCATTGAAGAGCTGGGATATGACAATCTGGTGATCAGCATCAAGTCTTCCGATGTGCTGATGTGCGTAAAAGCCCATGAGTTGATTGCGGAACAGACAGATTATCCGCTGCATGTGGGAATTACAGAATCCGGCACCATTACCAGCGGAAACATCAAGTCCGCTATGGGATTGGGCATGATTTTAGGGCAGGGCATCGGGGATACCATCCGGGTATCCCTGACAGGAGATCCCTTAGAGGAAATTAAATCTGCAAAGATTATTCTGAGGACCCTGGGACTGAGAAAAGGCGGCATTGAAGTGGTATCCTGCCCCACCTGCGGGAGAACCCAGATTGATTTGATCGGCCTGGCCAATCAGGTGGAAAATATGGTAAGCGCAATTCCTTTGGATCTTAAGGTTGCAGTGATGGGCTGTGTCGTAAACGGGCCGGGAGAGGCAAAGGAGGCAGACATCGGGATTGCAGGCGGAGTGGGAGAAGGATTGATTATCAAGCACGGTGAAATCTATAAAAAAGTAAAAGAGGAGGAGCTGTTGGAAGCCCTTCGGTATGAATTGCTGCATTGGGGTGAATAAGTATGAGCAAGCTGTTTTTTGAGGTTTTTCCGGATTTGAAAGTTTCTTCCGGATTGGAAAACCTGATGACAGAGGTAGAGGTGACCAAAGTTTCTTCCAACCGCAAAAGAGATCATCTGCGGGTGTATCTTTTAAGCAGCCGGCTGATTAATAAGGGAAATATATACCGGCTGGAATCGGATATCCGAAAACAGCTTTTTCCCAATCATGACATTTCCATCAAGATTATTGAGAAATTCCGGCTTTCCGGCCAGTATAATCCCAGAAAGCTGATGGATGTCTACAAAGACAGTGTGATGGAAGAATTCCGCACCTACAGCCTGTTGGAATATAATGTGCTTCGCATGGCCCGGATGGAATTTCCGGAGGAAGACAGGATGCGTCTCACGTTTGAGGACTCGGTCATTGCCAGACAGAAGTCAGAAGAGGTGGTGCAGATTTTAGAGAAGATTATCTGTGAACGCTGTGGCCTGGATGTGAAGATTCAGGTGGACTATCAGGAGCCGAAAGAGAAAAAGCATAAGAAAAACAGCGATATCCAGATACAGAATGAGATACATAATATTATCAGTCAGTCCTCGGTAGGAACCCATAACGAGGGGCAGGCAGAAGCCTTGGAGGAATCCGGAAATAGAGAATTCGGACAGCAAAACGGAGCGCAGGTTCCTTGGAACACAGAAGAAAACGTAGCGCCCTGGAATCCGGAAAACGGAGCTATGGCCCAGAATCCAGGCGGGAGTGGAGTCCCATGGAATTCGGAAGAGGCAGCGGCGGCGCAACAGTCGGAAGGTTCCAAACCTCCCCGTGGCATGGCTGCCGGCCAGTCTGAGAAATCTGCCAATGGGAAAACTGGACACAGCCAGGGGCAAAGCAAATCAGAGCAATCTTACGGCGGCAAAAAGGGAGAATTTTCAGGAAGAGGCGCATCCTATGGAAGCAGACGGGGCCAGTCCTTCGGCGGATTTAAGAAATCGGACAACCCGGATGTGATATATGGGCGTGATTTTGAGGAAGCATCCATTCCTATTGAACAGATTGCAGGAGAGATGGGCGAAGTGGTAATCCGGGGCAAAGTACTGAGTCTGGACACCAGGGAAATCCGCAATGAGAAAACCATTATTATGTTTTCCATTACAGATTTTACCGATACCATCATGGTGAAAATGTTTGCCAAAAATGAGATCGTGCCTGAAATTACTTCCAATGTGAAAAAAGGAGCGTTCCTGAAAATCAAGGGGATTACCACCATTGATCGGTTTGACGGGGAGCTTACCATAGGCTCTGTCACCGGCATGAAGAAAATATCGGATTTTACTACCACAAGGATGGACAACAGTCCCCAGAAACGGGTGGAACTCCACTGCCATACCAAGATGAGTGATATGGACGGGGTTTCTGAGGTGAAGGATATCATCAAACGTGCCATGAAGTGGGGGCACAAGGCCATCGCCATTACGGATCACGGCGATGTGCAGTCCTTTCCTGACGCCAACCATGCAGTTTCCCCTGAAGATGACTTTAAGGTGATCTACGGAGTGGAGGCTTATCTGGTGGATGATCTGAAACAGATTATTGAAAATCCCAGGGGACAGAATCTGGATGACACCTATGTGGTATTTGATTTGGAGACCACAGGATTTTCTCCTGTAAATAACCGGATTATTGAAATCGGTGCGGTGAAGGTATGCGAAGGGAAAATTACAGATCGTTTTTCCACCTTTGTGAATCCTCAGGAGCCCATTCCTTATAAAATCGAAGAACTGACAAGCATTCGGGATGATATGGTCTTGGATGCGCCAGTAATTGAGGATGCGCTGCCGGAATTTCTGAAATTCTGCGGCGGAGCCATTATGGTGGCTCACAACGCTGGATTTGATATGAGCTTTATCAGTAAAAACTGTGAGCGGCAGGGGCTTCCCTGTGAATATACTGTGATTGATACCGTTGCCTTGGCACGGGCGCTGCTGCCCCAGTTAAACCGTTTCAAGTTGGATACGGTGGCAAAGGCGCTGAAGATTTCTCTGGACAATCATCACCGGGCAGTGGATGATGCGGCCTGTACCGCGGAAATTTTTGTAAAATTCATAGAGATGTTGAAGGATCGGGGCATTCAGGATCTGGATGCGGCCAATGAACTGGGGAATACTTCTGTGGAAAATATCAGAAAGCTGCCCAGCCACCATGCCATTCTTCTTGCAGCCAATGATACAGGAAGAATTAATCTCTACCGTCTGGTGTCGGATTCCCACCTGACTTATTTTCACAGGAAGCCAAGGATCCCCAAAAGTGAATTTATCAAACACCGGGAAGGATTGCTGATAGGTTCCGCCTGTGAAGCCGGAGAGTTGTATCAGGCTATACTGCGGGGAAATTCAGAAGAGGAAATTGCAAGGCTGGTGCGTTTTTATGACTATCTGGAAATCCAGCCTTTGGGGAATAATGAATTTATGCTCCGGGGAGATGACCCGGCAGTTGCTTCCGAGGAAGAGCTGAAAGATATCAACCGACGGATTGTCCGGCTGGGAGAAGAGTTCCACAAGCCGGTGGTGGCAACCTGTGACGTGCACTTTCTGGATCCGGAAGATGAAGTGTACCGCCGGATTATTATGGCAGGAAAAGGATTTAAGGATGCAGACAACCAGGCGCCCCTTTATCTGCGCACCACAGAGGAAATGCTGGAGGAATTTCAATATCTGGGCAGTGAGAAAGCGGAGGAAGTGGTAATTGTCAATCCGGGTAAAATTGCGGATATGTGTGAGAAAATTTCTCCGGTGCGCCCGGATAAGTGCCCCCCTGTCATTGAGAATTCCGACCAGATGCTTCGGGACATCTGTTACAATAAGGCCCATGAAATATACGGAGAAGAGCTTCCAACGATTGTCCATGAGCGTTTGGAGCGGGAACTGAATTCCATCATCAGCAACGGTTATGCGGTGATGTATATTATTGCCCAGAAGTTAGTGTGGAAATCCAATGAAGACGGTTATCTGGTAGGTTCCAGAGGATCGGTAGGCTCTTCCTTTGTGGCGACCATGGCGGGAATTACTGAGGTAAATCCTCTGGCGCCCCATTATTACTGCAGTAAATGCCACTATTGTGACTTTGAATCAGAGGAAGTCAAATCCTATGCAGACGCCGGCCGGGCCGGATGCGATATGCCGGATAAAAACTGTCCGGTGTGCGGGGAGCCTCTGAAGAAGGAAGGATTTGATATTCCTTTTGAAACCTTTCTGGGATTTAAGGGAAACAAGGAACCGGATATTGATTTAAACTTTTCCGGAGAATATCAGAGTAAGGCCCATGCTTACTGTGAAGTGATTTTTGGATATGGACAGACCTACCGTGCCGGAACCATCGGTACGCTGGCCGATAAAACAGCGTTCGGTTATATCCGGAATTACTATGAAGAACGGGGAGTTCGGAAGCGGAACTGTGAAATCGATCGGATTGTCCAGGGATGTGTGGGCATCCGGCGGACCACCGGACAGCATCCGGGGGGAATTATCGTGCTTCCTTTAGGAGAGGAGATTCATTCCTTTACTCCTATCCAGCATCCGGCCAATGATATGAATACGGATATCGTTACCACCCATTTTGATTATCATTCCATCGATCACAATCTGCTGAAGCTTGATATTCTGGGACACGACGATCCTACCATGATTCGTATGCTGGAGGATTTAACGGGAATTGACGCCCGTGAAATTCCGCTGGATGATAAGGATGTGATGTCTTTATTCCAGAGTACGAAAGCCCTTGGAATTGATCCGGAGGATATCGGCGGCTGTAAACTGGGCTCCCTTGGGATTCCGGAGTTCGGAACAGAATTTGTTATTCAGATGCTGATTGACACCAATCCCCAGTCCTTTTCAGATTTGGTGCGTATTTCCGGCTTGTCCCACGGAACGGATGTGTGGCTTGGGAATGCTCAGACCTTGATTCAGGAAGGGAAGGCTACTATTTCCACGGCAATCTGCACCCGTGACGATATTATGACCTATCTGATCGGTATGGGAATGGAAAGTGAGCTGAGCTTTACCATTATGGAAAGCGTCAGAAAGGGCAAGGGTTTAAAGCCGGAATGGGAAGAAGCCATGAAAAGCCATAACGTGCCGGACTGGTATATCTGGTCCTGCAAGAAAATTAAATATATGTTCCCCAAAGCTCATGCTGCTGCATATGTCATGATGGCATGGCGGATTGCCTACTGCAAAATTTTCTATCCATTGGCTTATTATGCGGCATTTTTCAGTATCCGCGCCACTTCATTCAGTTATGAGCTGATGTGCCAGGGGAGGGAAAGACTGGAATATTTCATGGCGGATTATGAGCGCAGGAAAGACACCCTGACGAAAAAGGAACAGGATACCGTCAAGGACATGAAGATTGTCCAGGAAATGTATGCCAGAGGTTTTGAATTCGTGCCTATGGACTTGTTTTCTGCCCAGGCCCATGCATTTCAGATTGTGGAAGGAAAATTAATGCCGTCTTTGGACAGCATCGAAGGACTGGGAGACAAGGCGGCAGAGGCAGTGGTAGAGGCTGCCAAGGACGGGCCCTTTCTGTCGAAGGACGATTTCCGTCAGCGGACAAAAGTGTCGAAATCTGTCATTGATTTGATGGGAGATTTGGGAATTTTGGGGAATCTGCCCGAATCCAATCAGCTTTCGCTGTTTGATTTCTAAGCCGGGTTGACCGAAAGTGGGAAAAGTGGTATGTTAATAGCAGCGCTGTATCTGTAAAGCATTATATGCAGACCTGTGCTGGAGATTCTGCAGAGCATAAGGGAAGGATGAGGGCAGATACAGACTGCTGCATATTTTTGGAAAAGAGAGGATGGGAATGATATGACCTACGAAGAATTTTTTAAAAAGGTAAAAGAGGCATTTGCAGACGCGGATGTCAGCGGGATTACCGAGCATCTTGCTTATCAGTTTAACATTACCGGAGAGGCAGAGGGTATTTTCTATGTGGAGGTAAAAGAAGGCAAACTGTATGTGGAGCCTTATGATTATCATGACAGAGATGCCATGTTCACCTGTTCCGCAGATAACCTGATGAAAATTGCCAATGGAAAATTAGATCCGATTATGGCCGTAACCTTAAAGAAGCTGAAAGTGGAGGGAAACATTGATAAAGCGCTGAAACTCAAAAGCTTAATCGGCGGTAAGAAGAAATAATTTATTTTCAGTTAGGGATGGGGCTGTCGGAAAATGAAATTTACAAACAAGATATAGTTGTGAAATCCCAGAAATTACAGATATATCTTGTGGAAAATTGCCATTTTCCGACAGCCCCGTTATTTCCCAGTATCTATTTTATGGCGGGCAGCTCAAAACCGCCGTCCTTCGAACAAGGTTCTAACCGCACAGACGGAAAAGGGTTTAGTCTATAAACTCAATATAATTTTCTCCCATTTTCCCAATCCGTGCAAGGGCATACACTTCAATTCCCTGGCCTTTCAATTTCTCATGCCCGGGCTGAAAAGATTTTTCAATCAGGACACCGAGGCCCGCGATGGTGGCATGGGACATGCGTATCAGACGGATGGCGGCGGTGGCAGCCTCCCCGTTTGCCAGAAAATCATCCACCAGAAGCACATGATCCTCCGCCGTGATATATTTTTTGGAAAGGGTGAGTTCATAATTGGTTTCTTTTGTAAAAGAAGTGACCACTGTCTGATACAAATCCTGATTTAAAATTTTGGAGGGCTGTTTTTTCAAAATAACCATGGGAACTTCCAGGGCAAGAGCTGTCATCAATGCCGGAGAGATGCCGGAACTTTCAATGGTGGCAACTTTGGTGATTCCCCTGCCCCGGAAATGATCGGCAATTTCTCTGCCCAGTTCCTGCATCAATGTGGGATCCACCTGATGGTTGATGAAGCTGTCTACTTTTAAAATATGTTCATTTACGGCGGTGCCGTCCTGTCTGATTTTTTCTTCTAATAATTTCATATATGATTCACCTCTGAGATTGGTTTGACTAAAATTTGGCTCACTGCTATTATTATAAAGGAAAAAGGATCACATTACAATATCTATTGAAGGGAGATTTATGAAGATTACCATATTGACCGTTGGAAAAATAAAGGAAAAATTCTACCGGCAGGCCATAGAGGAATTTGAAAAGCGTCTTGGCCGCTACTGTAAGCTGGAAATCATTGAGGTGGCAGATGAGAAGACACCGGATCATGCCAGTGGGACGGAGGCAATGCTGATTAAAGAAAAAGAGGGGCAGAGGCTGCTGAAATATTTTCGTGATGACGCTTGGATCTGCGCACTGGCAATTGAGGGAAAGATGCTGGATTCGGTAGAACTGTCAGAAAAGATAGAAAGCCTGGGAATATCAGGAACCAGCCATATAATATTTGTCATCGGAGGATCGTTGGGACTGGCAGAGCAGGCGCTGAAGCGGGCTGATTTTTTATTAAGTTTTTCGAAAATGACCTTTCCGCACCAGTTGATGCGGGTGATTTTGCTGGAACAGATTTACCGAAGCTTCCGAATTCTTTCGAAACAGCCATACCACAAGTAAAGGCAAAAGCGCAGGCAATTGCAGGAAAAGTAACAAAGATAAAAATTGCAGAATATTTTTGAGGTTTTATGCGCTTGGGGTTCTTATGGAGAGGGGATTATGTTATAATCATAAAGATGATGTGCGCGGTAAAGAATGGGATCCTGGGATTCACCGCGCTGCCTGGCGCAGACACGGAAAATCCGGGAAGAGTAAGGGAATATACGAGGAGATTTCGAATGAAAAACAGTGGATGGTGGAAGCGGGCATGGTGCATTTGCATGGCATGTCTCGCTCTGTGGGGAAGCCTTTCGGAAGATATATTTGCAAATGGTCTTTACGGAATGGCTGAAAACGATGAATTGGAGTATGATTCTAACGAAGAAGACCAGGCTCCCAGCGTAAGGGATTTTTCCATAAAAGCTGGAAAAAACACTTTGCCTTCTTCGTATGATTCCAGAGGAACAGGCGCGGTATCCCCGGTGAAAAAGCAGGGAAAGTGGGGAACCTGCTGGGCGCATGCGGTGATTGCATGCGCAGAGTCCAACATGCTTTTAAAACATATGGGAAGCATGGAGGAAGCAGATCTTTCAGAGCGCCATCTGGCCTATTACACATATCATACGCCCCAGGATCCGCTGGGAAACGCCATAGGAGATAAGATGGAGCTGACCAAGGCCGGAAATTATCTGAACCAGGGCGGCAACAGCCGTTTTGCAGCATTCACCCTGGCAAATTGGGCGGGGTTTGCCGCGGAGCAGACTGCGCCCTATCAGGCATATGGGGAAATGGAGGATTTGCCGGAAAGCTGCGCCTATACAGATCAGCTGCATCTGGAAAATGCGTACTGGATTTCGCCGAAAGACATGGATCATGTGAAAGAGAAAATTATGGAACTGGGGGCGGCGGCTGTGCACCTGTATTCCGGTGGAAAGAAGAAGGATTACTACAATGCGCAGACGGGGGCGTTTTACTGCCAGGAGGACAAGACGGGGCATGTGGTAGCGGTTGTGGGCTGGGATGACGGATACCCCAAAGAAAATTTCAACAGCGATTGCCGGCCTTCTTCCAATGGGGCCTGGCTTGCAAAAGACAGCAAAGGGGAAGCCTATGGAAAGGATGGCTACATTTGGATATCCTATGAGGATACGTCCATCCAGCTGAAAAATTTTACTTTTTTTGATGTGGGAAGCCCGGACAAATATCAGTACAATTACCATTATGACGGAACAGCGGGCAGCGGCAGTGTAGGGTTTGGATATGCCGAAGGGGTTACAGTGGCCAATCTTTATACTGCCAATGCGAAAAAGACAGGGGCGGAAGCTATTCAGGCGGCAGGCTTTGCGGTGGGGACGCCGAATATGGAGTATTCCATTCAGGTGTACAAGAACGTCAGAGACAAGAGCAATCCGGAGAGCGGGATTCCTGTATTCCAGGAGCCGCAGACGGGAACGGTTCTTTACTGTGGTTACTATACCGTGCCGCTGAAAGAAAAGATTACGGCAGGCCCTGGGGAAACCTTTGCCATTGTGATTGCCCTGCGGCAGAAAGAGGGCAAAAAGATTTGGTTCCATGCCGATTATTCGGACGAGTACCATCATAAAGCGGGGGATGTATGGTGCAGAATACAAACTACAGAAATGCCGGGTCAGAGCCTTTACCGGCGAACTGGCAGGACAAATTGGAGGGACGCCGCCACAGCGGATAAGGTTCCGTTCACCTTGCGGATTAAGGGACTTACTTCTGACACCGCGCCTGTTTCGGTGGATTCCATTGCCATGGAAGAGAAATCTGTGAACATGGCCTTGGGGGAGCGCAAGCAGCTGAACGTTTCCTTTGCCCCGTCGGACGCTACAGACGTATCCCTGAAATGGAGGGTATCTAACCCAAAAAAGGCGTCCGTAACAAAGGATGGGACAGTGACAGCCAAAGCGGCGGGAAAATGCGTGGTTACAGCCCGGACCTCAAATGGCAGGGAAGCTTCCTGTGAAATAAATATACAAAATTCCCAGGAGACGGCGGAAAACGGGAAATTGAAAAGGCCCAAGCTGTCTGATGCTGCCAACAAACATTCCGGCATCCAACTGAAATGGCAAAAAGTTTCCGGAGCTTTGGGCTATTACATCTATCGGAAAGAGACGGGCGGGAAGTGGAAAAAGATTGCTGTGGTAAAAAGCGGAGCTGTGAGGACTTTTACAGATAAATCGGTAAAATTCAGGAATGGGAAAACTTATTTTTATGGGGTGGAAGCTTATCGGGGAAAGAAAACCAGCGGATACAGCAAAACCGGAAAAAAGGCCGTCCGTCTGCTTGCTCCCAGGCAGGAGAAACCAAAAAGCAGGGCAAGGGCCATGACCGTAGTCTGGGGGCCGAATAAAAAGGCAGACGGTTACCAGGTGCAGTATTCCTTGTCGGCAAAATTCACAAAAGCCGCAACGGTGGAGATTAAATCAGGAAAAGCCACAAAGAAAACCATTCGGAAATTAAAAAAGAGGGCATATTATATCAGAATCAGAAGCTGTAAAAAATCAGGGAAAAAGATTTTTTACAGTGACTGGAGCAGTGTGAGGAAAGTGTGGATCAAGTAGAACGGCAGGGAACTGCAGTTTCGGTTCATTGATATTTTTCCAGTAATAGAGTATGATGAAAGTATCGTGTTGCTTTCAAAACTTCATACAAAACAGAATATAGAAGTGAAATTGGAAATGAGCGAGATGGATTTGACGGCTGCGGAGAGCAAAGCAACTTATGAGGAAATCAAACAGTATGTGTTTGATAAATATGGTTTGAAAGTATCCGGTTTGAACATTGCTCAGATTAAAACAAAATGTGGCATTATCGAGCGTGAGAATTACAATAAATCAAAAAAAGAAAATGCCAAGCAGCCAAACTGTACAGGAGAAAAAGAAAATGCGATAAAAGACGCATTGAAACACTTCCAAATGATTTAAAATTGAATAGTTATATTTTACATAGGGCGTTTGCTTACCCATTATGGATAGGCGGATGTTGTTTTGATGGAATTATGCAAATAAAAAATGTCGGTTTGAATGTCGGTATATAATTGACATTTGTCGGTATACTGTATATGATACAAATTGAGGTGAAATGAATTGTCAAAGTATGTTGAATCAGAAACGTTGGAGCTGAAAGAAAGATATACTGATGTAATATGTAAAGAGGTTGTTTCGTTCTTGAATACTTCCGGTGGTACGATTGTTATTGGTGTTAAAGATGACGGAACCATTGTTGGTGTTGATAAAATTGATGAAACATTTAAGAAAATATCTGATATTATAACTACACAAATTGAACCAAATCCACAAGATGAAGTAAGTTCAGAAATTCGATTTGAAGATGGAAAAACATTGATTGTTGTTAATGTATCAAGAGGAATCAAGCATATTTATTGTCAAAAGAAATATGGCTTTTCATCTGTTGGTTGTACGATTAGAGTTGGAACGACTTGTCGAGAAATGACACCAGAACAGATTCGAATTCGATATGAAAGTAAATTCATTGATTCGGAATACATGTTAAAAAAGAGAGCGAGTCAGCAGGATCTAACATTTAAAGAATTGAAAATTTATTATAGCGAAAAAGATTATCACTTAGAAGAAAAAACTTTTGAAGCAAACTTAAATTTGAGAAATCAAAAAGGGGAGTACAATCTTTTAGCAGAACTTTTAGCAGATAGAAATAATATTCCTTTGATATTTGTGAAGTTTAGGGGAAAAGATAAGGCAACAATTTCTGAAAGAAGTGATTATGGATACGGATGTATTATTACTTCTTATGATAAAATTAAAAATAGACTTCAATCAGAAAATATCTGTATTTCTGATACAACAGTTAGACCAAGAAAAGATACCTATTTATTTGATTATGATTGTGTCAATGAAGCAGTTTTGAACGCTTTGGTTCATAACGATTGGACGATTACCGAACCACAGATTTCAATGTTTGATAATCGTTTGGAAATTTTATCGCATGGCGGGTTGCCGAGTGGTATGACAAAAAAACAATTCTTTGAAGGAATCAGTAAACCAAGAAATATAACGCTTATGCGAATTTTTCTTAGCATGGGATTAACTGAGCATACAGGACATGGAATACCAACAATTGTTAAAAAGTATGGAGAAGAAGTTTTTGAAATAGAAGATAACTATATCCGATGCACAATTCCGTTTGAAGAAGAAGTTTTCGATAAGTCAAAAAATGAAAATGTCGGTTTGAATGTCGGTTTGAATGTCGCTTTGAATAAAACTGAAAAGAAAGTGGTTTCTTTGCTAATAGAAGATTCGGAATATACTTCTGGCGAATTGGCTGCAAAGATAGGCGTGACAAAAAGAACCATAGAGCGAGCATTTATCTCTTTGCAGAATAAAAAAGTTATAGAAAGAATTGGTTCAAAGCGTGATGGAAGTTGGATTGTCATTAAATAATTGTCGGGTAAAAATCAACGGCAGTGATATTAGTATGTAATTGATTTGGGTAAAGAAAAACAAGCTTTGAATGAGAGGATAAGATGTTAAAAAAGATAAAGTTTAAAGGTGGCTTTTTCTCTGAAGAAACTGAGTTGGAATTATTTATGAATAAAGACAGAATATCGCTTCTTTACGGAAAAAATGGTTCTGGAAAGAGTACAATTTCTAAGGCTATGCGTAAGGCAAAAGTTAAGCGCAATGCTGGGGTTACGGATAAAGTGATTGATTCTATTATTGCGCTTTCTCAAATCTGCCGAAACACTGGCAGATTTGAGAAAGCGTTATGAAAAGAATCTTCAACTGTTAAGGCAGGTAAGGGAAAATGAAGCAGCTCAGATCAGAAGTACTGTGAAACTGAATGTTCCATATGACAAGGGAAACGAGATTTGATTGGCAGCATAGAGAAAGTACTATCGAAGGAGGTTGATATTCAGGAGAAAAATCTTAAAAAATGTATCATGCAGGAGGTGAACGTTGATTTTTCTGGCATGGCTGTCTTGGACTCACCCAATTATATAAAATGTAAAGATGCAGTGGAAGAAATCAATAAAGAGATATTTAAGATACGAGAAATTATTCTTAAAAAGGTTAACCACCCATATACGCCTATTATTGATTTTGAGAGCGATCAGATTGACAAGCTTGAACAATATGAGTTGGAATTTCCTATGATAATACAATCTTGCAGCAGATTGGAGACAAAGACTACATTGATTACTTCAAAAATCTTATGTATAGGCACACTTGGAAGGAAAGCAAAACATTGAAACCAACATTCAAAAGTGGTGTGCAGACATAAAAAGTTTTTGTACAGGTGATGAAGTAACGGCGTGACTATATTATACCTATAGGAACCGGGGGCACACATATACTTAACAATAAGCAGGTATGGGGGAAAAACAAATCGGCTGAGCCGGTGGTCATGATTCTTGACAAAATGTAAAAATCAATAAATGGAACGGAGCGAAGGGAATTTCAGCCTCAGATAATTAAAAGATTTCGATTCATAGGAAGAACAGAATAACAGTCAGTAGCTTAAGTCCGCTAAATTCTAACTTTCTATCATTGAGCATAGTGTGAAAAAAGATTTTCATTACTATTTGTGTCTAAGTGAAACGAAAGGAATGGGTGATTTATATGGAAATAAGTTTGGACAAAAACGGGATTTAAGAATTAAGATGATTAGGAGAAAAGAATGATTTCAGGAGAATACTACCAAACAAAATGTAGAGAGACAGGTTATAGTGATGAATTGAAACAGTGTATTGAAAATGCTTGTGAATATTGTATTGATAATATGCAATCAACAGTTTCAGGAAATCCATATTATAAGGGAGAGCATCCACTCATGTTATTGGGTGAAATTCAGAGTGGAAAAACAAGAGCATTTACGGGTTTGATGGCTTTAGCATTTGACAATGGATTTGATTATATTTTTATATTGACTAAAAATAACAAAGCGTTAGTTGAACAGACATATAAACGAATGAGAAAGGAATTTAAGACATTTATAAACCAAGATAAAGTGGATGTGAATGATATTATGAAATTGCAAGATGAGCTAACGCCATATGAATTGGATAAAAAACTAATCATTATTGCAAAGAAGCAAAAAGATAATTTGCATAGAATTAGTAGTTTTATTAGATACACGATGATTAACGGTGAGAAAAATTGTTTAATTATTGATGACGAAGCAGATACGGCGAGCATAGGGTATGAAAAGATTAAAGATTCCATGGAAGATTTTAATCTCCGTACTGTAGCAGCTGAGGTTGATAAAATTAGAGGAAGTTTAGATGGATGCGTGTTTGTTCAAGTTACAGCGACACCATACGCATTGTATTTACAACCAGATTTTGAAGGAATGGAAATAAAACCTATAAAGCCGCTAAAGACAGTTTTAGTGCCATCTGGGAAAAAATATATAGGAGGAGAGTATTATTTTTTAAAGTCAAACGATGAGAACAGTCAAGGGAGGTTTATATTTGAAGAGGTGTCTGATGAAGAGCAAGAGATAGTTTCAGCTAAAATTACGGATAGACGAAGATTTAAAGAAGAAGAGATTCTCATTAGGGAAGATAGAATGTCAACTTTTAAGCGTGGAATCATTAATTTTATTATGGGAGGATGTATTTTAAACAGAAATGGGAAAAAACAAAAATACGCCTATGTCATTCATACAGCGGTTGCGCAACAGGCGCATGACAGAGTTGCTAATATTACAAAAACACTGATTTATCAGCTTAAAGAAAAAGCAGAGGAACATATTGTATACATAGAGAAACTCTTGCAGGAGAGTTACAGAGATATTTCTAACTCAGTTGTTGAATTTGGTTTTGATATACCTGAATATAAGGAGATTAAAGAGGATTTTTATTCTGCTGTTGGACAAGGGGTAAAAGTAAGTGTCATTAATGCGAAAGATGATATTAACAAATATTTGAATGAGGATACGGGAGAATTAAAACTAAGAACACCATTTTCTATTTTTGTGGGAGGACAGGTGTTAGACAGGGGAATTACAATTCCTAATATGGTTGGTTTTTATTACGCAAGGAATCCTAAAACGATGCAGCAGGACACGGTTATGCAGCATTCAAGAATGTTTGGTTACAGGGGAAACGATCTCCTTTCAATTACAAGATTTTATACTACGAGAAAAATTTATGAGAGTATGGTAAAGATTACGGAGATTGACGTTGCTTTAAGAGATGATATTAGACACAATAGATTTGAAGATGGAATATGTTTTATCGAACGCAGGGGAGATACAGCGTCTACGGCTAAAATAGTGCCATGTTCACCAAGCAAGATTTCAGTTTCAAATGTGGTTTATTTAAAGCCTTCATCTCGTATTTTACCTATTGGCTTTTTGCCGAAAGCGAAGGCGATTTCGGATAAAGTAGTAAGGGATGTTAATTTGATAATAGATAGTATTATGCCGAGAGAACAAAAGAGAGAAGTAATCATTGATATTGTTAAGGCAGAAGAGCTAATTGAAAAAGTATATAGCTGTCTGGTTCCAGATGAAAATACAGAGAGATTTGTAGAATACGATAAAATGATTTCTATATTAAGGTATGTTTCAAAACAGTCGGAAAAATGCTATTTAATTGTAAGGAGAAATCGTAATGTATCGAAATATAAGGATGGTATGCGTTATTTAGATTCTCCAGATAATGGACAAGACGAACGTAAGCTAGCCAGAGATATTTCTATAAATATGCCGACTTTAACACTATTGCATCAAAATGGTGTTGCTGAAGGCTGGAAAGGTAGGGAGTTTTGGTGGCCGATATTGACTTTGTCTAAGAATACGCCTAAAACAATTTTTGCTTTGCCAAATGTGGATGTAAGAATAAGAAAAAGGTAAATATGGTAATTGGCAAAGACGTGAAGTGGAAATAGAACAGAAACTAACAGAACATATTCAAAGTTTTCTATTAGAATTAGGACAGGGATTTGCATTTATTGGTCGGCAGGTTCATTTAGAGGCTGGAGGACAAGATTTCTAGTTGGATCTTTTGTTTTATCACTTGAAATTACGCTGCTATGTTGTGATAGAATTGAAAGCCTGTGATTTTGAACCGGGATTTATCAGCCAATTAAATATGTATCAGAATATAGTAATGATATTTTGTGCCATTCTGACGATAAACCTACAATCGGACTTTTGCTGGTTAAGGGTAAGAATAAAACTGTAGTGGAATGTTCTTTATCTGGTTATCAGAATCCAATTGGTGTTGCAGATTGGCAGAATCAGCTTACACAGTCTTTGCCAGAGGAGTTTCAGAGCAGTTTGCCTTCTATTGAAGAAATAGAAAAAGAATTAGAACAATAACAAAATTAACAGCATAAGTGCAACGACTGTTGCACAAATAGGATAACAGCCATGATTGGTGGTCAGTGGCTTAAATCAGTTCGGTTTAAGCTACCGATTATTGATAATGATTTAAGTATAGGTTTAGACAATGATGAACATGTTGATAAGGGAATGCCGTTTTTGTGGCGGTGATGACGGATTACCTATGCGAAAGCCAGCATGGGCAGTATTTAGGGAGAGCATTTTCAAACATGCTCTGGGAAAGGCAAGGTATACCAATGAAAAAGACAAGTATTTTTAAGCAGCTTCTTTTGCCTATGATATTGATTGTATGTGTATTGGCAGTATGCTTAACAGGAATTATTGCAGCCATTTTTGTGAAATCTTATGAAAGCCAGATATATGGCAGAAGCCAGGATAAGTCACAGCTGGTAGCCGGTGAGATTGCCATGTTTTTGGATGGCGCCTATGGAATTACGGAGGAATTATCTGTAAATCCCAGTATTCTCACCATGGAAACGAATGTACAGACGCCAATTCTCGAGGATTGCGTCAGCCGCAATTCTTATTTGGAGCTTCTTTACATACAGGGAACAGATGGCATGCAGACAGGACGCTCTTTTGGCGAACTGGCGGACCGTTCCAACAGGTGGTGGTTTCAGCAGACGGTAAAGGAACAGAAACCTTTTATCTCGAAGTCCTATTATTCCGTAAATACCGGGATGCCCTGCGCTTCCATATTTTTTCCCATGTATCGGGAAAATACGTATATCGGAATTTTTGCAGTGGATTTAAAATTGAATTATCTGCAGAGCCTGATAGAAGAATTTTCGGATACGGAACATGGGGAGTATTCTTTTGTCATCGATGGAGAAGGCGTTGTGGTGGCGCATCCGGACAGCGCCCAAATAGAGGAGCTTTATAATTACAAACAGATGACCAAAACTGTCTCCAGCAAGGATAAGGCAGGGCAGCCGGTGGTTGACGCGGAAGGCAATATTGTGACGGAGGAGCAGAAGATAACGATTTCCGAAGATTATCAGAAAATCATCGCAGAGGTTATGGCAGGCAATACCGGAAGCGGCAAGATTACAAATGAGGGAGAAGATTATATTGTGAGCTACGCTTCGATCCCACTCAAAGGGGAATCTGATACCTGGTCTGTGATCACCCTTTACAATGAACAGTCAGCAATGGCTCCGGTGTATCGAATGATAAGCGTTGCGGCAGCGGTGGCTCTTTTTATTATTGCAGCGGCAATTGTAGTGACGGCATTGCTGGCGCGCAGGCTGACCAATCCAATTGTGTCCATCACAGAGCTGATTCGGGACGCCTCTGATGGCGATTTTACCGTGCAGGCAGAAGAGGGCAGCAAGAATGAAATCGGCGTACTGTCAAAAAGTTTTAATAAGATGACAGGAAAGATATCGGTCATCCTGAGGAAGAATGCCCTGATTGCCGGAGAAGTTGTGGAAAGCGCTGAGCATTTAAAGCAAATTGAAAAAGATATGGATAAAACCAGTCAGGCAGTCCGGGAAATATTGGTGGGCTCAGAGGAACAGGACGCAGATGTGAAGGAAGTCCTCAGGCAGGAGAAAATATTAGGGGCGAAGTTCGGGCAATTGCAGGAGAAAAGCAGATTTCTTCTGGAAAATGCCCAGGATACAATTGTCTCCAGTGAAAAGGGAATCGAGGGCGTTGCAAAGCTTCAGAGACAGAATGAGGAGGCCTCGGAGGAGATGGCGGATGCCTACGGCAAAATTATGGCATTGGAAGGGCAGTCGCAAAAGATTTCCGGGATTTTAAATACCATCAACGATATCGCTTCCCAAACGGAGCTGCTTGCCCTGAATGCATCCGTGGAGGCCGCACGCGCAGGAGAGCATGGCAGAGGCTTTTCCGTAGTGGCGGAATCCATAGGAAGGCTTGCAGCAGATTCATCGGCAGCAACGGATGACATAGAGAAAATTATCGCAGAGCTGTGCGGAGAAATCTCCGATGTGGTTGCGGATATCGAATCC
Organism: Eubacterium sp.; assembly: GCA_021769425.1. Lineage (GTDB taxonomy): Bacteria > Bacillota > Clostridia > Lachnospirales > Lachnospiraceae > Petralouisia. Next base: position 37,294 of record JAETSX010000033.1, read on the forward strand.
ATCCGTGCGGGGGCGGATGGGCAGGCGCAGGCTGCAAAACAGGTCCAGGGAATATTTACAGATTTCCGTATGCTGGCAGAGCGGACAAAAGAGTCTGTCGGCAGCATGGAGGAACTTGTGGAAAACATGCATCAGTGTGATCATGCGGTGGTGTGCGCTGTGGAGAGAATACAGAATATCTCTGCAAATACGGCAGGTCTCACGGAACAAGTGGCAGGTTCCATAGAGGAACAGGTAAAAGGAATCACAAAAGTGACCGTGAGCATTGAAAATCTGTCAGAGGTTTCCAAGGAAATGAAACAGGAGATGAAAAAGTTTAAGGTGTCATAACTGTCCAATTCTATCAATGGTGGAAGGGATGCTCTTGGCTGTAAGCGGGCATTTCATTGGAGGAATCTCCAAGCAAATGATGAATGGAAATGGAACGGGATTTCCTCAAAACAAGAGGCTGCCGGAACATGATTGGATTCCCAAGGCTTATGCTGTGATTTCGCTGTTACCACAGTTGGCGTGTGAGAATTCCATGTTCTGGCAGCCTCTGGCTGTTTGTTTAAGTTCTTTTACGGATGTTATTTTCTGCAGTCAAAGGTAAGTAGGAAATAATCCGTATCTGTCAATTCATTTGTATTTCTGATACAATAACTTCAAATTATGGAGGTATTGCCTATGGATGAAAATGAACTTACGAAGACAGAACTCTGGA
>JAETSX010000034.1 GCA_021769425.1 Eubacterium sp.
GGTGGAAGCCCCTCTTTAATTTGTTCCATGTCTATGTGATACCCTCTTTTGACAAGCCGGAGCAGAAGCAGTCCCTCCTGTTTTTCCAAAAGGCTTTTAGCTTCAAGCATTAACGCTTCAAATTCCTCTACCTTTTGTGGCTTGACTTGATAAATACATATTTCTGTAAACGGCATATTCATATCCTCCTTGTGTGTATTTTAGCATTAGGAATATGACAGCAAGTGTGTCGCATTCCTCTATTTATTTTGAGGGAAATAACAAAAATATGGGTGTTCCCATTTTATGACACAAAATCTCTTTTCTTGGCACGCCATAATTATATACGGACTTCTGAATAATTGCAATGACAGTGAAATTTTTGAAATTGCATAATTTGTTGTTTGGCATTTTCCAAACTTCCCCGTAGTAGGGAATAATGAAAACTTTTTTGAAGAATTTTTCTCAAAAGTCCGTCAAAACCGCCCTGTGCGGTGTTGTAGGTAGTGAAAGGATTTTCAAGAGGGTTTGGGATACTTCCCAACAAGCAAAATTTGTCCGGTAAGCCATAGCGCGAGCGAGCAGGTTTACGGAAAAGGGTACCCTTTTCCTATGCTTGCTCCGAAACTTTTCATTTTAACAAATACGGAAAGGAAGGGAAAAGAATGGATTGGGAACTGGAAATCAAGGACAACGAATTTGTACCGCAAAATAGAAAGCCAACAGAAGAAACCGTCTGCTACAAAATCGGCGGCACATACTATGAAGTGTCTACCTCCTGCGGCGGCTCGGAACGGCTCCGCGACAAGATGATACGGCTCATAAAAGCAGAAACCGTCAAACCGCCCAGTGACAAACAGGGATAAGTACGCTATAATAAGATTAGCACTTCTGTTTGTCGGGCGTTCATTACAGGAGGAATGAACACATGACAGCAAATACGAATACATACAAGCCCGGGACAGATAACAGCATTATACGCCCGTCTTTCGCAGGAAGATGCGTTAGAGGGCGACAGCAACAGCATTGTGAACCAGAAAGCAGTCCTCTCCAAATATGCGGCGGACAATGGCTTTTCAAATCCCGTTTTCTTCATTGATGACGGTGTATCGGGCGTGACGTTTGACAGACCAAATTTTAACCGCATGATTACAGAGATTGAAGCGGGAAACGTGGCAACGGTCATTGTCAAGGATATGTCAAGGTTAGGGCGCGATTATCTTAAAGTCGGCTACTATACGGAAATCTTTTTCGTGGAGCGTGACGTGCGCTATATTGCAATCAATGACGGTGTGGACAGCGCAAAAGGCGACAACGATTTTACCCCGTTCCGCAACCTGTTTAACGATTTTTACGCCAAAGATACAAGCAAAAAAGTACGGGCAATCAAACGGGCTCAGGGACAGGCAGGGGAACATCTGACAAAGCCGCCTTACGGTTACATGGTAAGCCCCACTGACAAAAAGCAATGGATTGTGGACGAAGAAGCCGCCGTTGTGGTAAAACGGATTTTTGATTTATGTATCGGCGGGAAAGGTCCTATGCAGATAGCAAAAATTCTCAAGGAAGATAAAGTACCGACTGCCAAAGCCTACTATGCAGAGAAAAAAAGGAAAGCACTTCCCGAAAATCCGTACAACTGGAAAGACAGCACGATTGTCGGCATTTTGGAACGCATGGACTACTGCGGGCATACGGTGAACTTCAAAAGCTATTCCAAATCCCACAAGCTGAAAAAGCGGATTCCAACCACAAAGGAACAGCAGGCTATCTTCTTCAATACCCATGAAGCCATTGTCGAGGACGCTGTATTTGAACGGGTACAGGAACTAAGGGCGAATAAACGCCGTCCCACAAAAGCAGAGCGACAAGGATTATTTTCCGGCTTGGTGCACTGTGCGGATTGCGGGAGTAAATTACACTTCGCCACTTGCAAAAGTTTTAATGGCTCACAAGACCATTACCGCTGTGCAAAGTATAAGAGTAATACGGGAAGCTGTACGGCTCATTTTATCCGCGAAGAAGTGTTGAAGCAGATAGTATGGAGCAGGATATTTGACGTGACCGCCCTTTTCTTTGATGACATCATAGCGTTTAAAGAAATGATGTATCACCAACGCTCTGCTGAAACGGAAAAGGAAATGAAGTGCAGGAAGCGTGAAGTCGTACAGGCGAGGAAGCGGATAGCGGAACTTGACCGTATCTTCAAGAGGATTTATGAGGACGATATAAGCGGCGCAATCAGCCACGACAGATTTTTGAAACTGTCCGCAGAGTATGAAGCCGAACAGCGGGAACTGGAAGAAAAGGTCAAGGCAGACCAGCAGGAAGTCGATACCTACGAACAGAACAAGAGCGACTTTGACAGCTTCTCCGCGATTATCCGCAAGTATGTGGGGATAAAGGAACTTACCCCCCGCAATCGTCAATGAATTTATCAAAAAAATCATAGTCCATGCGCCAGAAAAGGTGGACGGGAAGCGGGTACAGAAAGTGGATATTGTTTTCAACTTTGTTGGGGAAATCAATTTCCTTTCTGCCACGCAACCGAAACGGCAGGGCGCATAGAAACTCGAAAAGACGGTACAGCCCTTGAAATCGGGGCTATACCGCCTAATCTGAAATTACTTCCCTCTAACCGTAAACATTTCGCTTTTGCGGGCTTTCTTACGCCTAAATTTTTTACTCACCCAATGTACATTGCATCCCCAAAACTGAAAAAACGATATTTCTCCTGCACCGCTGTTTCATAAGCATGCATCACCTGCTCTCTTCCGGCAAAGGCTGACACCAGCATCACCAATGTAGATTCCGGCAAATGAAAATTCGTAATCAGCGCATCCATTACCTGAAACTGATAACCGGGATAAATAAAAATATCCGTCCAGCCGCTTCCTTCCTGCACTGCGTCTCCTTTTTGCACCACAGAATTTTCCAGCTGTATGCCATGTTCCGCTCCTGTGAGAAGACCGTTAAGCGCTTCTGTCATCAGAGATTTTTCTGGCTGTATGCCATCTGTTTCCTGTCCAAAATCCGGCTGTTTTTCCATGCTGCCTGCCGGAGATTTCTGCTTTATTTTCTTCAGACGCTGCGCAGCGGACTCAACAGTACGGCAGCTTGTGGTTCCCACGCAGATTACCCTGCCTCCTCTTTGCTTTGTCTCATTGATCAATCTGGCCGCTTCTTCGTCTATCTGATAGAATTCCGAGTGCATATGGTGCTCTTCTATCTGCTGGGCTTTCACCGGGCGAAAGGTTCCCAGGCCCACATGAAGAGTTACCTCTGCAATGGAAACGCCCTTTTGTCTGATTTCTTCCAGCAGCTCCTTCGTAAAATGCAGACCGGCGGTAGGCGCCGCCGCGGAACCGTCATGTTTGGCATACACTGTCTGATACCGGTTTTTATCCTGGAGCTGATGGGTAATATAAGGAGGCAGAGGCATCTGCCCCAGCTGATCCAGAACTTCTTCAAAGATCCCTTGATAAGTAAACCGAATCAACCGGTTGCCTTCCTCTGCAATTTCCAGCACTTCTCCCGTTAAAAGCCCGCCGCCGAAAAGAATTCTGTCGCCCGGCCTGGCCTTTTTCCCCGGTTTCACCAGAGTTTCCCAGACATCATTTTCCTTTCGTTTCAGCAGCAGAATTTCCACTTTTCCCTTTGTGCCTTCCCGCTCCCCAAAAAGCCTTGCAGGGATTACCTTGGTATTGTTCAGCACCAGACAGTCCCCGGGATTCAGATACTCCACAATATCGTGAAAGCTCTTGTGCTCCAGTTTTCCCGTCTCCTTATGAAGCGCCAGAAGACGGGAACTGGAACGATCCTCTAATGGATCCTGGGCGATTAACTCCCTGGGCAATTCATAGTAAAAGTCTTTTACTTCCATAGATCCTTACTTCCTCAATTCAATTCCCATGGCTTCTAATGCTTTCAGAATCTTATCCATGGCAGGCGCATAATCCGCTTCCTCCAGCGTTTTATCTTTGGCCCGGAAAGTCAGGGAATATGCCACAGACTTGTATCCCGCCGTAATCTGTGCGCCTTCGTAAAGGTCAAACAGTTCATAGCTTTCCAGATACTGGCCGCCTTTTGCCTCGAATACCTTTTCCACTTCTCCCACCAGAATGTTTTTCTTCATCACCATACTGATATCACGGGTAACTGCCGGGAATTTTGCAATGCCCTCATATTTGCGCTCAAAACTTGCCAATTCCACCACCTTTGGCATATCAATCACTGCCACATACACACGGTCTTTGATGGAATAATTGTCTGCTACCTGGGGATGCACTTCTCCCAGATATCCCACTATTTTGCCGTCATAAATGACATTCGCCTGCCTGCCCGGGTGAAGGAACGGTTTCCCGGCATTGGGATCATAGGTTTCTTTTCCGGAAAGCCCTGCCTTTTCAAAGAACTCCTCAATGACCCCCTTCATGGTATAGAAATCTCCTTCCCCGTACATTCCCAGGGTAAACTGCATCCGTTCCTCCGGCAGCTCTGTCACCGGCGTCTGTTTGGGCAGGTAGATATTTCCCAGTTCATACAGGCGCACATTCCTGTTTCTGCGGTTATAATTGGTGGACAATGAGGTGAGCATGCCGTTCAGAGAAATAGTCCGCATAATGCTGAAATCCTCTCCCAGCGGATTGGAAATCACCACAGTTTTGCGCAGTTCGCTGTCTTTTGGAAGCAGCAGTTTGTCAAACACCTTGGGACTCTCAAAGGAATAGGTCATCCCCTGGCTGAATCCGCAGTATTCTGCAATATTTCTTGCCACTTCTTCCACTCTGAGCTTAAAGGACATCTTTCCGGTGGTTGCTTCTCCGGTGGGCAGTGTAGTGGGGATATTTTCATATCCATAGAATCTGGCCACTTCCTCCGCCAGATCCGCCAGGCATTCCAAATCCTGCCTCCAGGAGGGCGCAATCACTTCCTCTTTTGCATCATCGTATCCCAGATCTAGTTTTCGAAAATAACCCAGCATGGTTTCTTTGTCAATGTCCGTCCCCAGCAGGCGGTTGATTTTCTCCGGGTTAAAAGGAATTCTTCTTCCTTCCTTCCTCTTGCCGTACACATCCACTACGCCGCCTATCACTTCTCCGGCTCCCAGCTCTTCAATTAACTGGCAGGCCCGGTTGATGGCGTCTATGGCATTGTTGGGATCCAGCCCTTTTTCAAACTTGCCGGAAGCGTCGGTCCGAAGCCCTACTTTTTTACTGGAAATGCGGATATTGGCGCCGTCAAAGCATGCCGCTTCAAACAGCATGGTCTGTACATTGTCTGTGATCATGGAATTTTCTCCGCCCATGATTCCGGCAATGCCTACTGCCTTCTCTCCATCGCAAATCATCAAGACAGAATCATCCATGACCCGCTCCTGGCCGTCCAGCGTCACAAATTTTTCATCTTTTGCGGCGCGCCTTACAATGATCTCACGCCCTGCAATAGTGTCTAAATCATAGGCATGCATGGGCTGGCCGTATTCCTCCATCACATAGTTGGTAATGTCCACAATGTTATTGATGGGGCGGATTCCCTGGGAGGCAAGCCGCCGCTGCATCCATTTGGGCGAGGGGGCGATTTTGATATTTTTCACCACTCTGGCGCAATATCTGGGACAGAGATCCGTATCATTTACCGTAACTTTGATGTAATCATTCACATCCTCGTCATTTCCTGTTTCTGTTACCACCGGAGGCTTGAATTCCTTATGAAACGTAGCCGCCGCCTCTCTTGCCAGTCCCAGCACGCCGAAGCAGTCCACCCGGTTGGAGGTGATTTCGTATTCAAATACCACATCTTCCAGCCCCAGAGCCTTCACTGCGCTTTCTCCTACCACAGCATCCTCTTCAAAAATGTAGATGCCCAGTTCCGGCGCTTCCGGGTACATATCCCGGTTGGAACCCAATTCTTCAATGGAGCACATCATGCCGTTTGAGGGCACGCCCCTTAATTTTCCCTTTTTGATTTTGATTCCGCCGGGAGTTTTCTTTCCGTCATGGCCTCCTGCCACCCGGCCGCCGTCTAAGACCACCGGAACTTTCTGGCCCTCTTTTACATTGGGGGCGCCGGTGACAATCTGAATCTCTTCCCCGGCTCCCACATCCACCTGGCAGACTACCAGTTTATCTGCGTCGGGATGTTTTTCTATTTTCTTAATCTGGCCGATGACAATTTTGTCCAGATCTGCGTCCAGCTTTTCATACCCTTCCACCTTGGAACCGGAAAGAGTCATTGCATCCATGTATTCCTGGGCCGTCACGTCCAGTTCCGGCACATAAGCTTTCATCCATGATAACGATGTATTCATAACGATTGATTCCTTTCTGTTTTTATTTCTATCGGCGTTTCTGTTTTTATTCAGCCTGCTTGCCTGTTGTCTGATCCTTTCAGAACTGTTTCAGAAAACGGTCGTCATTTTCATAAAGCAGGCGCATGTCGTCAATCTCGTACTTCAGCAGCGCAATACGCTCCAGGCCCATTCCAAATGCAAAACCGGAATACTCCTCCGGATCAATTCCGCTCATTTTCAGCACCTTGGGATGCACCATCCCGCAGCCTAAAATCTCAATCCAGCCGGAGCCTTTGCAGAACCGGCAGCCTTTTCCGCCGCATTTAAAACAGGTCACATCCACTTCCGCGCTGGGCTCTGTAAACGGGAAATGATGGGGACGGAATTTAACTTTGGTTTCTTCTCCGAATAATTGTCTGGCAAATTCTGCCAAAGTCCCCTTCAAATCTGCAAATGTGATATGCTTATCCACCACCAGCCCTTCCACCTGATGGAAAGAGGGGGAATGGGTAGCGTCCACTTCGTCGGAGCGGAACACACGGCCCGGCGCAATCATGCGGATGGGCAGCTTTCCTTTCTCCATCTCCCGCACCTGCACCGGCGAGGTCTGGGTGCGCAGCAGAATCTTATCGTTGATATAAAATGTATCCTGCTCGTCTTTGGCCGGATGGTTTGCCGGAATATTCAATGCTTCAAAGTTATAGTAATCATATTCCACTTCCGGCCCTTCCACAACTTCATAGCCCATGCCCACAAAAATCCGCTCCACTTCTTCCAATGCAATGGTATTGGGATGGCGGTGGCCCACACGGTTCTTCTTTGCCGGAAGCGTCACATCAATAACTTCCTGCTGCAGCTTCAGTTCCCGCTCTGCCGCTTCCAATTTGGCTTTTGTCTCCTCAATCAGTCGCTCAATGCTTTCTCTGGTGTCATTCACCAACTGCCCCACAGCGGGGCGTTCCTCTGGAAGCACATCCTTCATGCCCTTTAATACGGCGGTCAGTTCTCCCTTTTTGCCCAGAAATGCAATTCTTACTTCATTTAATTTGGCCAGTCCGTCAGAATTCTGGATTTCACGGACTGCTTTTTCCCTAATCTGTTCCAGTTTTTCTTTCATTATCATTCTCCTTTCCTGACAACGATGTTCTGTCTTGCCCAACTTCCCTGCGCTTCCTGCCCGGAGCGCTAAACCCGTGATGAAAAAATAAAAAAGCCCCTATGCCTAAACATAGGGACGAAAGGTTCCGCGGTACCACCCTGATTCTTAAGAATTCCTGCCCATATTCAGCAATCATTCTCAAACGCTCTTTCTGCGTAACGTGCAGGAAACGTCACATCCTACTGGGGAACATTCCCGGTTCAGACGTACAGCTCCGGTGGGAAATTCGATTGCTGCCTTTTCTTAAGAGGGCTTTCAGCCGGCGGCCCTCTCTCTCTGGAAGCAGTGCAGTTCTCTACTGAACACCTTCATCGCTTTTCACTGGAAACCATTCTAACATGGGCTTTCAAAAACTGCAAGCAATTTTTTGCGTTTGATGCAAATTTTTGTAACAGTTTGGCCCAGGACTTTGTACCCGCTGCAAAGTCCGTAAGAGCGCTTAAATTTGGCCAGAATGGAATCTGCCCCTCTCTGCAGGACGCTAAACGTCCGGGGGACGTTTGTCCAGCGCCGGCCGGAATGGAACGTAGACATTTGGAATGGTCAGATTCTGCAACAGTGAAGCCGAAGGCTGAACTGTTACGGAAAAATCAAGTTATTCACTGAAAAACATACCCCAATCCTCTGTTTTATGATAAAATATTCCGGGAGCAATTCGTATGGTTTTCGGAATGAAAATCTTATCTTCTTCCGCAAAAGAAAACATACGTGACAAAAATCATGGAAAAAGATTTAACCTCAGGAAGTGTATGGAAAAACATTCTGCTGTTTTCTCTGCCTTATATGCTGTCCTTTTTTCTTCAGACATTATACGGCATGGCCGATTTATTTATCATTGGCCAGTTTAACGCCACAGACAGCATCACCGCCGTATCCATCGGCAGCCAGGTGATGCATATGCTGACGGTAATGATTGTGGGCCTTGCCATGGGCGCAACCGTTACCATAGGACTTGCAGTAGGCGCAAAAGAACCAGAAAAAGCCTCCCGGCTGGTGGGAAATACGGCCACTTTATTTGTAACCGGTTCTTTTGCGGTTACGGTCCTGCTGCTGTTTCTGGTGAAGCCCATTGTCGCCGCAATGTCTACGCCGCCGGAAGCAGTCGGGGGCGCTGTTTCTTATCTCAGGATCTGCTTCGCCGGCATTCCGTTTATTACCGCCTACAACATTATCAGTTCCATTTTCCGGGGCCTCGGAGACACAAAAAGACCCATGTATTTCATTGCTGTGGCCTGCGTCTGCAATATATTTCTCGACTATCTGTTTATCGGGGCATTGGGAATGGGAGCCATGGGAGCTGCCCTGGGCACCACAGTGTCACAGACGATCTCTGTTATAACGGCATTGCTTGTAATTTTAAAAAGAAAAACAAGACTGGTTCTGAAAAAAAGTGATTTCAAACCCCAAAGAAAAGTTATGGGCGGAATTCTTAAGATTGGCCTGCCGGTAGCTTTGCAGGATGGATTTATTCAGATCGCTTTCATTGTGATTACCATTATTGCCAACCGCCGGGGGCTGAATGACGCCGCCGCCGTTGGCATTGTGGAAAAAGTCATCGGCATCCTGTTTCTGATTCCATCTTCCATGCTGTCGGCAGTATCGGCCCTTGCCGCACAGAACATCGGCGCCAAAAAACATGACAGAGCAAAACAAACGCTGGGCTGCGCACTTATCATTTCCGTTGGATTCGGCATTGCAGCCTCTGTTATCGTACAATTTACTGCTCCGCAGATCATAGGGCTGTTCGAGGAAAATGCCGACGTGATCCACCTGGGCAGCCAGTATCTGCGAAGCTATGTCTGGGACTGTGTATTTGCAGGAATCCACTTTTGCTTTTCCGGGTATTTCTGCGCCCTTGGGAAATCCGGCATTTCTTTTCTGCACAATTCCCTGTCCATTGTGGTGATGCGTATTCCAGTTTCCTGGATTACTTCAAAAAAGTATCCGAACAACCTGTTTCCCATGGGGCTTGCGGCTCCTCTTGGGTCCCTTTTGTCGGCTGTGATCTGCGTGGTTGCGTATCTGATCCTGTCAAGGCAGCAAAAGTTTAATTTCTGAAATACATTTAAAATTCTCTCTGCTATTTTTCAAAATGCTGGTAATCCTTTACAGAATTCCAGTATCCGCCCCAGGTGAAGCCATGTTCTGAAAAAAGCTGCAGGCATAAGTCTCCTTCTGTGATTTTATAAGGAAATTCCTGGCTTCTGTCTGCATATGCTCCGCCGTTGGCAGGGCTTACCAGAACTTCTCCGGCGTCCTTTTGCTTCACATAAGGATTATATCTGGGATTAATATCAATGGCCAATCCTAGGGCATGTCTGGAAAGTTTAGAAGAACCTGCAATTTCACGGTAATTAAATGCAGATGTATTATTATCCGACATAGAGCTTTCATCGTCTGCACCGTACTCGTCAATCAGAAGCATTCTCTCAATGGGGTAATTCTGACGGTACAGTTCAGACATAATCTCTAAAATATCCTCTGCAATGGACTGATTGACTATCAACTCCCCGATATGGGTTTCTTCGTCAAATCCCACATGGAGCACCCGCAGATAGCGAAGCTCTGACAGAGAAATATGATTATTTTCCTGATAGGAGTTGCCCCAGATACGCTGACGGAGATCTTCTGAGATCTCCTGGCTGTAGAACAGGCTGTCCAAAAATTCCCGGGACAAGGCGGAAGCATCCAGAATATCGCCGGCAGACATCGCCTGAATATCAGTAAGTTCCAATACCTGAGAGCTTTGAGATTCTGCTGCAGAGCTTTCTGGTTTGCGGCCTGAATCCGTTTTTTCCTGAGGATAAGAATTCTGTGCCTCTGCCGAAACAGCGCCCGTACTGCTGCCGTCCGGTTTTGCATCGCCTTGCTCTCCGAAATCCTTCTGATCCGAAGACGCCGACCGCCGTTCTTTCTTATCCTCCGAGCCTGCAGTTTCAGCGGACTGCCCCTTTTTATCCTCTGGGTCTGCAGTTTCAGCGGACTGCTCCTTTTTATCTTCCGAGTCTGCAGTTTCAGCGGACTGCCCCTTTTTATCCTCTGGGTCTGCAGTTTCAGCGGACTGCTCCTTTTTATCTTCCGAGTCTGCAGTTTCAGCGGGATGCTTCTGCCTGGCTTCATCGCTCTGCCCTCCCCCATTGGACTGAAAAATTGCCGCACCAACCAGCAGGCACAGACAAACTGTGCCTGCTATAACGCCTATTTTTCGAAAAACGGATACTTTTTTCTTCCTCATGTCTCTGCTTCTTTCCGCAGCAATGCAATTTCCCTCTGATATCCCTCAAGATCATTGGGTGTTTCCAAAAAGAAGGGCAAATGGCGCAGCCTGGGATGGGTGACAATCGCCCGGAAAGCCGGAAGGCCGATATTGCCTTCGCCGATTTTCTCATGGCGGTCTTTATGGCTCCCCAATCCGTTCATGCTGTCATTCAAATGCATAGCTTTCAACCGTTCCAGGCCGATCACACGATCAAATTCCTCCACTGTCTGCTCCAAATGCTCTGCAATATCATACCCGCCGTCAAACACATGGCAGGTATCCATGCAAACCCCCAGGCGGCTGCTGTCCTCCACACGATCTATGATTTCCCGCAGTTCTTCAAAATTCCTGCCGATTTCCGTTCCTTTCCCTGCCATAGTTTCCAGCAGAATCACAGACTGATACTCTTTCTCATTGATTCTGTTCAGCATATCGGAAATATATTGAATTCCTGTTTCCACCCCCTGCTTCACATGGCTGCCGGGGTGAAAATTGTACATGGCATTTGGAATATACTCCAGACGGCCCAAATCATCGCACACAGTATCATAGGCAAACTGACGCAGCCCTTCATCCTTCGCGCAGGCATTTAAGATGTAGGGAGCATGAGCCAGAATCTGATCCAGCCCATGTTCCCCGGCATAATCCAGGTAAGCGGCAATATCTTCCGGATCCAAAGCCTTTGCCTTGCCGCCCCTTGGATTTCTGGTAAAAAACTGAAACGTATTCGCTCCTATTTTCACTGCCTCTTTTCCCATAGCCAAAAAGCCTTTGGAAGAGGACAGATGACATCCAATTCTCAACATACCAAACTCCCTGTGTTCTGACAGTTCTTCTCTCATTATTTCATTTATATGTTATGACAGTTCCTTTTTCATCACGGCCCCGGTTGCGCCGGAGGTTACCATCTGGGCATAGCGGGCCAGATATCCCTCTGTCACTTTCGGAGTTCTGGGCTTTAAGGCCGCTTTGCGCGCTGCAAGGGTTTCTTCCGGCACATCCAGTTCCAGTTTCATCTCCGGAATATTAATTTTGATGGTATCTCCCTCTTCCACTAATGCAATAGTTCCTCCCACAGCTGCTTCCGGGGAAACATGACCAATGGACGCGCCGCGGCTTGCTCCTGAGAACCGTCCGTCCGTAATCAGCGCAACCGTTGATCCTAAGCCCATTCCTGCAATTGCTGAAGTTGGATTTAACATTTCACGCATGCCCGGTCCGCCTTTTGGACCTTCATACCGGATCACTACCACATCGCCGTCAACAATTTTTCCGCCTTTGATGGCTGCAATGGCATCCTCTTCACAGTCAAAAACCCGCGCCGGCCCTTCATGCACCATCATTTCCGGAGCAACTGCAGAGCGTTTTACCACGCTGCCCTCCGGCGCCAGATTTCCTTTCAGCACTGCAAGGCCTCCGGTGGCGCTGTAGGGATTGTCCAGCGGACGGATGACTTCCGGGTTCTTATTGATGCATCCTTTGATATTTTCCCCTATGGTCTTCCCTGTTACAGTGATACAATCCAGATTTAATAAGTTTATTTCTGCCAGTTCATTCATAACTGCATAAACGCCGCCTGCTTCATTCAAGTCTTCCATATAGGTAGGCCCTGCCGGCGCCAGATGACAGAGGTTCGGCGTCTTTTCGCTGATTTCATTGGCAAATCCGATATCAAAGTCAAATCCTATCTCATGGGCAATGGCCGGAAGATGAAGCATGCTGTTGGTGGAGCATCCCAATGCCATATCCACTGTCAAGGCATTCAAAATAGCTTCTTTTGTCATAATGTCTCTGGGGCAGATATTCTTCCGATACATTTCCATCACTGCCATGCCTGCATGTTTCGCCAGGCGAAGACGGTCAGAATAAACGGCTGGAATCGTTCCATTCCCTTTCAGCCCCATGCCCAGGGCTTCTGTCAGGCAGTTCATGGAATTGGCGGTGTACATGCCGGAACAGGAACCGCAGGTAGGACATGCCTTTTCCTCAAATTCACATACATCCTCTTCGGTCATGGTTCCTGCTGCATAAGAGCCTACTGCCTCAAACATGGAAGAAAGACTGGTCTTTTTCCCTTTCACATGGCCTGCCAGCATGGGACCGCCGGATACGAATACGGTAGGCACATTGATTCTTGCCGCTGCCATCAGAAGCCCAGGCACATTCTTATCGCAGTTGGGAACCATCACCAGGGCGTCAAACTGATGGGCCAATGCCATACATTCTGTGGAGTCTGCAATCAAATCACGGGTAACCAGGGAATACTTCATACCGGTATGGCCCATGGCAATTCCGTCACAGACCGCAATCGCCGGAAACACCACCGGAACGCCGCCGGCTTCTGCCACGCCAAGCTTCACTGCATTTACAATTTTGTCCAGATTCATATGCCCCGGAACAATCTCATTATAAGAACTTACAATTCCAACCAGAGGTTTATCCATCTCTTCACTGGTAAATCCCAACGCATGAAACAGGGAACGGTGGGGCGCCTGCTGCATCCCTTTTTTTACTTGATCACTTCTCATTTTTCTTTCCTCTCTTTCTTTTTTCACTATCCCACTATACAAGTTAAATTTCTTTATTTCATTTCTGTATTATACATATTTAGTTGTCTACTGTCAATACTATTGTTTGACAAATATACCCTTTAAAAATTGACTTTTTTACCAAAATATGATAAACTAACTAATAGTTTAGTGTACGATAATCTGCTTATCAGGGGGGACATATCATGAGTGAACCAACAACGAATCATAACCTGATCGAATATCTCCTGACCACTTCAAAACCCCAGGAAAATGAAACGATTCAGGAAATTATTGCTTTTATGGAGGAAATACCAGGCGGCTTTCTGATCTACCGCGCCGATGAGTCAGAAGAAATTATCTATGCCAACAAAGCCCTGTTGCGGATTTTCCAGTGCGATACCCTCGAAGAATTTATGGAATTTACCGGCAGTTCTTTCCGCGGTATCGTCCATCCGGAAGATTTGGCGGATGTGGAGCAAAGCATTCAGGAACAAATTGCTGACAGCCAGCACGACCTGGACTTTGTAGAATACCGGATTATCCGAAAGGATCAGGAAATCCGCTGGATTGAAGATTATGGCCATTATATCCATATCGACTCTGTGGGAGGCATTTTCTATGTATTTCTTTTAGACTCCACAAACAAGAAGAACCGGCACCTTGTCGAAAAGGAACGCCTTCTGCAGGAAAAAAAGCAAAAAGAGCAGAAACTGAAAAATTTGATCGAAGAATATGACAAAGAGCGGAAGCTGATTAATCAGGAGCACCTGCGCCGGTTAGAAGTTATTGAAGGACTCAGCGTTAATTATGATTCTATCCTCTATGCCGACTTAGACGCTGACCGGATTCTGCCCTACCGTCTCAGCAGCAGAACAGAACTTCAATTCGGCAAGAAATTTCAGCCCCGTCAATTAAGCTGGTACATTTCCGATTATGTAAACACCTGGGTGCACCCGGAAGACCGGGAACTGATTCTCAAAGTCAGCGACCCTGCATATATCCGTAAAAAACTTGCGACCAGCAAAACATATTATACCAATTACCGGGTCATCAGCAACGGAGAACTGCAGTACCTGCAGCTTCGTATCGTAAACGTAGGCAATCGTGATCGCATTTCCCAGGTCGTCATGGGCTACCGGAAAGTAGACGAAGAAGTCCAGCGGGAAATGGAACAGAAACAACTGTTTGAAGAAGCGCTGAACACGGCAAATATTGCTATCAATGCCAAGAACACTTTTCTTTCCAATATGTCCCATGACATGCGGACGCCGCTGAATGCGATTTTCGGCTACACTACCCTTGCCAGAAAGCATATGGAAGACAGCCAGGCTGTATCGGATTACCTCCGCAAGATTGATATTGCCAGCAGACAGCTTTTGGAATTGATTGAAAAAGTACTGGAAATCTCCTGGTCGGAATCCAATAACACCCGCATTACAGAAACAGAATGTAATTTAAGCGATATCCTCCAAGATATTCATGAGAATCTGCTTCCTCAGGCTGAAGAAAAAAATATTGCATTCTCCGTGGATTCTGCCGGAATGACCCACTGCGACATTTTCGGAGATCAGGACAAGCTGCGCCAGCTTTTAACAAATCTGGCAGCCAACGCCATTACTTATACGGAAAATAACGGAACTGTGGAAATTACCGCAGAAGAATTAGAGAAATTCCCCAACAATTTTGCAGTCTACCAGTTTGTGGTCAAGGACACCGGAATCGGGATCAGCAAGGATTTCCTGAAGCATATTTATGAACCCTTCGAACGGGAAAAAAACACCACTTTCAGTGGAATTCACGGTTCGGGACTAGGCTTAACCATTGCCAAAAACATTGTGGATATGATGGGTGGAACAATTCAGATCAACAGCGCCCCGGGAAAAGGCAGTACATTCACTGTCATTCTCCGGCTTCGGCTGCAGACCCACCCTCTCTCCTGCGCCAACCACACAGAAGATGCTTTTTCCAGCCTGCTGAACAAGAAAATTCTGCTGGTAGACGACAATATGGCTAATCTGGAAATCGAAACGGAAATCCTTCAGGGCATGGGATTTATCGTAGAAACTGCCATAAACGGCCAAGCTGCCGTGGAAAAAATGGAACTTGCTTCGCCGGAATATTTCGACTTGATTCTGATGGATATTCAAATGCCTGTGATGAACGGCTGGGAAGCGGCCAGGGCAATCCGCAGGCTTCCGGAACCCTCGGCATCCCATATCCCTATTATTGCATTGTCGGCGGATGCTTTTGACAGTGACAAGCAGATGTCTAAAGAGAGCGGTATGGATGCACATTTGACGAAACCTATTGACATTCCCCTGATTCTGGAAACAATTGCAAAGATACTGCAGAGCAGGAAAGGGGCGGTTTGACTTCTGGAACGGAGAGATTTGGCGGGGAACGACGATTCAGAACGGGAGTTTGGCGGGGACGGCGATTCAGAACGGGGAATTTGGCGAGGGACGGCGATTCAGAACGGGGAATTTGGCGGGGGATGGCGATTCAGAACGGGGAATTTGGCGAGGGACGGCAATTCAGAACGGGGCTTCCTCACGCAAACCGGGCAACGTTCCGGCAAACTAACTGCTGACGGAGACTAAGAAAGTCAGGAATGCCTTCCTTTCTAAGTCTCCGTAGGCAGTGGATTTTGCCTACACTAAAAACGCCCGTGAACCGTTTGCTTTGAGGAAGCCCCGTTCTGAATTGTCTGTGTATCGCTTTCCTTGGCCTGAATCGTCTGTGTATCGCTTTCCCTGGACTGAATCATCTGTGTATCGCTTTCCCTGGACTGAATCGTCTGTGTATCGCTTTCCCTGGACTGAATCGTCTGTGTATCAAAAAATGGGGCTGTTGCTGTAAGGTTTGAAACATGGAGTGTCCGCTGCTTCAAAATTTTAAGCATAGAGTGCATGTTCTATTACAGTTCAAAATATAGGTGTCTGCTGCTTCAAAATTTTATACATAGAGTGCATGCTCTATTACAGTTCAAATATAAGCGTCTGCTTCTTCAAGGCTTGAAATAGGGAGTATCACTGCTCTGCTATTTCAGTATGCGGGGATGGGGGAAATAGCTGACGGCTGCTTTTCCAATGATATCTTCTGCCTCTACGAATTTATGTTCCCAATACCTGGAATCCCAGGAATCATTGCGGTTATCGCCCATCATAAAGTAAGTTCCTTCCGGTACGGTGTAGGGCCCGAAATCATCTTCGCTTACTTCTTTGGTATAGTCCTGTTCCAAGGGTTCTCCGTCAATATAGATTATGCCGTCTTTCCCCTCAATGGTTTCTCCCGGAAGTCCCATAATCCGCTTCAGATAAAGGGTTTCTCCATCGTCGGGATAGATGAAGGTTACGATATCTCCCCGTTTTGGCTCGCTGAACACATAGGAAAGGCGGTTCACAAGAATTCTGTCGCCTGCCATCACAGTAGTTTCCATGGATGAAGTTGGCACCTGCGCATTGGCAATCATAAATTTGTTCAAAAAGAAACCAAAGGCAAGAGCCAGCGCTATCAGCCCTATATTTATTAAAACCTCTTTTAATATCTTTCTTTCCATTGATTTCTCCTTTCTTTTTTGCCTGCATTTTACTCCATAGGGAGCTGCTCCATGGCATGCAGAATATGAATCCGCATGGCATTGCAGGCCCCTTCCCCATTCCGCGCTTTCAGAAAATCCATCAGCATTTTGTGATCTGTCAAGGTAGCCTGCACCGCTTCTTCATATGATTCAGATAATTTAACTCCTTTGTTGATTCCTTCATAAATTACCGGCATTAACTGATTGATAAACTCGTTGTGAGTGGCTTTGGCAATGGATTTGTGAAAGGACTGCTCCACTTTAGTGCGGTCTTTCCCCTGCCGTATCCGCTCTTCAATTTCCGCTCCCAGAGCCAGAATACGCTGAATCTCTTCTTCTGTAGCGCGGAGGGCCGCATAACGGGCTGCCTCCGGCTCAAAAATCAAACGTATTTCATACAAATCCCTGACATTGACTTTTTCAGGGGCAAGACGGGAAAATTCCTGAAACTGGCTGACCTCAAAATCTTCCCGCACAAAAGTGCCTCTGCCCCGCCGGATTTCCAGAATCCCCCCTGTTGCAAGAATCCGAATCGCCTCCCGAAGCGTGGTGCGGCTTACCTTTAATTCCTCTGACAATATATTCTCATTGGGCAGTTTGCTGCCTGGCCGAAACCGCTGTTCCACTGTAATCATAGATAGAATGCTGTCCGCAATCCGATCTGATAATCTGCTGTCATGTTCCATATCATTCATCCTGCTTCTAACTGAAATAAATCAGCTCATCCTCCGGTTTTTCCGCCGGCGTTACCTCCAGGGCATACAGCACGGGCCCCTTCCCTCTGTATTCCATGGCAAATTCATTTTTCATCTCCGCCGTGACATTAATCCATGATTTGTGCGGTATGTCTGAGGCTTTGTTAAATTTACATTTAAATCCTACAAAAGTAATGTCATCTGCGCAACAGGTCATAGCAAAGCGTCCTGGAATAAACACTCCCTTTTTCATTTTTTCAGGACGGTATACCAATGCCAGAAACTGCACTTTCTTCCCCTCATACTTTTTCGGGTTGTCCAGAGCATCCATATACCAGATGCCGTAATCCATATCGGTGATCTCAATCACATCCTGATTCAAATCATACGGCAGCTCCTCCATATCATTTTCATCTATAGTGCCGTCCTCCCGTTCGTAGGCAATCTGGGCTTTGCGGTTCAAAACCTTAATGGCCCGGCGGAATTTGCCCTTGGGAGTATCATCGGTGCAGCGGTTGATGATCACCACATCTGCTGCAAACAATTGCTCCATAATCATGGCACGCATATTGGTCAGATACATTTCAAAGGTGGTGGCGTCTACCGTTGCCAGAGACTGCACCAACACCCAGTTTTTCGGGAGATCCATTTCCAGAAACGTGGACATCTGCCAGGTTCCGTTGTATTCTATAAACACCTGATCCGGGCTGTAGATACTGCCCAGTTCCTCCAGTTTTTCACTGGTAAACGCTTCCTCTTCTTCTATCATTGCAAGCTTTGTATCTGCTTTCAGCAGTTCCTCTTCTTCAAACTCCACTTCCCCGTCTTCACAGAGAATCAAAAGCGTCCTGCCGTTTTCACTGAAATCCCCTTCCACCAGCGTTTCCCGTATCAAGGAGCTCTTTCCGCTGTCCATAAAGCCGGAAAATAAATATACCGGTATTTCCATTTTTCCACGACCTTTCTATGCTCTCAACTGTTTCCCGCTGCCGGAACTGTTATATCCCAAACAGCGTCTCCAGTTTTTCTTCCTGAATATCAGTTCCGATGACGCAGAGCCTTCCGGTGTAATCTGCCTCTCCTGTCCGCAGTTCATATTCCCCGTCTACCATATCAAAGTAAATCCATGTGCCGTCCTCTGCCGGAACCATGCCCTTTGCCCGCAGAATTGTGCCGTAATCCTCTGTATCGCAAAATGCTTTCATGGCATGTTCAATCACTTCTCTGGTAAATACATGAGGAGTCTCTTTCCCCCAGCTTGTAAATATTTCATCGGCATGGTGATGATGGTGATCGTGGTCATGATCATGACAGCCGCAGGTACAATCCGGTCCGTGGTCATGGTGAGCATGATCGTGGCAGTGATCATGCTCTTCATGATGATCGTGGCAGTGATCATGCTCTTCATGATGATCGTGACAGTGATCATGCTCTTCATGATGCTCATGACAGTGATCATGCTCTTCATGATGATGGTTGTGTTCCTCATGGTGATGGCAGTGTTCCCCGTGTTCATGAACTTCCCGGTGATTTTTATGCTCTTCCATCAATTCTTCTTCCAGTGACTTCTGCTGTTCTATCACCTTATAGATCTGTTTTCCGTCAATGTCATCCCAGGGTGTAGTAATCACAGCGGCATCCGGATTCTTCTCCCGAATGGCTTTTACTACCAGTTCTGTCTGCTCCGGCTTCACATTCTGGGTGCGGCTCAGCACAACCACAGTGGCATATTCAATCTGATTATTGAAAAATTCACCAAAAGCTTTCATCTGCTTGGTAGCCTTGGCCGTATTTACCACAGTAATCCGTCCGTTTAACTTCACTTCATTTTCCCGCTCTACTTCCTGCACTGATTTCATAACATCCGAAAGTTTCCCCACGCCGGATGGCTCAATCAGTATCCGATCCGGATGGAACCGCTCCATCACCTCCCGCAAATTTTTTCCAAAATCTCCTACCAGGGAGCAGCAGATGCAGCCGGAATTCAACTCGCTGATTTCAATGCCGGAATCTTTCAAAAATCCGCCGTCAATGCCGATTTCTCCAAATTCATTTTCAATCAAAACAATTTTTTCACCCTGAAATACATCCTCCAACATTTTTTTAATAAAAGTAGTCTTTCCTGCGCCTAAAAATCCTGATATAATGTCAATCTTTGTCATTGATTTTCCCTCCGTTTCTCCTGCAGGAACCTTTTGCCCTCTGCAGGCTTCATTTATATACCCGCAGGCCGAATGATTTGCCGACAGGTTCTCACTATCTCAAGAAGAACAATAAACCATTTGGCAAATAAGTATACTCGTGGGTATAGTCACTATCTTCAAAATATTATGTCAATTATCGCTTTCATACCAGACTGATGTTATTTCAGCAGGGAATCCGCATAACTTACCATGCCTTTTTCCACCAGAAATACCGGATGATAAGACAGTTTGGCTTTTCTGAGCCCCTCTGCGCCAGTATCCTCTTCCCGCTCTCCGATGGTAAACGCAACAATCTCTCCATCCTTTTTGGTGCGAAGAAGCCCACCCCTTAGCTTCAGTTCTTCAAACAGGCGCAATGCATTTAAAGTCACGCACATCTCCGCCCGTTTTTCCTCGTCCTGCTCACACTCCGCTTCCTGCCGCCATTTCAGCGCCATTTGAAAACATTCTTCCACATTTTCACCCGTCACCGGCTCATAAACCCATTCCGGATAATTTTCTTTGAATTTGTTGATATGGTTCCTCTTTCCGTGAAGCTTTTTGCCGGCAAGAGTTGTGAGCTTCTCCGTTTCATAGACGTAATCAGCGGAATCCCTGTCATATGCAATCTGAAATTTCCCCGGATACCACAATTCCAGCAGTTCAAATTCCTGTTCCTGCACCAGATGCATGTGAAATTCTTTCTGTTCCCTGTGAAACCATTCCATCATCACATCCATCGCTTTGTGAATCTGCTCCTGTTCCCCAGCCGGAAATGTAATGCTGGGTTCACCGTTATCTAATGTTCCACGAAACACCAGGGTATCCTCTACAATGGCAAAATCTGTAGGATACTTCCGGCTCCACAGATAAATATTTGGGAAAATCAGTTCACAGCTTCGGTAAATTTTCTGATTCAGATACCTGTCAATAAGTTCCCGGTCTTCCAGTCCGATTTTCTTAAATTCGATTTCCATAAATCTCCTATTCTTGCAAACTGCATATCATATGGCTGCACTCTGCTCTCTTTTCTGTTTTTCTTATCCGGCAAACTGCATGCTGTAAAGTTTTGCATAAATGCCGTCTTTTTCCAATAATTCTCTGTGGGACCCTTCCTCTTCAATGCCGCTGTCCGTCAGCACCAGAATCTTCTGGGCGTTCCGTATGGTGGACAGGCGATGGGCTATCACAAAGGTAGTGCGGTTTTTCGCCAGTTTTTCCAGAGACTCCTGCACCACTTTTTCACTTTCGTTATCTAACGCCGAAGTGGCCTCATCAAAGATCAGTATGGGCGGATTTTTCAAAAATACCCGCGCAATGGATAATCTCTGCTTCTGTCCGCCGGAAAGCTTTACGCCGCGCTGCCCGATATCCGTATCGTAACCGTCCGGCAGAGCCATAATAAACTCATGGGCGTTGGCGTTTTTAGCCGCTTCCATCACTTCCTCCCTGGTTGCATCCGGCCTGCCGTAACGGATATTATCCATGACAGTTCCCACAAACAAATATACATCCTGCTGCACAATTCCAATCTGGCTGCGCAGGCTCTTTAAGGTCACATCCCTTATGTCCTGCCCGTCAATCCGCACTGCGCCGCCTGTCACGTCATAAAACCTGGGAATCAGGCTGCACAGCGTACTTTTCCCGGCGCCGGAGGAACCTACCAGGGCCATATAGGAGCCCGCTTCCACTTCCAGATTGATATGGTTTAACACCGTTTCCGTATTTTCTTCATAATGGAAGGATACATTGTCGAAGGATATATCCCCTTTAACGTCTTTCAGTTCCGCAGCCCCCGGCTTGTCCGCAATGTCGGGATTGATTGCCATCATTTCCATAAAACGCTCATATCCGGTGTAGCCGTTCTGAAACTGCTCGGTAAAGTTAATCAGTTTTTTCACCGGCTCTGTAAAAGTATTGATATAAAGAAGAAATGTGATCAAATCCGCCACATCCAACTGTCCGCCTGTAATCAGCGCTGCGCCTACCAAAAGCACCGCAATGGTTATCAATGTGGTCAGCGCGCCGAGGCCCGAATGGTAGCCTGCCATATAGATGTAGCTGTTCTTTTTGGCTGCCAGAAATCCCTGGTTTCCCTCTTCGAATTTGTCAAGTTCCACCTCTTCATTGGCAAAAGATTTCACCACCCGAATGCCGGACAGGTTGTCCTCAATCTGACTGTTGATTTCCGCAATTTTCACCCGGTTACGCTTAAAGGCCCGTTTCATCCTGGTATTAAAATACATGGCGTACAAAAGCATAATGGGCACAAAGGCAAAGGCAATCATTGTCAGCTTCACATCAATATTCAGCAAAATAATGAAGGAACCTGCAATCTTAATGACAGAAATCACAAGATCCTCCGGCCCATGATGCAAAAGCTCGCTGATGTCAAACAAATCACTGGTAATTCTGGACATCAGCTGCCCTACCTTCTGGTTATTAAAAAAAGAAAATGACAGCTTCTGGTAATGGCCGAAAATCTCCGCCCGCATGTCATACTCAATTTTCGCTCCCATTACATGTCCGTAATTGGAAATAAAATAATTGCAGAAACACTCCACCGCCACCAATGCCAGCATCAAAACTGCCAGACCTGTAATCTTATGGAGCGCCGCATCTGCTTCCATTGTAATTACATGATTTGTAATATAGCGCACAATCAAAGGAATTACTAATGTCACCCCTGCACCCAGAATTGCAAAAAACATGTCTGCAAGGAATAAGGGCAGGTAGGGCTTGTAATAGGAGGCCAGCTTTTTTAATTTTTGTTCCATTAAAATCCCCTTTCCTGAAAATTTTGTCTTGTACCTATGCGGATGGGTCTTACTGTATTTTCATCCACAGGGCATATTATAGCACAAATACCATTTTTTTCAAATCTTTTGGGAAAGACTTTCTTCTACTCAAAAAATTTATGCACCGTTTTCTTTAGAAATTTCAGGCTGTGCAGTTCCAAGATCCGGCCTTTCGCATATCCCTTATTATATTCTTTTGTCGGTATAATCTCAATATAATTTCCATAAATAAAATTGACGCGCAGACTGTAATAACTTATAATAGAAAAAACACTCGCAGCATGTATTTTGCACCAACCACTGCTTTCCTTTACATATCAATTTGTAATTACGGAAGTTTTGGAAGAAAGGAGATTCTATGACCCCAACAGAAACCTATTACGAAAACCTTGCAAAGGTTACCATGAAAAACCTGGAAAAACGGCATTTCGAATGTCACTACTGCAAGACCGCCCAGGAAGCGGTAACACTTGCCTCAGAACTTGTGCCAGCCGGCAGTACCGTGTCTTTCGGCGGTTCCATGACATTGCCGGAATCCGGTATGGCCGACGCTTTAAATCAACGCAGTGACATTACACTGCTAGATCGGAGCAAAGCAGGTTCACCGGAAGAGGTGAAAGAAATTTACCACAAATCACTGAATGCAGACTACTACTTTATGAGCAGCAATGCCATTACCGCAGATGGGGAACTGGTGAATATTGACGGCACCGGTAACCGTCTGGCGGCTTTGATCTACGGGCCGGAACATGTAATCATCCTAGCCGGTATGAACAAAGTATGTCCCACACTGGAAGAAGCAGTTTCCCGGGTAAAGAATGTGGCTTCTCCGCTGAACGCCAGCCGGCTGAACCGAAACACGCCCTGCGCAGCCACCGGATTATGTTCCGACTGCTTAAGCCCGGACTGCATCTGTTCTCATATGGTCATTACCAGAAGAAGCGCGCCCGAAAAGCGGATTAAGGTTATCTTAATCGGAGAATCTCTTGGTTATTAAATTTTCTACCAGGTTAACCTGAATATACAAATTAATTCTTTTTCTCTTTTGGATGTGAATTGGAGGGAAGACCTATGATTTTTACAGAATTCTTCTTGACAGCTTCCGGAGTAATTTTTATCTGGACGTAGGGTTTACAAAATTCCTGCCAATAAGAAGAACAATCGGCCGGGGGCTTTCTTGCAGGTTCCTGGCCTGTATCTTTTTAAGCAAATTCCTATTTTACACTTGCTTATATATTTGTTATGCGTGATGCTGGGAATGACTACCAGGGTTCCTTACGGATTTTTGTTTTGGTGGTATCACCATCATTGTTTTGGCGGTATCACCATCAGGGCTCCTCCCAGCTTTCTGCTTTTTGGATAACGCTTGGGAGGCTCGCTGGGTCCCTCCTCATGGTAAGGGTCAAACATCCAGTTTCAGGTGCATTTCTTCTTCTGCCTGCTGCCTGAACTCTTCCAGCTGATCCTGATTCAGCGCCGGAAGTTCTTCGATGGACTGAACGCCAAAGCTCCTTAGGAAATCTTCTGTGGTTCCAAACAGCAGCGGTCTTCCGGGGGCGTCCAGTCTTCCAAGTTCGCAGACCAGATTATATTCCACCAGCTTATTGATGGCATGGGCGCAGCTTACTCCTCTGATTTTTTCCACTTCCAGCCTGGTGATTGGCTGTTTATAAGCAATAATGGACAGTGTTTCCAAAAGCACATCTGTCAGCACATGGCGCTTGGGCTGCTTTGCAATTTTAATCAGATATTCATACATTTCTTTCTTGGTACACATCTGAACCGCATTTTCTATTTCCATAATTTCAATTCCCCGATCCTTTGACTGATACTTTTTCATCATATGCTGTAAAATATCCCTGACCTCTTCCTGGGGAATTTCCAAAACCTCTGCCAGCTTGGAAATCTCTACGGACTCCCCCATGGCAAACAAAATTCCTTCGATGATGGCTTCACATTTTTCCCTGTTCATTCTGACCTGACTCCTTATGCCGGCACCTGACTGTTTTCCCGGTTAGAATAAATAATAATATCATCAAAAATTTGTTCCTGCAAAATATGTATTTTCCCTGTTTTCATCAGCTCCAAAACCGATAAAAACGTCACAATCACTTCCATTTTACTGCTCTGGGCTTCCAAAAGCCCCCGAAAGCTGAACTGTCTGTGGTTCAATGCGTATTCCTCCAAATACGACATCCGTTCCTCCAAAGACACTTCCTCTTTTTCGATTTTGCCGAACCGGGAACGGATGGGGTCTATCTTGTCCTCCTGCTTTTTCATAATGGAGCGGAAAATCGCATTGAGCTTTTTCAATGTCACATCGGACAATAACTCCTGTAAATCCACCGGCTCTTCATATTTTCTGACTTCTTCCGGTATAGTTGGCTCTTTAAAAAGAACTTTTTCTGCATCCACCTGCCTGTCTTTCAGTTCATAGGACATGCACTTGTACATCTTATATTCCAGTAATTTCTGGACCAGTTCCGCCCTGGGATCTTCCTCTGCTTCCTCTGCCTCTTCCTTCGGGAGCAGCATTCTGGACTTAATGTCAAGAAGCGTAGCCGCCATCACCAGAAATTCGCTGACCACATTCAAATCCTGCCGCTGCATTTCATTGATATAATCCATATACTGGCTGGTAATTTCCACGATGGGAATATCATATATATTTACTTTATTCTTTTCCAGCAAATGCAAAAGCAAATCCAACGGCCCCTCAAAAACCTGCAGCTTCACAGTTAAATCCATAAATCTTCTCCTCCAGACAATCAACTCTCGGCAAAATGTCCGTTCAAACAACACTGTTACCTATTCTACCTGTATCGGCTGTTTTTTTCAAGGGAATTTTTGTCAGCAGATGATAAATTAATGGAAAAATATCTTTGCCGATACCTATAACAGCAATGCCAATGCCGCGAATTACTCTGAGCTTTAATTTTCCGGCAGAAATGTCACCGCCAGCAATTCTGCCCGGTTAAAAATCCGTATATGAAAGGTATGGGTTCCCATCCCCCGGCTGACAATCACATGCCTGCCCTCCTGTTCAAAATCTCCTGCATCATATTTGGGAAACCAGGTAAACTGCGGGGATATCACGCTGCCAATCCCTGGAATCCGAATCAGCCCTCCATGATTATGGCCGCAAAAAGTAACATCCGCTCCCCAGCGAATATATTCCCGGGCATAAGCCGGATTGTGGGCAAGAAGAATCTGAAACATTCCTTCTTTCTGAGGGGGAAGACGCTCCTTTAGATAGTCTGGTTCCAGGGGGACAGCCCTGCCCTTTTCATAATAATCCAGCTCCAGCTCCAGGGCAGAGAGCTGCACCGGATTTCCTCCAAAAGAAATTTCCCTGCTCTCTGTCTGCATCACTGTAACGCCGGCCTCCTTTACCCTGGAGAGATATTCCAGGAATAACGGATGGTTGATTCTCTTCGGATCATTCAGCCTGCTTTCATGATTTCCATAACTGTAATAGACCGGGGCGATCTTCACTAGATCCTGCAGTGTTTTTAATGCTGTTTCATAGGTATTGCTGTATTTTGACACCAGCATATCTCCCGGGATCAAAATTATGTCAGGATTTATTTTTTTTACCTTCTCTAGCAATTCCATATTTTCTTTGCCATAAGAAAATCCATGCAAATCCGAAATCACTGCCGTGCAGGCCCGCTTTGTAATCTTAGGAGAACAAATCCGGTATTCCGTTATCCCGAACTTCGTCAATTCCCATTTCTGCCATAAGATATAGCAAAGAACCATCGGGAACAAAAAAAATATAATTTTCATTTAATTTTACCTTTCCAAAATATTTTTTTCAATTTCAAACTTATACTTAAATGTATAATTATTTATCCAATGATTTGCTGTTGTCCTGAAAAAAACAGAAACACATTGGCAAAACAATGGACTTGCGGGCATAAACCTTCGTCAAAAACCGGGCATATCATACAAGCATCCCGCTTAAACTGTTATATAACATATGGAGGTTCTGATATGCATAGTATACTGTCTATTTTCTTATCTGCGTGTTTGCTGATTTCCTCCCTGCTTCCCACTTCAGAAGCGCCGGCGGAACAGCCTCCTGCAGAAGAAGTCACAGTTTCTGCTCCTTCTGTGGCATTAATGGAAGCCTCAACCGGCCAGATTATCTATGAAAAGGATGCACATACCTCGCTTCACCCTGCCAGCATTACCAAAATCATGACCATGATTCTGATTTTTGATGCATTGGAGGAAGGAAAAATAGCTTTGGAAGATACCGTTACCGTATCGGAATACGCTGCAAGCATGGGCGGCTCCCAAGTATTCTTAGAAGCCGGAGAAACCCAGACGGTGGAAACCATACTGAAATGCATTTCTGTTGCAAGCGCCAATGACGCCTGTGTGGCCATGGCCGAACACATCTGGGGCAGCGAGCAGGAATTTGTCAGCCGCATGAACCAGCGGGCCAAAGACCTTGGCATGAAAGACACCAATTTCGTAAACTGCTGCGGCCTTGACGTAGACGGCCACATGACCACCGCCTATGACGTGGCGCTGATGTCCCGGGAGCTGATTACCAAATATCCTCAGATACACGATTACTGCACTATCTGGATGGAAAATATCACCCATGTAACCAGAAAGGGCTCTTCCGAATTCGGGCTGACCAACACCAACAAATTAATCCGCCAGTATCCCTACGCCACCGGATTGAAAACAGGTTCCACCTCCCAGGCAAAATTCTGTGTTTCCGCCACCGCCGAAAAAGACGGCCTGGAACTGATTGCCGTAATTATGGCCGCACCGGATCACAAAATCCGCTTCAAAGACGCCACTACGCTTTTAAATTACGGGTTCGGAAAATGTCAGGTTTACCAGGATGAAAACACCGATAAACTCCCCAGCCTGGCCATCAAGGGCGGCGTAACGGACAGTTCTCCCCTGGCCTATGCCTCCGGGTTCTCTTATCTGGATGTGGCCGGCTCTGATTTATCTTCCGTTACTAAAGAACTGGATCTTCCCAAATCTGCCGACGCACCGGTTAAAAAAGGCCAGACTGCCGGTAAAGCCGTCTATAAATTAAACGGAAAAGAAATCGGCTCCGTGGATATCCTGTTTGAAGAGAACGTGGAGAAAGCATTGTTTAAAGACTATTTCCTGAAAACCCTGGAACAGTTTCTGCTCTGCTATACCCGTGAGCGAAATCATTTGCCGACAGATCTTTCACAGATTTGAGGAAAAAAGCAAATGATTTGGCAAAAAAGTATGCTCGTGAGTATAATTCCGTTAAAACAAATTGCTGCTGGAAATCTGCAGTTCAGCAGACAGGAAATACAGGAGAATCCTTCCTCTGAACGAACGATTCGCAAGCGCCCTTCGCAGGCGAAATCAATTACATAGCATTTTACAGCAGCGGGGCAAACAGCCGCAGAACGCTTTGCAGCGTGCGGATTGCCGCCGGGCGCTTCCTGCAGAATTCCATATTGATTTCCTCTGACCGCTCCATGGTATCCAACACATCCGCCTTTACCTGCATCACAGCCCTGGAGCGGTACATCCAGACGCCGCATTCAAAATGCAGATACAGGCTTCGGTAATCCAGGTTCACGCTTCCCACAACAGCCACCTCGTCATCACACACAAAACATTTTGCATGAAGGAACCCCGGATTAAACTGGTAAATCCTCACCCCGCATTCCAGCAGCGGTTCATAATAGGACTGAGATATCCAATAAATAATCTGCTTATCCGGAATGCCCGGCATAAGAATCCTCACGTCCACGCCGCTCTTGGCCGCATTCTGCAGAGCCTTCAAAATTTCATCGTCCGGAATCAGATAAGGGGTAAAAATATACACATAATTCCGGGCGCGGTTGATAATATTCATATAGATATTCTCTCCCACATTTTCATGATCCAAAGGACTGTCTGTATAAGGCTGCACATACCCGTCTGTCTGAAATTTCCTGGTCTTATGGCAAGCTGGCCGAAACTTTTCCAAATCCGCCTCCTGACTCTTCGTAATATAATCCCACATTTCCAGAAACATAATGGTAAAACTCCAGACCGCTTCCCCTTCCAGGCGGATGCCGGTATCTTTCCAGTATCCAAACCGTTTCACCTTATTCACATATTCATCCGCCAGGTTAATTCCTCCGGTAAATCCCACCTTGCCGTCCGCCACCAGAATTTTCCTGTGATCCCGGTTATTCATAATCACGGACATGACAGGATACAGGGGATTAAACCGAACACAATGGATGCCCCATTCCTGCATTTTCTGATAATATTTGGCCGGAAGCGTGGTCACACACCCGAAATCATCATAAATGAAACGCACGTCTACGCCCTGTTCTGCCTTGCGTTTTAAAATCTCCAGGATTTTCCCAAACATATACCCTTCTTCCACAATAAAATATTCCATGAAAATAAAATGCTCCGCTTCCTCAAGGGCCGCCAGCATATCCGGAAACATTTTCTCTCCGCAGGGATAATATTTTGTTTCTGTATTCTTATATACCGGAAAACCTGCCCAGTCCATGACATACCTTGACTGGCAGTAAACAGACATATCCTTCCCCATCAATTCATTCTGAATCTCCGGATGTTCTGGCAGTTCCTGTTCCATTTCAAAATTGATGGCTTCCATTCTCTTTCTGGTGGGCCTTGTCAGCTCTGACCGCCCGAAAATAAAATAAACCAAAAGCCCCACAATGGGAACTGCCAGTATCACAACGCTCCAAGCCAGTTTATAAGAAAGATTGCTTCTCTTATTGACAATCAAAAGCACCACAAAAATTGCCACAAGATCAATCACTGTGTTAAAAAATGTGAAACGCGCCTGGAAACCGTATAAAAATGACAGCAGCCAGCACAGCTGAATCAGAATGGCAAGCGCCACAATTGTCGCCCTTCCCGACAGAAATTTCTTTATTTTCTTCATCTAATCACCTCTTGCGCAAAGTGCATTCCTCAGGCAATGCCTGCCCCTTTCCGGTCATTTCACGACGCCCTTCCAGTCATTCCACGATGCCTTCCAGGTCATTCCACGATGCCTTCCAGGTCATTCCACGACGCCTTCCAGGTCATTCCACGACGCCTTCCAGGTCATTCCACGACGCCTTTCCGGTCATTCCCTGCCGACATTATGCGCTGGTGACATTTTATCACAATAATCTTCCAATGTCTACCATTCCCCACCCCTGTTTTGACAGAGGAAGGCCCAAATCCACCGTCCGCTGGTAGAAACGCAGCTTTACATCCGCCGGCAGAAAATGGGGATATTTACTCAGTAAAAGTGCAATGCTTCCGCTCACCATAGGAGCCGCCATAGAAGTGCCGCTTTTTTGCGTATACAGGCTTGGATATACGCCGCAGCTTGTGACGTTGGTTCCCGGCAGCACCAGTTCCGGCTTTACCACGCAGTGATCCGTGGGCCCCTGGCCGGAATAATCGGGCTTCAACATGGTTTTTCCAATCTGTTCCCTGGTATCGTCATAGCAGCCTGCAGTTATGATTTTCCGGCAGATTCCGGGAACCGTAATGCTGTTTTCTCCGGGGCCGTTATTTCCTGCCGCCGCCACCACCACCAAATCATTGTCCCAGGCGTATTCCACAGCCTGCAGAAGCCTTGCCCGCTCCCTGCTCTTTGCGTGGAGCACCATTCCAATGGATATGTTCACAATCCGTATCTTATAGACCTTCCTCTGCTGAACCAGCCAGTCAATCGCCTGTACCACCTGTTCCGTGTTGCCGTTTCCTTTATAATCCAATATCTTTATAATAATCAGATGACAGCGGGGCGCAATCCCCATATATTTTCCACGGGACGCCCCGCCGCTGCCGCCGATAATCCCGGCAATATGGGTCCCATGGCCGTTATCGTCATAGGGGGACACCCTTCCTCTCACATAATCCTGAAAACAGACAATCCTATGTTCAAAATCAGAATGGGGATAAATGCCAGTATCCAGTATGGCCACACCGATTTCTTCCCCGAAATAGCCTTTCTCATGGGCCCGCCCGACGTTGATGATTTTTCTTACTCTGTCCATATGATTCTCTTTTTCTATTAATATATGCGCCCCTGCTATTTTTGTTTTTCAGAAATGCTCCACCCCGCATAAATCCCCTCCTGGGCCGGCCCGTCTATCAGATTTCCTTCAAAATCAAACCGGGAGCCATGGCAGGGGCAATCCCAGGACCGTTCCTGGGGATTCCAGGACAATTCACAGCCCATGTGGGGGCAGACAATATCCACCTGGCAGATCCTTCCCTCTTCTGTCTTATACACGCCGGCCTTTCCCTGTGGCGCTTCGACCACTGCCCCGTGCCCCCTTTTCAGGGACGCAGCCGTCTCCGACGGAAGATGAAAAAACCGTTTCGTTAATCCTTTTACTGCTTTTCCCCCTTCTTTCATCAACTGGGGGATTTCCTCTGCGGAAAATCTGGACGGATCGAATATTTCTGCATACGGGTTCTTAACTCCGCAGATCCGATCTTTCAGCAGCATAGCCGATACCATGGCAGAACTCATTCCCCATTTCTGAAATCCTGTGGCTACAAACCAGTCCGGCTGATCGGCGGCATAGTTCCCGATAAACGGGATGCCATCACTTGTAATACAGTCCTGGGCAGACCAGCAGGCTGTCACGCGGCTTTCGGGATACATTTGTTTTGCAGCCTCCTTTAGCCTGTCATAACAGCCCCCTTCCCGGTTCTCTCCGGTCCGATGCGCCTGCCCGCCAAGCAGAATGCAGGCATCATATTGGCGGAATGAAAGCGCATCCCTTCCATCCCCGATGTACATGCCATGGAGTTTTCCTGCATTTTCCAGCGCAATCACATAGGAACGTTCCTGATGCATTCTGGCAAAATACATACCAGGATAATTGAGGAAAGGAAAGTGCACAGCAAAAACAATCTTATCCGCGCCCACACTCCCGCAGGCTGTCGTTACCAGGTTATTCTCCACTGCCCTTACCTGGGTATCCTCATATACAGTCAGACCATCCGCCAATGCCCTGACAAATTTCAGAGGATGGAACTGGGCCTGGCCTGGAAAACGCAATGCGCCTGCACAGAAAACCGGAAGTTCGATCTTCTCCTCCAGGGACGCGTCAATTCCCAGTCTCCGGGCCGCTTTAGCCTCTTGTTTTAATTTTTCGCTGTCCATAGAATAGACGTAAGAATCACTCTCTGCCAGATCGCAGTCGATTCCCTCCTCCCGGACAATTTTTTTGTACTCCTCTACGGCAGCCTGGTTGGCCTGCACATACTTTCTGGCCGTTTCTTCTCCTTTTTTCTCAATGAATGCATGGCAAAACATCCCATGCTGGGATGTAATCTTTGCAGTAGTGTTCCTGGTCTGGCCTCCGCCAATCCGATCCGCCTCCAGCACAACCGTCCGCACGCCGGCCTGTTCCAGATGCCATGCGGTCAGGATTCCGGCCATACCTGCGCCTATCACAACTGCGTCCGTCTGAATATGGCCTTTCAGAGCAGGCCGCTTCTTACTGTCACACGTTTTCTCCCATATGGATTCCATATTCTGCCTCCTGTGCTCTTTTCTTTATAACATTTCCCATTGGAGACAGTTTATTCCTGTTTCTGATTTTTTCTTCTTCTGTATCATATGGATAGCAGTTCGGGCGGGTCTGCGCATTTACTGCGCTGACCGTACCACAACGCAGAATCTGGAAGCATCCCGCCCATTAGAAAGCGATTTTAGGCGGCCGGACGCCTGTAACAGTGAAGGCATCTGAACTGTTGCTATACGTTCAAAATGTGTCAGCTATTTTCCTACAGCTCCTTGCTATATCCTGCAGTGCAGCCGCTTTTAACGGGTACACAATACAGCCGTATCATCACAGCCTTTGAGACAGACGGCCGAAATATCTCTCAGATCATCCTGAATGTCAATGGTAAAACTTCCTGCCGAATACCTGCCGCCTGTCAGTTTGCTGTATACCGTAAGATACAGAACCCCTCCTTCTATAGTGTAACCGTACTTCCGAAAACTTTTACCGCTGGACATAAATTCGGCCTTTGCGGTAAAGCCTGTATCTGTCAGTTCCATATCTGTAAATGATAATTCCGCGGCCGATGCTTTGCTTCCTCTGCTATATGCAAAGAAAACAATGCCCGACAGCACAATAAGAATTAATGCCATCCGAACAAATTTCTTCTTCCTCTTTGCTGTTACAATTCCTGCTGTACTCATTGAATTCTCCTTCCCTGCCATTCTTTCATTATAGTAAAACGGCTTTCTGCTCCATAATATTTAACCGCCGGAGTAATATACTCATGACCGATGAAATCTGCCGTGAGTATCGCGCCAGCTGCAGCCGCGAAGCGGCATATTTCCCAATATCTTGTATTTTTCAATATATTTTACATTTGAATTAAAATATATCACTTTTGCAAAAATACTTCCTTCCTCCAAATACTTTTTTATAAACTATTTACTTTTAAAACTGCCCGTAGTATGATATCTATAATTGGCAATTGCCAGAGAGTTGCCAGCTTCCAGCAAAAAGGCTGTACACTCCAACTGCAGCATAGCCAGGAGCATCCTATGAGCAAAAAATCAAAATAACCGAAACAGTATACGGCTTCGCTGAAAGCCTGCAGAACCGCCTGGGCGAAATGCTGATTCTGTTCCTTCTGAAACAAAAACCCATGTACGGCTACGAGGTTAGCAGGAAATCAGCATTCTGATATTTATACTTACTGCAACAATTTTCATCTTATATGCAAAGTTTCAGGAACCCAGAGTATTTCCACCCCTGCTATCTCTCACGCCAACCCATTCCTGTCTGCCCCAGCACACATCAGGATCTTCCCGAAATGATTAAGGTGGCCGATGGAATAACTATCGAATATACACTAACAGAATTACCCCCTGCACGTTCTATACTAAGCGTCGAAAAAACTGACGCTAAGTATAACAATATGCACACAGCCGCACAAAGGAAAATTGCCGCTTTGCGGCATGCGGCTGGCGCAACCATCTCATACAGCAATTCCGGCGTAATTTCATAATTAAGGAACCGCCAAAAAATAACAGTTCCTAACATACTTTAAACAAAAATAAGAAAGGTGAAAAAACTATGAACACAACCGTTACCCTTGGAAAAACAGGAATTACCGTCAACAAAAACGGCTTCGGCGCCCTCCCCATCCAGCGTATTTCCACAGAAGACGCCGGAAAATTGCTGAAAAAGGCATATGACGCCGGCATCCGCTTCTTTGACACCGCACGTTTTTATACTGACAGCGAGGCCAAAATCGGAGAGGCCCTCTCCCCCGTCCGAAACAATATTTATATCGCCACCAAAACCGCCGCAAAGAATGCGGAAGAGTTCTGGAAAGATCTGGATACCAGCCTGACCCTTCTGAAAACAGACTACATCGACATCTACCAGTTCCACAATCCTTCCTTCTGTCCCAAGCCGGGAGACGGAACCGGACTGTATGAAGCTATGGAAGAAGCCAGAAGCCAGGGAAAGGTCCGCCATATCGGCATCACCAACCACCAGCTGAAAATCGCCCACGAAGCCATTGACAGCGGACTGTATGAAACTCTGCAGTTCCCCTTCTGCTATCTTGCCACCGATAAGGACATCGAAATTGTCAACCGCTGCAAACAGGAAAACATGGGATTTATTTCCATGAAAGCCCTGTCCGGCGGGCTGATTACCAACTCTGCCGCCGCCTATGCTTTCCAGGCGCAGTACAGCAATGCACTGCCTATCTGGGGCATCCAGAGAGAAGCAGAACTGGACGAGTTTTTAAGCTATATTGAGCATCCGCCTGTTCTGACGGAAGAACTTTCCGACCTGATTGCCAGAGACAGAGAACAGCTTGCGGGAAACTTCTGCAGAGGCTGCGGCTACTGTGTCCCCACCTGCCCTGCCGGAATTGAGATTAACACCTGCGCCCGGATGTCGCTGCTTATACGCCGCTCCCCTTCTGAACTGCAGCTTACGCCCCAGGTGCAGGAAAAGATGAAAAAAACCGAAGACTGCATCCACTGCGGCCAGTGCAAGGCACATTGTCCTTACGGCCTGGACGCTTCTGCGCTTTTGGAAGAAAACTATAAAGATTATAAAAAAATTCTGGCGGAAGCAACTTCCTGATTGCAGCGCCGAGCACGGCCGCTTTAGCGGCATCATACCTCTCGTGCGAGTGCACATTAATGCGGGAGGCAACTTGAGGACAAAAAAGACTAGCGGCATCATACCTCTCATGCGAGTGCACATCCCCGCGGATCGTTTTTACTTCATAGGAAGCCATACACTTTAGCGCCTCACGACAACAAGGTATTTTTTATAAAATGATAATAGGGAATAAAGGCGAAAATATTCCCCTTTATTCCCTGACACATATCCTATAAACAGACACTTACAGCGTTGGCAGGGCTCCGGTAAAGGCATTCCTAAATGGAGAATTGCATCCTGTAAACAGACACTTACAGCGTTGGCAGAGCCAGTCCTACGAAATAAGGAAAGAATGGCTCATAATATAGAACTCTTCCTGGCTTGGAAGGTATTTTTTTTCCATTTTTTCCAAAGCGTCGTCATACCTTTGGGCCTCCTCCTGGCAAAATTCCATAACCGGGCTTCCATAATAAACCCATTTCCTGTCCTCTAACGTATGCAAAACCAATTCTTTTACCAGCATTGCTGCCGGATACTTTCCATCTTCTGTACAAACATTGTATCTTTTGCAGCTTCGAAACCCACAGCTTACATAATTTGCAGGGCTTCCAAAAATCACTATCGCATCATACTCAAGAGCTTCTGCCTGCGCAAAAGAATATTCCATCAGCTTTTTTCCGAAACCCTTCCTCTGATATTCCGGCAGGACGCTGATCGGACCGAAGGTAAGAATTTTCTTCTCCATCCCGTCTTCCCCCGCCAGCCTGGCCTGGGTATACATAATATTTCCAATCACCCGTCCATCAAATTCCATCACAAAATCCAATTCAGGAATAAAGTCCTTATGCTGACGCATGATATGCACCAGATAATGCTCTACGCAGCCCGGAACATAAATATTGTAAAATGCCTTTCTTGTAATCTCTTCCACTATCTTATAATCTTTTTCCGTCTCATTCCGTATCTTTATCAACACAAACTCCTTTCCCGGCCATAAACCATTACGCATATCCCTTTTCGTCTACGTCTTGACAGATTCATATGCCCCTTTGCTGCAGAGAAACCATTACGCATATCTGTTTTCAACTACAGCTCATACTCCAACTGACAGTCGCAGGGCTCCGCCGCATACAATTTTTCATCATACTCTTTTGCTTCCACACACCCAAGGGCGTGATAAAACGCCTGAGTCTCCTCGGAAGAATGGGCTGATATGTACAATTTCTCCGCTTCTAATTTTCTCGCCGCAAGAATCGCTCTCTCAAACAACCGTTTTCCATATCCCTTTCCCCTGCATTCACAGGACACATGAATACAGGAAAGCTGCACATACTGCCCTCTGGAACCAAAACGCTCATGTTCCACAGAGGTAAACCCCTTCAGCTTCCCTTCGTCAAAACAGCCGAATACAAATCCGCCTGTATGGATGGTATTTTTCAGGCATTTTACCAGAAACTCATATTCTGCGTCTTTCCATTCTTCCACAAAGGAAATATCCTTCAGTTTCCAACTGCCCGCTTCCTTCCGCCAGCAGCGCGTCACCTCCTGATGACGGTTAAAATGCCGGAACAAGTCACGGTTAATCTGAGATTCTGACAGTATTTCAATGGTTGCTGCCATGTTTCTTCTGTCTCCTTTTTAAATGTATTCTGCAACAGGCAATTGTATGTTTATGGCCTCACCTGCCCGTTTCCGTATATAATGTATTTTGTGCTTGTCAGTTCCTTCAAGCCCATGGGCCCTCTGGCGTGAAGCTTCTGGGTGCTGATGCCGATTTCTCCTCCGAACCCGAATTCAAACCCATCGGTAAACCGTGTGGAAGCGTTCACATACACTGCAGCCGCATCAATTTCATCCAGAAATTTTCTGGAATTATCATAATCCCTGGTGACAATGGCCTCAGAATGGCCGGTATTGTATTTGTTGATGTGGGCGATTGCTTCCTCGATGGAAGATACTGTTTTGATGGAAAGGATGTAGTCCAGGTATTCCCTGCCCCAGTCCTCTTCCGTTGCCGGCAGAATGCTGCTGCATGATTTCCGGCTCTCTTCGTCTCCCCGAAGCTCCACCTGCTTTTCTGACAGCCGCTTTGCCAGAAGGGGAAGCAGTTCATCCTTTATTTTTTCATGGACTACCAGGGATTCACAGGCATTGCAGACGCCGATTCTCTGAGTTTTCGCATTGAAAATAATATCCGCCGCCATGGCAAGGTCTGCGCTTTCATCCACATAAATATGACAATTGCCGGTTCCCGTTTCAATGACAGGAACGGTTGCCTGCTCTACCACAGTACGGATCAGCCCTGCGCCGCCCCGGGGAATCAGTACATCCACATATTGATTCATCTTCATAAATTTTGCTGCTGTCTCATGGCTGGTATCTGTAATCAACTGAATGGCATCCGAGGGCAATTCACACTTTGCCAGCGCTTCCTGCAAGGTCATGGTAATGGCATTGTTGGAATGAATGGCATCCTTTCCGCCCCGGAGAATCACCACATTTCCAGCTTTGAAGCACAGGCCGAATGCATCTGCCGTCACATTGGGCCGAGATTCATAGATAATGCCGATAACACCCAAAGGCACACGCTTCTGTCCAATCAGAAGTCCGTTGGGCCTCTGCTTCATGGAGATCACCTCTCCTATAGGATCCTCCAGACCTGCGATCTGTCTGAGTCCTTCTGCCATCTGCGCGATCCTCGCTTCTGTCAGAAGCAACCGGTCCACCAGACCCGGAGCCATACCGCTTTCTTTTGCATGCTCCACATCTGTGTGATTGGCCTCTAACAGCATTTTCATATTTGCCATCAAATAGTCTGCTGAAGTGGTCAGCGCTTTATTTTTCCGATTGGCGGACAAGGTACGCAGCGTTACTTCTGCCTTTTTGGCATTTTCACCAATCTGTTCCAAGGTAAGGTTCATAATTTTTCCTCCATTCCGGTATTGCTGTTTCTGTTCAGATATGGTAACAGTATAACAAGTTCCGATAAATTTGTCATTAAGGAATTATGATTTCTCCAAACCTTTTGAAACTTTTTCCTTCTCTCTTTCATCTAACAGACAGTAACCGGAAAGGAGATTTCAAAATGAATACACAAAAGATGCAGCAATTGGTGGAACAGAAGCTTCTGCGCCGAAATCAAAAAGAAGTTTCTTTCGATGAAACGCCGGAGCGCGGAAAGGAAGACGTTTACCTGGACTTCGACACCATTGACGCTTTAGACATTCTGAATGAAAAGGAACGAGCCGTCATTGTGCTACGCTATTTTGAAGATCGGAAGCTTCAGGAAATTGCAGATGTATTGGAAGAAAACCTCAATACCACCAAAAGTATTCTGTACCGCAGCCTTGGAAAACTGAGAATCAAATTAACAGAAGGAGAACTCTGCCATGAATCATAATTTAAACCAGAACCGATATGCAAAACAGCGTCCTGCCAAAACAGGGCCGGAAAAAAACTGCTGTTTTTTCTTTCTGGATTGCCAGAGGAGCCGCTTCCATTGCCGCCGCCCTGCTGCTTCTCACCATCCTTGTCAACTCCAACGCTTCCATTGCCTATGCCATGAAACAGATTCCGGTTCTGGGCGCTATCGTAAAAATCCTTACTTTTCGGGAATACAAACACCTTGCATAGTAAGGATGGCCATGCGGCCCGTCCCACGACAGGCTAAGCATGATGGAAGTTTACTGAGATATCCGACTTCGCGAACTTCTTTATCAATGAGACTGGAAAGATGAATATCGTCTTTGATGAATATGAAGTGCCCCCGGCTTTATGGGAGTTGTCACTTTTGAGATTCCCACAGAGACAGTGGAAGACATTGTAAAGGACGGCTATCTGCTGTGACATCCTCTCCATTCCCCAATGGGGATACCCCATAGGCGAATCAGAGGGCAGCAAATATTCCGGCTCTCCTTCGGCAATATCCATGGAACCGCCGGAGTAATAACAATTATCGGGAAATTATAATCCCTGTTTCCGCAGCCACCCCATCCATCCTGATATCATATTCCTCCGGATAAAGGTTTTCCACAAGCTGAACGACGTAAGCCGCACCCAGCTTATATCTGTGAGGATGCCCGGCAAAATATCTGTCATAATAACCGCCGCCGTAACCAATGCGGGCACACTGGCTGTCGAATCCAAGCCCCGGCGTCAGTATCAGAGCGTCCTCCTGATAGATTTCCTCATTCCCCACCGGCTCCATCACATGAAAACGGCCCTCTTTAAATTCAGCAAGAGATCTTGCCTGATAAAACTGCATTTTCTTTCCTGTCACTCTGGGAAATGCAGTTTTTTTGCCCATCTTCCACGCTTTCTCCGCCAACGGAAGAAGATTCACTTCCTTACCCAGAGGATAATACAGTAAGACTGTATCCGCCTCCTGGAACCAGGGATGTGTTTCTATGTTCCTGCAGATTTCTGCCGACAATTGCTGAACCTGTATCCGGGACAGACTGTCCCTTTTCTGTTTCAAAGCGGCTCTGATTTGCTTCTTTGTTTCCATATACACCTCTTACCAGACAGGTTTGTCCCTTTCCTGTTTCAAAATATGATCCACCTGTGCTGTTAGACGTTTATTTCCGGCGGGCAGGCGGAACATTCTTAATTCGCTTCTCTGTTACCATATTTTTCTCCCAGATTTTCTGTGGTTCCGTCAGGGTTCACCACATCAATGCTGTCAAGCTGCGCACGCAGGTTCCTTCTGATATTTGCGATATACTCTTTCCGCAGAAGCTCCTGTTCTTTCCTCTCTTCTTCCGTCAATCCTTCCGCTTTGGATTTTCTTGCCAATGCATTGATTCTGTCTATTTTATTCTGATCCATCCTGTTCTCCTTCCTGTTTCAGCCTTACCCTTATTCCAGACTTTTTTCGATAAAATCAGCAATGTAGAAATCTTCATCCCGATGCTCCAAAAACAGCGTCCCCACAAATTTTCCCTGAAAAATCTCATGGAGAATACCTACATCTTTCCCATTTGCAATAATCATATCAGCGCCGGAAAGGGTTGCAATCCTTGCCGCCGTCAGTTTTGTCTCCATTCCTCCGGTTCCCACGTCACTCCCAGTACTCCCCTTTGCCATGGAAATAATTTCCTCATCCAGCCTGTCCACCACCCGGATAAGCTCTGCATCCGGATTGTTGTGGGGATCATCTGTAAACAAACCGTCAATGTCCGACAAAAGAATCAGCAGATCTGCACCCACCAAAGAGGCTACCAGAGCCGACAATGTATCGTTGTCTCCAAACTGCATTTCGTAAGTGGAGACGGTATCATTCTCATTTACAATGGGGATAATCCCAAGCCGGAATAATTCCTCAAAGGTATTCTGGGCATTCTTCCGGGAAACATTATCCTGCATGGTTCCCTTTGTCATAAGAATCTGCCCTGCAGTCTGATGATATTCAGAGAACATTTTCTGATAGGTCATCATCAGCCTGGCCTGGCCCACTGCCGCGCATGCCTGTTTGGTAGAAATATTGTCCGGACGCTCTTCAATTCCAATTACCTTGCGGCCTACCGCAATGGCGCCGGAGCTTACCAGGCATACATCCATCCCCTGATTGCGGATATCGCAAAGCTCCCTTACCAGACGCTCCACTTTCCCCAGATTCAGCCTTCCCGTTGCCTCATGATGCAAAGCCGCCGAACCGATTTTTACCACCACTCTCTTCTTCCGTCTTAAATAGTCTTTCGTCTCCAATTTCCTGTCTTCCTCCCTGTAATTCCCTGATAAAACCTTTCGCCCATTTTCCCGTAAACAATTCAACTCCCCACTGCTCCATTTTCCGCTGACATTTCTGCCTCCTACTGCGCTATTTTTCCATGAAAAGCGCCTCTGCTATTTCGTCATTTTTGCATTAGGATAAATCTGTTCCATCCGCTCATCGGGAAACTCCCGGTCTATCCAGGTTCCCATCTCATTTTCCGCCTCAATTCCCTGGGCACGCTCCCCGTACCGTGCAAGAGCTGCAGAGGAGATCCCTATATTCCACGCCATAAATGCCAGAAAAACATAAGTCAGCGTTTTTCCGGGCTTTTTGGGTATTTTCTCAATCCAGTCTGACAGGAAAGGATACAGCCGTTTCATCCATACCCAGGCCGCAATTCCCCAAAAAAAGCAGTACAAAAGATTAATTCTTCCTCCCAGATTAAAAGGGATCGCACTGTAATCCCAGAACACCGTGCCGAAAGCAATCTCCGTAAAAACACTGCAGATATACTCATAGGCTCCTCCCAGAAGCGTTCCCGCCACAAAAATATAACGATCCTCCCGGTTCCGGTAACGATAAAGCAAAATTGTGGCCCCAGCCACGCCAAGGCCCCAAACCAGGCTGAAGCTTCCATAGACTACGCTGCTCCTGCTCATCCACCGGCCCATGGTAAGGCGGCAGAATACCGTTTCGGCCAAATCCCCCAGGAAAGCCCCCAGGAAAAAAATCCACACTATTTTGTGAAAGCTGCATCCATAAGCAAAGATTTCTTTTTGCCGTTTCAGCTCTTGCCGTTCCTCCTCCGTTTCCGCTTTCTTTTTTTCCAGACCGGGAAAAGCGCGGTTCATACGCCTGTCCACCAGTCCCACAATCACCGTCTGAAGGGAACGGGACGCCTGATTCAGCCCTTCCGCAATCTCTGACATTGTCTGATTCTGATTTTTAATATGAAACAGCGCGCCCATTGTCATAATAACATCCACCGCCAAAATCAGGCAGAGCGCCGCCAGTACAGCCACTCCCGGCAGATGAGGGATTCCTTCCAGCATTGCTGTTAGCACAGGATTTATAAACTTGATGGTCAGAACTCCAATAACTCCCCAGACAAGGGCGGCAGCCAGGCAAATATAACCTCCTGCCTGAAACTTTCTGCAGGAATAATCCCAGAGCTTCAGGTGGAACGCTTTTTCCAGAATCAATCCTGTCAAAAGTTCTGTCACGGTTCCTACAATCATACAGCCTAGAAAGAGGTAAAAACATTCCTCCCGCAGAGACTCCATGAAAATCACCATAAATACCGCCGAAAAGCCATAAACCGGGCACAACATCCCGTTTAAGAATCCGCGGTTAACAAATTCTTTTCTTCCTGCCGCCGCATAGATAACTTCCAGGCACCAGCCCAGAAAGCTGTAAATAAAAAACAAAAACAGCAGATCATAACTTGTATATATCATAATATAATACTCACTTCTCACTTACAGGCGCAATTTCAAGTCAGCTGACGATATTCTGCGTATCCGTTAATCCGGGACAGGGAATTGCATTAGGCGCAATTTCAAGTCAGCTGACAATATTCTGCA
This sequence comes from Eubacterium sp., assembly GCA_021769425.1. Lineage (GTDB taxonomy): Bacteria > Bacillota > Clostridia > Lachnospirales > Lachnospiraceae > Petralouisia. Next base: position 41,919 of record JAETSX010000034.1, read on the forward strand.
GCCAGATTCCCTTTTTCACCAGCACATAACCCAAAATACACTTCAAAGTCTCAATCAACTGGCAGCTCAGATACACCAGCACAATGGGCAGTCCGGTAAAATGCGCCAATACATAAGCCAGAGGAATATCCGCCAGCCACACATACACACTGTCAAACAGCACAGTAATCCATGTTTTCCCGCCGGAACGCAGAGTAAAGTAGCAGCCGTGCATAAAAGCATACAAGGGCATACACCCGGCGGAAATCAGAATAAACCTGGAGGCCAGGGACTGAACCTCTCCGGAAGTATTATACATCATCGGGAAGAACGGTGAAATTGCAGCCAGCAGGCTTCCGAACACCAGACAAGTGGAAACTGTGAAAAATAAAAGCTTCCGATCCGTATCCCTGGCTTCCTCCATTTTTCCCGCTCCCAATAATTGGCCTACAATAATTGCAATGGCATTTCCCATGGACAGAAATACCACATTGAACAGATTAGACACGGTACTGGAAATATTAAGAGCCGCCACCACAGACAGTCCTCTTATAGAATAGCACTGCAGCAGAAACGCCTGTCCGGTAGACCATGCAATCTCATTGAGCATAATGGGAATTCCCTTCTTTACAATATTTGCCGTTAAATCCCTGGGAATTTTTATAGTCCGAAAAGCTCCTTCGATAAACGGATGCTCTTTTCTATGTCCATAGGTCCAGAAAACAAGGATCAGACATTCCACCACCCGGGCAATATCCGTTGCAATGGCGGCCCCCACTGCCCCCAGGGCCGGAATGCCAAACTTTCCGAAAATCAGCAGGTAATTTCCCAGCAGATTTACCATGACAGCAATAATTCCGGCTTTCATAGGCAGCACCGTTTCTCCTGTCTCACGCAGGGTACTGGCATAAGCCTGGGAAATAGCATAGGGCAGAATTCCAAAAACAATCACCGCCAGATATTCTTTTCCGTATTGCAGCGTCCTTACAATATCCCCGCTCTCCCCGCCTTCATGAAGATACAGCATAATCAGGCTTTCTCCTGCCGTTAAAAACAGCGCAGCGGCAATTATTGTCATCAAAAGGCAGATGATAAATTTAAACCGGAAAGTATTGCGGACTCCTTCATGGCTCCCCTTCCCATAATATTGGGCGGTAAAAATTCCCGCGCTGGAAACGCCGCCGAAAATACAGATATTAAATACCGTCATAAACTGGTTCACAATGGCAACGCCGCTCATTTGCTCCGTGCCCACCTGCCCCACCATAATATTGTCCAGCAGGCTGACAAAATTCGTTATGCCGTTCTGAATAATAATCGGAATGACAACGAGAAGAACCATCCTGTAAAATGACTTATCCCCTATGTACTTTCTCCAAAAACTTTTCTTCATATCTGTACCCTTTCTGCTTCTAAATTCAATATGAATGTAAGTCTATCACAAAAAGCCGGCTGTTACAATACGGAATCTGAAAAGAATTCTGTGAATTCAGGTCACCTCAATTTCTTTGATTTCATGTTCGTTTCCCTGGAGCAGATAGGTATGCCCGCTGCCGCAATAGGGACAGATTTTCCCATGAGCCACCGTGCCATAGGTTTCTTTGCAGTCCTCACAGAATGTGACAGCGGGAATTGTCTCAATTTCCAATTTGCATCCATTCATCAATGGGCTCTTGGAGCATTTCCAGTTCCAGCAGTCCTCAAGATAAGAAGGGATAACGGTGGAAACCTCACCAATCTGAAGAACCACTTTCCCCACCCTGGAGGCCCGGTTTTCCTTTGCCACCTGCTCCACTGTTTTTACAATATGAAAAACAATTCCCAATTCATGCATGCCTAATCCCCCTAAATTTCATCTTTGGAAAAAATACTCTAGCGTTTTTCTGAACGAACCGCTTTTTTCTGGGAAGGCGGGGTTATCCCGGAAGGCTTTCCTGATTTTTTAGCGGAGCCTGCTGCTTTTCTGCCTGAGCCTGCTGTTTTCCCTGCAACCTTTCTGGCAGAGCCTGCTGTTTTCCCTGCAACCTTTCTGGCAGAGCCTGCTGTTTTCCCTGCGGCCTTTCTGGCAGAGCCTGCTGTTTTCCCTGCAGCCTTTCTGGCAGAGCCTGCTGTTTTCCCTGCGGCCTTTCTGGCAGAGCCTGCCGCTTTTCTTATGGTTCCCGCTGCTTTCCCTACAGCTTTCCCTGATTTTTGGACTGTCTCTGCCACTTTTCTTGTGACAGCCGGAGTTTTTAAAATGGCTGTTTTCGCTGCCCTTCCCGCCATATATGCGCCGATTTCCTTGAACTTATCCTCCGATCTTACCATCTTAGAGCATTCCGGATGGTCACGGTGCAGATGGATGGCGTCAAATTCACACTTCGTGGTGCAGACGCCGCAGCCGATGCATTTATTCTCGTCCACCACAGAAGCTCCGCAGCTTAAGCACCGTCCGGCTTCTAAATGCACCTGCTCCTCTGTCAGCGTCTTATGTGCGTCCCGGAAAGAATGTTTGTAATCTGCCGATTCATCCATTCCCGCTTCCTGACGTCCGATGGTGTCATATCCGTCCACCTTGATATTCTCTTTATCCAGTTCATGGAAATCCCGCCGGTTGCGGCCAATGGTCAGACTGGTTCCAGGATGTACATAACGGTGCAGGGAAACGGCTGCATTTTTGCCCGCTTCAATGGCGTCAATAACAAATTTCGGTCCGGAATAAACATCGCCGCCTACGAAAATATCCGGCTCTGCCGTCTGATAGGTCAAAGGGTCTGCCGCCGGATAATTGCCGTGGCAAAATTCCACCTTTGTTCCCTCTAACAAATTACCCCATTCTACAGACTGCCCCACTGCAAAAATCAGCCGGCTGCATTCCACCGTCATCAAATCCGTTTCGCCATACCTGGGATTGAATTTCCCTTCTTCATCAAATACAGAAATGCATTTCCGGAAAACCACAGAGGTTACGTTTCCATCTCCATCTTTGATAATCTCTTTCGGACCCCAGCCGTTGTGAATGGCAATATCCTCTTCCAGTGTCTCCTGAATCTCTTCTTCGGAAGCCGGCATAGTCTCTCTGGACTCCAGGCAGAACATTGCCGTCTCTTCTGCGCCAAAACGGGTAGCTGTTCTGGCACAGTCCACGGCTACATTACCGCCGCCTACCACCACAACCTTTCCCTCTATGGACTGTTCTTGATTTTCGGCAGCATGATGCAGGAAATCAACCGCTATTTCAATTCCCTTCCCATCGCTTCCGGGAATTGGCGGGATTTTGCCTCCCTGACATCCGATGGCGACATAAAACGCCTGATAGCCTTCTTCCCGAAGTTCCTGAATGGCAACGTCTTTTCCCACTTCCACGCCGCATTTTATCTCAACGCCTAAATCCCGAAGCACGTCGATTTCCGCTTCGATCACGTCTTTTTCCAGCTTATAGGAGGGAATTCCATAGGTCATCATTCCGCCCGGACGGGAATGTTTCTCAAATACCGTAGGCTTATATCCCTTTGTGGCCAGGTAATATGCACAGGACAGACCTGCCGGGCCTGCGCCGATAATGGCAATTTTCTGATCCCACTGTGTCAGGCGGGTTGAGGCAATCACAACCGGCGGAACGTATCTGGTTTCCTTATGTAAATCCTGTTCTGCAATAAATTTCTTAATATCGTCAATGGCCACCGCTTCATCAATGGTTCCCCGGGTGCAGGCAATCTCACAGCGGCGGTTGCAGACGCGTCCGCAGACAGCAGGGAATGGATTGTCCTGCTTAATCAAAGCCAGCGCTTCCCGATACTTGCCCTCTTTGGCCTTGCGGATATAGCCCTGCACTGCAATATGGGCCGGACAGGCCGCTTTGCAGGGAGCGGTTCCTGATTCATAACAGTTAATCCTATTGTTGTCTCTATAATCTTCGTCATATTTCTCTTTGCCCCATACCAGCTTATTCGGCAGTTCATGCTTGGGGTACTCCACCTCTCTGCCGTCTTTTTTGCATAATTTCTGCCCCAGCTTCACTGCGCCTGCCGGACAGTATTCCACGCATTTTCCGCAGGCCACGCATTTTTCTTTTTCCACTTTGGCGGTAAATGCGCTGCGGCTCATATTGGGAGTATTAAATAACTGGGAAGTTCTCAGGGCATTGCAGATATTCACATTGCAGTTGCAGATGCCGAAAATCTTATTTTCTCCGTCAATATTGGTAATCTGATGGACAAATCCGTTGTCCTCTGCCTTTCGGAAAATCTCCATGGCTTCTTCGTAAGTGATGTCATGGCCTTTTCCGGTTTCTCTGCAATAATCTGCAAAATCCCCAACGCCGATACACCAGTTCATCTCATCATCGCCGCAGCCTTCTCCCAATACCTGGCGGCTGGCCCGGCAGGAACACTGGCCTACGCCGATATGTCCTTCATATTTTTTCAGCCAATAGGAAATATGCTCCAAATCAATGGTCCCGTTTTCCATGGAAATGGCTTTTTCCACCGGAATGACATGCATGCCGATTCCCGCCCCTCCCGGCGGAACCATATGGGTGATTCCGTCCAGCGGAATGAAAGTCATCCGCTCAAAAAAGCTTGCCAGCGCAGGATGCTCCTGCAGACGCTTGTTCCCCTCCGGCCCCTCTTCCATATTGAACAGCTCCGCCGAACCAGGCACAAACATAGGCAGGCAGTATCTGCGGTGTTTCGGCCCGGGAATGGAACCGTAATGGTCGTAGTTATTGCCATAGTCATACTCCAGCAGACCGATATAGCTCATTTCATCCAGCACTTCCTGAAAATGCTCCTTCTCATCCTCCTGCACCTGGTTCATTTCCCAAAGTTCTTCGATTCTGTAATGATGGCGCACTTTCATGGTCAGCGCAATGTCCGCCATCTCTTCCGTGACAATCTCAGCCAGTCCCCAATATTCCGGATCAGCCACCGTAACGCCCTTAATTTTGTGCTTTGCAACGTCTGTAATCTTCCTCCCAAGCTTTATGATTTTCTCACTTGGCGCTTTGTCCTCCATATGAGGAGGAATAACTGTTTTGCTCATTTCCGGCATACTCTTCTCTCCTTCTCCTTGATTTTTCATCCGCATACTGTCAAATAATATAAGTTCATTATACCGAAAAATCCTGCAATACTCAACGGGAAAATCCCCCTGTTTTTTGATAAATCCTGTAGTTTTGTCTAAGAGCGGGACTGAGAATAACAATCAATTAACCCTATGCTGAACAACCAAATTTGCTAAATAATTTGCTATTCCAGATCGATCCGGTAGATACAGCTTTTTGTCCGTCTTGCTATCCGCAGTTCATGTCCCTTCGGCAGTTCCACGATTCCCTCCAGAACACCTCCGGCATAATGATGACTCATTAAAATTCTGTACCCCGGATTATAACTCGCAGTTCTCTTGAAAAGCAAGCGGAAAAATGTTAAAATAACCGCAAAAGCGGCTCACTCTTACAAAACAGTATAGAAGAACCTGCCCAGCTTAAAATCTAATGCTTATCTCACAGGGGGAATCTGTTATGAAGTTTCTAGCTAACCGAAAACTTGCTACTCGTATCGGCATTCTTACTACCATGATTACAGTTACAGGAATGCTCCTGCTCTGGTTTATTATGTCCAGCCGTATTGCATCCATAGTAAAAAATAATATTACCAATCAAATGATTGATGCGGTAGAATCCAGAGCCTCTATCATCAATGACTATGTCGTTTCTGCGGAAGAATACGTTACTGCTTTTGCTTTAAGCAGTGAAGTCCGCAGCCTCCTCAATCATCCAACAGATCCTGAGCTTCTGCAGAAGGTTCAAAAATATACGGAGGATTTTGCTTCTGTCAAAGGAATATTTGAAGGGTTATACATAGGGACTCCTTCCACTTATATTCTGACGCATACTTCTCAGGGGGCAATCGGAATGACCACCCGTACAGGAGAATCCTTAGAAGTTTTTCATGATACAATCCTGTCAAACAAAAACCTGACCAACTTGGGAATCATGAAATCCCCGGGAACCGGAAGCATGATTCTTTCCATGTACTGTCCCATTTTTCAGGACGGAACCTGCATCGGATATGCAGGTGCAGGCGTCTATGCCAGCCAGTTAATGGACGCTTTGCTCAATTTAGACATAAAAGGCCTGCCCCACAGCGAATACGTATTTTTGAATGTGGAAAACGGCGCTTATCTGTACCACCAAGACGAATCACTGCTGAATACTGAAACAACCGACGAAGGCTATCTGAAAATCCTGCAAACAATTAAAGACAACGGGAATACAGAAACCGGTACCTATTCCTATCAGGATGAAACAGGCGTCCAGCAGCTTGTCGTCTACAAATATCTGAAAAATCGGAACTGGGTATTTATGATTCGGGACAATGCGGCAGAAGTTTACGGAGAAGTGGCAAACGTACGCATTACAATAGGTGTTCTGTGTGCGATCGTTGCCCTTGTCATTATATTCGCCACACTGCTGAGCCTGCACCGGGAAGGCAGGGAACTTATGATTATGGAACGTGCCATCCGGCGCCTTGGCAATCTGGAGCTTTCCGCTGATCGGGAATTAGAACCCTTCTATGGAAGAACAGACGAAATCGGCATGATTGCAAAAACCATCCACCATCTCTGCGGCTGTCTTCGGAAAACCATCGAAGATATCGGACGAATTCTGGGTGAAATGGCAGACGGAAATATTGCGGTAGACGTAACGCAGAATGAAGCTTACTACATCGGTGATTTTGAAATACTGTCCGAAAGCCTGAAAAGCATACGCACTCATCTGACTGATGTTATGCGCAACATCACCCAGGTGGCAAAGCAGGTGGATAACGGCGCAAATCAGGTTTCCGCCGGAGCCCAGGCGCTTTCCCAGGGAAGCACACAGCAAAAAGCGTCCATCAACGGGCTCGTTTCCACTGTTACGGATATTACGGCGCAGATTCAAAACAGCTCCGCCCGCTGTGAAAATGCCAGCGATTTAGTGGCCAAAGCCACAGGTTATGCCGCCGAAGCCGATACTAAAATGGAGCAACTCATTATTGCCACAAACAATATTGATCAATCCTCAGCCAAAATCGTTAGTATTATAAAGACCATTGAAGATATCGCCCTCCAGACAAATATTTTGGCGCTGAATGCTTCCATTGAGGCAAACCATGCCGGAACCGCCGGAAAAGGCTTCTCTGTAGTGTCCGGTGAGGTTAAGGAGCTAGCTGAAAAATCTGCCGAAGCTGCGAGGGATACAAGCGAACTGATTGGCCGCTCCATCCATGACGTGAAAACAGGCACAGAATCTACGAATCTTGCCATTTCAGCAATGCAAATCATTAGTGAATGCATTCAATCCATTAAAACTCTGATGGATGAGATTTCATTTGCCAGCGTCCAACAGTCCGAAATGATTGCCTCTGTCGAGAACAGAATCAAAGAAGTTTCCAGAGTGGTGCAGACCAATTCTGACGCAGCCGAAGAAAGCGCCGCTATCTCGAATGAATTATCCAATCAGGCGCGGACATTAAATCAATTACTCAGCCAGTTCCGCATTCAATGAACCACCCCGCTGCAAACTACGGGATATCCAATCTCTAGCTTCTTCTTTCAGAACGCTGCAAGCAGCGGGATATTAAACCTATGATGGAATAAACAGGGCTGCCGGGAAACACACAATTTCCCGGCAGCTCCATTTTATTTCCTGCAGTTCCTGTCTTCTTTCAAATTTTATCCTGCCTTACTAATAATCTTCTTCGGGCATTTCTCAGCACAGGTTCCGCAGCCCGTACATTTCTCATAGTCAATATGGGCAATATTATCTGTTACAGTAACTGCGCCTTGCGGACAGTTCTTCTCACAGAGCTTACATCCTATACATCCCACGGAGCAGGCCGCCATCACATCCTTACCCTTATCTTTGGAACTGCACTGCACCTTGTTCTTTGCATCATAGGGCACCAATTCAATCAGGTTCTTAGGGCAAGCCGCCACGCATTTTCCGCAAGCCTTGCAGGCGTCTTTATCCACCAGAGCAATGCCGTTGACGATATGCACTGCATCAAAAGGACATGCCTTCACGCAGCTTCCATAACCAAGGCAGCCGTAATTACAGGATTTGGGTCCGCCGCCGGGAATAAATGCCATGGCTGCACAGTCTTCCACGCCAGTGTATTCATAGTCCTGTTTTGCTTTCTCACAGTCTCCGGCGCATTTTACAAAGGCAACCATTTTCACGCCGCCTTCTGCGGAAACGCCCATAATCTCACCAATCTGAGCCGCCACCGGATCGCCGCCCACCGGACACTGGCCAACCGGCGCTTCCCCTTTTGCAATGGCTGCCGCAAGGCCGGAACATCCCGCATATCCGCAGCCGCCGCAGTTGTTTCCCGGAAGGACGCCCAGGATTGCCTCTTCTCTTTCATCTACTTCCACTTTGAATTTTTCCCCGAATATCCCAAGGAAAAAGCCAAGGAAAATACCAGTTCCGCCCACTACCAGGGCGGCAATGATAATTGCTGTTACATTCATTTTTTTCCCTCCTAATATTGCTTACCGCAGTCCAGCCTTTTCGCCTGGCTGTGAAAATCAGATCATTCCTGAGAATCCCATAAAGGCAATTGACATCAGGCTGGCTGTAATCAACACAATGGCTGTTCCCTGAAACCGCTTGGGAATATCGTTATATTCAATTTTCTCACGGATACCCGCCATAATTACAATAGCAATAAAGAATCCAACAGAGGTTGCAAGGCCGTTTACCACACCCTGCAGCAAATCATAACCTTTGCTTACATTATTCAGTGCAACGCCCAATACGGCACAGTTTGTAGTAATCAGCGGAAGGAACACGCCCAGGGATTCATACAATGGGGGCATATTTTTCTTCAAAAACATTTCCACGAACTGCACCAGCGACGCAATGACCAGGATAAATACAATGGTCTGTAAATATTCCACATGGCAGGGCATCAAAATAAATTTATAAATCAGGCCGGTAACAAAGGAAGCCAGGGTAATAACGAAAATAACCGCGCCGCCCATTCCGGCCGCTGTTTCTGTTTTCTTGGATACTCCCAGAAACGGGCAGATACCAAGGAACTGGCTTAATACTACGTTATTTACAATGGCAGAGCCGATTGCTATTATCAATAATTCTTTCATCTATTCTGCCTCCTATTCTTCTGACTTTTTCTGTGTTCCGGGTAACTTGCCGGTGCACATTGCCGACTGGGAACAGCTTGCGCAGTCTCCGGTCAGACATCCGGAAGGAGCTGCCAGCGGCTTGCCCTTTTTTTCCATTTTTTCCCGGATTACATTCATGCCGGCAACCAGAAACGCCAGTACCAGGAATGCGCCCGGAGCCATAATAAACACAGTGATTCCAAGGCTGGCCCCCAAAATCTGGCGGATTAATCCGATACAGGTCAGGCCGATGGTAAATCCAAAGCCCATGCCCAGTCCGTCAAAAATAGAAGGTGCAATGGGATTCTTGGACGCATAGCTTTCCGCTCTTCCCAGGATGATGCAGTTTACCACAATCAGGGGAATATACACGCCCAAAGATGCCGAAAGGGACGGGGTATACGCCTGCATAATAAACTGCACAATGGTAACAAGGGAAGCTACTACCACGATATAAGCCGGCATACGCACGCCGTTTGGAATCACTTTACGGAACATGGAAATCAGCAGGTTGGACATAACCAGAACTACCGTAGTGGAAAGGCCCATGCCGATTCCGTTCACTGCAGAAGATGTTACCGCCAGTGTGGGACACATGCCCAACATCAGCACAAAGGTAGGATTTTCCTTAATAATACCATTATATAAACGTTCTACATATTTATTCATACTTAGTTACCTCCCTGCAAAGTGCTTCTGAAATACACCAGACATGCATTTACGCCGTTGGTGACTGCTCTGGAAGAAATAGTTGCGCCGGTGACTGCCTGAATCTCATTGTCCGCCGCCGGAGCTGTCTTTACTACGGAATACGTCTCTTCGGACTTGCCTTCAAACTGGGAATAGAAAGGCTCTTCCTGCACCAGCACCCCAAGGCCCGGCGTCTCGCTGATGGCCGTAACGGAATAACCGTTTAAGGTTCCATCATTCTGAATGCCCACAGAGAAGGAAATATCTGCCTGGCTTCCTTCATGGGAAGTCACATTGATCACATAACCAAGCACATTGCCGGAACCGTCCAATGCTTTATTGACCGCAGTAATCTCATCCTTGGAAAATTCGCTTGCTGCAATAAGTTCTGCTGCCTTTGCCGCATCAAAATTCTCATCTTCCTCAAAAGAAGCCGCATCCGCAAACACTACTTTATATGCCTCGTCCAGAGCAGCCTTTTCTGCCGCCGCAATGGGCTCCTTGGTGATATCATAGACCACCCCCAGCAGAAACCCCAGCACTAAGGTAAAGGCAGTCAAAATCAACGCATCATGCACAATTATTTTATTCATGCTATTTTACCTCCTTTTTCTGGCCAAACGCCCTTGGAATGGTAAATTTCTCAATAATCGGAACCAAAAGGTTGCCTAAAATAATTGCAAAGGAAACGCCTTCCGCATTGGCTCCGAACAGACGGAACAAGCCTGTCAGGATTCCTAAGACAATTCCGAACACTACTTTGCCCATGGGGGTAATGGGGGAAGTCACATAATCCGTCGCCATGAAAAATGCTCCCAGCATCAGCCCGCCGCCGCAAAGATGGGCCGTCAAATAGGTCACATCAAAACCATGGCCGCCGAACAAAAGGACGAACACGCCAAAGGAAAGAATATAACTTGCCGGAATCGTCAAATCAATCACGCCCATCAGAATCAGGAAAATCGCTCCCAATAAAATGGCAATCACACTGGTCTCGCCAATGGTTCCAGCCGTAGTTCCCAGCAGCATTTTCATAGTATCTACACTTTCACCGTTCTTCAAAAGAGCCAGCGGGGTAGCTCCTGTGACGCCGTCATAGGTAAAGCTGGTCATCGTCCCTGCAAAAGACACCAGCAAAAAACATCTGCCGCCCAAAGCCGGGTTCATGAAGTTCTGCCCCAGGCCGCCGAATAGCATTTTGACAATCACAATGGCGAAAACACTGCCCAGAATCGCCTGCCAGATGGGTAAGGTGTGAGGCAGGTTCAATGCCAAAAGCAATCCGGTTACTACGGCGCTGAAATCATTAATGGTACTTTTTTTATGTATCAGCTTCTCAAAGATCCATTCAGAAGCCACACAGGTTGCAACGCAGACTAAAATCAATACCAACGCCTGTAACCCAAAGTTCCAGATGCCAAACAAGCTGGCCGGCAGCAATGCAATTGCCACATACAGCATAATTTTGGCAGATGTATCCTTGGAACGAATGTGGGATGACGATGATACATTATACATATCACTCACAATAAGACACCTCTTTCTATACGATTTCTATCAAGTATCACGCACATTTTATGCACTTGGCGCAGCACGTGAACAAGTCACCAATTTATTTCTTTCTCCGCTCTGCAAGAATCTGTTTTTTCATAGTCCGGATGGACTGCGCCAGCGGGATTTTTGCCGGACAGATATAGCTGCAGCTTCCGCACTCAATACACTCCATGCCGTTCCATTTCTCAAAGCCTGCCATATCCCCATGGCCCGCCATTTTCGCCAGCCTTGTGGGAATAATCTGCTCCGGACATGCGGACACGCAGCGGCCGCAATTGATACAAGCGGTAGTCTCACTTGCCGCCACATCATCTTTCGCAAGGCAAAGCAGAGAAGAGGATGTCTTTGTCGTGGGAATATCCAGCCCGAACATGGAGAATCCCATCATAGGCCCGCCGGAAATAATTTTCTCAGGCTGCACCTTAAATCCGCCTGCCGCCTCCAATATTTCTCCGTAACTCATGCCAAGGCAAATATCGAAGTTCCCCGGCTCTTTCACTGCATCTCCTGTTACCGTAAAAATACGGTTCATCACAGGTTTGCCCAGTTTTACCGCCTTGTAAATTGAAATCAAGGTTTCCACATTGTCTACAATACATCCTGCGTCTGCGGGAAGCATAGTGGAATTAATCTCTCTGTGGGTAGTGGCGTAAATTAACTGACGCTCGCCCCCCTGAGGATATTTTGTCTTTAACGGGCAAACCTCCATTCTCGGTTCATTCTTTGTCAATTCCTGCATTTTGGCAATACAGTCCGGTTTATTGTCCTCAATGCCGAATAAGCCTTTGGCATGATCAAACAACTGAAGGACAATGCGCATGCCTTCTATCAATTCTTCCGGATTCTCCAGCATACGCCGGTAATCCGCTGTCAGATAAGGTTCACACTCCGCACAATTGGCGATTATGTACTCAATTTTATCCGGCTCCTTGGGAGATAATTTCACATGGGTCGGGAAACCGGCTCCGCCCATTCCTACTACGCCTGCCTCTTTCACTTTCCCTATAATCTCTTCTTTGGAAAGAGCAGTTACATCTTCAGCCGGAACGTAATCCACTTCCTTCATCTCTCCGTCATTTTCAATAATGATGGAATTCACCATATCGCCCACTGCGCCTCTGCGCGGCTGAATTGCCTTCACCGTACCGGATACGGAAGAATAAATCGGCGCGGATACGAATCCGCCGGCTTCTGCAATCTTCTGTCCCCGCAGTACGGTATCGCCCACTGCCACCACCGGGCTTGCCGGCGCCCCGATATGCTGCGATACCGGAAATACCAGTTCCCCCTTGGGCAGTAACTCACGTATTGGCTTATCCTTGGAAAATTCTTTTCCATCGTGCGGATGAACGCCGCCCTTAAATGTCATGAAACCCATTTTTCGTGCCCCACTTTCTTAAAAATATTTTTAAGGAACCATACAGAACATTTCTGCACAATTCCTAAGTACAGCCCCCTGCATTTTTGTGCAGGCTGCTGTCCATCTTAACTGAATCTATTTTATGCCTTATGATAAATCATAAGTCAATAATTTTGATTATAGCACATTTTATTACCCACAGCACATCTTTTTTCGATAAATTTGTACTTTTTTCAGCACAATAAACGATAGGGGCAGGACAAAGCATGGGAAAATGCCCAATTCCAGGAAATCCGGGAAATAACAGGAAAATATTCCCGCCGCCCACATGCTTTTTTAGCGCACTGCAGCCTGCCTTCCATTACCCTGCCAGACAGTGTAACATCCATTAGGATAAGCGCATTCGGACTTTGTTATTCCCTAAAAACAGTCACATACGGTGAAGGCTTGAAGCAGATCAAATCCCAGGCTTTTCAAGATCTTCCCTCCCTTACTGAAATTCATTTTAACAATGGATTAGAAGAAATCCAATTCAATAACAGGCTAGAGAAAATCGGACCAATCGCTTTTCAAAACTGCGGCGCGTTAAAATCCATTGTCCTGCCAGGAAGCCTGATATTCATAATGGAAAAGCGCATTCTCCGGACTTTCCTTCCTCACTGACCTTCAGTTGAATGAAGGATTACAGGAAATCAGACAATCCGCTTTCTCTGGCGGCATGGCGCTTACAGCGGTGAAGATTCTTCCTTATCTTGCATGATGCTTACAGCGGCGAAGATTCTTCCTTATCTTGCATGGCTGCTTACAGCGGCGAAGATTCTTCCTTATCCGGCATAGAAGGTTACGGCCAACAGAACGCATCCCTCTACCTTTCCATCGACAAAGAATACGGAACCGTTACAGACACAGACGGCAGAGACATCAGCAAAATTGAAGGAGCCTATGAACAGAAACCTTTGTCCTCTGAACTGGACGGAAGCTTTTCCGCATCAAAAGCTATGTCCTGCCAAAAGGAAACTTCCAGCTTACCACAGATATACCGGAAGGAGAATCCTCTGAGGGCATCTCTCCTGGAAAAAGAAGTAGCCTGCCACACCGAAAACAAATTAAGTGGAACCCTCCAGGCAGAGGTGATTTCCAATGCCGCAGACAATAAAAAAGTTTCCATTACCACAGAATTCCTGGAAAAAGAGAAAACGGCAGCCATCTATACCCGAAGCCGACAACACTGCTGTTTTCACCAATGACAGCATTTCTGTCACTCTGATGAGACAACCGCACTCCGTCAGCGGCGAACCGGACAAAGATTACCCCTATGGCAGCAAACCAGACATACATTACCCCTATGGCGGCAAACCGAACAACAACGGCTCCGGCAATTCCGGTGGCAAAAAGCCTGAAAACAATGACTCCGCCCAATCAAATAACGGAAAACCGAACTCCAGCCAAAACAGCAGCAGTTCAAGCCCTTCCTTCCTGCAAACGCTCCGAACAAAAAGCTGCGTTATGTTGCTTCCAACAAGAAAATTGCTGTCAGCCCAACCGGCAAAATCACCGCTAAGAAAACGGGATCCTCCAGAATCACCATCAGCTCCTCCAATGGAAAAACTGCCGCCGTACAGGTCACCATAAAGAAAAAGCCGGCTAAAATCAAGCTGAATGCCAAAACCAAAACCATCAAGGCCGGCTGGAAGTACCAGATAAAAGTGAAATTCCCCAAGGGAACCGCCAGCCATAAACTCATCTATTCTTCCAACCAAAGATTCGTAGCAACGGTTTCTTCCACTGGGAAAATATCGGCCAGGAAAAAAGGAACTGCCATGATTACCGTTAAAACTTATAATGGGAAAAGGCGAAAATGAAGATCATTGTAACAAAGAAATAGCATCCTCAAAAGCGCTCTCATTTATCAGATGATTTGCTGTTCTCCCTAAAAAAGAAACCTGTCGGCAAATAACTTGACTTACGGGTGTGCCATTGGGAACTGCAAAAAAAGATCAATCCGCCTATATAGAACACTTCCAATACTGTTCCGTGGAGGAAAGTCAGCGAAACGGCAAGGTATTTAAAGTGGGGGATACTAGTATGATTCACTTTAATTAACCTTATGTTTCGCGCCGGATAAATTTTCATATGCAAGGCGGAAGAAGGAGACGTAGCGGTGGCTACGTTGACTGATGACAACGCGGCAGATGGCTATCTAAGAAATTATAAAGCAATGGAGCGATATTGTCTGTATTGGACAGTCAGAAACCAAATACAAGCTGACCATTATTATCCCGCTGCAATAAAAACACTCCCTTTTCAACAATTCTTGTAAACAAAAAAATCGGTTCTCACATCTTTGAGCCGATTCTTACTGATGGAAATTTTTCCATTGGTAAGCTTTATTGCCGTGCCACTCATAGTGCGGATGTAACGGCAATTCACAAGAAAACTTTGATGGTATCGTATAAAACCCTGCCCTAACAGCTATTCCTCCATCTATGGAGCATCTGGCATTCCACTCCTCTGCTTTCTAAACAATCCGCCACAACCTCATAAGCCCGCAAAGCCATTTCTCTGTTGTTGGAAATAAACACAATGGCCCCAGCCTGACTTCTTCTGCACAGGCAGCGGGTCAGCTCCATTCCGGCTTTCTAAAGCATCATTACATCCAGCGATAGCAGGTCAAATTTCCTTCCCTAATTTGCTGCACGCAAAAGCTCCTCTGCACGCTCATAACAAAAAACTTCCGGATGAATCTTTTCCTTCCTGCACACTTCTGCCGCCATCTCTGCAATTTTCGTTCTGCCTTCCGCCTTATCATCCAAGACAGCTATACGATATATCTGTTATTTCATGTGTATTTCTCCACATCTTCCAAGTAACTTTCCTACTCCACCAGTACTCCATCTTTAAAGTTTCCACATAAATTATCTCTGTACAACTGCATAAAAATAGGGCCCATATCAATCACTCAAGCTGCACATTCCCACAATAGAAGCAATGATTTATTGCCAGATAAGCAGTTACCAATAAATTACTCAAACTTCCCACACTGATTCAGGAAATAAAGCCTTAATAAATGCAGGCTGAGACACAAACCAGTTGATCAGTTGCGTTTTTACTGCATTTGTGATCTTAATCGCC
>JAETSX010000035.1 GCA_021769425.1 Eubacterium sp.
TTTATCAGAAACTTATGAAAATGAAGGCTGGTTATAATAATAGAAGGTATTTGATGGTGCAAAAAATAGAATGTATAAATATAAAATGAACGAAAGTGTTAAAAGCTAAATCTCTGTATTTATAAAAAATGCATTGATAAAGATAGTTGTTATGTGATACAATAAAATTATGTAATGATTATCTTTCTGTGCATAAAGAAAGGATATGCGATGGGAAAGAATCTAAAGGGAAAAGAGATTGGACAAGGAATAATCCAAAAAGCAGATGGGAGATACGAAGCAAGGTATACAGACAGATTTGGGAAACGTAGATCGATATCCGGGTATGATTTGAAGGATGTAAAAAAAAGATACAATGAAGCGATATATGAAAACGACAAGGAAGTGAATTTACGTGAAAATGTAAAACTTGACGAATGGTACGAAAAATGGATGAATGTATATAAATATGATTCCATCAGAAATAACACAAGGCGGTATTACGATCAAGTGTATAAGAAGCATATATCTCCATATTTAGGTAATTTTTATTTGAGAGACATTACCAATTTGAAAGTTCGAGAGCTGATAAAAATTCTTGACAAGCAGGGTTATCAGTTTGAGACAAAGAACAAAGTCAGAATATTGCTTGTTGACATGCTTAACAAAGCTGTGTTTGATGAGTTTTTGAGGAAAAATCCAGCAAGAGGGATCTCAATAAAAAGAGACAAAGAGAAAGAAACAAGAGTTTTATCCCTGGAAGAGCAAATAGATTTTTTTGATTGCTGTAAAGGGACTTTTTATGACAATTTTTTTAATGTTGCAGTGTTGACAGGAATGAGAATAGGTGAAATCGCGGCTTTAAGAATGGAAGACATTGATTTTGACAATAAAATCATTCACGTAAATAGGACACTTGTTTACCAAAAATATGAAGGTGACGATAAAAGGTTTTTCATTTTGAATTGCCAAAAACTAAAACAAGTTTACGCACAGTTCCAATGAATAAGCAATGTGAAATTCACTTGAAAAAGCAGTGTATGCAAAAAAATATTGTTAAAAACAAAGCACCGGCTGAAAAGAAAGTCGAGAAACAGTTTGAAGATTTATTGTTTACAACAAGGTATAATACTCCAATTAATTCACAGATTATTTGTGACGCAATAAAAAAAGTGGTCAATGAAATGAACCTAATGAGAGACGCAACCGAGGAAATATTGCCATTTTCCTGCCATTGTTTCCGGCACACATTTGCAACCAGATGCTTTGAGGCTGGAATACAGCCAAAGACAGTGCAAGATTATCTAGGACATGCAACTTTGCAGATGACAATGGATTTGTACACATCCGTAATGGACGACCATAAGAGGTCAGAAATGGAAAGATTCAATGGAATGATTGAAGATATAAAAGAAATGGGAGATGAAATTGCGGAGCAAAAATATAAAGACATGTTGGAGAAAGGCAATGTTGCAGACGTAATAGAAATTGGAGACTGGGTGGTGGTATAATTAAACCGTCTGGAGACATTTTTTATGAAAGCACTGAAATTAGGGCATTTTTACAGGCTATAGGTATACAAACTGGCTCAATTACTATGTATATCAGGCTACGCATTACGAATATACTTCGGTGCCGAAGAAATAATATGTGTATTGGCAGAGACAAAAGGGAAATAATATAAATAATTGGATAAAACCGGAAGAATCGCTTTGCAAATGCCGGCAATTCTGCTATAATAAAAAATGAATAAGTTTTAGGAGGCGTAAAATGGCTGAAGACAGGAAAGCATATATGATAAAAGATGACAATTTGGGTGAGGTACGCATTGCAGACGAAGTAATTGCAATTATCGCAGGTCTTGCGGCTACCGAGGCGGAAGGCGTCAGCTCTATGGCGGGAAACATCACCAATGAACTGGTGAGCAAGCTGGGCATGAAGAATCTGTCCAGAGGAATCAAGATTGAGATTAAGGAGAATGTAGTCAGAGTGGATGTGGCATTGAATATCCGGTTTGGATATGCGATTCCCGAGGTATCCTCCAAGGTGCAGGAGAGAGTGAAGTCTGCCATTGAGAATATGACCGGACTGGAAGTGAGCAGCGTGAATGTGAGCATTGCCAGTGTGGAGATGGAGAAGCAGAAATAAAATCAGGTGCGGCAGGTTTTTTCCTGTATGAAAATGAGGAATTATATGGAAAGATCATAAGGCTGTCATTTGACAGCCTTTTTGTGAGCAGAACCATTTTGAAAGGAAACATATGAGCCGAAGAGAAGTAAGAGAACAGATATTCAAGCTGCTGTTTCGGGCGGAATTTTATGAAGAGACGGATCTGCCGGAGCAGTTGGAATTGTTTTTTGAAGAACTGGATAAAAAAGAAGAGAAAGATACCCATTACATTCAGGATAAGTTTGAACAGATTGTGTCCCGCCTGCCGGAACTGGACGGGATGATTAATGAGGCGGCCAAGGGATGGAAGACTACCCGGATGGGCAAAGTGGATCTGACTTTAATCCGTCTGGCTGTCTATGAGATGAAATTTGAAGAAGAGGTTCCCACCGGAGTGGCAATTAATGAGGCGGTAGAGCTGGCCAAAAGCTACGGCACCGATGATTCTGCTTCCTTTGTCAATGGGATTCTGGCGAAACTGGCATGACGAAAAACGTATATACCGTAGGACAGGTAAATTCCTACATTAAGAATATGTTCACCCAGGATTTTATGATGAACCGCATTTACGTGAAGGGTGAAGTGTCCAATTGCAAATATCATACCACCGGCCATATTTATTTTACGCTGAAGGATGAAACCGGGGCGCTGCAGGCAGTGCTTTTTGCAGGGAACCGCAAGGGTCTTTCTTTTTCCATGAAAAACGGAGACAATGTGATTGTTCTGGGATCTATTTCCGTCTATGAGCGGGATGGGAAGTATCAGCTTTATGCCAGAGAGATTTTGCCGGACGGAGAAGGGCTTTTGTATCAGCGGTTTGAGCGTCTGAAACAGGAACTGGAAGAGATGGGCATGTTTGCACCGGAGTATAAGCAGCCCATTCCCAGATATATTCATACCCTGGGCATTGTAACTGCGCCTACGGGAGCGGCTATCCGTGATATTCAAAATATCAGCAGACGCCGGAATCCTTATGTTCAGACCATTCTTTACCCTGCGCTGGTACAGGGGGAAGGGGCGGCGGCCAGTATCGTAAACGGCATCCATGCCCTGGAGCAGTTTGGCGTGGATGTCATGATTGTGGGCCGCGGCGGCGGCTCTATGGAAGATTTGTGGGCCTTTAATGAAGAGATGGTGGCCAGGGCAATTTTTGAATGTCCAATTCCGGTTATTTCAGCAGTGGGCCATGAAACAGACACTACCATTGCCGATTATACTGCGGATTTGCGGGCTCCTACGCCTTCAGCGGCGGCAGAGCTGGCCGTTTACGATATCCGGGAATTAGATGGAACGCTGTTGTCTTTTCAGTTAGAACTGAACCGGAATATTACGGACAGGCTGGAGCGGGAAAAAGAGCGCATCCGCCAATATGAAAACAGACTGAAATTGTTAAGCCCTGTGAATCAGTTAAATGAGAAACGGCAGACGGCGGCGGATCTGGAAGAGAAGCTGCGCATGCGAATGGAACAGCAATTGCTGCAGCGCAGGCATACACTGGAGCTTTTGGCAGAGCGCTTGGAATCGCTGTCGCCTTTGAAAAAGTTAAGCCAGGGCTATGCCTTTGTGGCGGATGAAAACGGACAGGGAATTTGTGATGCAAAAAAGGTCAGAACAGGAGATACGTTAAAGATCCATATGCTGAACGGAACGGTGTCTGCGAAAGTGGAAGAAGTGGAACAGGAGGTCTTATGAGTCAGACAAAGCAGCAGGAGAAAGAACAGTCCCTGGAAGAGGCTTTTCAGGAACTGGAGGAGATGATAGAGAAAATGCAGCAGCGGGATGTGACCCTGGAAGAGACCTTTGCGCTGTATGAACAGGGAATCCGGAAGCTGAAATTCTGTAATCAGAAGATAGACAGAGTGGAAAAGAAAATGCTTCTTTTGAATGAGCAGGGGGAATTGGAGCCTTTGGGGGAACCGGCGGAATCCGGAAGCTGATGAGTGGATTACAGTCATACTCTGAAAATGCGGACGGCCTTGAAAGAAGCAAAAAAGAGAGACAGTTACAGAAGAAAGGACAGAGCAGTTATGGATATAAAAGCAGAAATTGCAGCCAGAACCAGCCAGATAGAAGCCGTGATTGCCAGCTATCTGCCGAAAGAGGAAGGATATCAGCGAACCGTAATAGAAGCGATGAATTACAGTGTGCTGGCAGGCGGCAAAAGGCTGCGGCCCATGCTTATGTGGGAAACGTACCGGATGTTTGGGGGACGCTCGAAAGTGATTGAGCCTTTTATGGCGGCAATTGAGATGATTCACACTTACTCTCTGGTACATGACGATCTGCCTGCCATGGACAATGATGAGTACCGCCGGGGCAGGAAGACAACGCATGCCCAATATGGAGAAGCCATGGGAATTCTGGCCGGAGACGGTCTTTTGAATTATGCTTTTGAGACAGCAGTGAAAGCGTTGGAGATAGAACCGGGCAATGCCAATATCGGGAAGGCATTGCAGATATTTGCTGGGAAATCCGGGATATACGGGATGCTGGGCGGTCAGTGCGTGGATGTTGAGGCAGAGGGAAATCCGGTGACGGAAGAAACCTTAAAATTTATTTATCGGTTGAAAACAGGAGCCCTGCTGGAAAGCTCCATGCTGATCGGAGCTGTTTTGGCAGGAGCAACCAAAGGAGAGCAGCGGCAGGTGGAACAGGCAGCAGGAGAACTGGGCCTTGCCTTTCAGATACAGGACGATATTCTGGATGTCACCAGCACCACAGAGGTTTTGGGGAAACCGGTTGGCAGCGATGAAAAAAATCACAAACATACATGGGTGACTTTATACGGGCTTGAAGAAGCAAGGCGGGAGGCGGAGCGTCTTTCCAGACACAGTGTAAAACTGCTGGAGGAACTTGTGGTGAAGAATGAATTTTTAACATCCCTGATGGTGGAGCTGATTCAGAGAGAAAAATAGGAGAAGAAAGGGGATGTTCTATATGGTATTGGAGAAAATAGAAAAGCCCAACGATATCAAGCAGATAGATGAATCAGAATTGCCTGCTCTGGCAGAGGAAATCCGGGATTTTTTAATTCAGCGGGTGTCAGAGCGGGGCGGCCATTTGGCTTCCAACCTGGGGGTGGTGGAACTTACCATGGCGATGCATCTTTATTTTCAGCTGCCGGAGGATAAAATTATCTGGGATGTGGGCCATCAGTCTTATACCCACAAGCTTTTGACCGGGAGGAAGGAAGGATTTGAGACGCTGCGGCAGTTTGGCGGAATGAGCGGATTTCCCAAGCGGAAGGAAAGCGAGTGTGACAGTTTTGATACCGGGCACAGCTCCACTTCTATTTCAGCAGGCCTGGGATATGCGGCGGCAAGGGAAATTACAGGAGACAGTTACCGGGTAGTTTCTGTTATCGGAGACGGCGCATTGACCGGCGGCATGGCTTACGAGGCGCTGAATAATGCAGCTCTTTTGGAAACAAATTTTATCATTGTATTAAACGACAATAAAATGTCTATTTCTGAAAATATAGGAGGGCTTTCCAGCCATTTAGGCAATCTGCGCACAGCGGAGGCTTACCAGGGATTGAAGATGGGGGTTACCAATTCCCTGAACCGGATTCCGGTTTACGGTGAACGGATGGTGGAACGGATTCGCCGGACCAAAAGCGGCATCAAGCAGCTTCTGATTCCCGGGATGTTGTTTGAGAATATGGGAATTACCTATTTAGGGCCGGTGGACGGCCATGATATCAATGGAATGCTGCGGATATTTCGGGAGGCGTCCAAAGTAAACGGAGCTGTGCTGGTGCATGTGATTACCCAAAAAGGCAGGGGTTACCTTCCGGCAGAACGTCATCCGGCCAGGTTTCACGGAACAGACGCCTTTGAAATTGAAACAGGGCTGCCGAAAAAGAGGCGCACCACAGCCAATTACACAGATGTTTTTTCCACAGTGATGCGTAAGCTGGGAGAACGGGATGAAAAAGTAGCTGCCATAACCGCAGCTATGGAAGACGGAACCGGATTAAAGCGTTTCCACAATATGTTTCCGGAGCGTTTTTTTGATGTGGGAATTGCAGAGGGACATGCAGTGACTTTTGCGGCAGGGCTGGCGGCGGCGGGACTGAAACCAGTGCTGGCGGTGTATTCTTCTTTTCTTCAAAGGGCGTATGATCAGATGCTGCATGATGTGTGCATTCAGGATCTTCCGGTGACCTTTGCCGTAGACCGGGCAGGGCTTGTAGGCAGTGACGGAGAAACGCATCAGGGTATCTTTGATTTGTCTTATCTTTCTACCATTCCAAATATGAGCGTTTTAGCGCCTAAGAATAAGTGGGAGCTTTCCGATATGGTGAAATTTGCAGTGAATTTTGGGCATCCTATTGCCATACGGTATCCTAGGGGACAGGCTTATGACGGGTTACAAGAGCACAGAGCGAAAATTATTTACGGAAAAAGTGAAGTGATTTTCTGGAAGAATTTGTCCAATGGACTTCCGTTTGGCCCAGAGGGAATGGCTGCAGGCTCTATGAATGCGCATTCTCAGCAGAAAGGGAGCCCGTCCGGCGAGTTGCAGACTGGCTTAGGGGAGCCGTCTGCAGGCAGGATTGCGCTTTTGGCTGTGGGCAGCATGGTGAAGACGGCAGAGGAGGTCTGGCAGAATCTGAAGGAAGAATACCAGTGCACACTGGTGAATGTCCGTTTTGTAAAACCTATGGATACGGAATTGCTGGATTTGCTGGCAAAGGAGCATGATCTTTTGGTGACGATGGAAGAAAATGTGTTAAGCGGCGGATTCGGAGAGCATGTGGTCCGGTATTTGGAAAGCTGCCGCTGTCTGCATGACGATAACTGTCCGGCAAAGCTCCAGGAACAGAAAGATAGTTCCCAAAAAGAACAGTCCCGGCAGGCCAGGATATTAAATATTGCAATTCCGGATGTTTTTGTAGAACATGGAAATGTGGAAGTTCTTCGGAAAGAACTGGAAATTGACAGTGAATCTGTCGCTGACAGAGTTCGGAAAGCGATGAAGAACAGAAAGGCGTAATATGAAGGAAAGATTGGATGTGCTGCTGGTGCAGCGGGGGCTTGCCCCCTCCAGAGAAAAAGCCAAGGCCATGATTATGGAAGGAAACGTATTTGTGGCAGGCCAGCGGGAAGATAAGGCAGGAACCTCTTTTGACGAAAAGGTTTCCATAGAGGTACGGGGAAGTACCCTGAAATATGTCAGCCGGGGCGGCCTGAAGCTGGAAAAGGCGATAAAGAATTTCAACATCAGCCTTACCGGAAAAATCTGCATGGATATCGGAGCGTCTACGGGGGGCTTTACCGATTGCATGCTTCAAAGCGGCGCAGCGAAAGTCTATGCAGTGGATGTGGGATACGGCCAGTTTGCCTGGAAACTGAGGCAGGATCCGCGGGTGGTCTGCATGGAGAAGACAAATATCCGCTATGTTACGCCGGGAGATATTGCGGATGTATTGGATTTCGCTTCAGTGGATGTCTCTTTTATTTCCTTGACCAAGGCGCTTCCGGCGGCAAAAGAGCTCCTTGGCGAAACTGGCGAGATGGTGTGCCTGATTAAACCTCAGTTTGAGGCCGGAAAAGAAAAGGTGGGGAAGAAAGGCGTGGTCAGAGACCCAAACGTGCATCAGGAAGTCATTGAGAAAATTCTCACCTTTGCAGAAGAAATCGGATTTATTGTCCGCAATCTGGAATTTTCTCCCATTAAAGGGCCGGAAGGAAATATTGAGTATCTGGCACATATACAAAAAGGAATGGAAAGTCAGGAGGAACCGGTGGATGTGGCGGCTGTGGTAGCACAGGCCCATGGGACACTGACCTAGAACTATGAAACATTTTTATATTATTGTAAATCCCGCAAGGGATGCTCAGTTGAAATTAACAAAAGAAATACGGCGTTTTATAACAGAAAACGGCGGAATATGTGAATATCAGGCCAATCTGGAGTTGGAGGGCATACCCTTTGACCGCGGTAAAATTCCGGAAGATACGGAATGCATTCTGGTGGTGGGGGGAGACGGCACGCTGCTTCGGGCGGCCAGGAACATTGCAGACCGGGACATACCCTTAATCGGGATCAATACCGGTCATTTGGGATATCTCTGTGAACTGGAAGCAGATACGGCCATTGCCGGGGCAGAGCAGCTTTTGGCGGACAAAAGCTATACCATTGAACGGCGGATGCAGTTGTCCGGCTGCTGTATCACAAGAGCAGGAAGAGAGCCGGAGCGGACGGCATTAAATGATATTGTCATTCACCGATGCGGCAGACTGCAGGTGGTGGATTTGATTATTTCCGTCAATGGAGAGTATTTGAATACATACCGGGCGGACGGCATCATTCTTGCAACCCCTACCGGTTCCACCGGTTACAGCATGTCCTGCGGAGGACCTATTGTAGATCCCAAGGCCAGCCTTTTGCTGGTTACTCCTATCAGCCCCCATACGCTGAATGCAAAAAGCATTGTCCTGGATGCAGAGGATGAAATTATGGTAGAAGTGGCAAAGCGCAGCAGTGAGCAGGAAGAGGAATTAGAGGTCAGCTTTGACGGGGATCATGTGGGAATCCTCCGGGCCGGGGAAAAGATTACCGTGAAAAAGGCCCGTATCAGCACCGGAATTCTGAAGCTCAGCCAACAGAGTTTTTTAGAAAGGCTTCGGAAAAAATTGCAGGGTTATACCTGACAGACGTTTGCACAGCCCGGAAGGGAAAGATGAAGCCAAAGCATTTACAAACTATTCTGTCCGTGGTTTATCTTTGTTTGCGCAACGCAGGAGGGAAAGATGAAATCAAAGCGTCATGCAAAAATTTTGGAAATCATTTCACAATACAGTATCGAAACGCAGGAAGAGCTTTCGGAACGTTTGGAACAGGAAGGCTTTCCTGTGGCTCAGGCCACAGTTTCCAGGGATATCCGTGAATTGAAGCTGACAAAAGCGCCGGACGGTTCAGGGCGTCAGAAATATATTTCCCTGAATGAGAATCAACCGGATATGAGTGAAAAGTATATCCGGATTTTCCGGGATGGGTTTGTTTCTATGGATATGGCGCAGAATATCCTGGTGATCCGGACTGTTTCCGGCATGGCAATGGCAGTTGCGGCGGCTTTGGATTCTATGGACTGTCATGAGATTGTTGGGAGTATTGCAGGAGATGATACAATCATGTGTGCGGTGCGCACCGTGGAGGATACAGAAATTTTAATGGAAAGGCTGCGGAAGATAACAAAGAGATGAGCCGCCGGCAGAGCGGAATGCCGCAGGAAGGCAAACCGTTGGCAGAGCGGATATTAGGAAGATGAAATCGCCGCGGACGAGAGGAGAAAGGTGTATGTTAGTAAGTCTGCATGTAAAAAATCTGGCATTGATGGAAGAAGCGGAGGTGGAATTCGGCAATGGGCTGAATATTCTTTCCGGAGAAACAGGAGCCGGAAAATCCATTATCATCGGTTCCATCAATCTTGCTTTGGGAGAGAAAGCGCCAAAAGAAATGCTGCGGGAGCATGCGGAATATGCATTGGTGGAACTGATTTTTAGGGTAGAGAATGAGGAGCAGAAAAAGCTTCTGGCAGAACTGGATATTTATCCGGAAAACGATGAGATTATTATGTCCCGGAAAATTACGGCGTCCCGAAGCATAGGGAAAATCAATTCTGAAACAGTATCCGCTTCCTGTATGAAAAAGGCGGCTTCATATCTGATTGACATTCATGGGCAGCATGAACATCAGTCTCTGCTTCATAAAAAGAAGCATCTGGAAATCCTAGATGAATACGGAAAAGATCAATTGGAAGGAAAAAAGAAAGCGCTCAAACAGAAATACCAGGAATACCAGGAGATTCTCGAAGAAAAGCAGCAGGCTCTTTCCGAGGGAGAGGGCAGAGAGCGGGAATTGTCTTTTCTGGAGTATGAGATACAGGAGATTGAGAGCGCAGGTTTAATTCCCGGAGAGGATGAAGAACTGGAAATTTCTTACCGGAAGATGGCGAATAACCGTAAGATTATGGAGGCGGCAGGGGCGGCTTATGAGATGACCGGCGGCAGCGGCAGCGCCACAGAGCAGCTGGGACGGGCCCTTCGGGAGCTTCAGACAGTGACGGATTTTGATCCGAAGTTAGAAGGAATGTGCAGTCAGCTTGAGGAAGTGGACAGCCTTCTGAATGATTTTAACCGGGAGCTGTCAGGCTATATTTCCGAGGAAGAATTTGAGGAGGAAGCCTTTTTTGAAGTGGAAAAACGTCTGGATGAAGTCAATCGTCTGAAAGATAAATTCGGCGGAAGCATTGAGGCTGTGCTGCAGGCAAAAGAAGAGAAACAGAAGAAATGCAGCAGGCTGAAAGATTATGAAGAATATTTGGAAAAGTTGGAACAGCGTCTGAAAAAAGCAGAGGCGGCTCTGCAGAAAGTTTCTTCAGAGGTTTCCAAAATTCGGAAAAGATATGCAAAGAAACTGACAAAGCAGATTCAAAGGGGCCTGGTGGATTTAAATTTTCTGGATGTGAATTTTACCATGGAATTTCAGGAAACCAAAGGATATACGGCCAATGGGCAGGACGAGGCGGAGTTTTTGATTTCCACCAATCCGGGAGAGCCCTTAAAGCCTTTGGGAAAAGTTGCCTCCGGCGGAGAACTGAGCCGGGTTATGCTTGCCATTAAAACAATATTAGCGGAAAGCGATCAGATTGAAACATTGATTTTTGACGAAATAGATGCGGGAATCAGCGGCCGGACTGCCCAGATGGTAGCAGAGAAAATGAATGTGATCGGAAGAAGCCATCAGGTCATCTGCATTACCCATCTTCCCCAGATTGCAGCCATGGCGGATTATCACTTTTTAATCAGCAAAAATGTGGTAAATAATGTAACCGTTTCCAGCATTTGCCTGTTGGAGGAAGACGAAAGCGTCACTGAGCTGGGACGGATGCTTGGAGGCGTGAAAATTACGGATACCGTAATGGAAAGCGCCAGGGAAATGAAAGAACTTGCAGTAACAGTCAAAAAATCCCAGAGTTAAATCGGAGAAAATTTCACATACTAAAAAGGATTTACGGCGAAAGTCCCTGATTTTCATCGTATGACGGCCAAAGCTCTGCCAAGGGGCAGAAATATGGGCGGAACTTTAAAAGGATGTGAAATGATGAAAGAAAAAAGGCTGGTTAGATTTCAGAAATGGATGGCGCGGGGGAGTTTGATTGCAGGCGTTTGCTGGGGGATCTTTTTTTCGTTTTATTTCATGGAAGAATCCATACCGGACAAAATCCGGATTGAAAAAGGGAAGGAAGAGAACTTTGATTTTCATCTGCCGGTCACCGGGGAAATGGAGCAGGCAGGATTAGAGGTTTTCGGCAATCAGTCTCCCACAGTTGAGAAAGATAAAATCAAACTGGACTTAAATCAAAGTTTTTCCTTAAAATCTCAGAAGCAGGGAAGCTATTCCATGACCTGCAGACTGTTCGGCCTGTTTCACATGAAAGAAGTAAATGTGGAGGTGGTGGAGCAGGAAAAGGTGGTGCCCTGCGGAATTCCGGTGGGAATTTATGTCAAAACAGACGGGATTCTGATTATCGGTACAGGAACGGTGACCGGAAGGGACGGCATGAATTATGAACCGGCGGAAAACTTGGTGAAAAGCGGGGATTATGTCAAAACGGTCAATGACCAGGTTATTGAAAACAAAGAAGATTTGATTGAAAAGATTAACCAGTGCCAGGGGGAACCTGTCATACTGGGTATTTTGCGTGAGGAGGAATATATTCAGTTAAAGCTTCAGCCGGTGCAGACGGCAGAGGAGGAATATAAGCTGGGAATCTGGGTCAGGGATGATTTGGCCGGAGTGGGGACTTTAACTTTTTATGATGAACAGAAACAGTACGGCGCATTGGGGCATCCGGTCAGTGACCTGGATACGGGAACGCAGGTTAGTATGGGAGAGGGAACCCTGTATGATGCGGAAATTGCGGGAATCACCAAAGGGGAAAAAGGAAGTCCCGGAGAGATTGCCGGGGTTATTACTTATCTGGATCAGTACCGGCTGGGAACAGTAGAGGAAAATACCAATGTGGGGATATACGGAAAGCTGGAAAAAACGCCGGAAAAGGTAGGAGAGGAAAGTTTCTGTCCCGTTGGTTTTAAGCAGGAGATTGAGGAAGGGGAGGCAAAGATTATATCCACTGTTTCCGGGGAACGAAAGGAATATTCCATTGTGATTACAGATTTGGATTATAACAGCGAGAATAAGGGGATTTTGTTTCAGGTGACGGATCCGGAGCTTTTGAATCTGACTGGGGGAATTGTACAGGGGATGAGCGGAAGTCCCATTCTTCAGAATGGAAAAGTCATAGGTGCGGTCACCCATGTATTTGTCCAGGACGCCTCCAAGGGATATGGGATTTTTATAGAGAATATGCTGAATCATTAAGCCGTGTAAGGGGAACACAGATAACTTGGAAAATCGCTTCCAAGATTATCTGTGTTTTTTTGTAGGGTGAAAGCCAAAAATTGCTGATATAGAGATCGTTGTTGTATTGTGGAAAATCAATGCTTCCATGACAGTGCGGCTTATGATGAATGGGCTGTCAGGTGAATGCAATCATATTTTCAGGGATCGATGGATGTCTGAAAAATTTCTAAAACAGTCTCATTGCATGGAACGGTAAAAATAATTACAATGATACCAGGAGGTGTCAGATATGGCCAATGAAGAAAAAAAAGATTTCAATGCTATGCTAAATGACAGCAAAGATATGCCGAAGATTCAAACAATCACAGATCAGAAGAGCATTGAAAAATATGGCGGGGACAAAATGTATTTTGCACCGCCGATTGACTACGATAGGGTAATGAAAAGAATCCCATATGGAAAAGTGATTACGATTGGAAAGATTCGTGAATACTTTGCGAAACGCAATGAAGCAGATTTCACAGAACCAATAACGGCAGGAATCTTTACGTCGATTGCGGCATGGGCGAGTTACCAGCGTTCTGAGGATGAAACGCCTTATTGGAGAACCTTAAAGGCAAAGGGTGAGTTGAATCCGAAATATCCTGGCGGCGTGGAGGCGCAAAAAGAAAAACTGGAGGCAGAAGGGCATACGATTATTCAGAAAGGGAGAACCAACATCAGGTACTTTGTAAAGGATTATGATGATGCCCTTTTTGAATTAGATTGAGTTCTGATTGAAACAGGCGGCATATCATGGGGGATACAGATGAAAATAATCATGAGAGCCAGTCTGGGACAAATGGAGATGAAATTACAACTGCCACTCCTATTTTAGAAGGAACCATAAAGGACATTCAGGGAAAGCAGCTTACCGTTGTAGAATCCATTACAGAAAAAGCAGATAATGGCGGGGATATTATGGTGGGGCCAGGAAGCGGGGATGACTCCGAATTCAACAAGGTTACGGTTACATGGCAGAAAAGCCAATCCGTTGCACAGGTTTCCTGACAGTTGATTTTATATATCAAAGTATCGTGATGGTCGATTGAATTGCTTCTTTTTTTCCTGCTATAATAACATTGTAAACATACTTCGAAGGTTTTAGGAGAACAGAAATTATGAATAAATTGAATTTACCGGATAACATAATCCGGCTCCGGCATGAAAAGAAGCTGACGCAGGAGGAATTGGCCGACTTTATGGGTGTGACCAAGGCGTCCGTGTCTAAGTGGGAGAAAGGAATCAATATGCCGGATCTTTTGCTTTTGCCTCAGCTGGCCGCATATTTTGATGTAACGGTAGACGAACTGATTGGATATGAAGCACAGCTTTCCAGTGAGCAGATTCGGCGTCAATATGCGGAACTGTCCAAAGATTTTACCGTTCTTCCCTTTGGGGACGCATTGGAGAAAGTTAGGGCGCTTGCACATAAATATTATGCCTGCTATCCGTTTTTGCTCCAGCTTAGCGTCCTGTATTGGAATCACTATATGCTGGCGGAGACGGAAGAGGAACGCGGAGAGCTTCTTCAGGAAGCAGTGGGATGGTGTGACCGGATAGTGGAAAGCTGCAGTGATGTGGGCGTATGCAGCGATGCTGTGGTTCTGAGGGCGGGATTACATCTTCAGCTCGGAAAAGCGGCAGAGGCGATTGAGGCGCTGGAACCTTCTGCAAATCCCAGCCGCCTTGCCGGACAAAACGGGATGCTGCTGATGCAGGCGTATCAGTTATCCGGAGACACGGAAAGGGCGAAAGGCTATGCGCAGGCAAAGCAGTATCTGGATTTGCTGGATTTGGTAGGCGATGCAATACTGGCTCTTTCCCTGAATGAAAATGATATAAAATATTGTAAGGAAACCATTCAGCGTATAGCAGGAATCATGGAGCTGTATCATTTGGAAACGCTTCATCCGAATGTCGCTGCCCAGTTTCAATTCCAGTCTGCAATTGTGTATGCGGTGAATGGGAGAGAGGCGGAAGCATTAGCGGCTCTCCACCGTTTTGAAAAGTGTGTGGAGAGGCTTTTGGAGGCAGAGCAAATCGAGCTTCATGGAGACGATTACTTCAATCGGCTGGATGCGTTCATTGACCGTTTGCCGCTTGGAAGCATGGCGCCCCGGGATAAAAGCTTTATCCGGCAGAGTCTGCAGGAATCCCTGGTACATCCTGCCTTTGACAGTCTGAAGGAAAAAGAGGAATTTCAGAGGCTTGTCCGCAGATTAACGAAAGGAGGGGCGAACGCTCTTTAGAATCATTCATTTGAGGAATTTGCGACGAAAAAGGAGTTTATCATGTTAAAGATTGAACATTTGACCAAGCATTATAAAGGGAGCAGCAAGGGAGTCACTGACTTGAGCCTGCACATTGCGCCGGGAGATATTTACGCTTTCATCGGTCACAACGGTGCGGGAAAAACCACTACGCTAAAATGTGTGGCCGGCATTCAGGACTTTGACGCCGGAACGATTCAAATCGGAGGAATGAATATCAGAAAAGACCCCCTTGCATGTAAGCGTCAGTTTGCCTACATCCCGGACAATCCGGATTTATATGAGTATCTTACCGGCATTCAATATCTGAACTTTACGGCCGATGTATTTGGCGTGGGGGCAAGAGACAGAGAGGATAGAATCAAACAGTACGGAGAAGCGTTTGAAATCACGGCTTCCCTGGGGGATCTCATATCCACCTATTCCCACGGCATGAAGCAGAAGCTGGCGCTGCTGTCCGCCCTGGTGCATCACCCAAGGCTCTTAATTCTGGATGAGCCCTTTGTGGGACTTGACCCGAAGGCGGCGGTGATTCTCAAAAACATCATGCACAGTATCTGTGCAGAGGGCGGCGCAATTTTCTTCTCCACCCATGTGCTGGATGTAGCGGAGAGGCTGTGCAATAAAGTGGCAATCATCAAGGACGGGACGCTGGTTGCTTCCGGAGATATGGAAACAATCGTGAAGCAGGGGCAGTCTCTGGAATCCATTTTTATGGAGGTGGTAGAGCATGCTGACACAGATTAAGATACTGACCAAGCTGGAGCTTTCCAACCTCTATGGGCTCAATGTCTTTCGTTTTTCCAAAGATAAAAAGGCGAAAAAGAAATTTTTAGGTTTACTGGCCCTTTGGGTCATATTGCTTGCAATGCTGTTTTTTTATGTGGGCGGCCTGACTTATGGGCTGATTTACTTAGAATCGGAAGCGGCAGTCCCTGCCTATCTCATCACCGTTTCCAGCTTACTGATTTTCGTTTTCGGCATGCTCAAAGCGGGGAGCGTTATCTTTCGAAGAGAAGGATACGACATCCTGTGCGCTTTGCCAGTGACCAACGGCGCGGTAGTTGTCAGCCGCCTGATCAGAATATACGTGGAGGATTTGCTGCTGGCCTTGGCAGCGCTGCTGCCCGGCCTCGCTGTATATGTATGGAACATTCATCCGGGCGCCGGCTTTTATTTGACAGGCATTCTTGGAATAGGGAGCATTCCCCTTATCCCTATGACTGCCTCTGTTTTCATCGGCACCCTGATTACCGGCATATCCTCACGTATGCGTTACAAAAGTCTGATAGCGGCAGGGTTGTCGATTGTAACAGTCTTAGGAATCCTATACGGATCATCCCGGCTGTCAGCCATGGAGGGCAATATAGATCCGGAAATGCTGAAAAACCTGTCCGCCTCCATTGTGGCGCTGTTGGAAAGAATATATCCGCCGGCAGTATGGCTTGGCGCCTCCATCATCCGCGGGGATGTTCTGGGTTGCCTGCTGTGCACTGGCCTGTCTCTGGCAGTATTTGCAGCGGCAGCGGCGGGCATTGTCCTTTGTTTCCAGAAGATTTGTCGGGGCCTTTTTGGCAGCGTTGCAAAGCACAATTATCAGATGGGAACGCTCCGGGCAAGTTCTGTGTTGTCTTCCCTGTGCAGACGGGAATTCAGGCGGTACTTTTCTTCCAGCATCTATGTGACCAACACAGTGATTGGGCCAATCATGGGCTGTGTTCTTTCCGGAGCGCTGCTTGCAGCTGGCACAGAGAAACTGGAAAAACTGCTGCCTTTTCCCATTGATATTGTGTCTCTCGTACCGTTTGTGATAGCCGGTGTGTTCTGCATGATGACCACCACGGCAACCTCCATCTCTATGGAGGGCAAAAACTGGTGGATTGTCAAAAGCCTGCCCCTGTCCGCAAAAAATATTTTGGATGCAAAGATTCTCATGAATTTGCTGCTGATCCTGCCCTTTTATCTGCTGTCAGAGCTGCTTCTCATTTTCGCGCTCAAACCGGGAGCAGAGGAGCTTCTGTGGCTGTTGCTGATCCCTGCCGTGCTCATTCTGTTTTCCTGTGTATACGGCATCACAATTAATCTGCGCTTTCCTGTATTGGTATGGGAGAGCGAGGTGCGCATTGTCAAACAGAGCGCTTCCTCAATGCTTGGGGGGATGGGCGGCTTTCTTCTGGCGATTTTATGCACAGTGGCGGTAGGGACAGTTCCCGGAGCATATGCCGGTTATCTGAAGGCTGGGATTTTTGCTGGGATTCTGGCTGTAACCGCAGTCTTATACCGCAAAAACAATCGCTTTGACATTTGCGGGAAGATTTAAGGATACTTCAGGCTTTATATTTTTATAAATGGAAAATCTGCTCTAGCCATCCCATCAGTGATTTGGTACAATAAACGATATAATAACCAAACGTTGATTTGATTCAATCAGGTCGAATGGAAGATTTGAAGTAACTTGTAGACAAAACGCTGAATATATTGGGAGAAAGTTTAATTAAATGATTAAGATAGCCATCGTTGAGGATGAAACAGTTTACATTGAGCAGTTGACGGAGTATTTGGAGGAATATCAGAGAAATGAAGGTGAGGATTTTAAGATTACAATATTTCGGGACGGTGATGGAATCACAGCAAATTATAAAGCAGGATTCGATATTATCTTGATGGATATTCAGATGAAGTTTGTGGACGGAATGGCTGCTGCAGAAGAAATACGCGCAGTAGATTCGGAAGTAATCATTATGTTTATAACAAATATGACACAGTATGCAATTCGGGGTTACGAGGTAGACGCTTTGGATTATATCCTCAAACCAGTTTCTTATTTTGCATTCAGCCAGAAGCTGAAACGTGCCATTGAAAGAATAAACAGGCGGAATGATATCTATATTACGTTACAGGTAAAAGGCGGCATTTTACAGCTGATGGCTTCAGAAATTTATTATGTTGAGAGTAAAGGGCATAATTTAATTTGGAATGCAAGAAAAGGCATTTATCAGATTCCCGGAACAATAAAGTTTGCGGCGGAACTGCTTTCAGAAGCTGCATTTTTTAGGGGAAACCACTGTTATTTGATTAATCTTGAGCATGTAGAAGGAGTGCAGGATAAGTGCGCTGTAGTAAAGGGAGAACGGCTGCAGATCAGCCGTTCTAAAATGAAACAGTTTATGCAGGCGCTTACGGATTACTGGGGGATGGGATAGGATGAGCGTTCTCGAGCTTTTGGGAATTGATATGACACAATATTTTCCGGATATCCCAAGGGCCTTTACTGCCCTGGCGGAATGGATGGCCTGCATGCTCTATATTATGGGAAGGAAAAGACGTTTGTCGGGATGGCGCCTGGCAGTGTTTTCGGCGCTAATGCTTGCGGTGCAGACTATATTTTTAACCACGACGGAAAAGATGGAAAATTTTATGTGGTTTGCCTGTATGGCAGTTGCCATTGCAATGATGTATGTTCTCATTTATAGCTGCTGTGATATGGGGATGAAAGAGGCCGGCTATTATTGTACGCATGCTTTTGTTGCTGCAGAATTTGCTGCCTCTTTGGAATGGCAGATGGATTACTTTTTTTATTATGATATCGGATGGAGGAGTTCCTGGTTTCGGTTATTCTGGCTTGTTTTGGTATATGCCCTGGTCTTTGGAGGGCTGTTTCTTCTCAGAAAGAAATTTTACAAAAGAGAGCAGGAACTCTGGATTACGAAGCGGGAACTGATTCACAATGTTATTATCGGCCTTGCTGTTTTTTTGATGAGTAACCTTGGATTTGCATCCCTTCGGACACCGTTCAATGGGATGTATCATGCTGAAATGTTTAATATCCGGACTATTATGGATTTAGGCGGCCTGGCGATTTTGTATGCATATCATGCTGGGCTGTTGGATTTGAGGGGTAGGGAGGAATTGGAGAAAGTCCAGAATATCCTGCATAACCAATATATGCAATATCAGCAGTCACAAGAGGCTATGGATATCATTAATTACAAATACCATGACCTGAAGCATTATATTCTTGCACTGCGATTAGGAGAGAATACGCAGGACGGCAAGGAATATTTGGATAAAATGGAGGAGGAGATCCGCAATTATGAGGCATTGAGTAAGACAGGAAATAAAGTTTTGGATACACTGCTGACTGCGAAGCATATATATTGTATGAAACATGATATTGCCATGACTTATGTGATAGACGGAAAGCAGTTTGAATTTATGGATGTTATGGATATCTGTTCCATCTTTGGAAATGCTTTGGACAATGCAATTGAATGTGAGGAGAAAATTACGGAAAAAGAAAAAAGCTGATTCATGTTATGGCTTATTCCCAGAATAATTTTCTTATTATCCGGTTTGAAAATTTTTACGAAGGAGAATTGGAATTTAATGAGCAGTTTCCAGTGACAACCAAGGAAAATAAAGGGCTGCATGGATATGGGCTGAAGAGCCTGCGCTATACAGTGCAGAAATATGGCGGTGAAGTAAGTGTGGAAGCGAAGAACCAGTGGTTTGTACTGAAAATGTTGATACCCCATGCCAAGGATGTTCGATAGAAATCATATATAGTTAATAAACGTTGAGATTTGGGCAATTTGCATAAATCTCAACGTTTATTTTTTTGCAAATGCACAAGAGAAGAAACAGGTTATGCAAAAAAAGAGCCAGTTATGCGAAAAATCTAAAAAACAAAATCTTTTTGATAGAATTAATTTACTTACAAGAATGATATAAAAAAGGAGGAAGAAATGTGAAGCATCAGGAACTGATTTCTAAAATGTCATTAGAAGAAAAATGCTATCTAATGTCAGGGAAAGATTTCTGGCAGACCCGTAGTGTGGAACGAATTGGGATTCCAAACATGTCACTGTCTGATGGTCCGCACGGCCTGCGTAAACAGGAAGGAGCCAGTGACCAGCTTGGATTGAATGCCAGCATCCCGGCTGCTTGTTATCCGACAGCAGCTACGGTTGCCAACAGTTGGGATATCGAACTGGGTGAGGAAATTGGAAAGCATCTCGGCAATGAAGCGGCAGTGCAGGGAGTGGGAGTGCTTTTAGAGCCTGGGCTGAATATCAAGAGAAGTCCGCTGTGTGGGCGCAATTTCGAGTATTTTAGCGAAGACCCTTATTTGGCAGGAAAGATGGCGGCAAGCTATATAAGGGGAATACAGGAGAATGGAATATCGGCTTGTCCCAAACATTTTGCGGCAAACTCCCAGGAGCTTAGGCGTATGGCAAGTGATTCTGTGATAGATGAAAGAACCTTGCGGGAAATCTACCTGACAGGATTTGAAATTGTGGTAAAAGAAGCGCATCCGAAATCCATTATGACGTCTTACAATCGGATCAATGGAGTGTATGCGAATGAAAATGAACATCTTCTGCAGGAAATCCTGCGTGATGAGTGGGGCTTTGATGGATTTGCTGTGTCTGACTGGGGAGCTTCCAATGATCATGTGGAAGGCGTCAGGGCAGGCTCACATCTTGAGATGCCCACTACGGGAGGAGATTCGGACGAAGAATTAATCCGTGCTGTGAAAGAGGGGAAGCTGCCGGAAGATATGCTTGACAAAAGAGTAGATGAACTTCTCGATGTCATTCTTTCTACAAATAAAGCAGTCCGGAATGGAAAGGATAAAGGATTTGGAGAAAAATCAAATCATGCAATGGCGCAGAGAGCGGCGGAAAAAAGTATTGTGCTTTTGAAGAATGATGGAGAGATCCTTCCGTTAAAAAAAGGAACGAAAGTGGCAGTGATTGGTGATTTTGCCAAGAATCCGCGTTATCAGGGAGCGGGTTCCTCTGTGGTCAATCCCACCAGGGTAGATAATGCTGTGGAGATGATCAAGCAGTTTGAACTGGATGCTGTTGGATATGCAGCAGGATATCAACGCACCCGGTCCTGCAGATTCTGCTTTGGAGTCAGAGGCTTTGGAACTGGCAAAGCAGGCAGAAGTTGTGCTTTTGTACATCGGCCTGGATGAAATTTCAGAAGCAGAAGGACTGGACCGTCAGCATTGGAGGAGAAGGCGCAGATCTTCCCACGGATGTGAGCAAGGTTACCTATGAAAACAATTCAGATGATTATGATGATTTCCCGGCAGGGGAGCATTATCTCCAGTTAAGCCAGACAGAAAAAGATTTGGTAGAATTGGTGTGTGATAACTTTGATAATGTTGTGGTAGTATATAATGGATCTAATGCGATGGAACTGAATTTCGTAAATGAATATGCGCAGATTAAGGCTGCGCTGCTGTGTCCCGGTACCGGGCAGTCAGGCGCAAATGCGCTGGGGAAAATCCTGAGCGGCGAAATAAATCCATCTGGTAAAACTGTAGATACATATGTTACGGATCTGGAAGCCGCTTCGACCTTTAACAATGTTGGAAATTTTGAGTATGATAATATGGATGAATTTCAGGGAGATGAATGGGGTGACCCGTCACTTCCGACTTTTGTAAACTATGTGGAAGGAATCTATGTAGGATACCGTTTCTACGAGACAGCGGCAGAAGAAGGGCTGATTGATTATGATAAAGCAGTTCTCTATCCCTTTGGATATGGTCTTTCTTATACGGACTTTGAACAGAAGATGGGAAGCCTTAAGGTTTCGGACGGGAAAATCTCTTTTGATGTAACAGTTACCAATACCGGGAAAGTTGCTGG
Organism: Eubacterium sp.; assembly: GCA_021769425.1. Classification (GTDB taxonomy): domain Bacteria; phylum Bacillota; class Clostridia; order Lachnospirales; family Lachnospiraceae; genus Petralouisia. Next base: position 21,500 of record JAETSX010000035.1, read on the forward strand.
GAAAGATGTTGTTGAGGTATATTATAATCCGCCTTATACGGACGGGGGAATTGAGAAGGCATCTGCGAATCTGGTTGAATTTGCAAAAACAGGCATGCTTGAGCCTGGGGATTCGGAGACAGTCACAATTGAATTTGACATAGAGGATATGGCTTCCTATGACTCGGATGCGGAAAAAGCATATGTGCTGGAAAAAGGAGATTATAAAATATCTATCCGTACAGATTCACATAACATAATTGAAGAGGAAGTTTATACCGTAGATCAGGCTATTACATATGATGCGGATCATCCGCGTTCCACCGATCAGACAGCGGCGGAAAATCAGTTTGATTATGCGGCAGGGGATGTGGCTTATCTGTCGCGGGCAGGCAAATTTGCGAACTATGAAGAAGCAACCAAGGGGCCGGAAAGCTATTCCATGCCTGAGGAATATAAGGCTCAATTTATTAATAACAGCAATTATGATCCGATGGAGCATAATGATGATTCCGACGAAATGCCGACGACTGGCGCAAAGAACAACAAGAAACTTGTTGATATGCGGGGCTTGGATTATGATGACGGGCAATGGGATGAACTGTTAGATCAGATGACGGTTGATGGCATGAAGGAACTGGTGGCAATTGGCGGGTACCAGACGGCCGCAGCGGATAGTGTAGGGAAGGTACAGACTGTTGACTGTGATGGACCAGCATCTATTAACAATAACTTTACAGGCGTAGGTTCCATCGGTTTTCCATCTGCTACTATGATTGCAGCTACCTGGAATAGAGACATTGCTGCAACTTTCGGCCAAAGTATTGGTAAGATGGCAGATGAAATGGGAGTATCAGGATGGTATGCGCCAGCTATGAATACACATAGAAGCGCATTTGCAGGGCGTAACTTTGAGTACTTCTCAGAGGATGGCGTGCTTGCAGGGAATATGGCTGCCAAGGCAACGATCGGTGCGGAAGAATACGGTGTATATGCGTATCTGAAACATTTTGCGTTGAATGATCAGGAGACAAACCGGAACCGAATGATTTGTACCTGGTGCAATGAACAGGCAATCCGTGAAATTTATCTGAAACCATTTGAAATCGCGGTAAAAGAAGGCAAAGCGAAAGCAATTATGTCATCTTATAACTATATTGGGCCAAGATATGTAGGTGGGACAACAGAGCTTCTGAATACAGTGCTCAGAGAAGAATGGGGCTTTGTAGGAATGGCGCTTACAGATTATTTCGGAAACTTCGGATATATGAATGCAGATCAGTTTATCCGAAATGGAAATGACTTTGCGTTAGTTGCATATGATGCCGGGACAAACTATGTAAGTGACAGTGCAAGCGCAACTGCCGTTAAGGAACTGCGCCGTGCATCTAAGAATATTTTGTATACGGTAGTAAACAGCCGTGCATATGATCCTGAAAATCTTCAGACCGGACTGCAGACATGGCAGAAGCTGGCGATTGGAATTGACATAGTCCTGGCAGCAGGGTTGATTGCGTTGGAGGTCCTGGCTGTGAATCGATTGAAAAAGAGAAGTGAAGAGGAGGGGAAACAAACTGTAAATAGTAATTAATAATCGTTACAATTCATAGCTGATTTAAAATTATCCATGCCGGCAGACCAATGTTTGAAGCTGAGCGGTAACTCACTGTTAGTTACTGTTCACTCCGTGATCAGTAACACGCTTTGCGATGCACAGAAACCGCAAAAAAATGCGATTTCGCGCTGAAAAACCCGGGATTTTCGCACAAAATGTGCGGAAACGCCTCATGGAACAGTGACGTGTGAACGGTAACCACTGTTACATTGAGCCGCATAAGAAATCAGATTTACCTTTACACCGCACATCCTCTTTGGTATAATAAACCCATCAAGTGAAAATATTAAGAAAAGGGATGACAAGAAATGATGGTTTTTATAATCGGAGGCGTAGTGCTGGTTGCGGTCATTGTTTCCGTAGTAGCGTCTGTAGCCGGGGCAGTGGCAGGAGTTGTAGATGAGGACAGTGAGGATTGATTTCTGAATACTGCATGGAATGACATGGGAATTATCATTATCATGATTCGTACTGAGAAGTGCTTTTCTGTAATGGTAATTCCTTTTGTTATTTAAAGAAGAGTTTTCAGCGCAGTAATTTTTAGAAAATATAAGAAACGGAGCATTGATTTTGAAGGAGCATATTGTATACAAAGTTCAGCCAGGCAGCATTGCAGAAGAACTGGAGGTAATGCCGGGGGATGCGCTGCTGTCTGTAAATGAACACGAGATAGAGGATGTATTTGACTACCATTATTATACCAACGAAGAATACCTTACCATTTTGATCCGTAAAGAAAACGGCGAGGAATGGGAATTGGAGATTGAGAAGGAATATGAAGAAGATTTGGGCATTGAATTTGAGAACGGCCTGATGGATGATTACAAGTCCTGCCATAATAAATGCATTTTTTGTTTTATCGATCAGATGCCCGAAGGAATGCGGGAGACGCTGTATTTTAAGGACGATGATTCCAGACTTTCATTTCTGCAGGGAAATTATGTAACCCTCACCAATATGAAGGATCATGATTTGGAACGGATTCTGGAGTATAAGCTTGGGCCGATTAATATCTCTGTACAGACCACAAACCCTGAACTTCGCTGCAGGATGCTGAACAATCGGTTTGCGGGAGAGGCGTTAAAGAAAATAGATGTGCTTTACCGGGCAGGCATTCCCATGAACGGTCAGATTGTCCTCTGTAAAGGAGTCAATGACGGAGAGGAACTGAGGCGGAGCATAGAAGATTTGATGAAATACATGCCGGTGATGGAGAGTGTATCGGTGGTTCCGGTGGGATTGAGCAGATTTCGGGAAGGGTTATATCCCCTGGAGCCTTTTACCAGGGAAGATGCACAGAAAGCGCTTGAGGCAATTCATTATTATCAGAAATTGTGTATGGAACAATATGGCCTGCATTTTATCCATGCCAGCGATGAATGGTATTTGCTGGCGGAACAAAAGCTGCCGCCGGAAGATAATTATGACGGATACCTTCAGCTGGAAAACGGCGTAGGAATGCTCAGGCTTCTGCGGGAGGAATTTCGGGAGGCGATAGCGCAGGAAAGAGGAAAGCGTGAGCGCGACGCTTTCCTTAAGAAATTAAAAGCAGAGAAAATTACCGTTGCCACAGGCGTTCTTGCCGCTCCTGCGCTGGAGGAACTGGCTTCTGAATTCCAGGCAGTCTTCCCGGAAAAGGAAATCCAGGTGATTCCCATCCGGAATTATTTTTTTGGGGAGCAGATTACCGTCTCAGGGCTTTTGACGGGACAGGACATCATAGAGCAGCTAAAGGGCAGGAAATTAGGAGACAGGCTGCTTTTGCCCTGTAATCTTCTGCGCAGCGGAGAAGAGGTGTTTCTGGATGATATTACCCTTTCCCAGTTGGAAAGCGCTTTACAAGTGAAGACAGATATTGTAAAATCAAGCGGACAGGATTTGGTGTCGTGTTTGATGAGAGAAAGTTAGGAGAGTGGAATGAGTAAACCAGTAGTTGCAGTAGTGGGGCGTCCCAACGTGGGGAAATCCACCCTGTTTAATGCGTTGGCAGGAGAGAGGATTTCCATTGTGCAGGATACGCCGGGAGTTACAAGAGACAGAATTTATGCCGAGGTAAGCTGGCTGAATATGGCCTTTACTTTGATTGATACCGGAGGAATTGAGCCGGAAAGCAAAGATATTATTTTATCCCAGATGCGGGAGCAGGCGCAGATTGCCATTGATACGGCGGATGTGATTATTTTTATGACAGATGTGCATCAGGGGCTGGTGGATGCAGATTCCAAGGTTGCGGATATGCTGCGCCGCTCTGGGAAGCCGGTGGTGCTTGTGGTGAATAAAGTAGACAGTTTTGAGAAATACATGACAGACGTCTATGAGTTTTACAATCTGGGAATTGGCGATCCGATTCCTGTTTCCTCAGCGTCCAGACTGGGAATCGGCGACATGTTAGATGAAGTGGCGAAGCATTTTCCGGAACATGCAGACGCAGAAGAGGAAGATGAACGGCCTAAGGTTGCAGTTGTAGGAAAACCCAATGTGGGCAAGTCTTCCCTGATTAACCATTTGGTGGGAGAAGAGCGGGTGATTGTATCAGAGATTGCAGGAACCACAAGAGACGCCATTGATACGGAAATCACCTGGCAGGATCGGGAATACGTGTTTATTGATACGGCGGGCTTAAGAAGAAAGAACAAAATTAAAGAGGAACTGGAGCGGTTCAGTATTATCCGTGCAGTCACGGCTGTGGAGCGGGCAGATGTGGTGGTGGTGGTCATTGACGCCACGGAAGGAGTGACGGAACAGGACGCCAAAATTGCGGGAATTGCCCACGAGCGGGGCAAGGGAATTATTATCGCAGTGAATAAATGGGACGCCGTTGAAAAAGATGACAAGACCATTTACAAGCATACGGATCGGATCCGTCAGGTCTTAAGTTTTATGCCTTATGCGGAAATTCTGTTTATTTCAGCCAAAACCGGCCAGCGCACCCGGAAGCTTTTTGACATGATAGATGTGGTTTTGGAAAACAACTCCATGCGGGTTGCAACGGGAGTGCTGAATGAGATTATGACGGAAGCCGTTGCAATGCAGCAGCCCCCTTCCGATAAGGGCAAACGGCTGAAGCTGTTCTATATTACCCAGGTTGCAGTAAAGCCGCCTACTTTTGTAATATTTGTAAATGATAAGGAATTGATGCATTTTTCTTATACCAGATATCTGGAAAATAGAATTCGGGATGCGTTTGGATTCCAGGGCACATCGTTAAAATTCATCATTCGGGAAAGAAAGGAAGGGTAATATGATTCTCAGCAGAGTAATTTGTCTTGTCATCGGGTATGTTTTGGGATTGTTTCAAACAGGGTTTATTTATGGTAAACTTCACCATATAGACATCCGGGAATACGGAAGCGGGAATGCAGGCGCTACCAATACGCTGCGTACGCTGGGCATTAAAGCCGGCCTGATTACATTTTTGGGAGATGCGGGAAAAGCCATGCTGTCCATGCTGATTGCCTGGGTTTTGTTCCGTGAAAAATATCCGGATGCAGTGCATTTACTGGAAATGTACGCAGGGCTTGGAACGGTCCTGGGCCATAATTTCCCGTTCTATATGAAATTCAAAGGCGGAAAAGGAATCGCCTGTACGGCAGGATTTCTGCTTGCGTTCTATCCGCCCCTGGCAGTTCTCTGCCTGCTGGTATTTGTGGTGACGGTGGCGGCTACCCGTTATGTGTCTCTGGGTTCGATCCTGGTGTCTCTCTGTTTTTATATTCAGCTCATCATATTTGGACAGTTGGGGCATTTGTGGGTGAATCCGAAGCTGCTGCCGGAAGTTTACGCTGTAGGCGCCGTATTTACCATTCTGGCAATCTGGCGGCATCGGGCGAATGTGAAACGGCTGTTAAACGGAACGGAAAATAAAATTTCTTTCAGCAAATCAGGGAATCTTAAGAAAAATTCATAAGGACATTACAGACATTACAAAAGAGAATCTCACGGGCTGGGGTTCTCTTTTGGCTTGTGTGCGGATACGGATTCTTGAATATCGTGCAGGGGCTGGATAGTTTGGATGCGGATGGAAATGCAAAGGACAGAACACGGAAAGGAGGCAAAATGCTGAAACAGGGGGACCTATTAAACAGCCGCTATGAAATTCAGAGAATTCTTGGATCAGGAGGCTTTTCACGGGTTTATCTGGCTTACGACAGGGAACAGGAGAGGAACCGGGCGGTCAAGGAGATCCGGAAATCTCAGGGAGCGGGGGAAGAGATACATACAAAGATCATGCGCCAGGAAACGGAGTTGATCCGCAGGCTGAATTATCCCTATTTTCCGTCAGTAGAGGAAGTGGTGGAAGAGGAGGAAGCCTTATACATTGTGATGGAGTACCTGGAAGGAGAAACGCTGGAACAGGTGTTAAAGCGATCAGGCCCTCAGGCGCAGGAAGACGTAGTACGGTGGGCAAGAGACATGTGCCTGGTGTTGGGGTATCTTCACAACTGCCGGCCGCCGGTGATTTACCGGGATATGAAGCCGGGAAATATTATGCTGCAGCCCGGCGGAAACCTGCGCCTCATTGATTTTGGGGCGGTTTTTACAGGGGATGTCGGCGCGCCGAATCTTGGGACAAGGGGATATGCGGCGCCGGAGCAGCTTGCCGGAGAGAAGGTGGATTCCAGGACAGACATTTATGGCCTGGGAGTAACCATGTACCATTTGCTGACCGGGCAGGGGCCCGGGCATGTGCCGGACGGAAAGTTTAGGATTCGCCGCTGCAGATGCGGTTTGTCCCGGAGACTGGACAGAATCGTAAGGAGATGCACCTGTTCGGATCCGGACCTGCGGTATCATTCCTGCGAAGAATTGAGAAAAGATCTGGAAAACTTTGCAAAACGTAAAAAACTGTGATACAATAAGCAGGTTAAAACCAGAACATGTGTATCAAAATTTAAGGAAGGAAACTAAAATGGCTAAGAATCAGGAATATGGAGCTGAGAACATTACCGTGTTAGAGGGCCTGGAAGCCGTAAGAAAACGGCCCGGCATGTATATCGGAAGCGTGTCCCGCAAGGGCCTGAACCATTTGATTTACGAGATTGTAGACAATTCTGTGGATGAACATCTGGCAGGATTTTGCGATACCATATATGTAACGCTGGAGGCAGACGGTTCCTGTACGGTAGAAGACAATGGCCGGGGCATTCCTGTGGGAATGCACGAGAAGGGCATGTCTGCAGCCCGTCTGGTGTTTACCACCCTCCATGCCGGGGGGAAATTTGACAATGACGCCTATAAGACCAGCGGCGGCCTCCATGGAGTAGGTTCTTCCGTGGTAAATGCCTTATCCGCCTATTTGGATCTTCAGGTGCATCTGGGCGGGAAAATTTATCACGACAGATATGAAAGAGGAAATCCGGTGATTGAATTAGAACAGGGGATGCTGCCTGTCATTGGAAAGACAAAGAAAACAGGCACCAGAATCAACTTTCTGCCTGATCCGGAAATCTTTGAAAAAACTCGTTTCAAGGAAGAGGATGTGAAAAGCCGCCTCCATGAAACCGCTTACTTAAATCCCATGCTTACCATTGTCTATGAGGACAGGCGGGGAGAAGCGACGGAGCATTTGGAATTCCACGAAGAAGAAGGAATCAGCGGATTTGTGAAAGATTTGAATCGGAAAGCGGAAGCGGTTCATGACGTGGTGTATTTTAAAGGGGAGAGCGAAGGGATTACCGTGGAGGCGGCCTTTCAGTATATCAATGAATTTCATGAAAATGTGCTGGGCTTCTGCAATAATATTTACAATGCGGAAGGCGGAACCCATTTGACGGGATTCAAAACCGTATTTACCACGGTTATCAATAATTATGCCAGAGAATTGGGGATTTTAAAGGAGAAAGATTCCAATTTTACCGGGGCCGATGTGCGCAACGGCTTAACGGCAGTGATTTCTATAAAACATCCCGATCCCCGGTTTGAGGGTCAGACAAAAACAAAACTGGACAATCAGGACGCATCCCGGGCCACCGGCAAAATAACCGGAGAGGAAATCCAGCTTTATTTCGACAAGAATCTGGAGAATCTGAAAAAAGTCATTGCCTGCGCGGAAAAAGCTGCCAAAATCCGCAAATCCGAGGAGAAAGCCAAGACAAACCTTCTGACGAAACAGAAATTTTCCTTCGATTCCAACGGCAAGCTGGCCAACTGTGAAAGCAGGGACGCTTCCATCTGCGAGATTTTTATTGTGGAGGGAGATTCTGCCGGAGGCTCTGCCAAAACAGCCAGAGACCGGAATTATCAGGCGATTCTGCCCATCCGGGGGAAGATTCTGAATGTGGAAAAAGCCAGCATAGACAAGGTTTTGGCAAATGCGGAAATCAAGACCATGATTAATGCCTTCGGATGCGGATTTTCGGAGGGGTTCGGGAATGATTTTGACATTTCCAAGCTCCGCTATAACAAGATTATCATTATGGCGGATGCGGACGTGGACGGCGCCCATATTTCTACGCTGCTGCTGACGCTGTTTTATCGTTTTCTGCCGGAACTGATTTTCGAAGGACATGTCTATATCGCCATGCCGCCGCTGTACAAAGCCATTCCCTCCAGAGGAGCGGAGGAATACCTTTACGATGACGTCGCATTGGAAAAATACCGGAAGCGGCACAAAGGCCCCTTCACCCTTCAGCGGTATAAAGGACTTGGGGAAATGGATGCGGAACAGCTGTGGGAGACTACGCTGAATCCGGCCACCCGTATTTTAAAACAGGTGGAGATTGAAGATGCAAGAATGGCGTCTGACGTGACGGAAATGCTGATGGGAACAGAAGTTCCGCCCCGGCGGGAATTTATACACGAGCATGCCCATGATGCGGAGCTTGACATTTGATGGAGGAACATATCTGTGACACTACAAGTTGTGATAGCGCAGATTGCTGACAGAAAGGATTAGCCATGCAGGAAAAGGAACAGATTATCCGAACGGAATATTCGGAATTAATGCAGAAATCATACATAGACTATGCCATGAGCGTGATTATCGCAAGGGCGCTGCCGGACGTGCGGGACGGATTAAAGCCTGTCCAGCGCAGAACCCTCTACGATATGCATGAACTGGGTATCCGCTATGACAGACCCTATCGGAAATGTGCCCGTATCGTGGGGGATACCATGGGTAAATATCATCCCCACGGAGACAGCTCCATCTATGAAGCGCTGGTGGTGATGGCGCAGGATTTTAAAAAGGGCCTGCCCCTGGTGGACGGTCACGGAAACTTCGGCTCCATTGAAGGGGATGGGGCGGCGGCCATGCGTTATACGGAAGCCCGGCTGCAGAAAATTACCCAGGAAGCCTATCTTGCCGATTTGGACAAGGATGTGGTGGAGTTTGTGCCCAATTTTGACGAGACGGAACGAGAGCCTTCCGTGCTTCCGGTGAAGGTGCCGAACCTTTTGATTAACGGTGCGGAAGGCATTGCCGTGGGCATGGCTACCAGTATTCCGCCGCATAATTTTTCCGAAGTGATTGAAGGGGTGAAAGCCTATATGAAAAACCCTGACATTACCACGGAAGAACTGATGGAGCACATCAAGGGCCCGGATTTCCCCACCGGAGGAATTGTGGTGAATCAATCGGATTTGCTGCATATTTATGAGACGGGCGCCGGGAAAATCAAAATCCGGGGAAAAGTGGAAATTGAACAGGCAAAAGGCGGCAGGCAGCGGTTAGTGATTACGGAAATTCCCTATACCATGGTGGGGGCCAATATCGGGAAATTCCTGATGGATGTGTACAATCTGACAGAGACACGGAAGACTAACGATATTGTAGACATTTCCAATCAGTCCTCCAAAGAGGGAATCCGCATTGTGCTGGATTTGAAAAAAGGCGCAGATGTGGAAAACCTCTGCAACATGCTTTACAAAAAAACAAGACTGGAGGATACCTTCGGCGTCAATATGCTGGCAGTGGCAGAGGGCCGGCCGGAAACCATGGGGCTTGTGCCCATCATCCGCCATCATGTGAATTTCCAGTATGAACTGGCCACCAGAAAATATAACACCCTTCTGGCAAAGGAACTGGAGAAAAAGGAAGTCCAGGAGGGTTTAATCAAAGCCTGCGATGTCATTGATTTAATTATCGAAATCCTCCGGGGGTCCAAAAATATTAAGGACGCCAAAGACTGTTTGATGAACGGCAATACGGAGAAAATTGAATTTCGCTACAAAGGTTCCGAAGCAGACGCCAGACAGCTTTGCTTTACTGAGCGGCAGGCTACGGCCATTCTGGAAATGCGCCTGTACAAGTTAATCGGGTTAGAAATTGAAGCCTTGATGAAGGAGCATGAAACCACACTTTCCAATATTGCAAAATATGAGGAAATCTTAGGCAGCCGCGCTGCAATGGCAAAAGTCATCATCAAAGAACTGAACCGGTTTCAGAAAGAATACGGCCAGGAGAGAAGGACCGCCATTGAAAATGCGGCGGAAGCAGTCTATGAGGAAAAGAAAGTGGAAGAGACGCCGGTAGCTCTTCTGATGGACCGTTTCGGCTATGTGAAGACGGTGGATGAGGCTGTTTATGAACGGAACCGGGAGGCGGCGGATGCAGAGAATAAATATGTGATTTCCTGCATGAACACAGATAAGCTCTGTATTTTCACAGATAAAGGGCAGTTGCACACGGTAAAAGTCATGGATATTCCTCATGGTAAATTCCGGGATAAGGGAACGCCTTTAGATAACATCAGCAATTACAACAGCAATGAGGAAGCTATGGTCTGTGTCAGCAGTCTTGGCGGGCTGCTGGGGAGAAAACTGCTGTTTGCAAGCAGCAGCGGAATGCTCAAGCAGGTCCGAGGAGAGGAGTTTGACGTATCCAAACGCACCGTTGCAGCCACCAAGCTGAATGAAGGGGAGCGTCTTTTGCTGGTTCAGGTTCTGTCAGAAGATGAAGGAGAAAGCATTGTGATGCAGACAGAGAAAAACATGTTTCTGCGGTTTCTGGCTGCCGATGTGCCGGAAAAGAAAAAGGGAGCTATCGGCGTCCGGGGCATGAAGATTGATGAAAAAGACAGGCTGTCGGCAGTTTATCTGCTGGGACAGGAAGAAAATACAATTACTGTGAAAGGCTTTGGCCTTCACAGTATGGACGGCCATACGGCCCGTCAGACGGCTGGACAATCGGAACGGGAGATTAGAGGGAAAGAAAAAGAAATCGCCCTCCACAGGCTCCGCATTGCCAACCGGGATGGGAAAGGTGTGAAAAAATAACAGGGTATTCCGCATTTTCATTCGGATTTAAATACAAAACCTTTGCATTAGGAACAATTCAATTTACCAATAGAGAATAAGAGTGAAAGAAAATTCGCACTGTGAAGTTTGAAAGCATCTTTCGTGTCTTGTTTGTGCCTGGAAAGGAATGGTGAAAAACATGGAGGATTATCAGATGAATATAAAAAAATTAGGATTTGGGGTAATGCGCCTTCCCCTTACAGACCCGTCAGATACCACAAAGATTGATCATGAAATTTTTTGCAGGATGGCAGACCGTTTTATCGGCGAGGGTTTTTCTTACTTTGATACGGCGATGCCATATCATGGGAAGGAATTCAGCGAACTGGCTTTTCGGGAGTGCGTGGCAAAACGGTATCCCAGAGACAAATATACCATTACGGACAAGCTGAGTTTTTCTCTGCTTCAGGAGGGAGACAGCCTGGAGGACTTTTTTGCCGGACAGCTTACGCGGTGCGGGGTGGAATTTTTCGACTATTATCTGCTCCATGCTATGAATCGGAAGTATCTTGCATTAGCGGATCGCATGGGAGCATTTGAATTTGCAGCCAGGAAAAAGGCGGAAGGGAAAATCCGCCATATCGGTTTTTCCTTCCACGACAGTGCAGAAGTGTTGGAAGAAATTCTGGAAAAACATCCGGAGATGGAATATGTGCAGCTCCAGATTAATTATGCGGACTGGGAAGATCCGGAGGTCCAGTCCCGGAAATGTTACGAAGTCTGTGTGAAATATAAGAAACCTGTGATTGTTATGGAACCGGTAAAGGGAGGGCTTCTTGCAAACCTTCCGGAAGATGCAAAGAAACTTCTGAAAGAAGCAGAGCCGGAAATGTCGGCTGCTTCCTGGGCCGTTCGTTTTGCCGCTTCTTTGGACAATGTGGTAATGGTCCTCTCCGGAATGAGCAGTGAAGAGCAGGTGGAAGATAATATTTCCTATATGAAAGAGTTAAAGCCGCTGACGGAATCAGAACGTCAGGTTCTGGCACAGGCTCTTGCAGCAATCCGCGCAAAAAAGAGCGTTGCCTGCACCAATTGCCGCTACTGTGTGGACGGCTGTCCGAAGCAGATTCCGATTCCCGACTATTTTAAATTGTTAAACGGGGTCAGTCAGTTTGGGGACGCCAGATACCCCGCTGCCAAAGAATCTTATCTTCAGCAGGCTGAAAAGTCCGGCAGGGCGTCCGATTGCATTCAATGCGGTCAGTGTGAGACCCAGTGTCCTCAGCATCTTCCGGTGATTAGGCATTTACAGGAAGCGGCCAAGATGTTTGAAGGGTAAAAGAGCGCAGTAGGAAGCTTAGGACATGTTGAAGATAGATATGGTTTTTTGAGAAATATGCTATTATGATTGAGAAATATTTAAGATCTTTTGTTCAGATTTATTTAATTTAAAAGGATGTCTTTCTGCTATATGGCAATCCCTTTGGAAATCAAGGAAGAAGCCGCATGTGAAGTATATTAATGCAAATGAGATTCTCTCTGTTAGGTTGGTTGAAGAATTGCAGAAGTATATGCAGGCAGGTTATCTCTATATCCCTGCAAAAACGGAACAGAATAAATCCTGGGATGAGTTATTTGGCTGCTGAAAAGAGCTTGGGAATTGTAATATAAAGATTATATCAGAATATCAGCAGGGAGTGTCTATGGAGAAACTTGCTGATATTCACTATCTTTCGGGTTGGTGACGGACGGAGCAATTTTTTTGCAGATCTTGACATATGGAAAAAATATGCTATACTTTAGTCAATTGAATAGATTGCATACAGGTGTCAAAACAACAGTTTAAACAGACATTGTTTTGGTGAAAAGGGAAAATGGGTGCAATTCCTATACGAACTCGTCACCGTAATAAGGGAGCAGAAGCCGGGATACCACTGGGAAACTGGGAAGGTGGCTGCTGTGATGATTTTTAAGTCGGGAAACCTGACGGTATGTTGTACAGAAATATTAATTTCGAACCACGAGTAACTGGTTGTACATTAAGTTTTCAGGAGACAGGGCAGATAGAATACAGAGAAATGTATTCTGTAAACTTATTCTCATGATTTTGTGTATGGAACCTTTACCGTAGTTTTAACGCGGTAAAGGTTTTTATATTACAGGAAATCTTTCATAGTTTCTTGTAATGCTAACAGGATGCGCAGCTCGCGGACAGAAAATGAATGCATTGCAGTCCGCCTGCGCATGACGGGTTCGCTTGCGGACCCGTTTTTTGTTGTAAAGCGCTTTTGCAAAAGATGCTGCCGCTAGGAATGTTTCAAATAAAAGTTATTTTTGAACAGTTTCTTAGCGGCGCAGAATATCAATCAACGGTATTCTGTATAAAATAATACCCTTATTGTAAGTAAACAGAAGAAAAGGAGAGAAGAATGAAAAAGAAATTTATTGCTGTGTTATTCGCAGGGGCCATGGCTTGTTCTCTGGCATTGGCAGGCTGTTCCAAAGAAGCCTCACAGACAGGCGGGAATACGGAACAGTCAGAAGAAAACAAGGAATCTTTGGAGGAAGAAAAGGAGGACACGGAGCAGACAGAAGAGAATAAGGAAACGCAGGAGGAAGGGAAAGCAGAGGTCAGCCAGGCAGACGCGGATCAGGCGGCAGCCGACATTGATTGATGCAATTTATGTGCAGGAGAGAACGGAGAAGACGGACGAACAGTGCGCACAGGCAAAGGCAGCGTGGGCAGGCAATCCTGGAGCGGGTAATCGGGGATGAAAAAACAGATCAGACAGTGGCCTTCTTTTTTATCACTTCCAATGGCCTGGTGCAGGTGCGCCAGGCCTCGGACTATGTTCCGAAGATGATAGAGCTTGCAGGGGGGAAGTATATATTTGAAGATTTGGGAGATCCCGAAACAAAGCGTTCCACTGTGAATATGCAGGTAGAGGAATTTTATGCCGGTGCAAAGGATGCGGATTTTCTGATCTACAACAGTTCCATCGACGGCGGCGTATCCAATGTGGAGGAGCTTGTGGATAAATGCGAACTTCTGGCAGATTTTAAGGCGGTGAAAGAGGGGAACGTCTTTTGCACCACCAATGACATGTACCAGCAATCCCTTTCCATTGGCTATCTGCTGGAAGATATCCACAGAATGATTCAGGGGGAAAAGGACGGTATGCATTATCTTTTCCGGCTTGCCCGCTTTGTTCCGGAATGAGAAAAAAGTATAAGATTAGGAGATTGGTATTGTGGCTGACAGAGATCAGACGTCCCTCAGACATCTTAGGGTGTCAGGAAAGCAGGGCAGCAGGGGAAACAGAACATACAGATATATTGCAGTCTTGATTTGCCTTGGGATTTTAGCGTTTCTTTTCTTCATCCTGAACATCTGTATTGGCAGCGTCAGGGTTTCATTGACGGAATTCGCCGGGCAAAAAGGCAGTGAAACAATCACAAAAATTTTATGGGATATCCGGCTTCCCAGAGCGGCGGCAGTCCTGATTCTCGGAGGGGCCCTGTCTCTTGCGGGATATCTGCTGCAGACATTTTTTAACAATCCCATTGCCGGACCTTTTGTTCTGGGAATTTCTTCCGGCGCAAAAATGGCGGTGGCTCTTGTGATGGTCTTTCTTATGGGAAGGGGCGCCCGGGTGTCATCCTTTGCCATGATTCTTGCCGCATTTCTGGGCGCTATGCTGTCTATGGGATTTGTATTGCTGATGTCCCGCAAAATCAACAATATGTCAATGTTGGTGGTAAGCGGCGTTATGATTGGCAATATATGTTCTGCCATTACGGAACTGGTGGTGACTTTTGCGGAGGATGCGGACATTGTAAATCTCCATAACTGGTCCAGAGGCAGTTTTTCCGGGATGACCTGGGACAACGTAAAAGTAATGGCCGCAGTGGTGTCTGTTACTGTTTTGGCAGTCTTTCTGATGTCCAAGCCGCTTGCCGCCTATCAATTGGGGGACGCCTATGCCAGAAACGTAGGGGTGAATATCCGTCTGCTTCGGGTGTGCATTGTGGTTTTTTCCAGTATTTTATCGGCGTGTATTGTAGCCTTTGCAGGGCCGATTTCCTTTGCTTTATAGGAAATTGCGATTTTTAAAGAGGTAAAAAAGAACAGGAGTTCACCGAACATATGTTAGATAAACTCCTGCCAGGGTATGACGATAAGACGATACTGCTTAGAAGATATA
>JAETSX010000128.1 GCA_021769425.1 Eubacterium sp.
CATAAATATGGAAATAAACAGTTGTATATGCAATTGGAAGCGTGACAGGAAAATGAGCAAATCTGTGACGGCGGGTGAGGCTGAATCTGTGACAGCTCATGAAGTTATTAACAAGATTATCCCCATCCCGGATGAAGACGAGGAGATGGAAAAGGTGCAGGAAGAGCTTGAAGATGAAGGCTTCCCTATAACAAACTTTAAAAAGGGCGGCATCTTTTACCATCTTTGCCGCATGTTAGTGACCATATACATAGAACTGAAGGAGCTTGCCCGTGTCATAGTCAATAGCTGCTTCATCAGACATGCTGAAGAGGACTGGCTTATGATTAAAGCGGCAGACTATTCCAAGCAGCAGAAGGAGGCGAAAGCGGCAAAGGGCTATGTGACTATATACCGGAGTGAGTATAACAATGCCCTTCAAGTGATGAAAGGACACTGCTTTAAAACGGAACCGGATGCCGGAGGCAAGGAACTGAAGTTCTACTGCTGTGAAAACACGGTCATTGATGCCGGGGAGCCTGTAGGCAGGGTTCTTGTGGAGGCAGAGGAACCAGGAACCTTTTACAACATAGCACCGGGAAGGATAACCATATCCATGATATATCTTGACGGTATGGATTATGTGACAAATGAGAAGGGCTGGCTCTTTGAAGAAGGAGCAGAGGAGGAAGACCTTGAAGACCTTCGGGACAGGTGCATGAGCTCATGGGCGGAACTGGCAACAAGAACCATTGAGGAGAAGCTCCGGAACGCTGCAAAGTCTGTCCCTGGCGTACTGGATGCGCGGATAGATGCACAGCACCCAAGGGGGCAGGGCACGGTGGATGTGATTGTTACGGGAGCAGCCGGTGAAGCATCTCCGGAGCTCCTGCGAAAGGTCGGGGATGCCATTGAGCCACTTAAGGGCAACTATGAGGATTACCTTGTGAAATCCAGTGAGGTAGTGCTGCAGGCATTTGAGCTTGTAGTGTACCTTGCAGAGGATGCGGCAACGGATGGCGTGGATGAACAGGCGGGGAAACTCATCAAGGAGATGATGGCACTGACACGGAAAGAGATGAACACCTTATACAGGGACAGCATCATCCAAGTGCTTAGTACCAAGATTGACAATTACAGGAAGACGGACATTTTGCAGCCATCAGGGGATATGCTGCTTGGACAGAATAAAGTCATCATGGCAGGGGACATCAATGTGACTGTCAGGAACGTGGCACAGAGCGCAAGTGGGAAGGGGTGATGCCGCTATGATAGAGAATTTTATTGAATACATGTGGTATCTGCTCACTACACCGTTGAAGAAGCTTAAGAAAGCTCTGAATAAGTGGTACATCCTCTGCAAAGTGTTTGGCAGAGGGTTTGATGAAGTAAAAGAGGATATTCTCCGGGCAAGGGATGAGGGCATGGTTGCCACATGCAGTCATGAGATGCTTTCGGTACATGGGGCGGACAGGAGGCTGACCAGGTATGAAGGTGAGTCTACAGAGAACTACCGCTCAAGAATAGCCATGTATGATGAGCTTTGCAAGCTTGGGGGCACCAATGAGGGAGTTCTCCTTGCGGTGAAAACATTGGGATTTGAAGATGTGGAGATAAAAACTGCAAGAGAGTTAAAGGGTGACACAGAAAGATGGGCAGAATTTTATGCCCTGATTAGAATGGATATGGGATGGGCTTACAATATTTCGTTTAATATTCTCAAAAAGAATGTAAGGGCTTGGAAGGAGGTGGGGGCAAAAGATAACTATCAATTTATTCTTCAATCGAAGGAACAGACAGGAAAGGCAAACGATATCTGTAGGATAGCAGAGATTTGGTCAATGCAAAACGATAACCGTCCAGAAAATAAATTCGTTTTCCAGATGGAGGCAAGGAATATTGCAGATACGGAACTTACTGTGGAGATCAAGAATAACCTCTGGCATTTGGACGGCGCATTTCGGCTGGATGGAGGAAAGCTGCTGAATGCATATGAATTAAAGGAGAAAGCGTAAAATGAAAAGCATAATAACTTCAATAGCAAGAAAGAAAATGGCGCAGACAAGAAAGGGGGAAATTTCCCTGCCTACAGTCGCAGGAATCGCCATAGGAGACGGAGCGGAAAATGAAGATGGGATCTTAATAGAATTGACGTTGGAGGAACTATCTTTAAAGAATGAGTTGCTCCGGCGGGAATATTGCAGGTGTGAAAAGGTGACCGATACATGTTACCGTTACCGAATGGAACTGGGGGAGGATGAATTGGCAGGAAAAAAGATAAATGAGGCGGCTCTGTATGATGCGGATGGCGATTTACTGGCAATCCGGGTTTTTGCGGGGAAAATGAAAGATGCGGATATGGAAATGGCATTTGAATATGATGACAAATTTTGAAGAAGGAGGCGTCAGTATGGCAAATTTTGAGATTCCAGAAAATCCAAAGTATACAGAAGAAATCCGGAAGTTTGACATTACGGATTCGGCCCATGCGGAATTATTCAATGGGGTAATCCAGGCATTAATTAACAATGAAACGTTTTTAAAAAAAATACAGGAGAAGCACGCAGATGACACTGAAGAACAGTTTCAGCAGCAGTACGAGCAGCTTACAGGATACACTGACACAAAGATAGGGCAGCTGATAAACGGAGCCCCGGAAACACTGGATACCATAAAAGAGGTTGCAGATGCCATTCTTGAGAATGAGACGATTATAGAAGCTCTGAATGAGGCAATTGGAAAAAAACTCAATAAGGATGGGGATATCTCTGACACTACAGTGGCGTTTACTAGCGAAGATACCGATGAAAGCCCAACATTGTGGAAAGACATAGGAAGAATTGTTAGTGGGAAGTTAAAAGAGATACTAAATCGGGTATCTATTATGTCTAATAATTTGAAATATCTGCGTAAATTGTGTGGGACAACAGATGTATCCAAGATTGCAGACGGTACATTGACAGGGATAGTTAATTCACTAAACACCGATATTCAGGCTATGAATGGATTAAAATATATCAATTTTGGTAATTTTAATGTTGAGGTAGTAAATTTGGATAAAGTTGTAAAAGAGATATTAGACGGAAAGATACCTGCATCCTTAAATGATACATATATCGGAAGTTTTATCTTGGGTGCAGCCTACCGTATTATTATTCATCCCTACACAAGCAAAAAATATGCAGCAGCAATCGTGTTCTCTTATACGCTTAGCAATATTATTCTTTACCAAAAAAATAATGATGTTATTACAAGAATCATCATACATGGCGAAAAAACGGTAATTTGAGCAAAAAACCAGCTAATAATTCCGTTTAAATTTTCATGAGTAAAATTTTACATGTAATTGTTATTTCGCTTGTAACACTCGAAAAATTCCGAGCAATAACAGTAAAGCTGTCATTTTCAATCGTTCCAACACACACTGTATATGCTCCGGTTGGAGAAGATGGTGTAATTCCAGCAATACAATATCCCGTCTGCTTAACCGTAAATGTTACTGCAGAAGAAGCGTTGGCACCCACAGAAATCGGTGTTTAATGCACTATAGAAAATGGAGGGTTGGAAGGGAGAGGGAGAAGAAAATTAAGGGAAACTGTGTTTGCAATCTTTCAGTGGATATGGTATGCTTCTAAGCAAGAGCAACCGTGTTGCAAGGTGGACAAGCCTCCCTCACTTGAAAAAGAGGGGAGGTGGTGCAGATGGATACATACCAGATTTTGAGCCTGTTGTTTTTAGGCGGTAACTTTCTAATTGCACTGCTTGCCTATATAGATAGGACAAACAAGCGAAAATAAATAAGCCTACCTTGTTTCTTGGCCGATTCAGGTAGGCTTATTGCCAACTGGGAGGCTAACCACTTTGTGGGCGGTTGCTCTTTTCCATGCCTTTAATATAGCACATATATGGATTTGTTGCAAGAAAATTTTTAAGTGTGATATGCTTGTGTTGGAGGTGATGCATTTTGGACATAAGAGAACAGATCATACAAAAAATCATGCAAACCCTGGACGGGCGCGTGGATGCGGGGACAGTGGATATTGTGCAGGATATCTTAACAATCGAACTGAATAACTATGAGGTGCAGGAACGTTGCACAGATGTGACGACGGTGGATGACAGCGCGGAAAAGATGCTTAATAAATTCCTGGCAACAAAAAGAGTGGAAGGAATTGCGGAATCCACATTGTCGAGATACGAAAATGAAAACAGGAAACTGATA
>JAETSX010000036.1 GCA_021769425.1 Eubacterium sp.
TCACACCGCTCCATGCGAAGCTGTGCGCTTATGCGGTATTAGCGGCCGTTTCCGGCCGTTGTCCCCCTGTGCAGGGCAGGTTGCCCACGCGTTACTCACCCGTCCGCCACTCAGTCCCGCAGGCTTCCTCTCCGAAGAGAGTCCATCCGCGCACTTCGTTCGACTTGCATGTGTTAGGCACGCCGCCAGCGTTCATCCTGAGCCAGGATCAAACTCTCATAAAAAGTTCTTTCCGGCCAGTCCCTTCCTTAACCGTTCCGCCCTCACGGGCAAATCCGCTTAAGTCCGGTCTCTCTGGCTTACTGTTTTTAGGTTGCATCTTTCAATGCCTGTTCTCTTGAATCTTCCGCCGACCTCCATCGCTTTCGGCCGGCCTCTCCGCTCAATTGCGGAAACTCGTTTGAATCTTTCAAGGTTATTCCACTGTTCAGTTGTCAAGGTCGTTTTGTTGTTTAACAGCTTTTGTATTCTATCATAATCTTTTCTGTTTGTCAACAACTTTTTTATTTATTTTTCACTGTCGCTTTAAGTCATCTTTTGTCTTTCCGCAACCAGCTTGAATATTTTACCATGGCATTTCTTATTTGTCAATATCTTTTTCGATATTTTTCAAATATTTTACATGATACAACATTCAGAACGGAGAAGGAGGGATTTGAACCCTCGCGCCGCTATTAACGACCTGCACCCTTTCCAGGGGTGTCCCTTCGGCCAGCTTGGGTACTTCTCCATGTGGCAAAATAATAGTGAGACTATTATTAAGTTATCTGCTGTTGTCATTCCGATAAAGCGGAGAAGGTGGGATTCGAACCCACGGTCCCTTTCGGAATCACTGGTTTTCAAGACCAGCTCCTTAAACCACTCGGACACCTCTCCGAATCGTCTGTTTTCAACAGCGCATGTATGATTCTAGCAAAATATTTCTAATCTGTCAATAGGTTTTTTTATTTTTTTACAGTTTTTTTTACAATTTTTTTCTAGTTCGGGCAGCAATGTCATTTTATTAAGTATCCGGTTAGATTTTTCATGAGTCTAACCTAAAGTTTCTTCTTAAATACTTTGCTGATATGCTGAAATCCTCGGTCTGAATGAAAAATGGGTCTTACATCGGGAAACGCTGCAGTCGCTTTGTCAAACGTTTGAAATACCAGCCTGTTATCAATGGTTGAGCCAGGATGTCATCCTCCGATACCCTGAGACATGATTGAAGCGTTCATCATACACCTTGATGAGTTCCGCAAGTCTGATATTCTCAAGCTCTTCCTCTGGCGCCTTCCTATGCAGCCATTTATATAATAAGCGGCCCTTGCTATTTCAAGATGTCTGCACATCCATTCTATGCTCCATTTTTTCTCTGTATGGAAATGCCGGACAGTTGAATATTTTGATTTATGACGTGCCCTCCCAAGCCTCACATTCTTTCATATTCTTTTACTTTTTTTAACAGTTCAACCAACATATCCTTTTCTACCAACTAGTGTTTCAAACTTAGATTTTCGCGCCGTAAACGTTCCAACTCGTCTACCTCATCATCCGTTTTGCGGTGTCCCCGCCTGTCTGTCAATCCGTCTTCACCATTGGCATCGTATTTCTTTATCCATGAATAAACCTGGCTGTAAGAAAAGCCATGCTTTGCTGCCGTATTCTTATAATCGCGGTTATGACTGATACAATCATCGACAACCTTTTTCCGTTCTTCAAAAGTTGTTTTTCTCCGCGCTTCTGCCATATAGGCCTCCTGTTTCGGATCGCAATCCTTAAGTTCTCTATTGGCATTATACACCTTCATCCATCGTCTTAAAACAGAACGGCTGGAGATTCCATGCCTGGCAATGATATCATCAACGGAACCTTCACCATTCAAGACTGCCTCTACGCATTTTATTTTAAATTCTTTAGAATAAGTTCTGTTCTTTTTATGACAGAACGCGGATATTCCATGAATCCTGTATTCGTTAATCCATCCTCTTAATGTCGAATAACCTATTCCATACTTATCGGCAGGGAAGTGGACAGAGCCTATCCCATCAATAGTATGATTCACTCTAATTAACCTTATGTTTCGCTTGTCTAAATTTCCATCTGCCGCGTTGTCATCAGTCAACGTAGCCACCGCTACGTCTCCTTCTTCCGCCTTGCATATGATAGTTATAGACTTTAGCACTTCACAGTAACAAGGTCTTTCCTATGATACAAAAAAGCTGCCGCCAGCTTTAAATCTTCCGGCGTCGTAATCTTAATGTTTTCGTAAGAACCCTCTACTAATTTTACTTTACGGCCGCACATTGTCTCCAGCGCCATGGCATCATCTGTCACAGCAAACGTTTCCCCTTGCTGTTCCCGTTTCATCAGTTCTTCATAAGCCTGATAAATCAATGGAAATGCAAAAGCCTGGGGTGTCTGAATCTGCCAGACATATTTCCGCTGAGGCGTTTCTTTTGCAAATAAAAATTCATCCGCAATCTTTATCGTGTCCTTTACCGGCATCCCTGCTGCGCAGGCCTGAAATGCTTCCGCCGCCTGGGCGCATCTGCAGATAATTTCATTGTTGATAAACGGTCTTGCGCCATCGTGAATCATCACATAATCCGGCCTGCACCCGGATTGATTCAGCTCCGTCAGCCCGCAGAATACCGAATGATACCTCTCTTTTCCTCCGGCTATTACGGATGTTACCTTGGTAAACCCATATTTTTCTACAATTTCTTTCCGGCAGTATTCTATCTCTTCCCGCCCGGCTACCAGTACAATTTCGTCTGCCATGCTTTGTTCGAAAGCCTGCAGAGCATAATACAGCACAGGTTTCCCCTCCAACATCAAATATTGTTTGGGCACCGTACTGTTCATTCGTCTTCCTTTTCCGGCAGACAGAACCACTGCCGCATATTTTTTTCCTGCCATTCCCGTTCTCCCAGCTTTGGTTTCAGTTCTCCCATTCCTGTTTTTCCAGTTTCAAAATCAGTTCTTTCATTCCCTTCCACCAGCTTCAGTTTCAGTTCTCCCATTCCTGTTTTCCCAGCTGCAAAT
The DNA here is from genome assembly GCA_021769425.1 of Eubacterium sp. Classification (GTDB taxonomy): domain Bacteria; phylum Bacillota; class Clostridia; order Lachnospirales; family Lachnospiraceae; genus Petralouisia. Next base: position 3,028 of record JAETSX010000036.1, read on the forward strand.
TCGGTTCTTTCATTATCGTTCCCCCAGCTTCAGATTCGGCATTGCGTTTAAATCCCAGCCGGCAAATTTTCCTGCAAGATACTCATAATATGCGGCCGCGCCAATCATTGCGGCGTTATCGGTGCAGAATATTTGGGAAGGATGGTAAAATTTAATTCCCCGTTCCCTGCAGGCAACCTCCATTCCGCTGCGCAGCGTTTGATTGGAAGCCACTCCGCCGGCAATGGCAAACTGATCTATCTGAAATTCCTCCGCTGCCGCCATAGCATGTTCTATCAGCACATCCGTCACTGCCTGCTGAAACGACGCTGCGATATCCGCTTCCACAATGGGGATATTTTTCATGCGGCTCCCATTGATATAGTTAAGGACTGCTGACTTCACCCCGCTGAAGCTGAAATCATAGGGATGCTCTGCCACTTTCGCTCTGGGAAATGCAATTGCACGGGAATTTCCTTCTCTGGCGGCTTTTTCAATCTTAGGTCCGCCAGGATAACCCAAACCAATGGCACGGGCCACTTTGTCGAAAGCTTCCCCTGCCGCGTCATCTCTGGTTCTTCCCAGAATCTCATAAACGCCGTAATCTTTTACTTTCACCAGATGGGTATGGCCGCCGGATACTACAAGGCATAAAAACGGCGGCTTTAACTCTTTGTTTTCAATATAATTGGCGCTGATATGCCCCTCGATATGATGCACTCCGATCAACGGTTTCCCTGCTGCATATGCAATGGCTTTTGCCTCTGCCACTCCCACCAGCAGTGCGCCCACCAGTCCGGGGCCATAAGTGACGGCAATAGCGTCCATGTCTTCCAGCGCCATCCCTGCTTCTGCCAATGATTCCTCTATTACCTGATTGATTCTTTCTATATGTTTTCTGGACGCAATTTCCGGCACTACACCCCCGTACAGCGTGTGCAGATCGATCTGGGAAGAAATAATGTTGGATAATACCTCTCTTCCGTTTCTCACCACTGCAGCCGCTGTCTCGTCACAGGAACTTTCAATTGCCAGAATGACTGCATCCCCCTGTTTCTCTCCTGCCATTTTACCTACTCCTGATAAAATCTCAGTGTCAGCCTGCTTCTCTTCTGCCATTTTATTTACTCCTGATAAAATCCCAGTATCCGCCAATTGCTGTCTTCATCTTTCCGAAGAATATATGTCTGACTGACGCGCCCTGATTTTTCGTTCTTATTATTGCTTTTTAAAAAATAAGACACATCTACATAGGCATAATCTTTGCCGTTTTTCGTCTTATATTCCACTTCCTTGCTGCTCTCCATGGTGATATTGGAAATCTGCTTTTTATCCTCTTTATAGCTGGAAATATCCGCTTTTACCGCCTCCAGATAGAGATCCTGGGGATTGATTTCCTGCAGTTCGTCATCCATTAAAATTCTGGCCTGGGCCGTCATTTTCTCTAACTGTTCCTGGGAATAGTCTTCACTGTAGTAGCACTCCAGAATCTGGTTATAAAACTTCACCACTTCTCTTGCTGTCTTGGGATACGAACGCTCCAAATCCTTGGAAATAATCATTTCCGCCTCTGACAGCCCCGGTTCTTTTCCGCTGTCTTTCTGAGTCAGGTAATAATAATATCCCAGACACAAAGCGGCGCAGACAACAATAATTATGGCTGATTTCACGCCATTTTTCTTCATAAAAATCCCTCCTCACCAATCGGGATAAACATGCCTGAATTTTGCTGCAAAATTCTTTGCTTTCCAAAGCATGGATAGACAGACAATCGTCCAACAATGAATTGTTCCGCCAAATATTTACATAAAATCTAATTCCGCTGTTTTCCCGTCTTTGCCCAGTTTTGCCGCCGGATAAATGCTGCGCACCTCTTCCATATAGTCCTCTGCATGCACCAGGGAAGGGCTGAAATGGGTCAGCCACATTTCAGAAACCTCTGCGTCCCTGGCAATTTCCGCTGCCTCATAAAAGGTCATATGCTTATACTGTCTGGCCTTGGCTGCTTTTTCCTTTTCCGCATACATTCCCTCTATAATTAATAAATCGGCATTTCTGGCATTTTCCGTAATAGCCGCCGCCGGTCTGGTATCTGTGCAGTAGGTCAGCTTAATCCCCTTTCTGGGCGGCCCTAACACCATATCCGGCGTATAGGATTTTCCTTCCTGCTGAATGATTTCCCCCTTTTGCAGCCTGCTCCAGAACTTCATTGGGATTCCCAGATTTTTGGCCTGTTCTACCTGAAATTCACCGGCTCTGGGAATTTCTATGGTATATCCATAGCAGGTAATATTATGGTTGACACGGAATGCAGTGATATGATACCCCTGTTCTTCCAAATGTTCCACCGGCTGCTCCAGTTCCACAAAGCGGATTTCAAAGGGCAGTTCCGGCGCAATAACCTTTAGTGCATTGACTACCCGCTCCAATCCTTTCGGGCCTATCATGGTCAGCGGCTCTGTCCGTTCCGCATTCCCCATCGTGAGCAAAAGTCCCGGCAGCCCGCTGATGTGATCGGCATGATAATGGGTAAAGCATATGGTATCAATAGGCTTTGCGCTCCAGCCTTTCTCTTTCATAGCAATCTGTGTGCCCTCGCCGCAGTCAATCAAAAGGCTGCTTCCATTGTAGCGGGTCATCAGCGCAGTCAGCCAGCGGTAAGGCAGCGGCATCATCCCTGCCGTTCCCAACAAACATACATCTAACATAATATTCCCTTTCAAATTCTGTCCTGTTTAAACAAATTCTGTTACTTCTATGGTTCGTACCGGAATCTGAAAATTTTTCACCCATTTGTCATAACAGGTTTCACAAATGTCAAATTCCTGGATTTCCCCGTCTTTTCCTGAGAAATATCCCCACTCTTTTTCTACATGAAGAAATTCTTCCCGGGGGATTCCTGCTTTCTCCCCAATGACTTTTCCGCAGCAATTACAGATAATTCTCTTATCTTCTGTTTTCATCTCTTGTCCTCCCTGCTTTTCGCCTTTTCTGCATGTTGTAATGGATGAAGCCTGAAACATGATTTGCTTTTATACCCATGGCCAAATAATCTGTCAGTAGGTTCACGTTTCTCAAAGAGAACCGTAAATCATTTGGCATATAAGTGTGCTCCCGAGTATACAACTGACAATTTCTTATTTTTATTATAGCGAAAAGACCCCCGGGTTGGAAAGAGGAAATTACAGCCATTCTCCCAGAGTATTACTCAGGCGGTCAAATGTCGCAGCAGATGACGCATAAAAAACCTTCCTATGCAAGGCGAAGTAATATATTTATATCTACAGATGACAGCTAGCGCTCCATCCGATCAGATATTATACTTTTGCTTTGCATGATTCGTGCCAGTGCGCATCCCCCGGCAGAGCTATAGAGCTGGCATGAATCATACAAAGTGCAAGTCTAATTTGCAGCCGTATGGAGTTCCAGCGCCATAATCATACCGTCTTCTCTGGGCAGTTCATATAAGTTCTTTCGGATTCCGCAGTTTTGGAATCCCATTTTCTCATATAAATGAATGGCATTCTTATTAGAAACACGCACCTCTAAAATAATCCGGACAACTCCCCTGCTGCGGGCCTGTTCCAGCAGATATGCCAGCATCCTGCGGCCAATTCCCTGATTCTGGCAGCAGGGCGATACAGCCACATTGGTAATTTCACCTTCTCCGCCAAAATAGCAGTACATTCCGCAGTACCCTGCAATGGCATCGCCGATTCGGGCCGTTATAAACAATGCGTCCTGATTCAGGGTTTCCAAAAATGCCTGTTTGGACCAGGGACATGAAAAAAGCTGCTGTTCCAGTTCAGCAACCGCGGGAATGTCCCCAATATCCATTTCCCCAAATTCTACTTCTGTCATTTCTCCTCCTGCCGCTTTTTTGCTTACCGTCCCTGTTCCGCAACGGTATTCTGTCACGTCCGTTGTTTCTCCTGCCTCTCCTTTGCCTGCCGTTCCCTCTCTGCCTGGGATAAGCGCAGGTAATCCGGGCTGTGTTCTGCTGCAGGCTGTGTGTTTCCTTCCCGGTAATAACTGCAGGCCAGAGCTGCTACGGAAGCTGCACGCTGCTTATTCAGATGGGCCGGGGCAAAGGAATAAGGCCCCCGGCAGTTTTCTTCCAGATACAGCCGAAATACCGGCACACCGTCTCCCAAAAACACAACCGGACGGTTCCGATTATTGATTTCTTCCACAATTTCATCAATCCCCACTGCACACTGGGATTTCAGCGTTTCCATACCATCTGCCGTAAATTCATATAATCCGGTATAGGTCTGGTTTCTTCTGGCATCCATCAAAGGGCATACCATATCCCTGCTGCCCCAAAGGTTATAGGCAAGACCGTCCACCGTAGGAATCTGAATCAGAGGCTTTTTCAGGGCCAGCCCCAGCCCTTTGGCCGTGGCGGAACCAATCCGAAGCCCTGTAAAAGAGCCAGGGCCTCCTGCAACGGCAATTGCATCTATGGCATCCAAATCCAAATCTATCATTTTAACGATTGCATCCAACATAGGGAGCAATGTCTGGGAATGTGTTTTCTTGTAATTTACGGTATATTCTGCCAACAGATTGCCTTCTTCCACTACAGCCACGCTGGCCACCAGGCCGGAGCTGTCCAGTCCTAATATTTTCATTTTCTTTTACATTCCTTTCGCTTCGGCACAGACAGGCAATGAAACATTTTCTTTCAGCCTGTCACCTCTCTTATAGTAATCCTGCGGTAATCAAATCCCTGTTCCAAATCTTTTTCTATCCTGATTTCCCGATATTGCTCCGGAAGAATTTCCTCAATCAAATTGGCCCACTCAATCATGGTAAGTCCTTTCCCATAGAAATAATCTTCGTAGCCGATTTCCTCCATCTCTTCCACATCGCCAATCCGATAGACATCAAAATGGTAGAAAGGCATTCTGCCTTCTTCATAGATCTGGACAATGGTAAATGTGGGGCTGCTGATTGGCTCTTTAATGCCAAGCCCTCTGGCTATGCCCTGGGTCAGCACGGTTTTGCCGACTCCCAGATCCCCGATTAAGGTATATAAATCTCCCGGTTTGGCCTGCTCTCCTATTTTTTCTCCCAAGTGAAAAGTTTCTTCCGGGGAAAATGTTTCTGTTTTAAACATATTCTTACCTCAATTTTCTAAACATGAAAGGGATTCAGTTTCAGGCGATAGCCTTCCAAATGGTTGACGGCAAGGCCCACCACTTTTTCATATTGTTGGCCGACTGCCTGCCGCGGAATCACATAGGCATTTACCCGGTTGCTGTAGATAAGCAGGCTGTTCTTGGTAGACACCATCTTATAAATCTGCTTCCAGTCCAGATCTGCGGTTTGTTCTCCCTGGGATACGTGGATTCCTGCGTCATCAATTTTATAATGAAGAGCCTGTTTTAAAATCTCGGAGTTTCTGATCTGCTGTTTGGATCGCAGATTCAGGCTTACAGGCACATAAACCAGAAATACCACTCCCAATACCAGGTACAGCAGGGTATACATAACCTCCACCTTTCCAAAAGTGATTCCTGCCATAATCAGTACCCAGACGCCTACAAGGGTTGCCACAATGCCCTGGAATCCGTGATAGGCATGGTAAAGGTTAAACTGGTACATGTCTTTCTCTGTGATAGCTGCATCAAATTCTACTGACATTTTGTATGCTCCTTTTTCTTTGCTTTCGTCATATTATACTATGTTCGGATAAGCAGTACAAGAGGTTTTTTTCCTGCGCTGGTTTTATGCATTTTTATTTTTGTCTCTGTATTCTTATTCCCGTTCTTCCGCCGGCTGTTCATCGGTCATGCAGTGCAATTCTGTGCCTCCATATAAAATAGAAAAGTCATAAACTTTAGTGCTTCACAACAACAAGGTCTTTCCTATGATACAAAAAAGAAGCTGCTATGAAACACAATTTCACAGCAACTCCTCATACGCCTTAATCCCATATGTTGACCGCAAAAAGGCCGGTTTCATCACAAGTACTTTCAACTACCTCATATTCTGAATCAGATTCACCATCTCAATTGCCGTACATGCCGCGTCATATCCCTTATTTCCAGCTTTGGCGCCGGCCCGTTCAATGGCCTGCTCAATGTTGTCTGTGGTAACTACGCCGAAAATCACAGGGATTTCTGTCTTCAGCCCTACGGCTGCCACGCCTTTGCTGACTTCTGCGCACACGTAATCGTAGTGCGTAGTGGCCCCTTTGATTACCGCTCCCAAGCAGATCACTGCATCGTAATTACCAGTTTCCGCCATTTTCTGTGCGGTCAGGGGAATTTCAAAGGCTCCCGGCACCCATGCCAGGGTGATGTCGTCGTCATTGACGCCATGGCGGATCAATGCGTCCTGGGCGCCGCCCACCAGCTTGGATACAATGAATTCATTGAACCTGGATGCTACAATTCCTACTTTTGTTCCGTTTGCAACTACGTTTCCTTCTAATACTCGCATAACTTTCTCCTCTTTTCTATTCCTTGCAAAATTGACGCCTGCATTCTTCTTTTCTAAAAATATATGTCTACTGATTGTTCTTTCTCTGCACGTTATACCCTATCGTTTCTCATTGCCGACAATGGCTTTCTCCCTGCATGCTATGCTTTATCGTTTCTTATTGCTGGCAATGGCTCTTTCCCTGCATACTGCGCTTTATTGTTTCTTTCTGTCAGTAGTTTGTCATATGCTGCATCTTGCTCTGCTTGGTTTTCAGATAAAATACGTCTGTTTTTTTTGCCGGCATCTGAATGGGCACCCGCTCCTCAATGGAGATGCCATAGCCAGAAAGTCCGGTGATTTTCTTGGGATTATTGGTTAGAAGACGAAGCTTTTCGGCTCCTAAATCATGAAGAATCTGCGCTCCGATTCCATAATCCCGCAGATCCGGCGCAAAGCCCAGCTCTACATTGGCCTCCACGGTATCAAAACCCTTTTCCTGCAGCTCATATGCTTTTAACTTGTTGATCAGTCCGATTCCGCGGCCTTCCTGGCGCATATACAGCAGAATTCCGCGGCCTTCTTCCGCAATGGCCTTCATAGCAGCGTCTAACTGTTCTCCGCAGTCGCAGCGACCGGAGCCGAACACGTCTCCGGTAAGGCACTCTGAATGGACACGGCACAGCACCGGTTTTTTGTCAGTGACATCACCCATGGTCAGAGCCACATGGTGCTCGCCGTTTAACTTATTCACGTAACCGTAAATTTCAAATTCTCCGTATTTTGTGGGAAGTTTGGCGTGGGCCTCCTGATGGACCAGACTGTCAATGTCCATCCGATAGCGCACCAAATCTGCAATAGTAATGACCGTCATCTGGAATTTTTCTGCCAATTCCAGCAATTCTGTGGTGCGCATCATAGTTCCGTCTTCCCGCATGATTTCACAGCAGAGGCCGCTGGGCTTTAATCCGGCCAGAATTGCCAAATCTACCGTGGCCTCTGTATGGCCGGTGCGTTTTAAGACGCCTCCTTCTCTGGATTCTAACGGAAACATATGTCCCGGCTTACGGAAATCTTCCGGCTTTGCATCGTCCTTCACTGCTGCCAGAGCTGTTTCGGAACGCTCAAAGGCGGAAATTCCTGTTTCTGTATTTATGCCGTCAATGGATACGGTAAACGCCGTCTGGTGGTTATCCGTATTCTGCTCCACCATTTGTTTTAAGCCAAGCTTCCGGCATAATTCTTTGCTCATAGGCATACAGATTAGGCCTTTTCCATGAGTTGCCATGAAATTGATATTTTCCGGTGTGGCAAATTCCGCGGCACAGATAAAATCTCCTTCATTTTCCCGGTCCGGATCGTCAATTACCATAATGATTTTTCCCTGTCTGATATCTTCAATTGCCTGCGGAATGGAATCCATTTTTTTACTCATTTTCTCTCTTCCTTTCTAATTTTCTGAACAGTTCCGATACCCGTGAGCCAAATGATTTGCCGGCAGTTTCTTACTATTTCATGAAAAGCTGCAAATGATTCGGCAGCAGTTTCCCACTTTTCCGTGAAAAGCTGCAAATGATTTGGCAGCAGTTTCCCATTTTCCATGAAAAGCTGCAAATGATTTGGCAGCAGTTTCCCATTTTCCATGAAAAGCTGCAAATGATCTGGCTAATAGGCATGCTCCCGAGTATAACTCAAAAAGCCGATCATTTTTTATAAAAATCCATGTTCCATCAGAAAATCTTCTGTAATATTTGATTTCTTTTCCCCTTGTCTTGGCCCCGTGAGAAGTTTTTCCACGTATTTTCCAATGACATCACATTCAATATTGATGATGCTTCCCGGCCGTTTTTCCGTCAGCGCCGTTTCCTGGCGGGTATGGGGAATGACGGATACCTGGAAGTCCTCTTTTGTCACTTTTGCCACAGTCAGGCTGATGCCGTCTAAGGCGACGGACCCCTTTTCCACGATATACCGAAGCAGCTCTTGCTCTGCGGCAATGGTGTACCAGACTGCATTTTCTTCCTGCCGGACTGCGGCAATGATCCCTGTCCCGTCAATGTGTCCGGATACAATATGGCCGCCGAATCTTCCGTCTGCCGCCATGGCCCGCTCCAGATTCACAGTCCCGGGAATTTTCAGCTCTGACAAGCTGCTGCGGCGCATGGTTTCCGCCATTACATCTGCCGTAAATCCGTCTTTTGCAAGGGAAGTTACCGTGAGGCAGATTCCGTTAACTGCAATGCTGTCGCCGATTTTCGTTCCCTCCAGGACTTTCCGGCAGCGGATTTTTATTCTGGCGGAAAGGGTTTCTTTCTTGATTTCGCAGATTTCCCCTGTTTCTTCTATGATTCCGGTAAACAAATTTTCCTCCCATCTGCACAGAATTTTCCTGACTGCCGGAAAAGTCTCTGTGCGGTCTTATTGAAATGCAGTTCCTGCAGCCTGCACTAAAAATGCCCATGAACCGTTTGCTTAGCGAAAGGGCAATCCTATATCTCCTATGTATCAAAACATATTCTGCCAGTCATACATAAGTCCCCGTCAAATTTTGTAACTTCCACATCGTTCAGTTTGACTGCGTCTTTCATCCGGGAAACGCCGCTGCCCTCAATAGGTGATTTTGCCTTTGCCCCGGCCACCAGTTTGGGGGCGATAAAGGCATAGACGCGCTGTACCAGATTTTCTTTCAGAGCGGAAGCATTAAGGGTCCCGCCGCCTTCCAGCAAAACACTGTCGATGCCCCGTTCCCCCAGCTGTTTCATTAAATGGGAAAGTTTCAGTTCTCCGTTATCTCCTGCGGGAACTTCCAGAAGAATCACACCGTTATATTCTAACATCTGTTTCTTTTCTTCTAATGCTTTTCCTTCCTGCTCTCTCCAGGCAAGGGCCCTGCCCGGATTCCAGGCCACAATGGTTTCTATCTGGGAGGCCGTTTTTACAATCTGGCTGTCGAAAGGAATCCGCAGCCTGGAATCGCAGATAATCCGCACCGGATTCCGGCCGCCCTCCATCCGGCAGTTCAGCATGGGATCATCTGCCAGTACAGTTCCAATCCCTGCCATAATTCCCCGGTAACGGTTGCGCAAACATTGGACGTAATCTCTGGACGCTTCTCCGGTTATCCATTTGGAATCGCCTGTTTCACAGGCAATTTTTCCATCCAATGTCATGGCATATTTCATTGCAGCAAAGGGCATTTTTGTTTCCATATAGTGAAAAAACATTTCGTTTAAGTTTCTGCATTCCTGCTCCAGAATGCCGGTTTCCACTATAATTCCATGTTCCCGCAATATCTGAACTCCCTTTCCTGCCACTTTGGGGTTGGAGTCCAGACAACCTACATAGACTTTTGTTATTTTCTTTTCGATAATGATTTCCGTGCAGGGGGGCGTCTTGCCGTAATGGCAGCAGGGCTCCAGAGTCACATATAACTCTGCCCCTTCGGCATCCTCCCTGCAGTTTAACAAAGCATTGCGTTCTGCGTGATATCCGCCGTATTTCTCATGATAACCTGTTGCAATAACCGTTCCGTTCTTCACTGCCACACAGCCCACCATTGGATTGGGGGACACTTTCCCCTCTCCCTTACGTGCAAGCCCCAATGCCTGCCGCATATAATCCTCCGGCGTTTGATTCTGCCGCTTATCATCCTCCGGCGTTTGATTCTGCCGCTTATTATCTTTCGGCGTTTGACTTTGCCGCTTATCATCCTCTGGCATTAGATCCTGATGTTTCTTATCTTCTGATGTTTGGTTCTGCTGCATACTCTTTCTCTCCTGAAATCATTGCAAAGGGCGCTCTATATTTCGTTATCCAGGTAATACAATATATGTCCTATTTTGCATCCGACTTGTAGACCGCCCCCTGCGGCAGTCCCTAAATTCCTAACCCGGATAAACCGCCCTCTGCTACAGTCCTTAAATTCCTAACCCGGATAAACCGCCCTTTGCTACAGTCTCTAAATTCCTAACCCGGATAGACCGTCCTCTGCTACAGTTCCTAAATTCCTAAGCATGATACCCGGCGTTCTTCCGCACCCTTTTGGAACCTCTGTAATTTCCTTTCAGGAAAGGAGACAGGGGCTTATAGACCAACACGGTAATCACTACGCTGAACACCCCTTTTACAAAGGTAAAGGGCGCATTGAACAAAATCAGGCACTGCAGCATATTTTTCATGCCTGGAAATATCATCTGATAAGCTGCCAGTACCGTTTCTTCCGGCATAAAATTGTAATATACGGGATATACGATAAAATAATTGGATAAAACACTGAAAAATGCCATCAAAACGGCTCCTGCCAGGGCTCCTGCAACAGCGCTTTTCCTGCCTTTCCACTTCTGATAGATCAGCCCCGCCGGAACCACAAATGCGGCTCCCAGAATAAAATTGGACAGTTCCCCCACTCCTCCGGTGGTGGTCATAAACAGATGAAGCAGATTCTTAATCAGGCAAATCATTGCCCCGCTGACCGGCCCCATGGCAAAGGCTCCAATCAATGCCGGAAGCTCGGACAAATCCATTTTGATAAAAGCCGGCATAATGGGAACGGAAAATTCCAGAAACATCAAAAGAAATGCAATCGCTGACAACATAGCCGTCATAGTCATTTTCCAGATATCCTTCCGGCCTGCCTGTTTTCCTGCTGCTGTGTTTTTTGTACTCATGATAAAACACTCCTTTATAATTTTAATATTCCGTGTCTTCAGAATCAAACCAAGCAAAAGCCCGCATCCTATTTTATATCACAGGAATCGCAGAGCAGCTTCCGATGACATAAAATATGCCCTGAATCCAGAGATCCAGGGCATATAAAATACGCACATTAATAAAAACGCTTTCTTCTCCCATCCAGACTGTACTGTCGGTTTTGGATTCTCACCAAATCATGCCATACGGCTCACGGACTTGCCCTCTTAGGGTATCACCGTCGGTCGGGAATTCCTTTCCTCCAGAATCCTGTAATTACGATTCTGCATAAAAAGTCACCCTGCCCTGAAGAACACTATTTAATTTATGGTTCTATTCTACTCCTGCCGGCCCCATCTGTCAACAGGCATATTTTTCAGCCTTCCGTTCGACGGGCCGCATGGCCATCCTTACTATGGAAGTCAGAGACTTTCATAGTAAGTTGAATCCGCTTTTTCTGCAAATCCACGCTCATCACTTTCACTTCCACAATATCTCCTACACTGACCGCCTCCAGAGGATGCTTGATGTAGCGCTCCGTCATCTGGGAAATATGCACCAGCCCGTCCTGATGGACGCCGATATCCACAAAAGCCCCAAAATCAATCACATTTCGCACGGTTCCTTTTAAAATCATGCCCGGAGTCAGGTCTTTCATTTCCAGGACATCGCTGCGCAGAATTGGCTTTGGCATATCGTCCCTGGGATCTCTTGCCGGTTTTTCCAGCTCTTTTACAATATCCTGCAACGTCATTTCTCCGATTTCCAGCTCTGCCGCCAGTTTCTTATAATTAGTTACTTTTTTGGAAATTCCTGTCAGCCTGCCCTCCCGGATATCTTCCGGCTGATAGCCAAGTTTGTCCAGCAGCTTTAAAGTGGCGTCATAGCTTTCCGGATGGACGCTGGTGCCGTCCAAAGGATTTGTCCCGTCAGAGATGCGCATAAATCCTGCGCATTGCTCATATGCTTTGGGACCCAGCTTTGCCACCTTCAAGAGCTGGGAGCGGGTGAGGAACCTGCCGTTTTCTTCCCGGTATGTTACAATATTTTTGGCGATAACCTTTGTAATGCCTGAGATATACTCTAACAGGGAAGCAGAAGCCGTGTTCAGATCCACTCCTACTTTATTCACACAGTCCTCCACGACACCGCCTAAGGCGTCGCTTAATTTTTTCTGGTTCATGTCATGCTGGTACTGCCCTACTCCGATGGATTTGGGATCAATTTTCACCAGCTCCGCTAACGGATCCTGAAGGCGCCTTGCAATGGAAGCCGCGCTTCTTTGTCCCACATCAAAATTGGGAAATTCCTCCGTAGCCAGTTTGCTGGCAGAATACACGGAGGCCCCTGCTTCGTTTACAATTACATACTGAACCGGAGCGGGGATTTCCTTTAACAAATCAACAATAATCATCTCTGATTCCCGGGAAGCAGTTCCGTTTCCCACAGAAATCAGGGAAATTCCGTATTTTTGAATCAACTTTTTCAAAACCGCCTTGGATTCCTCCACTTTATTCTGAGGAGCCGTAGGATAAATGACTGTGGTGTCCAGCACTTTTCCCGTGGAATCCACCACTGCCAGCTTACATCCGGTGCGGAAGGCAGGGTCCCATCCCAGCACCACCTTACCGGCAATGGGCGGCTGCATCAGAAGCTGCTCTAAATTTTTTCCGAACACCCGAATGGCGCCGTCCTGGGCACGTTCCGTCAGTTCATTTCGGATTTCCCGTTCTATGGCCGGAGCAATGAGGCGTTTATAACTGTCCTCTGCCGCGGCTTTTAACGCCGGAGAGGTATTGGGATTATCTCTGGTAATGGTTTTCTTTTCCAGGTATTGTAAAATCTGTTCTGCAGGAGCTTCCACTTTTACCGTGAGAATTTTTTCCGACTCTCCCCGGTTCAGGGCCAGAATCCGGTGTCCCGCCAGCTTTGCCAGCCCTTCTTCAAAATCATAATACATCTCATACACAGACTCTGCTTCCGGATCTTTGGCAACGGAAGTGATTTTGCCGGTTCGCATGGTAAGATCCCGTATGTATTTCCGGTAGTCTGCTTCGTCTGAAATATTTTCCGCCAGAATATCCATGGCTCCTGCAATGGCGTCCGCCGGAGTATCCACGCCTTTTTCTGCGTCCAGAAATGCTTCTGCCTCCGTTTCCAGCGGTTTCTCTGTCATCTGCAGTAAAATAATATTCGCCAGGGGCTCTAATCCCTTTTCCTTGGCAATAGTGGCCCTGGTTCGCCGCTTTGGCCGGTAGGGACGGTACAAATCCTCCACTGCCACTAAAGTTTCTGCAGAAAGTATCTGCTGTTTCAATTCTTCTGTCAGCTTGCCCTGTTCTTCAATAGAGGACAAAACCTGCTCTTTTTTCTCTTCTAAATTCCGCAGATAGGTCAGCCGCTCATAAAGATTCCGCAGAACTTCATCGTTCAGCGCTCCGGTGGCTTCCTTCCGGTATCTGGAAATAAAGGGGATCGTGTTTCCCTCGTCAATCAGCTTTACCGCAGCTTCTGCCTGCTGTTTTCGGATGCTGAGTTCTTCCGCTAATTTTGCAATAATGTCCATCGAGTAATCTCCTTATCTCATTTCCCTTTTTACAGGAAAGCTTTCCTTATCCTGCACTATGGAAAAGTTTATCTCATATTCTTAAAAAAATCAAGGACTCTGCAAGTGGATGCCAAAATTCTTTTTATTGTAATTTTCCAATGTACATGCTACAATAAAACACAGCAAAAAAGAATTTAAGGAGGTTTCTTATGGATTACGAATCAAATAAATCTTATATAGAAATGCGCTCCGCCGGCATGTCTGTGGCTGCAATGATCATGGGGATTCTCGGGCTTGTCATGAGCTGCTGCGTGTATCCGGCCATTATATTCGGCTCCCTGGCAATTATCTTTGCGCTGCTGTCCCGGGGCGGGGAAATGCATACCAACGGATATGCCAAAACCGGATTGATTCTGGGCATTATTGCTATCATCTGCGGAGTTCTCTTTCTGATTTATTCTTTTCTTACGATACTGACACAGTTCGGAGGATGGGAAGGCTATCTGAATTATATTGAAGATTTGATGCAGGAAATGGGGTATCCCGATTCTGCCAGCCCTTATGATTTCTACGATACTCTGTAACTTTATATCAGTTAACGGCTATTACCGCGATTCTGCAGCAACGTCAGCCTTCGGTCTGCTGCCGCAGGCCGACGTTCCTATTTGGAAAGGAGACCGCCGCCATGTACAATCCTCAGCAGCTTATCGAAGAATATCAGAATTTTGCACCGGGGGAAGCTAAATTGTCCGCAATCCGCCAGGCAATTCAGGAAGCAGATCTGGCAAAGGACTACAGTTACATGATGTATTTCCGCTATGATTACGCCTGTTCCTGCGAGGACAATTATCTGCTGTATCTCTATGTGATTTTCCCGGAAATTCTGGAACTCTTTGAATCCCATCCGGGGATTCAAATGCCTGCCGGCTGTTGTCTCACAGCGGCAGAAGCTGTCAATGACACATTTTCGCAGGTTATTGACTGTGCGGACTTTTTTTATCAAATCTCTGTCTCGGATATGGAGCAATACCTGGAGAAATATAAATCCTTCTGTCTGGCACACGGCTATTCCCTTTCCATCTACCATATGGCGGCTGCAAGATTATACCGGGCAGCAGGAGATAAGGAAAAAGCTATGCACAGCCTTCATGAATTCCGGCTTCTGAACCGCTCCCACCATTTCCGGGATGCGGAAACTGTTGCGTTTGAAGGGGAAATGGCCTGCTGGTACGGAGATCTTGACAATTTACTGAAAGCGGGAAAACTGCTGGAAACCAGGTACTATGATGAATACGCCCTTATTTTTCAATATGGCAGGCTCGTGTACCACTATGCAGTACGGCTTCATGATACAGAAAAGGCCGAGCCTTATTTCAAAAAAATGGAACGCATCCGCCGGAAACTACGGATGCACTCCTGCTATTTTGCAGATTCTATCGTTTACCTGGTATTGACTGATTTGCCGGCTGCATGGAGCTTCTTTAAGGAAGAAGCTCCTTATCAGTCTCTGACTTACACGCCTCTTGATAAAATGGAATTCTGCACCGGCGCTGAGATTATGATGAGGGCTCTCTTAAAACAGGGCAAGAAAAATGTCCGTTTCCGTCTGCCCTCCAAACTTCCCTACTATCAGCCGGACGGCTGCTACCGCATTGAAACGTTGGCAGAATACTATGGCGCAGAGGCACAGGATATTTCCAGGAAATTTGATCTCCGAAACGGAAATGACAACTCCATCAAAGAATATCAATTATTTCTGGATGCAGTAAAAGATTGTATTGTTTAAGGTTTTATCTGACAGACATAAGAAAACAGAACTCCTGTTTCCCGCTGTTTGAAAGGCGGCAAACCGCAGTTCTGTTTTTTTATAGAAATTCTTTGCTCCTTCGTTTGAATGGCCATACAGCCCGCCAAAGACAGCCAAAAAAGAGGGGCGCCCTTCATCAATACTGGCTATCAGGAAACGGCAAATCAGGTTCCGCTTTCTGCAGTCTGTCAAATTCTCCTGTCACATCCAAATAAAAACTGACCACCGTCTGATTCATGTAGGGAGAAATCCAGAGCATTCCAAGCCCGCAGGAGAGCATTCCTAAAAGACTCCACCCAATATAACTCAGATAAATATACAGCAAACGCCCCTTATTCCCATCCATCAGCCGGGAACTTTCCCGGAAAGCCTCTACCGGCCCCATCTGCGGATGATCCACCAAAAGCAGAAATGCCAGCGCATACCGGAACGCCAGGATCAATCCCACAATCAGTCCCGCTGTATAAAGCGCCGCTGCAATGATAAATGCCGGAAGCAGCCCCTGCATGGCTGACACTGTCCAACACACAATTGCCGGAAGAAAGCATATCAGTTCCATGCCGATAATCATCAGGATGCCAAGAATATATCGTTCCGGCCTTCTGGTAAATTCTCCGAACATCATGGAGATCCCTGTATCCTGATCCCTTGCAAATCCAAGCTGCATCCTGCTGATACCGCACTGCATAATCATTGACACGATACTGACAATCAGTGTTGCCGCCATATATGCCAAAAACTGCACTATCCCTCCTCTGCTGATAAAAAACAGCATATAAAAGGGAATCAGCACTGCAAACATAATCAGGTAAAGCAACAGCGTCGCTCCTATTACCAGGCCCCAGCGCCCTGTCAGCTTCTCCCTTGCCAGTCTCTTTAATTCTGCCGATGTACGATTCATTTCCTTACGCTCCATTTCCAATCTGTTGCATATGCCAGTTTTCCAGTATTCTGATTTCATTCTGGCATCCTATATCTAATTATAAACACTGTCCTGATCCCAATCCGGTATTTTTCTGGCTAATCATAAATACTGTCCTGATTCCAATCCGGTATTTTTCTGGCTAATCATAAATACTATCCTGGTTCCAATCCAGGTTTCCTCTGGCTAATCATAAATACTGTCCTGATCCCGCTCTAAGATTTCTCCTGTATTGGCATGGATCTTGAATTCATATTCCCAGGTATCTTTTATCAGTTCAACTTCATAAACCGGCACTCCGTCATCATTATCAAATTCCGCCTTAGTAACGGTTGCCCCGGGAACTTCCGCAAGGGCAATCTGTTTTGCTCTTTCCACCCCGATATAGCCGCTGTGTCCCGGTTTTGTCTTCAAAGTCAATTTCCACTGATACCCGATTAATTTGCCGGTACGGGCATGGTATTCCAATTCGTACTTTTTGCTTCCCTTCTGCATCTTAACCTTATATTCTTCAATTCCATCATCATATTTCAGTCCGATGCTGATAATTTTCGCACCTTTTACTTTCTTCTTTGCCAGTTTTTTGCATTTACTCTCACTCATGACCTTTTTAGAACTGGGTCTCACCCGCAATTCTTCCATGTCATATTCTATCAGCTTTCCATCGGAAGCGCGGTAAGTCAGATCATATTCTTTGGTTCCTTTTATCAGCTTTACCTCATAGACAAGATTTCCTTTCTCATAGTCTTTGTCTACTTCTACTACAGTCGCGCCTTTTACTTCCTTCTTTGCCAATTTTTCCACCTGTCTGTCACTGGTAATTTTCTTGGCATATGCGGTATTTGGAACGGCAAGAATTCCAATCAATGCCAGACAGCACATCATAAAAATCTTCGCTGACAATTTTCGTTTTTCCATAAGTCATTCCTCCTGAATTCCATTTGATGATCCTGCACGGACAATCGGTCTTTTTACACAATATTTTGCTGCTATACCCGTGAGCGAAATCATTTGCCAGAAGATTGTTCATAGCTTTGAGGAAAAAGCAAATGATTTGGCAAATAAGTATGCTCGTGAGTATAACTGCCTGCTGTTACGCTGCATAGTCAATATTTTTCCCTTTTGCTTCTTCTGCTCCAAGGGTCTTTTTCCTCTGTTCATAGGGGTCGGCAGGATACTTTATCCTGGTGGAAGTGGTTCCGCCGGATACATAGGTCCTCCCGCATTCCGGGCAGACGGATGTGTGAATGCTGACCGAAGCGGAGACTACTTTGCCGTCCTTCTGGGCTGCCTTAGTATAGGCGTTGGACACATGCTCTCCTTCATGGGCCCGGACTGCGCTTCCCGCTGCTTCCGGAGAGATATGAGCTGCAGCCTTAAAAGATACATTCTCATTGGACCCGTCCTGATATTTGCGCTTAGCACAGGTCTGGCACTGTTCTTTATCCTTGGATATCTCTTTGACTGAACCATCCCTGCCCTCCCGGATTCCAGGCGTTCCCTTCGGAACTTGGTTCCCCTGATCGGCGCGTTCTCCGGTATTCCCATATATTCCGTTATAATTCCCATAATTGCTGTAACTGTTTCCCCCGCTGATTGCTCCTACCATCACAGACACCTCACTTTTCTTACATATTTTATTCCGCCTCTGCTGTTATGTATCATCACTATATCATATTTTTTTCATTTTGACAAACAATAAAAAAGATATTATACTGCATTACAGATAAAATATTAGTGGAAACTTTATTATATAATAAATCGTAAGGATCACGTTATGAGACAACAAGAAAAAGAAGAAACCGCCCTGTTCTATGTTGGATGGGCATTACTGGCCATAACAGGCGTAATCTGGGTTCTGCTGCGGCTGTTTCCCATACCATTCCAAAAACTGCTGCTCCCCTGTGCCGTTAAAACTCTGCTTGGAATCTACTGTCCCGGCTGCGGCGGAACCAGGGCTGTATCCGCTCTCCTCCACGGAGATTTTCTGACCTCTTTCCTCTGCCACCCACTGGTGCCATACACTGCAGCCGTAGGCGGCTGGTTCCTCATCAGTCAGACCATAGAGCGGCTCACCCGGCACAGATTAAAAGTCGGAATGAAATACAGAGACGGCTACGTATGGGCCGCCCTTGTAATTGTCGCCGTTAACTTTATCGTAAAAAATCTGCTGCTGATCTTCTGGCACATTGATTTGCTGAAAGGCATTCAATTATAACACTCCAGCGAACTTTTTATACACAGGAGCTGCCCCGGTCCGCATGAGGCAAGGCGCTCCTGCAGTTTCGTCCGTCTCCAGACATACTTCCTCTAATCCTCAATAAACTGGTCGTGAACCGCCCGAATTGCCTTATCCACATCTTCTTCATTAATCAGCACGGTAATACGGATTTCTGAGGTGGCAATCATGCGGATATTGATGCCAACATTGTACAAGGCCTCAAACATTCTGGACGCCACGCCGGGATTGGACTGCATGCCGGCGCCCACAATAGACACTTTTGCCACTTTGTTATTCACTTCAATTTCCCTGGCCGTAATCCGGTTCTTATGTTCTTTTAAGATAGCAACCGTCTCATCGGCATCCTCTCTGGCCACGGTAAAAGAAATATCCTTTGTTCCTTCCCCTCCGATGGACTGGAGAATAATATCCACGTTGATATTGTTTTTGGCCAGCAAGTCAAAGATTTTAAAGGCAATTCCCGGTACATCCTGTACCCCGAACACTGCGATCCTGGCTGTATTTTTATCTACTGCAACTCCGCTGACAAGCATACTCTCCATGTCTGTCTCCTCCTTTACGATGGTTCCCTGGGCGGTGTTCAGGCTGGAACGCACTACCAGCTGAACGCCGTATTTCTTTGCCATTTCCACAGAACGGTTGTGAAGCACCTTTGCACCCAGCGTTGCTAATTCTAACATTTCATCATAGGTAATCTGTGAAATCTTTTTTGCATTGGGCACTATTCTGGGATCTGCAGTGTAAACCCCCTCCACATCCGTGTAGATCTCGCAGGCATCTGCATGAAGCGCTGCGGCAAGAGCTACTGCCGTGGTATCTGAGCCGCCTCGTCCCAGTGTGGTAAGATCGTCATATTTATTTACACCCTGAAACCCTGTGACAATGACAATCTTGCGGTTCTCAAGCTCATGGCGGATACGCTGGGTGTCAATTTTCTTAAACCGGGCATTGCCGTACCGGGAAGAAGTCTGCATCATCACCTGAAATGCATTCAGGGAAATGGCCGGCACGCCCAACGCTCCCATTGCCATGGACATCAAAGCTGCAGAAGTCTGCTCTCCGGTAGCCAGCAGCATATCCACCTCCCGCTTGGAAGGATTGGGGGCAATATCTTTTGCCAGTTCCAGCAAACCATCCGTGGTTTTCCCCATGGCAGACAATACCACCACCACATCATTTCCTTTCTGATATTCTTCAATGCAGCGTTTTGCCACATTATAAATCCGTTCTTTATCTGCTACGGAGCTGCCTCCGAATTTTTTTACGATTAACATAATGTTCTCCTGAACTATTTTTGAATGAGATAATCGATCATTTCACAGCCCTTCGCAATATGATGGCTGCTTGCTGCCGCTTCTTTTTCATTATATTTCCATGTATGTTCCTGAATCCTGCTGCTGTCATACAAAAGATAGGGCACATCATCTCCGGTGTGGGTGCGGATACAGATGGGAGTGGGATGATCCGGCATAACCAACATGCGGAAATCTTCTCCCGCCTGCTCTAATCCCCGCTTGATGGGCGCAATAACTCGCTCATCCAAAAACTGAATGGCCTGCACTTTCTTCTCAATGCTGCCCTGATGCCCCATTTCATCCGGCGCTTCCACATGCACATACACAAAATCGCAATTGTCTTTGGTCAGGGCCTCCACGGCAGCCTTTGCCTTGCCCTCATAGTTGGTGTGAAGCCCGCCGGTTGCCCCGGGAACGGAAATATTTTTCATGGATGCGCCTACGGCAATTCCCTTTAATAAATCCACAGCTGACACCATGGCTCCTTTAAGCCCCGTTTTTTCTTCAAAAGAAGACAGAGAGGGCCGGGTGCCTGCCCCCCAGAACCAACAGGAATTGGCCGGGTGGAGCCCCTGCTTCTTCCGCTCCAGATTGATAGGATGATTAACCAGAATCTCATAGCTTTTCTTCATCATTTCCCGCAGAACGTTATCCTCGGGCAAATGCTGTCCAATGGTCTGCCCCAGCACATCATGGGGCTGAACCAAGTTTATCACAGAACCTTTTTCCCAAATGAGAAGATGGCGGTAGCTGGTGCCTGCATAAAAATGATAGTTCTCTGTCTCCAGCTCCTTTTTTACCGCCTCCAACAGCGCTGCAGCGTCTTTTGTGGGTATTTCATCAGAACTGTGATCCAGAATCTTCCGGTCCTCATAATTCTCCTCTTCCTCAGAGAGGGTTACAAGATTGCAGCGCAGGGACACATCATCCTTTTTCATGTCCACGCCGATGCTCAGAGCCTCCAAGGGAGAACGGCCGGAATAATAAATCTTCGGATCATATCCCAGTACAGACAGATTAGCCGTATCGCTTCCAGGCGACATTCCGTCGGGAATGGTATGCACTGTTCCAATTTCTCCTGCTGCCGCAAGCTGATCCATTGCGGGCGTTTTGGCATATTCTAAGGGAGTCATTCCCTGTAACTCTTCCAAAGGACGGTCTGCCATTCCGTCCCCCAGCACAATCACATATTTCATAGGATTCCTTTCTACTCTAAACTACGCGAATTCTCTGCAAAATGTTCTTAAGTCCCAGAGCTTTCTTCCCGTATTCCTCTTCTGACATCACTTCTGTTAAAAAGCCCCTCTCGCCGGCGATTCCTTCTGCCTCTACCCATTCCACCGGGCCGAACTGTCGCTCCACCGTCTCTTTCGGTTCCTGGGTTCTTACAAAGAACCGGCTCTTGGCTTTTTTATAGTCCACCAAATCCATTTTCCTGGAACTCCAGGATATCAGAATATTTGTGTGCAAATGCTTGGCGATATCCACAATATCTGCGACCACTGCGCTTGCCGTGGGGAGCTTCCCTGCGCCGCTTCCGTAAAACATGGCATCGCCCAGTACATTTCCATGAACAAAAATTGCATTAAATACGTCATTGACATTGTAAAGAGGATGTTCTTTCGACAAAAGGAACGGTGCAACCATTGCGCAATATCCTTCCGGCGTCTTCCTGCTGGTTGCCAAAAGCTTGATGACTTTGCCCATTGCTTTGGCATAACGGATATCTGCCGCTGTAATTTTGGTAATTCCTTCGGTATAAATTTCTTCAAAATCCACCTGCTGGCCGCACACCAGAGAAGTGAGGATTGCAATCTTCCTGCATGCATCATAGCCCTCAATATCCGCGGTGGGATCTGCTTCCGCGTATCCTCTGGACTGGGCGTCTTTTAACACATCCTCAAATTCCAGACCTTCAAAGGACATTTTGCTCAGCATATAATTGGTGGTGCCGTTTAAGATTCCTGTAATTTCTTCAATCTCATCTGCGGTAAGAGAAGAATTCAGCGGACGGATAATGGGAATTCCGCCGCCTACGCTGGCTTCAAACAGGAAATTAATGCTCTGTTCTTTGGCGATGGCGATGAGTTCTGCGCCGTGCTTTGCCACCAATGCTTTGTTGGAGGTGGTTACGCTTTTTCCTGCCAGCAATGCCCGCTTCACAAATGTATAGGCCGGCTCCACGCCTCCCATGGCTTCCACCACCACCTGCACTTGGGGGTCTTCTGCAATGATGTCATAATCATGCACTACTTTTTCCTCCATGGGATCTCCCGGAAAATCCCTCAAATCCAAAATATATTTTACTTCAATCTGGTCTCCTGCACGCTTTGCAATGCTCTCCTGATTGGTCTGCAAAACCTCCACGACGCCGGAGCCTATAGTTCCGTATCCTAAAATTGCAATCTTTATCATAACTTCCTCCATTCTGATGCTTTTCATCTGAGTATTATTCAATCATACATCCCACTCTGATGCTTTCCGTCTGATATCATAAATCATACATCTCACTCTGATGCTTCCCGTCTGATATCATAAATCATACATCCCATTCTGATGCTTTCCATCTGATATCATAAATCATACATCCCATTCTGTCACTCTCTGGCCAATATTTTTAAATAATGAATCCCTTCCTGCTGCTCAATATTTTCCACCATCTGGGACACATTTCCCGTATCCGGCAGCACATCCACACTCAAGGTCAAAGATGCAACCCCGTTCACCGGAATGCTCTGATGGATGGTAAGAATGTTTGCATGAAAATCCGCCACAATCCCCAGCACCCGGGACAACAGCCCCGGCTCATCATCCATCTGCATTACCATGGTAATGGTCTTGCCTCTGGCATTGTCATGGAATGGAAAAATATCATCTTTATACTTGTAAAAAGAGCTGCGGCTGATGCCCACCATATCTGTGGCTTCCTGCACCGATTCTGCCCGCTCTGATTCCAGAAGTTTCTTTGCTTCCACCACTTTCAGCAAAACTTCCGGAACAGCCTTTTTCTTCAAAACAAAATATTTTGTCTTCTCTTCCATTTTCTCCTCCGGTCCGCTGCTCATTTGTCCGGCTATCGTTGGTCTGCAGAACACATTTGCCTTCACAGCATCAATACTTTTCAGCTCTGCCCTGATGGCCTCTTCTGTGTGCCTGTCAAATACATCTGTATCCACAGAGAAGATATTAGCATATTTATTTTCTGAATGCAACCTCTTTTTAAAATTTTCTGCTTCCGCCGCTGCTGCTGCGCCCGCCGGCCCCTGTGTGCACCGTACTCTTTCCTCCGCTGTCGCCGGAACTTTCCTTCTGGATATGCCTGTGGGTGACAAACTGATTCACGAAATGATCTTCCGTTTTCTCAAGGCAGACGCTTCCGTTTTTCTCAATAGGATATTGATAACTGCCGGACTTGAAGCGGTATGCTCCGATAATCCCTCCTGCAGTAATTCCTCCTGCTGCAAGCGCTGCAATCCCCGCAAGTAAAATCTCCAATCTGCTGATTCCCCTGTGTTCCTGACGATAGTTTGTCACTTTGCCGGTATCTTCAGTTGTATAGGCCATAATATCCCATCCGGTGGTCTCTTCCAGCTCTGCAAGCTGCTGCTTAAGCTCTTCAGATTCCTCTTTTGTCAGAAGAGCCGCATTATCTGCAAACTGTAGATTCACTTCCTCTTTGCCGGGTACGTTCGGATTCCCTTTTGACAGAAACTGCGGGGCTTTTGAAATTTCTGGATTTTCCCGGGCTTGCAGGGAAAGTTCAGGAACCAGCAAGCAGCATATCAGTATCAGAAGTATCCCCCGTCTATGTATTTTTTTCCTCATATCAGAAAGCCTCCTGCCAGTCCAAGGACAAATACCGCCAGGAACACAAGCCCGCTGACCGCCCACACCTTTTTATAATCAACCGGAAGCTCTCCGCATACTTTCCCATTCTGCCCGTTCATGGAATAGTAATACATTTTGCCGTCCCTGCCCTGATAAGTAACGGTCCACACCGGAAGCAGCACATATTCCCAGTGTTCTCTTCTGCAGTTCAAACGGCAGTTTTTCACTGCTACAGAATGATAGCCTTTCACCGTTTCCCGAAGGAGACGCTTTCCGTATTCTTCTGCTTCCCTCTTCACGCCGTTTTCCAGTTCTGCCCGTTCCATGTCCCTTTTTTCTGCTAAAAATCCGGATAAGTAACTCATCTGAAAATCCCGGATATGATTCACATCATAGGGCAGAACCCCCTGAGCCAGTTTCCCGTTGGCTTTACTTAAAGCATTCCTGGTAAACAGAAAGACGCTGCTGTGGTTTCTTCTGTCACTATTTCCGCACCGCAGCTTGGGCAGTAATATATGCTGCCTGCTTCTTCCTGCGGAACATGGGCATTCTCCGGATTCTCCGCCATCCGGGCATGGGCATTCTCCGCATTTTCCGAATTCTTCCCTTTCGAACCATTGGCGATTTTCCGGTTTTCCTCTTCTGCTTCCGGCTGGAGCCGGTTCATTTCCTCCTGAGAAAACGCAGAAGCACAGTATTCGCACCTGTACCTCTGCGTTCTTGGATCAAATACCAGCTCGCCGTCACAATTGGGACATTTATAACTGACAACTGCCATTTGTATTCTCCTTACGCTGATAAAACCTCACTTCACAGAAATTACTGCACTGGTTTCGGCGCACCGCAATCAGAACAGAATTTGCCGTTATTTACATGGCCGCAGCTGCAGGTCCAAGTTCCTGTTTGCTTGGGCTGAGCTTTTCCGCATTCTGGGCAGAATCTGCCGCTGTTTTGCGCACCGCATTCACAGGTCCAATCTACCGGTGAACTGCCCATATTCTGGTTTGGATGGAACTGTGTTGCATCGGGATTCTGCATGTTCAGGCTTTGCTGCATATTCTGGTTCTGCATCTGCATTTGCTGCATATTAGCTGCAGAAGCCGCAGACATTGCGCTGCCGCCGGCCTGCAGCCCCAGACCCATTCCCATAAATCCGGCCATGGCGCCGTTGGCATTTGAGCCTGCCGCCTCCATTCCCCTTGCCATATGACCCTGCAGATAGCCTTCCCGCACCAACGGGTCACCAAGCATAGCGCCTTCATTGCGCATATTAATCAGTTCCTTCGATTTCTCATCATAGGAAACACTGGCAATTCCCACTGCCTGGATCTCCATGCCCCGCATACGGTTCCAATCTTCGTCCAGGGTATCTGCCATGTATTTGCCAAGCTCCCTGCTCTTCGACGCCACATGGGAAATGCGGATTCCGTCTGCGGACATTTGATTAATCGCAGACTGGAGGGCTTCTAAGAATTCGGCAAGATACTGTTCATTGATATCCTCAATCTCCACCTGCCCGGCATTTCTTGGAATCACTTCCACATAAAACCGGATAGGATCTGTAATCTTGATGGAATACGTACCGTGTGCCCTCAAAAACAATTCCGCGTTGTAAAAATTATCAAAATAGTTGACCGGATTTCTGGTTCCGAATTTAATCCCCTTGATTTCCTGTAAATTGATATAAAATACTTTCTGCTTCGCCGGCGTCTGTCCGCCGAATTTAATCCGGCTGAAAGATTCTTTCACTGTATCCTTTAACTGTCCGTTAAACAGGGAGGGCAGGGAAGAATTGTCCACCTTATAATATCCCGGCTCTGCCGTATAATCAATTACTTTCCCGCCGTCCACCAACATCATAAACTGGTTGTCGTATACATGGATGACGGAGCCGTTGCTTACAGTATCTTCCGTTCCTTTCCGATTCTGCCCGTTTCTGGTCTTTACTCCTCTGGTAAAAACAGTCCTCTCCCCCATGTCGTCCGGTTCATAAACTTCCAGCCACTGGTCTGCAAGACTGCCGGACACTGCCTGTGCCGCTGCTCTGATAATTCCCATTTTGATCTCTCCTGCATTTTAAGGCACGCTCTAGCGCTAAACGAACTTTGATTTGTGATCCAAAACTGCATTTTCCTCTTTATTTACAGCTTTAATCACATAGAAATCAGCCAGCGTTTCCAACAGCATCTCTCTCTTCTCTTCCACTGTCATATCCCGCAATGCCTCCAGTTTAGTCCTCCTGTGCCTTCCCAAGGCTTTTCCATTTCAGATAAGCATTGATAAACAAATCCAGTTTCCCATCCATCACGCTGTCTACGTTCCCAGTCTCCGCATTAGTGCGGTGATCTTTTACCATAGTGTAGGGCTGCATAACATAAGATCGGATCTGGTTGCCCCATCCGATTTCCGTCACCTCTCCCCGGATATCTGCCGCTTTTTTCTCATTCTCTTCCTGTTTTAACAGATACAATTTGGCCTTTAACATCTGCATGGCCTTGTCTTTGTTCATGTGCTGGGACCGTTCGTTCTGGCACTGCACCACAATTCCGGTGGGCAGATGGGTAATGCGGATAGCGGAAGAGGTCTTGTTGATATGCTGCCCGCCGGCTCCGCTGGATCGGTAGGTGTCAATCCTCAGCTCATCATCTTTAATCTCAATATCCAGATCCTTCTCAATATCCGGCATCACGTCACAGGAGGCAAAGGAAGTCTGCCGCTTGCCTGCCGCATTAAAGGGAGAAATCCGTACCAGCCGGTGAACGCCCTTTTCTGATTTCAGGTAACCGTAGGCATTCTCTCCCCGCACCTCGAAGGTAATGGATTTAATGCCTGCTTCTTCTCCGTCCAGAGAGTCCAGCACTTCCACGTCAAATCCCTTGTCTTCCGCCCACCGTTTGTACATCCGGTAAAGCATGGAATTCCAGTCGCAAGATTCGGTTCCGCCCGCCCCTGCATGGAGGGATACGATGGCATTTTCCGTATCATATTCGCCGGACAAAAGGGTTTTGATTCGGATATTTTCAAAAATTTCTTCAAATTCCTGTAAGGATTCTTCGATTTCCGGAATCAGGGAAGCGTCGTTTTCTTCATAGCCCATTTCCAGCAATGTTTCAATATCCTCGTACTGGCCGGTTAATTTGGCATATGTCTCCACATCATCCTTTAAACTTTTCAGTTCTTTCATTTTTACCTGGGAAAGTTCTGTGTTGTCCCAAAAATCCGGGGCTTCCATTTCCCGTTCTAATTCCTGGATTTTCTTTTCTTTATTTGCCAGGTTAAAGTGAATCCCTCACTTCCACTAATGGTCCTTTGTATGCGTTCAAAGTTGTTTTGAACTGGTCTAATTCTACCATTGTGTCACCTTCTTTCTGAAATATAATATATGCTCAAGGGATATTATACGGGTTTCCCCGGGGATCGTCAATGGGAAACCATAAACCGAATAAAAAGGCGGTGGCTGTGTGGGCATGAGCGAGCGCATATTGGCTGCTCCCAATTTTTTATCAGATTTTCCGGAACCTGATTGAAAACCAATGTTTCCCTTGTTTTCCGCATACTGCTGATATAAAATAAAGAAAAAAGGATACCGGCATAAGAAGGAACGCAGCAGGTTGATAACACTGATCCCCTGGATCCGGAAGCAGCTTCAATATGGAAAAGCCCTGAAAGGAAGTAATGATATATGATATATTTGGAAACGGAACGTTTGATTCTGAG
Organism: Eubacterium sp.; assembly: GCA_021769425.1. Taxonomy (GTDB): domain Bacteria; phylum Bacillota; class Clostridia; order Lachnospirales; family Lachnospiraceae; genus Petralouisia. The sequence continues at coordinate 30,484 of JAETSX010000036.1, forward strand.
GGATTACCAGGAAAATGATTTTAACGAATATTATCGGCTAAAAACAGATCCCAAAACCATGTATTATTTGCAGGATATACAATTAATTACCAAAGAAGAAGCATATAAAGATTTCCATGAGGTTTTGGCTGATATGTCAAGATCTGACAGAAAGTATTATTTTATGCATACTGAATTAAAAGATTCACATGAGCAGGTTGGAAGCGTTGGATATACGGTAACAGCGGATACTCCTGTTGGAAAAATTGTCGGCGCCGGGTATTTCATTTATCCAAAGTTCTGGGGAAAAGGATATACAACCGAAGCGTTTCAAAGAGTATTAGAGTTTGCATTTTCTGAGAACAATGTATACAGAGTATCTACAGGATGTCTGGCTGAGAATATAGGTTCTGAAAGAGTAATGCGAAAATGCGGCTTGATAAAGGAAGCGGAACATATTGATTATGAATGGCACGACGGAAAAATGAAAACACGATTAGAATATCGGTTATTAAAAAGAGAATGGGCCAAATAACTGCCTCCCTTTAAATGATCCGCAGGCAAAAACGGGCGGCGCTGCCAAAGACAGCAAAGCCCCTTCATCCAGCCGCCTTTTGGTTCGGCTGGTTTCGGTATCTCTGCATACTGATCATGCTCCGGTAATTAAATATCGCAGCATCTTGCCCGCCCAAACCTCCATCTGCTGCGTTGGCCTGCACTCCGTTTCGGTCCGTGCTGAATGCGTGCCGCTGGCACACAGCCCCATCAATTGCTGTAGCGCCGGCCATGGCTCAATCTTCTGTCTTGTATATAAAGCTGTGTTCTGCGCAATCTGCTACGTTATTTCCCCGCCGGAGTAATACCATGCGAATGTTGCAGTTTACATAACCTTATATGCTACACTGTTCACTTTTTGAGGTAATGCTGCTAAATAATTGTCATTATATGTACCTTATCTATTTTTTCTTAATTTCATTCCAAATACGCTTCCTATGACTATCTCAATAATAAATATACCTTCAATTGCGATTCGCAAACCAAAAGCATATAGTATAATATACAGTTGACATGTAATAAATATTATTTGCAAGAACATATTAGAGTAATCGAGCAATATCCACTTAACATCTTTAAACCATTTATAACTTACATATCGCAAAATACATTTTCCATAAATGAAAAAAAGGACTGCAATCAACGGAAATAAGAATATATGAATCTTACTTACTATAGAGGTCGGAACTGTCCCCTGCCACTGAATTGCAATTTTACTGTCTAATATAAAATACATTACCGTTCCTGATATTACATTCATGCTAGTGATAATTGCACTTGCAAAATCATATTTATTCCATTCTTTTTTCATGTCATCACTCCTAACCCGGATCAACCGGAAAAGTTTTGCATTTCCTCCATGTTGCGATTATAATTAAAGAAAACGATGGAAGATGTTTTCATGTTACTTACGGATAAATACGCTGACAAAATTTATGACACTCTTACCTGTTATGACCGCGTGATCATTCAAGGGTACATTCCTGGATGGAGCCACGCGGAGGGCATGACCAGTTATCTTAATGCCAACAGCATCCGTATTTTTGATTATTCCAGCTTTTCACAGCCCTTTACGGAACAAATTCGTGAAAACGCACAACGCATTGCCGATGAAAATGGCATCGAAATCGAATTCATCCGTAAACTCCGGGCTTTCCGTAAGGATGACCGTATTCAGCAGATCATTTCAGATACCGGTAAAACAGAGGGGCTGGTTCACATCTTTTCTGCCATGGAACAATGCAATGCTTATAAACCATGGCATGATAAAACAACCGAAAAGACATTCCTGAAGTTTGACCAGAGCAAATGTCTTCATTATTACTTTTACTTTATTGACAAAGAACCTGGCCTGTGTTATCTGCGCTTACCCACGTGGGCTCCGCTTCGCCTGCAGTTTTATATAAACGGACACAATCTCCTTGCGCACAAGCTGCAAAAGAAAGATATCCATTACCGTATGCATGGCAATGCTTTTCTTGAAGTCTCTGATGTGGAAACAGCCCAAAAACTTTCAGAACGCATCAACCCGGAAGACTTCCATAAAGTTCTTGATGTTTTTGCAAAACGGTATTGCCCTGCAGCTGAGAATCTTGGTCTCAGCTACACATGGACGGTACAGCGGATCGAGTGCGCAACAGATATCATGTTCAAGCAGCCCAGTGAACTGGCTCCTCTTTATGATGGGATTGTCAGGACTGCGATCTTTACTGTGAAACCGGACAACATTGCCTCTTTCCTCGGACAGCGTATTACTTACAATTGTAAGAAAGAGATCGGCGCCAACTATAACCAGCGGATTCTTGGCACAAGGATCAAACACCATATGGGTGATGTGTCAATTAAAATGTACGATAAGTTCGGCCATGTCTTACGGATAGAAAGCGCCTGCAATATTTTTTTGCAGAACATGATCCTCAGATATTAGAAGCCATCAGCCGGGGAGAATATATGACTTTTGGGATGCAGGGAAAAGATATTCGCCAGTGCCTGGGAGATATCAGCGCCTCAGCTATGTCCAGAATATTCAAGCGTTTGCGTCTTCATGGAATTATTGAGTGCGTAAAAGGAACTTATAAATACTTTCCAACAGTCTACGGCAAAGAGATCATCGCAGCCGGACTTACAATCAGAAACCTTGTGCTTATACCAACATTGGCATAGGTATTTTTCTGCGCAAAATTTTGCCATTTTGCACTAAAAATCATTTATAAGTGGCCTAACTGTCTACGCTTAGCTATATACGTTACCACATACCGCCCAAGACTCGCTACGGATGGATGGCCATTCCTTATCCGGCAGGGATTCCACCTGTTACCCCACACGCCCTTCGCAGGGCGCGCCACCAGTTTACAATTTTCTTATTTTTGAAAAAAATACAAACTTAATCTCTTTGCGGTATAATTTAAGCATCCAAACAAAAATCAACACGAAAAGTTATGAGTTTGTATCTACCGCTTATTATATTACTCCGGCGGTTAAATATCGCAGTTTTTACTTGTCTGAATTTCCATCTGCCACGTTGTGCCCGATAAAGCGGGGCAGACCCTCATCAATCGTTGTAACCCTCGCTACAATTCATTTTTCCGCCTTGCAGATAAAAATTTATCCTACGTTAAATTCTGCGATATTTAACTGCCGGAGTAATACCTTAAAGATTCCGTTTTTAACAGACTGTTTTTATATTTTCAGGATTAATTTTCCACTGCCTCCAAGCCAACCGCCAGGAACCTGTTTCTGCCAGTCATCTCCATTTTGACTCTGGACATTGAGGTTTCTTATTATAAAGGGAAGACCTTCTGATCCATGGAGGAACACCGGATCCGCAGTAAGGAAAGGATCGAACGGCTGGTGAATCTAATCCGTCTGTCCTACAGCGTCATGCCCCTGCTTCCCTACAGTGATGAAACCTTTTCCGAATATAAGTCTTCCAGTGCCCGGGAAACCTGGTATGAAATTGGCCAGCAAATCCAGGCGGATATCATTTTATGCAGTTTCAGGAGATTTCTCGAAACTATTAAAAATTGTTTTGTCCTGATAAAGGTTGTAGAAGACTACATTTTATCAGGTTTTAGGAAATTTCAAAAGTTGTAAACTGGTGTTATCACTAGACAAAATGTAATAATATCTCCTTTACATGAAAAACCTCATGCGCATTTTCAGCTATTTGTTGTTACCCACATTCTAACCATTTTTGTGAATAACTTTGGATTAAAATTTAGGGCGGTTATGATTTTTCATCATTATAAAAATCATACATAATTTATACTTTTAACATAGTTGTAAGCTCTCTTCAAATGGATTTGTTTTACCCTTTTCCATCTAAAACCGACCTTTCTCAGCGCCTTGACTGTCATATCTTGCCTGATTGTATATTTGTTTTTCATTATGGAATCAAATATTTCACAGTTGAACAAAATCTGATCAAAGGCTTCCCTAATCACTTCGTTACTCACATTTTCTCTATAGTATCTACAGATTTCCTCTGCATCCATAACCTTGAAATTCACTGACCTATCTGTGACATTTTTGATCAATTTATCAAAACGAACCTTATGTGGGTGTATCATATGATAGGTCTGATTGCTTCCTGATGCGTAGAGCATGAGGCGAACTATTCCTCTGGCAATTTGATCTACCATACTAATATCTACCTTATATTCATTTATATCCGGAATGAGTTTTAACATATTAAGTGCCTTTATAAAAATGTATACACTGCTATCTTCTATATTTTTCTGAAATTTACCATTTGTACTATCAAATAGGATTCCATTCAGCCGATAAATTTCGGCGTTAATTCCCTGCTCTCTGTAACTGTACAAAAGCTGTTCTGCGTCAAATTTTGACTGCAGATAATTGTTGTCTAATTTTTGACCCGCATCAAAATCAAATTCAGTATAAATAGTACGACCGATATCGGGTTGCTCACCAAAAATTATTCCAATAGAAGACACATGATGGATATCCTTCTTTTTTCCGTTCTTTGAAAAATTCGCTATAGACCTCACTATTTCAACATTTGTAGCGATAAAATCATTTGTTTTACCCATATGTTTTACCATGGCTGCACTATTTAATACAGCCTCAACTGATACTGCCATCTCCTTCCAGACTTGTTCAGAAAGTCCGAAATATTCCTTTGTTAGATCCCCCGCATAGCAGTGCAGTCTATTACCATTCTCATAGATATTTCCAAAATAAAAATTTTGAACTTCTGCCACTCGCTTTGCCGCGGCATCATCATCTTCTGCTCTGGCTATAACGACCACCGTACAATCAGTATTCTCTAAAAACTCCCTTAAAATATATGCCCCTAAATATCCTGTTGCCCCCAACAGTAATACTGACTTGTATTTCTGCTCTCTGCATCTTTTCAGTGTTAATCTTCTGATATCACATTTATAATTCTTTACCTCTCTTTTATCTTGATAGACTTTTTCATGCTTCTGAAATATAAATTTAAGTCTATCCTCAGCCCATGTAGGATTCAGCTTCATTGTTGAAGCAATAGAATGAATGGTTGCAGTCTCAAAAACCTCTTTAATATCAAGTTCATATTTATTGCTAAGCTGGCTGATGATATCCATTGCTTGAAGAGATGTTCCTCCTAAGTCAAAGAAATCATCATCCAAACCAAATTCTACATCTGGTAAAGTCTTTTTCCATAGTTCATATAGCAGTTTTTCTTCATATGTACCTTCCATCGCTCCTCCTTACATCTCCATTCCCTTAACTTTTTTGCCAATGATTTCTGCCAATTCCCCGGAAGACTCTTCAAGAAAAAAGTGCCCTCCGTTTACTGTGTAGATCTCAAGTTTTGATAATTCGTTGTAATCGTTGACAATGGTAACTGGATCAACAAGCTGATCATTCTTTCCAAATATCAGAAACTGTTTTCCATCAGGAACAATAGGGTTATCTAATAGATACTCCATGACAATATTATATTCTTGCTGCACTATTTCCTGCTTGTACTCAGACAGCTGACGTAACATTCCTTTTGGCAGATTTGGGAACAAAAGCCTGATATTCTCCTCCACATAAGAGCTTATATAACTTTCAAATCCGTCAGCTGCAGATTTATTAATGATTGATGAACCCAGGAATACTGATTTCACATTAGTGCGCCCTACTTCACGGCTTTTCAGATATACTGCATAGGCGATGATTCCGCCTATGCAATGTCCATATAAGATAACTGATCCATTATCATAATTTATCTGCCTCATTACATCAGCAACTACTTCATTCATGTCCCCATAAAGAGGCTCTTTTCTTCTTTTTCCATGTCCCTTTAATTCAATAGGTATTATTTTAGCTCTGGCGCCAAATTTGTTCTGCAGTTTTTCCTTAAGTATCATAAAACAAGAAACATCTGCACCTGCATATGGAATCAAATATATATTGATCATCATTTTAATTCACCTTAATATATTGTAATATTTTCTTCTTCAAGGTATGCTGCTATCTCTCTTATTGAAACTCCCTCCATAAATTTTCTTATATCAAGTTCCTTATCTGTATTGAGATTTGAAATAAGTTGAATTGCCTTGAGTGAATCTCCTCCTACTTTGTAGAAATCATCCGTTACACTAAACTCTTCTGTGCCAAGCACTTCTGCCCATTTTTTTAAAAGAACCCTCTCCATTTCATTCTTAGGTTTCTGGCTCTTTCCAATTCTTTCTGATGTTGCCTTTGGAAGAGGAAACAACTTTTTAGACACTTTCCCGTTGGCACTGAGAGGAAATGAATCTAGCTGAATTATTCTGCCCGGCACCATATACTTTGCAAGGTATTTTCTTGAATAATCAATAACCGCTCTAACTTTCTCCTTTGAAAGAAATTCATTCCTATAATCCTTGTGAGCAACGAGCACACTCTGGCCATAAAGCTCATTCTCACTTCCTGCAGTAGGAAAACTCTCTACTCCATAGAATCCATTCTCTTTAAGAATACCTAGCCATTGTTCTGCAGTAAGCAGCGGTGCGTTCTGCTTAAGTCTGAAATCATTGTAATCAGAAAATCCATCAATCATTGACGTTGTTATCATCTGAAGACGATTGTTTCTGTTCTGCTCAAGGAATATAATCATTCCACCTGGCTTGAGCATATTTCTAATATACTTAAGTGTGACATTCAAATATTTTGCATCGTGAAGCATGTTGGCTGCCATGATAACATCATATTGTTCAAGATCATAGCCCTGCTCCTGTGGTGACAGGTTTATGTTGAAAATGTCATAAATAATTTTATCAGCATATTGGGCATAGATTTTCTTTGCGGTATCAGTAAAGAATGTTGAAAGATCCGTGTACATATAAGATATATCACAGTTCTCAAGTCGTTTGAGAACGCTTGCAGTTGTACCTCCAATTCCAGCTCCAGTTTCAAGAATCTTAACATCTCTCTTGCCATCAACAAATACTGCAATAATTTCCGCCACAATAGTGTTAAAATATTCAGCAATTGGATTTGTTCTGTACAAATTTTCTGCCACATCCCATTTTCCTTCTGGGAAAAGAAGATTAAGCCTGAATTATTCACGGTACAACAGCATCAACCGCTGAGCCCCGGACAGTTACTGTATTTTAATTGAATATTGTCTTTCACTTATTTGGTGAATAGAAAAAGACC
>JAETSX010000037.1 GCA_021769425.1 Eubacterium sp.
TTATCTTGGGCAAAAGATTTGAGCCATAGCATCCTGTGTCCAATCAGATGGATAGACAGAATCAGGATTGAGATATATGTCCATTATGAGGGGTACTAAAAACTTTCCGTGTCCACTCCTATGGGTACATTATATTCTCCTACCTAACCCTAATAACCCAATACCTAGTTTTTGCCATTTTGCGCAAAAAATTGTATTAAGTGTCTAACCTGGATAAATCAGAACCAGGATTTTCCATTCTGCGCAAATTTTCCTTGTTAAGGAACTGTTCAAAAATAACTTTTAAATAGTTCCTAAGCTCTAATTGTTATATCAGCATAACCATACATCAATATTTAATGATATGAAATCTCCGAATTTATCGATACCAAATAAGAAACTTCAAACGAATCATTATCTTTATTATAAAATTATTCTTATTAATTTACAATGGAACATCATTCAATGATTACCATTTCTGATTAACTGCTGGTTAATTTTTTTGCCACAACAACAAATCTTTCCTGTTCTGAATTGCCATAACAGGTGGAAAGGGTCAGAAAGGTATCGCCGAAAGCTGCCGTCACTCCCGTATCGTAAAGAGATTCTTTCTTTACATTTTTATAAAAATCCTGAAATTCCTCTTTTGTATCGGCCTGATAAAACTGATAATATTTAAATTCTTCTGATTCATCAACGGACGATAAAAAAACCGCCAGTACTTCATAAATCCGTTCTTCATAAAGGGTATCAAATATGACTTTCGCATGTTCCTGATAAAATTTTTGATTCCTATATTGATCCAGACTGCCGAACATGGAACCATCCCGCATGTTGTGCCCATAAATGATAAAGTTTGTGCCAGGCGTAATGAGATCTGCAGATTTCTTTACATAGAGACAGCCATACTTATCTTTTTTTTGATAAAAATTATGGTTCAGATAATATTCATCGTCTTCACACTGCATTACCGGATAATCTATGTCTGTGTTATCTATTGTCAGCCAACCTACAAGATCGGTATTTTCCCGATAAAGTTTTTGAAATTTATCCAGTATTTTCTTATGTTCTGTGTTACTGTCTGATAAATTTTCTGCCTTTCTGGGTTTCTCTTCTTTTCCCAGAAGATTTCTTAATTCTTCCTGCTGTTTTTCATGGCTGGCAGATAAGTAACACGCTTGTCCAATTGGAATCAGGCATACCATCATAATCAACAGCAATATTCTTCTTATGACTTTATTCTTTTTTTTCATATTTTTCAATGATACAGCAATATTTTTTTCCTTGCTGCCCTTGTTTTAATTTATGCTAACCAACAATATATCACCGCAAAATACTTCAGTGACTGCGTATAGTTTCAATCTTTTATCTGCTGCAACAATGTAACGGCAGATTTATCTTACTTCAATTCTACGACAAGCGCTTTTTTTGCTGCATGGTGTAGTGGCAAAAGACAATATCTGAAAATCCGCGGCCTGACGGCATCTCTCTTATCATCTGATAATCCTTCCTTGCACTTTAATAGTAAACTCCCATCATGCTCAGCCTGTTGTGCGACGGGCCGCATGGCCATCCATGCTATGGAAGTCGAAGACTTTCATAGTCAAGACCATTCACATCATATCCAAGATACCCCAAATGTATCAGCAATGTGAGAACATCATCCTTTTTCTTAAAGGTCCGCATATCATTTGGAAGCTTAACGTATTTACTCTCTAAACTCCCATTGAAATTTCTTTCCGCCAAAACTGCGTTTTTCTATATTATAACTGATAAAATTGCCAATTGCCAGAGCATCATTGAAAAATCATTTTTCCATCTGCACAAAAGGATCCGCAGTCTATGCACTTGCCCCCTTAGTTCAAGCATACTCCATTATGCAGGATATAAATAATTACATAATGCATAATGTACAATAGTTCTATAGATTTTATTGACATCATTAGTAATATTACCTATAATAAAATTAAAAGAACAGGGGGCAACAATATGAAGTTACAGGATTTTTGTGATATGGAAAAATTTGAAGAAATTATGAGTAACTGGGCGCACAGTACCGGCCTTGCAACAGTAGCTGTGGGAGAAGACGGACAATATATCAGTGAATGTTACAATTTTACAGACTTTTGCATCAAGCTGACCAGAGGAAGTGCAGAAGGGTGCAAGAGATGTGAAAAAAATGATCGGGAAGGCGTAGGAGTCTATCCCTGCCATGCCGGGCTTGTAGACTTTGGCATTCCCATTACCTTAGACAACGGAACCGTCCTTGGAAGCATTATCGGCGGACAGGTGCTTCCAGAAAATCCTGATGAGGAAAAGTTCAGGCAGACAGCCAGAGAACTTAATATTGATGAAGATGAATACATAGAAGCCCTTCATCAGGTGAATGTGAAAACTCAAACAGAAATTGAAGCCTCTGCAAATTTATTAGGTGATGTCATCAATATGTTTGTAAGAGCAAGTTATGCAACAATGCAGAACCATCAGCTTGTCTCCGAATTAAGAGAAGGTATCAGCAAAGCCGCAGAACAGCTTGTGTTGGCCAATGAAGATACAAAACAAATCGAAGGCTTCAGTAAACGTCAGAAAATCCTTGCATTAAATGCCAGCATAGAAGCGGCCAGGGCAGGGGAAGCCGGCAGAGGATTCTCTGTGGTTGCGGATGAGGTTCAGAAACTTGCACAGGGTATGGGCGTTACAAGCGTACAGATTAAGCAGGCTCTGAATACTGTTACAGATACCATTATGTCATTAAAAAAAGAAGAGTGAAATTTTGTACAAGCTAAAGATTTCACAGTATGGATGGCCATACGGCCCGTCGCACGATAGACTAAGCATGATGGAGCTTACTGTGAAAGTTATCAGAACTATACATAGTAGAAAATCTTGAATAAACTGCTGGGACCTGTTATAAGATAAACATAAAGAGAACAACCGCCCACAAGCGGTTTGACCTGTAAAAGAAATAGAAAACCACCCTGACACCTGCTAAAGTTTCAAGGGTGGTTTTTCCATATGTTACTAATGACTAATCAAATAAATAAGTGTCAATTAACAATGCTAATGCATCGCCTCTTTTTCTGACTTGTAGAGGTACTGATTTCAAATACTTAATGTTCAAAAACCAAGGATCAGGAAATATTAGATACTTTTTGCATACACTTCTTTCAGTTCCACATTTACACTCTTTCCTATACTATGATAGTAAATCAGGAACAATGAAATCACTGCAATTCCAACCAGTCTTCGGAACTTTTCGCCTCTTTTTGCCCACTCAATCAGGCGGTATACAATTTCATCTTTCTCACGTTCCGTAATTCCATGTTCTCCTTCAAAATATAACAGAAGATAGCCAAATCCGGCAATCATGGCAACGGTAGCATAAATTTTTACATGAGAGTTGTTCCCTGTCTTCGGCTCTGGTCCCTTCGGCAGACTGGGATTTTCCGGTGTCTTAGGATCTTCCGGCCTCACAGGAATTTTTTCTTTCATTTCTTTATGGATCTTAAGTTTTATCTGATTAGAACTCTCATTACCGGCATTGTCTTTTGCATTTACCCGAAGGGTATGTGTTCCCTCTCCAGTAACTTTTACTGTAAATTGATAAGATTCTACCATGTCCTGATTAAAATCTTCTGCCGGTAATGTGACTTTTTTCCTCTTGTCCAGCTGATAGCTGATTCCGGCAATACCGCCGGAAACGTTCCCGTTTTCGTTATCCTTTACACTGATCTTTACATTAATCGGCGTTTTTCCCATTGTATCCTTTGTATTGGAAAAGCTGATTTCCGGTGCATTCTCTTCCAGAATAATTCCGCCGCCTGCTGCCGTTAACATTTTTCTGGCGGATATATTTCCTGCATGATCCGTGCAGGTCAGGTATACTTTTCCCTTAAATTCCTCGTCAATAGTAAAGCTAACCTCATAGGCCCCCTGCTCCGCCTCGGCCTGGGCTGCACGAATAAGGCTTGCACTGCTTCCGTAAGATAACATGCTGTTGGAAAGCTCATGCTTTTCCGTGATCTGAGCCTGTCCGTCCTTTTCTGTCCCATTTTCAGCTTTCAACAGATATTCCGCTTTTGCAAGGCCGCTGCCTTCCTCTGTCACCGGAACAGTAACCACAATTTTCTTTTTCTTAATCAGCCAATTCTGAAAATCTTTATAACCGGAACTGAAGGACGCCTGTTCAAGTTCCGGAGCCAATTCATCCGCCCAGATTGCATAAAGAGTAGTGTGCAGTTCATCTGTATTATTTTCCACCGGATTCTTAAAATCCCATTGTCCGCCGTCAAGGCCGTTATCATCCAAATGCCATCCTTTAAAATTATAACCTCTTCTTACCGGATCTTCCACGGCTTTCAGCAGACCTCCATAACGTATCTTCTGAGTGTCCGGCGTTTTGCCCAAGGCTCCGTTCAGATTGAAGTCCACTTCATAAACATTTCTGTCATAGTAAAGTTTCAATACAAGGCTTCCGTCCTCTTCCACAATTCCTTTTGACTTTCCCTGAGAATGGGATTCGTTGATATGAAATCCGGTATATTGTTTCGGCGATGCTTCAACTTCTGTTCCCTTTATGCCCATCAAGGATTCTGTGTCTGCATCGGATCTGGTGTAACCATCGCCTTCCAGATCCTGTTTGTAATGCTCCACCTGATAAGGAAAAGCAGTTTCTTCCAACTCCCAAATGGCATAAAAGATTCTGTCACTGTCTGATTTAATTACATCTTTCGGCAATATGTTTTCTCCTTTCCCGTCCGGCTGGGTATTCCATCCCTGAAAGAGATAGGCCTGGCGGGAAGGCGCAGAAGCAATGGTAAATTCCGGTACATCATAAGTAATCTCTTCGTGCACATTGGCCCGGCAGATCTTGGTATCTTTTTCTGAACTGTCAGTTCCATCATTTCTGTCATAGGTAAATGTAACATCTTTTTGATAAATTCCATAATAAGAAGTATGCTCTTTCGTTAAGGTCAAATCCTGATCCTGCAGCGCTTCCCCTGCATAGGATGATTTGTCCGTATCCCATCCTACCGGAGTGAAACCCTCCAATTCTTGTAATTTCAAGGATTTAATCGTGATACTCGGAACAGTATCTTCCACTGTTTCTATCACTGTTTCTTTTTTTCCTGGTTCTCCAGAATAGAAATCAGCGATAAAATTTTTCTTGTCATTCTCTAAAAACATGGCATATAACGTTGTGTCTTCTGTCAATTTCAGAGAATCTCCCGGCTGATACACTGTTCCCTTTTCATCTTCCTGTGTATTCCATCCTACGAAATGATAACCTGATTTTGATGGGCCGGATGCTGCGGTAAATTCTGCTTCCTGATATGTGATTTCGTTATGTACGTTGGCACGGCAGGGATTCTGTTCGATTTCCGGAATATTTTCCGCCCCTTCTGCCTGATAGGATAAGGTGACATCTCTTTGGTAGATGCCGTAATAATCTGTTTCAGGCTTTGACAAAGTTATTTCTTCCTGCGGTTTCACTTCTCCGCCGTATCCGGAGCTGTTATCTTTTTCCCAGCCTATGGATTCAAAACCTTCCAGTTCCTGCAGATCTAAAGCTGTCACAGTACCGGTCTCTGCATCTTCTGCTACTATGGCGGACTGAGTCTTTTTTTCACATGCAGCGCCGGAATAGAAGTTTGCTCTCATCGCCTTTTTCTTGTTTTCCGGAAATATCGCATATAAATCAGTATCTCCTTCAATAGTAAATTGTTCTCCGGGCTGATAGCCGGTTCCGGTTCCGTCCGGTTCCGTATTCCATTCCAGGAAAGTTGAGTCTTCTTTTTCCAAAGGATCTGCAGATTGCACAGTTGCCTTATCTCCGATATCATATTCATTGTCATCTACTACGATTCCATCTGCGCCATTGCTGATGTAGTAGACAAAGTACTTGTATCCTGGATCTATTTCAGATATTTTTACTTGGTTATGCTCTCTGTCTAAAACAGCATACCACTTTTTACCGGAATCTCCTACATCAACAAATTTGATTTTTTTCATATCCCGCTCATGGAGCAATATATAATCATTAACCCCATCCGCTATGATATAATCTTGGATGGCTTTTAGATACAATGTTACAGGATGGCTTAATGTATTGCTTATATGTATTCTGCGCGGAGTCGAATTCCTAGAATCCAGATATATACCGTCTACACCAGAGTTTGTTCCATCATCATAAAATTTAACATCATTTGATATATCTAAATAAGAAGTTTCAGAAGTAAATATTGAAGATACCCAAATTGCTCCGCTCCCTGCATATTTATCCCAACTTGATGTATTCCCCTGAAAAATTCCTCCATACAAATGTGTTTCTGTTCCTGAAACTCCAGCATGATAAATTGCTCCTCCTCTTCCAATTGTAGTATTTCCAATGAAATTTCCTCCATAGATATCTAATTTTGTTCCTCCATCAATACAAATAAATCCTCCTCCACATGCTCCCATTTCTACCCTTAGTGATACAGTTGCATTATTCTTATAAATTCCTTTATTTATTGTTACATTACTATTGGTTATTGCATAAACAGCACCTCCAAAATCACTTGCTGAACAATTTTCAATAATACAATCATTAAACACTGCTATAGCTCTTTGTAAATAAATAGCGCCCCCTCTTTTATCACCTGATAAACATTTACAATTCTGAATTTTACATCCATCATCTATTGTAATTTTACCGCCGTTAGCATGTACCATTGAATAAGGGCAAGAAATATCTTTTCCATCCAATGTAATATCTTTTAATACAAAATCACACTGATTGTCAACTATAATTCTCGCTCCAGAACTTCCCCTTACAATAGTCCCGCCCCCTCGGATTGTAACATTTCCTTTTATAGTTAAAGCATTATTAATCGTCAAAGTAACACCAGGATTTACAACAAGTTCCCCATTTTCCAACGTTCCTCTTTCATTCCAAACTGTATCTTCACTGATCACTCCGCATCCAGGTGTTGATGCATCAAAATACTCAATCCTCTCTGCCCCATCCAAAAACTCTTCTTCTGCCTTTTCTTTCTTTCCTGACTTTTTTCTCTTTCCCTCTGTATCCTGTCCCTTTTTCCGCTCCAATTCCTCTTTCACTTCATCACTTTTCACTGTCACATAAATCTCAGGCAAAGCCACTCCTTCTTCCAAAATATAATGCTCTGGAATAACAGGAGTAAAGATATAGATTCCTTCTGTCTCACTGTCATATTCAGGCGCGCTTTTCCATATAATATTTTCAATTACTGCAGTCTCTCCTGCAACATTTTCAGTATTTTGTTCCGGCTCAGGATCTGGTTCTGACACAACACCGGATTCTGTATCAGGCATTGGATTTTCCGGAATATCCTCCGGCTCTTTTGGAAGTTCCTCTGCTCCTTCTGAATCATCTGCTGCCGGTTGTTCTTCCGGACTCTCTGTATTATCTGAAACCTCCTGATTATCATCTAATGAAGAATCTTCCGTTTTTTCAGAATTATCCTGATTCTCTTCTAATGAGGAATTTTCCGTTCCTTCAGAATTATCCTGATTCTCTTTTAATGAGGAATTTTCCATTCCTTCAGAATTATCCTGATTCTCTTTTAATGAAGAATTATCTTGAGCTTCCTCCAACCCATCCTTCTCAGAATTATCCTGAGGTTTTTCCCATGTATTATTCCCCTCTGAGTTTCCCTGGGGTTCCTCTAATACCTCTTCAGGATCAGCTCCCTTTGTTTCAGAAAATACTTCCTGTATACTTAACTTCCCATCATCTGTAATATTTACTTGTTCCGCAGGAACACACACCGCTTCTAAAGTATCCGGAAGATTTAATTTTTCTAACGACATTCCTGTATTTACCGTTTGCTGCCTTATTTCCTCCGGTAATAAAGAAAAAGACAAAATTTTTTTCTGAGATTCTTCTGCAAATACTCTGGAACTGAAAAATTCTATGGGTAATGATACCATCATTAGGCATATACAAAGCAAACCTGCTATTAATTTCTGTCTAACTGGATGTTTCTCCTTCTTTCCTCTTTTTACCGAAAAATTTCCATTTGTCTTTTTCACTTCATAACACACTCCTTGTCTCTTCTTTTCCACATTCCTTGTGATTAACACAGATCTCCCCTTATTTTATACTTTACCGATAAATATATAGTTATTATAGCTAATAAAATCATTAATTACCAGAATAATATAAGTAAAATTTTCCAAAAATCCAAATAATTTGAAGCCTATTTTTCAGAGCATATATAAATCTTCCAAAAAGTATATATCTAGTAACAGTTCAGACCATGACTTTTCACTTGCTGCAAAGTCCGTGAGAATGTGTAGATTGAGCCAGGAATCCAGCCCTTTGCTGAAAGCAAACTTTAAATGGGCTGGATTCAGTAACAGTGAAGGCGAAGGCTGAACTGTTACTATATCTAACATATCCAAAAAGCAAATACTTGAAATACCTGATTATTTTCTATATAATTATATCTAATATCATACTTATATCCGTAATGATATACTTTTGTTCTGAAAGAACGGAAAACTATTGGCAAAGCATTGGCTCATGAGTATCAGAAAATCAATGTCTGTAAAAGGAGGGCTGCCATGTCATCAGTTATTGCACAAAAAAAATTATATACGATAAACGATATATACGCCTTGCCAAATGGAACACGCGCTGAACTTGTCGATGGTCAAATCTATTACATGGCCCCGCCCAGCCGAAAACATCAGGATATTGCAGGTGAACTTTTCGGACTAATCCGCGAATATATCAAATCAAAAGATGGCTCATGCAGACCCTACGTTGCGCCATTTGCTGTATTTCTAAATAAAGATGATAAAAATTATGTGGAACCAGACATCAGCGTGATATGTGATCCCAGTAAATTACACGACAAGGGATGCATCGGAGCTCCTGACTGGATCATTGAAATCATATCGCCGAGCAGCAGACAGATGGATTATTATACAAAACTTTTTAAATACCGCACCGCCGGCATTAGGGAATACTGGATTGTTGATCCGGAAAAAAACCGTATCCTTGTCTATAACTTTGAAACAGAAAAGACCGGAGACTATACATTTTCTGATTCTGTAAAAGCTGGCATCTATGATGATTTGTACATTGATTTTTCTGATATTTCTGAACTTCTGAAAAAATAACAAAATATTGATTTATAGAGCCTACATCCGTACTATGATAAACTGCTGATAGAACCATAAGCCAAATAATAAAAAAGAAGGTGGCTCCAATGTCATTCCCTCACAAACAACTCCATACCTCCGAAGATTACTGGAACCTTCCCGAAGGACAGCGGGCAGAATTGATTGACGGACAATTCTATGATATGTCTCCCCCTGATTATATTCATCAAAAATTAATCAGTATTCTTCACTATGCCATTTTTCATCACATAAAAACAAAAAAAGGCTCTTGTGAAGTAATTCCCGCCCCCTTCGCTGTAAATTTAAACGCCGACGACAGCACATGGGTAGAGCCGGATCTCTCTGTCATATGCGATAAAAACAAATTATCTGATCGCGGCTGCAAAGGAGCCCCTGACTGGATCATAGAAATAGTCTCCCCCAGCAGTACCCGCACAGATTATATCATCAAACTCTTCAAATATCGGACAGCCGGAGTCCATGAATACTGGATTGTAAATCCAATAAAAAAAATCGTACAGACTTATTCTTTCGGAGAAGAAGAAAATTCCTGCCTGTACTCTTTTACAGATGAAATACCTGTACTTATCTTTCCCGGCTTTACAATAACAATATCAGATTACTATGAAAGTCTTCGACTTCCATAGTATGGATGGCCATGCGGCCCGTCGCACGACAGGCTAAGCATGATGGGAGTTTACTATGAAAGTCTCTGACTTCCATAGTATGGATGGCCATGCGGCCCGTCGCACGACAGGCTGAGCATGATGGGAGTTTACTATGAAAGTCTTCGACTTCCATAGCATGGATGGCCATGCGGCCCGTCGCACGACAGGCTAAGCATTATGGGAGTTTACTATGAAAGTCTCTAACTTCCATAGTTGGATGGCCATGCGGCCCGCCAGACGGCAGGCTGAGCATAATGGAAGTTTACTATAAACATCGCACCATGCCTTCAACTTTATAAAAAGAAAGGGCTGCCTGAAACATATCATCTTCCGGCAGTCCTTTCTTTTTCTCTCATTTATCTTATAATTACTCTTCTTCCTGATCTTTCTGATCCGCCTCTGCCCGTTCCAACAGCTCTTTCATCAATTCCTCATTTGTCTCCATACTCTCCGGCGGAACAGTCATCTTCTTTGCAGCCTCTTCTGCATCCTTAATGCTCTGCTTTTCCTCTTCCTCTGTTAACAGTTCCTCCTCATCAGAATTCTCCATCAGAGACTGATCTTCCCTGACCTTGGCGATACTTGCAACGGTGATATCTTCATCCAGATTCATCAGCTTCACTCCGGAAGTCACACGGCCCAGAACAGAGATTCCTTCCACTTTCATTCGGATTATAATACCCTCTGTAGTGATCATCATAATCTCATTTTCCTGATTTACTGCTTTGACGCCTACAATATTGCCTGTTTTTTCCGTGATCTTATAGCATTTCACACCCTTGCCGCCCCGGTTCTGAGGGGTAAATTCATCCATTCTGGTTAGCTTTCCAAGACCTTTGGCAGAAGCAATCAGCAGATATTCTCCCTGGGTATTCATCTGCATTCCAACCACTTCATCCCGATCCGACAGATTCATGCCAATTACGCCTATGGAAGCTCTTCCAGTGCTTCTCACATCTGTTTCATGAAAACGGATGCACTGGCCGTAACGGGTCACCAGGATCATATCCTTGGTATTATCAGTCATCTTCACTTCTATCAATTCATCTTCTTCCCGCAAAGTGATGGCCGCAAGGCCTTTTTTGCGCACATTGGCATAATCCGCAACGGGTGTTTTCTTTACAATTCCGTTTTTGGTAGCCATAAAGAGATAATGATCATCTTTATATTCCCGAATGGGAATCACTGCCGTAATCTTTTCTCCCGGCTGAAGCATCAGCAGATTAATAATCGCCGTTCCCCTGGCCGTCCTTCCCGCTTCCGGTATCTCGTAAGCCTTCATACGATAGACTTTTCCGGTATTGGTGAAGAACATCAGATAATGATGGGTGGTGGTCATCAGCAGTTCCTCGATATAATCATCCTCAATGGTTTCCATCCCTTTAATTCCCTTGCCGCCCCGGTTCTGGCTTCGGAAATTATCTACGCTCATCCGTTTGATATATCCTAACTTTGTCATGGCAATTACCGTGTTGGAAACCGGAATCAAATCCTCCATGGAAATATCATATTCGTCAAATCCAATGGAAGTCCTTCTGTCGTCGCCGAATTTATTGGAAATCACCATAATTTCTTCCCGGATCACACCCAGAAGCTTCTTTTCATCTGCAAGAATCGCCTTTAACTCTTTAATTAATTCCATTAATTGGTTGTATTCCGCCTCCAGCTTCTCCCGTTCCAAACCGGTCAAAGCACGCAGACGCATATCTACAATAGCCTGAGCCTGAGCATCCGACAGCGCAAACCGCTCCATCAGCCTTGTCTTGGCAAGCTGTACATTTTCACTGCTGCGGATAATGCTGATAACCTCATCAATATTGTCAAGGGCAATCAGCAATCCCTGTAAAATATGAGCCCGTTCTTCCGCTTTGTTCAGTTCATATTTCGTTCTTCTGGTTACAACCTCTTCCTGATGCTTCAGATAGTACCCAAGCATATCATTTAAATTCAGCACCTTCGGCTGGTTGTCAACCAGAGCAAGCATAATCACCCCAAAAGTATCCTGAAGCTGGGTATGCTTATAAAGCTGGTTTAAGATGACATTGGGATTCACGTCACGGCGCAGTTCAATACAGATCCGCATTCCCTCCCGGTTGGACTCATCCCGCAGATCCGTAATTCCGTCCACTTTTTTATCCCGCACCAAATCTGCAATTTTCTCGATCAGCCTTGCTTTATTAACCATATAGGGAAGCTCTGTCACCACAATACGGTTCTTGCCGTTTTGCATAGGTTCTATGTCGGAAACAGCCCTCACTTTCACCTTTCCCCGTCCAGTGCGGTATGCCTGATCGATGCCGGAGGTTCCAAGGATCATGCCTCCGGTGGGAAAATCAGGGCCTTTTACAATCTTTAAAATCTCTTCAATCTCTGTCTCCCGATCTTCCTCAATCCGGTTGTCAATGATCTTTACCACCGCGCCGATCACTTCCCGAAGATTGTGAGGAGGAATATTCGTGGCCATGCCTACCGCGATGCCGGTAGTTCCGTTTACTAAAAGATTGGGATAGCGGGACGGCAGAACCAAAGGCTCTTTCTCCGTCTCATCAAAGTTCGGCCCGAAATCAACAGTATCTTTATTGATATCCGCCAGCATTTCCATGGAAATCTTACTTAAGCGGGCTTCTGTGTAACGCATGGCAGCGGCGCCGTCGCCGTCCACAGAACCAAAGTTCCCATGACCGTCCACCAGCATATAACGGGTAGACCATTCCTGTGCCATATTTACCAGAGCGCCGTAAATAGAGCTGTCTCCGTGGGGATGGTATTTACCCATGGTATCGCCTACAATACGGGCGCATTTACGGTGAGGCTTATCCGGTCCGTTATTCAGTTCTATCATAGAATAAAGAATACGCCGCTGTACTGGTTTCAATCCGTCCCTTACATCCGGAAGCGCACGGGATGCAATCACACTCATGGCATAATCTATATAAGATTTTTCCATGGTTTTCTTCAAGTCAATTTCATCAATCCGGTCAAATACTTTATCATCCATCTATTTTCCTCCGCTACACATCCAGATTCTGCACATACTTGGCATTCGCTTCAATAAACTCACGCCTGGGTTCTACCTTATCGCCCATCAGGGTGGTAAAGGTCAAATCAATTTCAGAAGCCGTTTCATCGTTGATCATCACCCGTTCCAGAATTCTCGTCTCCGGATCCATGGTGGTTTCCCAGAGCTGTTCTGCGTCCATCTCTCCCAGACCTTTGTAACGCTGAATTTTATTATTTCCGTCCCTGCCGATTTCCTGCAGAATCTGATCCAGCTCCAAATCATCATAGGCATACCAGATCTTTTTATTCTTCTCTACCTTAAACAGAGGCGGTTTTGCCAGATATACATACCCCTGTTTAATTAATTCCGGCATAAAACGGTACATAAAGGTCAGCATCAACGTACTGATATGGGCGCCGTCCACATCCGCATCCGTCATAATAATAATCTTGTGATATCTTAACTTTGAAATATCGAAATCGTCATGAATTCCCGTTCCAAACGCAGTGATCATTGCCTTGATTTCTGCGTTTCCATAGATTTTGTCAAGTCTTGCCTTCTCCACATTCAAGATCTTGCCCCGTAGAGGAAGAATTGCCTGGGTGGCACGGCTTCTGGCCGTCTTGGCAGATCCCCCTGCAGAGTCTCCCTCCACAATAAAGATCTCGCAGTTTCTCGGATCCTTATCAGAACAGTCTGCCAGCTTTCCGGGCAGTGAGGTATTCTCTAAGGCAGTTTTTCGCCTGGTTAAATCTCTGGCTTTTCTGGCTGCTTCTCTGGCACGCTGAGCCAGCAGTGATTTCTCGCAGATCACCTTTGCAACTGCAGGATTCTGCTCCAGAAAATAAGTAAGCTGCTCACTGACCACGCTGTCTACAGCCCCCCTTGCCTCGCTGTTTCCCAGCTTTTGCTTGGTCTGTCCCTCGAACTGAGGCTCCTGTATTTTCACGCTGATAATCGCCGTCATTCCCTCTCTGATATCATCTCCCGAAAGGGCCGCTTCGTTTTCCTTCAAAATTTTATTTGCCTTGGCATAAGAATTAAATGTCTTAGTCAGTGCATTCCGAAATCCCGCCAGATGAGTTCCTCCTTCCGGCGTGGTAATATTATTGACAAAACTGTATGTGGCATCGTTATAAGAATCATTATGCTGCATGGCAACTTCCACATAAACGCCGTCTTTTTCGCCCTCACAGTAAATTACACTGTCGTAAAGAGCTTCCTTGCTGTGGTTTAAGTAGGTGACAAATTCCTTGATCCCGCCTTCGTAATGGAATTCTTTTTCCTGTTCCATCCCTTCCCGTTCATCGATCAGGCGGATTTTAATTCCTTTTGTCAGAAACGCCATCTCCCGAAGCCGCTGCTTTAACGTATCATAGTCGAACACTGTATCTTCAAAAATACTTCCATCCGGAGAAAATGTCACCTGGGTTCCTGTTTTTTCCGGATCACAGTCACCTACTATTTTCAGAGGATACATGCTCTTTCCTCTTTCATACCGCTGCTTGTAAATCTTTCCCTCATGGAAAATCTCAACCTCCAGCCAGTTAGAAAGAGCGTTTACCACAGAAGCCCCTACCCCGTGAAGGCCGCCGGACACCTTATAACCGCCGCCGCCGAATTTGCCTCCCGCGTGAAGTACGGTAAATACAACCTCCACCGCCGGAAGCCCTGCCTTATGGTTGATTCCCACAGGAATTCCCCGTCCGTTGTCCGTTACCTGCACACAATTATGCTTCATTACACGGACATCTATCGTATCACAATATCCTGCCAAAGCTTCATCCACAGAATTATCTACAATTTCGTAAACAAGATGATGAAGTCCTCGCAGCGATGTACTTCCAATATACATTCCTGGCCTTTTGCGAACTGCCTCTAATCCTTCCAGAATCTGAATCTGATCTGCTCCATATTCCGCATTTGTATTTGTACTTGTACTCATCTAATTCCTCCAATTCCTAAAAACCGTTCTCAGCCGTTACAGTTCCATTTACTACCTTAAAAACTTTATTAATCTCAAATCTGTTTTTTACAAACTCATCTAACCCCGTGCATGTAATAATTGTCTGAATATCATGAATGCTGTTTAACAGAAAATTCTGACGGCTGCTGTCCAATTCTGACAGCACATCGTCCAGAATCAGAACCGGCGTCTCCTGAATGGATTCTTTCACTAGTTCTATTTCCGAAAGTTTTAAAGAAAGTGCACAGCTCCGCTGCTGTCCCTGAGAACCAAACCTGCGGATGTCAATGTCACGGATCAAAAAGCACATGTCGTCCCTGTGGGGACCCACAGAAGTCATGCCCAGTTTCAAATCCTTTTCCTGATTTTTTATCAATTCCTCTTCCAGTTTCTCCTCCTCTGCATCCGGCTCATAGCGCAGGATCAATTCTTCCCTTTCACCGGAAATCTTCTTATGTATCTCATATATAATTTCATTTAATCGGTTCACAAACTTCTTACGTGAAGCGATGATCTTTTTCCCATAGTCAATTAACTGCATATCCCAGACCGGAAGAGTATCCTTCAATTCCGGCCTGAAATTAATATCTTTTAAAAGCTTATTTCTTTGATTTAAGATTCTGTTGTAATTGGTAAGATGAAACAGATAGATCTTATCCAGTTGACATAATTCTACATCCAAAAATCTTCTTCGCTCCGAAGGGCCATTCTTTATAATATTCAAATCTTCCGGAGAAAAAAACACAATATTTAAGATACCGAACAGTTCCGCCGCTTTTTTGATGGGAATTTTATTGACGGCAATTCCTTTTGAACGGCTTTTCTTAATATGCATATCAATCTGATAGATCTTTTCCTTTTTTTCTACAACGGTACGGATATGAGCTTCCTCTTCCCCAAACTGTATCAGCTCCCGATCCTTGCTCCCTTTGTGGGATCTTGTGGTTCCGCTGACATAAACCGATTCCAAAACATTTGTTTTACCCTGTGCATTGTCCCCATAAAGAATATTTGTTCCCTTGTCAAATTCCAGATACAAATCACTGTAATTGCGGAAATGATTCAGAGCAACGGATTTTAAGATCATTTTACAATTTTGATTATCTCCCCTTCCAGGGAAACAATATCTCCATCTACTAATTTTTTTCCTCTGTGATATTCTACCTCTCCATTGACTCTGACCATCCCATCCTGGATCACCAGCTTAGCCATCACACCGGAATCTACCAAATTTGCAGCCTTCAACGCCTGCCCCAGCTTAATATATTCATCCCTTAATTTTATTTCCATGATAACTTATATCCTTTCAATTCTCTTCCAAATAATATTTAGTTCGATGCTGCATTGAAATTCACCGGAAGAATCAGATAAATAAATGTTTCATTATCGTCTTTGATAAAACAGGGAGCCTTAGGATTTACCATATACAATGTGACTTCTTCCTCATCAATGACACGCAGTGCATCTATAAAAAATTTAGGATTAAATCCGATCAAAATATCTTTTCCGTCTTTTTGTATATCAATATCTTCATTCATAGAACCAATGTAAGAATTGATTTTCAATTCCATATTTTCATCCATTACATTCATAATAATAGGTTTCTTGTCCCCCTCTTTGACCAGGAGAGTTGCACGATCAATACAATCCAGCAGTTCCCTTTTATTAATCTTGATCTTTGTTTCATAATCAGAAGAGAGCATCTGATCGATCTTAAAGTATTCTCCCTCGATCAAACGCGACACTACAGTGGTATTGCCGAATTCAAATACAATATGATTCTCTGTAAAGAATATACTGACATATTCATTGAGATCGCCAGGCAATATTTTGCTCACTTCCTGAAGAGTTTTGCCCGGTACAATAACTTTATAATGATCATAGGCTTCTTTCAGATCAATATTCCGAATGGAAATACGGTGTCCATCCAGAGAAACTACCTTTAACTGATTCTCCCTGATCTCAAATAACTCACCTGTCATCAATTTGTTATTATCGCTGTCCGAAATAGAAAAGATGGTCTGTCGGATCACCTCTTTTAATGTAAATTGGGATAACAGTACCGGTTGGTTTCTTTCTATATAGGGTAAATAGGAAAAATCTTCTCCTGATTTTCCTATAATATTGAATTTTGCTTTTTCACAGGTAATGATTGTCTTAAAATTTTCATCCGTTATAATAGTAACTTCATTATCCGGAAGTTTCCGTACAATCTCAGTAAATATTTTGGCGTCTAATGCAATAATTCCCCGTTCTGCAATTTCTCCTTCGATCCTGGTTTCGATTCCCAGTTCCATATCATTGGCTGTCAATTTTATTTCATTGGCAGAGGCGTCAATTAAGATGCATTCCAGAATAGGCATAGTAGTTCTGGACGGTACGGCTTTTGATACAATATTAACTCCATGCAGGAGATTTGATTTGGAACATATAATTTTCATGCTGTGTATAACTCCTTCCTGAGCTTAAAGATCAATTTATGATAAAGGATTCGTCTTAGTAATCATAGGGCCTGTTCATAAGTTCATAATTGCGTAAAGCCTGAACTTTAAGGTGTTTCAAGGTTAAAATCGACTGTATAACCCTGTGAATTTCATCTTGAAGAGACTGGGACAGGCTGTGAATAAACTAAAAGGCCGAAAATCGGTCCTTATGGCAGAAAAATGCGTTTGTGAACAAACAAAGAGGTTGTCCATCCGTTTCCACACATTTTCGATCCTGTTATCCACAAAATCTTGATATCTTTCTTTTTAATTTTGAAAGATGCCGTTCTTTTGTTAATTGGGGTTGATTTTCTTCTTAATTGTCTCGATCAGGTGATGAAAATTCTCATCATTCTGATATTCTTCCGTTATCTTTTTGATTCCGTGAATGATCGTGGAATGATCCCTTCCGCCTAACAGGGCTCCGATGGTCTCAAGCTGGGCTGAGGTCATATTCTTGCATAAATACATGGCAATCTGCCTGGGTTTTGCAATTTCGCTGCTTCGGTTTTTGGAAATCATCTGATCGGTGGAAATATTAAAATGTTCCGCTACAATCTCAATCACAAGCTGCGGGGTAATTTCCTTGGGCTTGTCCGGAGAAATGATATTCTGCAGTTCCCGTACGGCTACGTCCATGGTAATTACTGTATCCTCCAGATTAGAGAAAGCGATCAGTTTATTTAAAGCGCCTTCCAGTTCCCGGATGTTGGATTTGATATTGATTGCAATATAATCAAGAACTTCATCATCCAGATGAAATCCGTCTATTTCTTCTTTTCTTCGTAAAATTGCCATTCTGGTTTCATAATCAGGATATCCAATATCTGCTAACAGCCCCCATTCAAAACGGGAACGAATGCGCTCTTCTAACGTTTCCATGTCTTTGGGTGGTTTATCAGAGGACAGGATAATCTGTTTTCTGGCAGAATGGAGTACATTGAAGGTGTGGAAAAATTCTTCCTGTGTACTTTCTTTTCCGATAATGAACTGCACGTCGTCAATCATAAGAACATCTACGGTTCGGTATTTGTCCCGAAGCTTTGTCATTGCAGAGGCGTTGCCGTTTCGGATAGAATCAATTACTTCATTGGTAAACTGTTCTGAAGTAACGTAAATTACTTTTTTTTCCGGCTGCTGCTGTAAAATAAAATGTCCGATGGACTGCATCAGGTGAGTTTTGCCAAGTCCGGGCCCTCCGTATATATAGAGAGGATTGTATACTTCTCCGGGAGATTCTGCTACTGCAAGGCTTGCAGCATGGGCAAATTTGTTATTGTTGCCGACGACGAAAGATTCAAAGGTATAGTTGGGGTTGAGATTACTTTTTTCTGTGCTTTGTGTGAATGATGAATTTTTGCTTTTCCGGGACTTGAATCTGTCTGCCTGTTCCGGTGAAATAAATTCAAGATCATAGTCAATTCCAGTAATCTCTGCAATGGCAACTTTAATAGGAAGTTTATATTTTTTTGTAATATAATTGATCCCCACATCTTCAGATGGAACCAGAATATAGAGTTTTGAGCCTTCAATGTTGCATACGCTAAGCGGTTTCAGCCAGTAGGTAAAGGAAATGTCTGTAAGATCATGTTCTTCCTTTACTGTTCTGAGAATTTCTTCCCATTTTTCTAAAATAAGTTCCATAGTCTTCTCCAATGATTCCTTTTTATTAGTTCATAGTCTTCCATATTCTATAATAACCCAAATTGTTCGAAGAATCAATGAAAATTTTAGCCCGCCTGTTTATAAACAATCTTCATTGTAAACATATCTACATTAAAAATTTGCCTGCTTTTCAGGTAATCTGGTGCCACAACATGAAATATACACAAACTTTCAAAAAGTTTTCCACAAGTTATCCACAAAACCTTGATAACTTTTCAAAATGTGGAAAATGTGGATAACTTGTGGATAAAATTTGTTTCTTCCTTATTATATGTCTTATGTGAATAAATGTGAATATTGTTGAAAGCAAATATTTTTGAAAATTTTTGTCAAAAAATTATCAACAGGTAAAATTTTTGCAGGAAACTCAACAAATATCCTAAAATAGCTTGACTTACCCTTATTTTTTGATATAATGAAACATGATGTTTTTTAGCACAGAGGAGGTGGATGACCCGTGAAAATGACATTTCAGCCGAAAAAGAGATCCAGAAAGAAAGTTCATGGATTTCGGAAGAGAATGAGTACGAAAGGCGGAAGAAGAGTTTTAGCCGCAAGAAGATTAAAGGGAAGAAAGAGATTGTCAGCTTAGGCCACATCTATTGTGGTCTTTCTTCTTAATTTTATTTCATATTCCGTATGCGCACAAAAGTGTGTATAGCAGCTACAGGGAGCAGTTATGAAATTTTCAGAATCATTGAAAAAGAACAGTTATTTCCAGAATGTGTATAAACATGGAAAATCTTATGCAAACCGTTTTTTTGTCATGTATGTTCTGGAAAATAAGACAGAAACCAACAGATTAGGAATATCAGTCAGTAAAAAAGTAGGAAATAGTGTTATAAGACATCATATCACAAGGTTAGTACGGGAAGCTTATCGTTTACAGGAAGAAATGTTTGAAAATGGTCTGGATATTGTAGTCATTGCAAGAGCAGCAGCAAAGAATATTACTTATCATGAAACTGAGAAAGCATTACTGCATCTTGGAGGACTTCATCACATTTTAATAAGAAAAGAAGATGGAATATTTTGAAACGTATATTAATTGCTTTGATCAAGTTGTATAGAAAATATTTGTCACCCTTGAAAACTACAAAATGCCCTTATTATCCTACCTGTTCTACTTATGGACTGGAAGCGATTCAGAAGCACGGCGCATTGAAAGGGTCTTTGTTAGCCGGATGGAGAATATTAAGATGTAATCCTTTTTCAAAAGGCGGATACGATCCAGTTCCATGATTTTAGGAGGTTTATTAATTGACGGAAATAATTTTGACCCAGTACTCTGGTAAATTCATAGGGCCGGTTGCGAAGTTGATCGGTTATATTATGAATGCCCTTTATACTTTTTTGGACAGCGCTTTCGGCATTCAGAATATTGCTCTGTGTATTATTTTATTTACAGTAATTATTTATCTGCTGATGTTTCCGCTGACTTATAAGCAGCAGAAATTTTCCAGGCTCTCTCAGGAGATGTCACCGGAAATCAATGCAATTCGGGAAAAGTATAAGAATAAAAAAGATCAGGTATCCATGCAGAAAATGAATGAAGAAACACAGATGGTATATGAGAAATACGGTGTATCTACTATGGGAAGCTGTGTTCAGCTTTTGATTAACTTTCCGATTTTGCTTGCTATGTATCAGGTAATCCGTAATATTCCGGCATATGTCAGCAGCGTGAAGGATGTCTATACTCCTCTGGTAGAGAAGATCATGGGAGTAAGCGGATTTCAGGATATCATGACAGAATTTTTGAAAGAATCCGGCATAGGCATGGTAAAGCTGAATTTTGAAAGTGATATCACTACAGCGAATTCTATTATTGATGTGCTGTATGCACTGCCGGGACATGGATGGGAGTTATTGAAGGACAGTTTTGCAGGATTGACGGATATTATTAACTCTACAGAAGCGGCTGTAGTCCATATGAATAATTTTTTCGGTATCAATATTGCTAACTCACCGATGAATCTGATTGGCACAGGTTGGGGGAATAAGGATTTTCTTTTAATTTTCGGAGCGCTATTAATTCCTCTGATTTCTTATGGTTCACAGGTATTGAATATAAAGCTGATGCCTAATGCCGGCGCTGCCGGAGGCGAAAATGATGCAATGGCAAGGCAGATGAAGACGATGAATACCATTATGCCTTTGTTTTCACTGTTTATGGTGTTTTCCGTTCCGGTGGGTCTTGGAATTTATTGGATTTCCGGTTCTGTGATCCGCTGCATTCAGCAGTTAATCCTGAATCGGTATATGAAGAATCTTGATCTTGAAGTTATCATTGAGAAGAATAAAGAAAAAGTTAAGAAAAAGAAGGAGAAACAGGGTATTTACGAGAGCCAGATAGCAAATGCTGCCAGATTGAATACCAGAAAAATTTCAGAGCCTGTGAGCTCTGCTGAAAAAGAAGCAAAAATCCGTGAAAGAGAAGAGTATTCAAGAACAGCAAGAAAAGGCAGTCTTTTGGAGAAGGCTAATATGGTCAAAGAGTTTAATGAACGTAACAACAAGTGATGGAAACAGGGGGAATTTTTGAATGGAGTTTATTGAAGTATCGGCAAAAACCGTAGATGACGCTATCACAGAAAGTCTTGTAAAACTTGGCACAACCAGTGATAAAATTGAATATGAAGTAATTGAAAAGGGAAGTTCCGGTTTTCTGGGGATCGGAAGCAGACCGGCAGTAATCAAGGTTCGTAAGAAATCAGAGGTAGAGGATTATGTCTATGATTTTCTTCACAATGTTTTTGTTGCAATGAACCTGGAAGTTGAAATTGTTATTAATAAAAGTGAAGACGGCAAAAATGTAGATGTGGAATTAAAAGGGGAAGAAATGGGCGTTTTGATCGGAAAACGCGGACAAACTCTGGATTCCCTGCAGTATCTGACAAATCTCGCAGTTGGAAAACAGGTGAATGAATATGTAAAAGTAAAGATTGATACAGAGGATTATCGCAAGAGAAGAAGAGATACTCTGGAGAATCTTGCAAAGAACATTGCCTATAAGGTGAAGAGAACCAAGCATTCTGTTTCTTTAGAGCCGATGAACCCTTTTGAACGTCGAGTCATTCATTCTGCATTGCAGAATGATCGTTATGTAAATACTCACAGTGAAGGAGAAGAGCCTTACAGACATGTGGTAGTTACATTGAAGCGAAATAATAATAACAGCAATAATAATAATTAAAGAAAAATCATTTTCCCTGGGAAAGTGATTTTTCATAAAAAGGCTTTCTCAATGATAACAGAGGTTTAATTTGAGAAAGCTTTTTCTTCTATCATTAAGGCTATTTGAAGAAATAGTAACAGTAAAATCAATTGTTGACAGAAAGGAAATTTTTATGGCTACAGAAACCATCGCGGCGATTGCCACTGGTATGACTAATTCAGGAATTGGAATTGTCCGGATCAGCGGGGAAGAATCTTTTCAGATCATTGATCAGATTTACCGTTCCCGGAACGGCAGGGTAAAATTATCAGAATCACCAAGCCATACCGTTCATTACGGATATATTTGCGACGGGAAAAAGGTGATAGATGAGGTTATGGTTTTGATCCTGAAAGCCCCCAACACCTATACCATGGAGGACACTGTGGAAATAGATTGTCACGGAGGTGCGCTTGTCTTAAAACGAGTGTTGGAAACTGTACTGAAATATGGCGCCAGGCCGGCGGAACCGGGAGAGTTTACGAAACGTGCATTTTTAAATGGGAGAATTGATCTTTCCCAGGCGGAATCAGTGATTGATGTAATTAATGCTCAAAATGACTTTGCCCTGGAAGCTTCCCTCCATCAGCTTCAGGGAACTGTAAAAGAAAAGATCAGAGGAATCAGAGGGAAGATTCTTCACGAAATTGCTTTTATTGAATCTGCATTGGATGATCCGGAACATATTTCCATAGATGGATATGGGGAACAGTTGATGGAAATATTAGAATCCCTGTCTGTCCAGATCAGGGATTTGCTTCATTCTTCTGAAAACGGAGAACTTTTGAAAGAGGGAATTCATACCGTAATTGTTGGAAAACCAAATGTAGGAAAATCCTCTCTGATGAATGCATTGACTGGGAGGGATCGTGCGATAGTGACAGAAGTAGCCGGAACTACCCGTGATATTCTGGAAGAACAGATTAATCTGAATGGGATTATCTTAAATGTAATAGATACTGCAGGAATTCATGATACCAGCGATACTGTGGAAAAAATCGGTGTGGAAAAGGCAAGAGCATCTTTGGAATCTGCAGATCTTGTCATTTGTGTGGCAGATTCTTCGATGCCTTTGGATCAGAATGATGAGAAAATTTTTCATCTTCTGAAAGAGAAAAAAGTAATTGTGTTATTGAATAAATCTGATTTGCAGCAAATGATTTCCGAAAAAGACTTGCTTTTTCTGACAAAAGAAAATAAGTATCCAGTTGTTTCAGTTTCTGCCAAAGAAGGAACTGGGGTAAAAGAATTGGAACATGTTATAAGGAATCTTTTTTTTCAGGGAGAGATTTCATATAACAATGAAATCGTAATTACAAATGTAAGGCAGAAATCTGCGCTAAAACAGGCTTTAGACAGCCTGACCATGGTGAAGCAAAGCATAAAAGATCAAATGCCGGAGGATTTTTATACCATTGATCTTGTAAATGCCTGTGACGCTTTGGGAAAGATTACCGGAGAATCGGTGGGGGAAGATTTGGTCAATGAAATATTTTCAAAGTTCTGCATGGGAAAATGAATTGTTTTGCTGATGAAAAATTGATATCCGCAATAATGGAAAGGAGAATTTCTTATGCCTTGTGTAAGAGAAGAATATGATATCTGCGTGGTAGGCGCAGGCCATGCAGGATGTGAAGCCGCCCTTGCCTGTGCCAGGCTGGGATTTCAGACAATTATGTTTACGGTCAGTGTGGAGAGCATTGCACTGATGCCCTGCAATCCCAATATCGGCGGAACATCTAAGGGACATCTGGTAAGGGAAATTGATGCTCTTGGAGGACAGATGGGCATCAATATTGACAAAACCTTCATACAGTCAAAGATGCTGAATGTTTCCAAAGGGCCGGCCGTGCATTCTCTCAGAGCCCAGGCGGATAAGGCGGAATACAGCCGCAGAATGCGGATGACTCTGGAAAATACAGATAATTTAACCATCCGCCAGGCAGAAGTAACTGAACTGATGGTGGAGCATGGAGTGGTGAAAGGCGTAAAAACTTTTTCCGGCGCTTTGTATTATTGCAAAGCAGTAGCGCTCTGTACCGGCACTTATTTAAAGTCCAGATGTCTTTATGGAGATACCGTAAATTATACCGGTCCCAATGGCTTGCAGTCTGCTGATCATTTATCGGAATCCTTAAAGGAGCATGGAATTGAATTGTTTCGATTTAAGACAGGAACTCCTGCAAGAATCGACAGGCGTTCCATTGATTTCAGTAAGATGCAGGAACAAAAAGGGGATGAGAGAGTAATTCCTTTTTCTTTTACCACAGATCCGGAAGAAGTTCAGATTGATCAGGCTTCCTGCTGGCTGACTTATACGAATGCAGAAACCCATGAAATTATTCGGGATAATCTGGATCGATCCCCTCTTTATTCTGGAATGATAGAAGGAACCGGACCCCGGTATTGTCCGTCCATTGAAGATAAAGTGGTAAAATTTGCAGACAAAGAAAGGCATCAGGTTTTTATTGAACCGGAAGGGCTGTATACCAATGAAATGTATGTGGGAGGAATGTCCAGCTCTCTCCCGGAGGATGTTCAGTATCAAATGTACCGCAGTGTAGCAGGGCTGGAACATGTTAAGATTGTCCGGAATGCTTATGCCATTGAATATGACTGTATCAACCCAAGGCAGCTTTATCCTTCTCTGGAATTTAAAAAGATTAGAGGTCTTTTTTCCGGAGGGCAGTTTAACGGGAGTTCTGGTTATGAAGAGGCGGCAGCTCAGGGGCTGGTGGCAGGCATTAACGCAGCCATGTTTCTGAAAGGGAAGGAACCTCTGATTTTGGATCGATCTTCTTCTTATATTGGAGTTCTGATTGATGATCTTGTGACAAAGGATAATCATGAACCTTACCGGATGATGACTTCAAGGGCAGAATACCGTTTATTGCTGCGGCAGGATAATGCAGATTTGCGTCTTACTAAGATTGGTTATGAGATTGGCCTGATCGATCAGAAACGGTATGACGGCGTGATGGAAAAAAAGCGTCTGATAGAGCAGGAAACAGAAAGAGTTCAGCATGTGAATATCGGAGCAAATGATTTGGTTCAGAAAGTTTTGAAGGAACATGAGAGTACGCCTTTAAAAACAGGAACTACCCTTGCGGAACTGATTCGAAGGCCGGAACTTTCTTATGAAGCTCTTGCTGAAATTGATAAAGAAAGGCCGGAACTTGCGGCTGATGTGGCAGAGCAGGTGAATATCAATATCAAGTATGACGGATATATCCGAAGGCAGTTAAAGCAGGTAAAGGAGTTTAAGAAATTAGAGAAAAAGAAACTTCCGGAAAATTTTGATTACAATCAGGTGAAAAGCCTCAGAATTGAGGCCCAGCAGAAGCTGAACCTCTATCAGCCGGTAAATGTGGGACAGGCTTCCAGAATTTCCGGCGTGTCACCTGCAGATATTTCCGTTTTATTAGTTTATTTAGAGCAGATCAACCGAAAAAATTCTGGAGATCAGGAATCTCAGAAATAAGTAGAATGGAAATTAAAGGCCATAAAAGGAAAAATTCTGAAGATCAAGTATCTTAGGAATAAATAGAATGGATATCAAAGGCTATAAAAAAATTCTGAAGATCAGATATTTCAGAAATAAATAGTAAGGAGGATATGATTATAATTAAAGAAAAAGAATATCAATTGGATCGATTTTATGCCGGTTTGGATGCATTGGGCATTACATGTTCTGTAATACAGATTAATCAATTTCTCACATTTTATGAGATGCTGATTGAAAAAAATAAAGTGATGAATCTGACTGCCATTACCGAATTTCAGGATGTGATAGAGAAGCATTTTCTGGATTCTTTAAGTTTAGCAGAAAACAGGAATTTGAATCAAAAACTAAAAGTCATAGATTTGGGCACTGGAGCAGGATTTCCGGGAATCCCCCTTAAAATTGCATTTCCGGAGTTGGAAATTGTGCTGATGGATTCTTTGAATAAACGGATCTTATTTTTAAAAGAAGTGATAGAAGAATTAGATTTATCCGGTATTACTGCAGTTCATGGAAGAGCAGAAGAAATGGCGGTAAAATCAGATTACCGGGAAAAGTTTGATCTGTGCGTGTCCAGGGCAGTGGCAAACCTTGCCTCTTTAAGCGAGTACTGCATCCCTTTTGTAAAAGTAGGAGGAAATTTTGTCTCTTATAAATCAGCAGAGGTGGAGGAAGAAGTTCATCAGGCTAAAAAGGCAATTAATGTGTTGGGAGGAAAAATTGTTAAGGTACAGAAGTTTACGTTACCCGGCACAGAAGTTTCCAGATCATTGATTCAAATTGAAAAACAGAGAAAAACACCCAAAGGATATCCCAGAAAGTCTGGAACGCCTTCTAAGAATCCAATTTGTTGAGAAATTAATTTCTATACTCAAGAGCATACTTATTTGCGAAATGATTTGCTTGTTTTCTTGAAATAGCGAAAACAAGCAAATCATTTCGTTCACGGGTATAAGAATATTATTAATTAAAAAAGAACATGAATCAATTTACATTTTAAGATGGAAATGCAGGAGCCTGCTCTATCAGCAAAAAATTGTGTGAGAGCCTGCTTCCTGTATTTTTGCATAAAACTAAATGAAAAAAGTTCGATCTAAAGCAGTTTATTTTACCGGATCTAAATATAAATTCAGTATATCCAGTAATTTTTCCGGAACTTCCAGTTGAGGCAGAAATTTAGATTCAGGGATCCAGGATGCTTCAATGGAAGGATTGCGGGAAATATAAGAATTGATAATTGATTCACTCTCTGCATTTCCTTCACTTCCAATTAAGTAAATGCTGTTATTTATTTTTCGCAAAGCATGGACGATATTAATATTAGTATAATCTGCCTTTATGCTGGAAAGAAGATATTTGCCGCGGCTGTTGTCCATATGGGCTGCCTCATAATAAGTATCAATAATTCTGCTGGGAACCATGTGGCTTTTTTTATAATATTCTTCGCGAAAACTATTTGCAATGGCCTTTTCGGAGAATGCCAGATTATAGATCATAGTTCCAAAGACTGGAAGTTCAATCATAAATTTCAGTGCATTCTTATGTTTATTCGGAGTTTTTGCCAATGATTCTAAAGAAGCGGGATTGATAATAATTATTTTATTATAATGTTCCGGTTCCATATTGCATGCCATAAACACAAAGGAAGAAGAATTGCCGGTAGCAGCGATATCCGTTTTTGCCCCAACTACATTTTTTATAAAATCAGTAATTAGTTGGACGAAGAGGTAATTGCTGTAGGTCATGTTGGGCTTGTCGCTTCTTCCACATCCCAGTAAGTCAAGGCAGTATACTGTATGATGCTCTGCCAGATGATTTACAACTTTGTCCCACTCATAAGAAGAGGAAGCAGGATTTAAGTCATGGATAAGCAAAAGCGGCCTGCCTTTTCCCTGTTTGGTATAAAAAATATTTCCGTATCTCCAATTAAAGAATTTACCTTTGTCAGTTTTCAGGAGATTTTTTAAGGAAGATGAAATACTGATGGCCTTATTGATGCCATAAATGCTGATGGTTGTCAAAGTGCTTAAGAGCAGGAAATTGCGGATTTGTTTTTTCATTTCATCAGCCTCCTTTCATAATTAACCATAGAATTTTTATATTTCGGTTCTATTTCTACTACTATTATAGACGAAACGTACAGGATATACAAATAAAATATATTTAAAAATAAAAAAATAAAAATATATCTTTTCTTATTATACATTTTGAGATAAAATAAGAGTAATCAGCATTTAAGCTATTCCTTAGTACTACATTAAAGTAAAATAGTATATGTTAAAAAAACATATGTTCTATAAAGGAAAGAATTATGATTGTAGATTATTTGGAAAGAATGCATCATGAGATGTATAATGAAAAATTAATTTTAGAAAGAGAATTTCAAAAAAAAGAAATACTTTTGAAAGATAATATTAAATTTATACAGGCATTGGAAAAATCTTTGGATGAAAATTTTGAATCTTTTACACCCAGAAGTGTGAACCAGGAAAATCATTCGAAGATTGATTCTCTGATGGATGAACAGAAAATAATCGAATCAGAATTAAATGATTTGAGTATTAAGATTTCAAAATTAAATGAGTATCTTGCAGAACTTGAGAGTGTAACAAAAGTTGCAAGAGAGAAAGAAAAATCTTTGTGGAATAAAAAAGAATTAAAAGAAAAACAGGGAAAATATCAACGTAAAATCATAGAGATACAGGAAATAGAGCGGCAGCGTATTGCCAGAGAATTACATGATTCCATAGTACAGAGTCTTACCAATACGATACACAAGATAGAGATTTGTACAAAGATTATGGATGTGGATACTGTACGGTGCCGGTTAGAGCTTCATGTAATATCAAAAACTATTCGAGATATTATACAGGAAATGAGGAATATCATATATGATTTACGTCCAACTTCCCTGGATGATTTTCAATTGGATAATATATTAGAAAAAGAAATTCATAAAATATGCAAAAGTGAAATTTTGAATGTTTCATATGAAACATTAGGTGAATCCATAGAGCTTTCTCCTATGATGTCCTTGAGTATTTTACGTATTGTCCAGGAGGCGTGCAATAATATTATGAAGCATGCCAGGGCAGAGAATGTCTTGATACAAGTAGAATACAAAAAAGAAAAAATTGTTGTTAGAATAGAGGATGATGGAGTTGGATTCATTATAGATGATATTCAAAATTTAAAAAAAGAAGATGGTTCAGGATTGGGAATATCCATGATGAAGGAACGTGTCTTTCTTTTCGCTGGAAGATTGGAATTGAATTCTGAACCGGGGAAAGGAACCAAGATTTTAGTAGAAGTACCAATTGACAAGGAGGATGCGTAATGTCGGCAAAAGTTGTAATTGTAGATGATCATTCTATGGTTCGGGAAGGTTTGAAACAATTGCTGGAATTGGAAGGTGATGTACAGGTAATTGGAGAAGCTGGAGATGGAATTGAATGTTTGAAATTATTGGAGACAACAATTCCGCAGGTGTTGTTATTGGATATCAACATGCCAAATATGAATGGATTGGAGGTTTTAGAACGGTTAAAAGAAGATAAGGTAGATGTAAAAATAATAATATTAACAGTACATGATGAAATTGAGTTTTTGTTAAAAGCAGTAGATATAGGAATTAATGGCTATTTGTTGAAGGAGTCTGATTCTTCAGAATTGAAGAAAGCAATCTCCCATGTAATAAAAGGAGAGACTTATATACAGCCAAGTATGATACCATTATTGAATTCTAAAATGGTTGAAAGAAATCATGAGAAAGTGAAGATTGACTTACTAACCAAACGTGAGTTAGAAGTATTGAAATTATTGTCAGTAGGACTTTATAACAAGGAAATAGGAAAGCGATTGGACATCAGTGAACGCACTGTAAAAAACCATATTTCCAGTATATTTAAAAAAATCGAAGTGACAGATCGGACACAAGCGGCGGTCTTTGCAATTAGAAATAATTTAATCAATGTTTTTTAAAAGCAGTAGAGAAAGAAGAATGTTTCACGTGAAACATTCTTCTTCCTATTATAAGTCAGTATTTTAAAATACCGCCTGCTATGGAGGTGTGACAACAGTCGATTTCGTTTACAAAAAATGCAATAATTTAAAAAATTCGGTTTACCAATAATAACACTTTGAGCAAAAAAATAAAAGCCCTTTGTTTACAGTAAAGTGGTTTATACTATAGTAAACGACATAATTTCTTGTGCCTGATTGTTTTAAAGGCGTGAAATGCATCCTGTTTGTGAATTGCTTAAGTATAAAAAGAATTGTCCTTTACTATAAATCCATAAAAATAGTTCACAAAAAAATGTTTCACGTGAAACATTTTTGAACGAATTTCCTATAGTAATAAATTCTAAAAGGTGATATAATAATTAGTAACATAAGAGGAAAGGAAAATAGTATGGGAAGAATTATTGCAATAGCCAACCAGAAAGGCGGAGTCGGCAAAACAACTACAGCGATTAATTTATCTGCCTGTCTTGTAGAAGAAGGTAAAAAGGTATTGACAATTGATATGGATCCCCAGGGAAATACCACCAGCGGATTAGGTATTGAAAAAACAGATTTAGAGCATACGGTCTATGAACTTATGCTTGGTGAATGTACTATTCGGAAAAGTATGGTGCAGACTGAGATAGATAATTTGTTTTTAATACCATCAAATGTTAATCTTGCTGGAGCAGAAATTGAACTGTTAGGTATTGATGAGAAAGAATATATATTGAAAAATGAAGTGGACTATATTCAGGATGATTTCGATTTTATAATTATTGATTGTCCTCCTTCATTGAATATGCTTACCATCAATGCAATGACCACTGCAAATACAATATTAGTTCCAATCCAATGCGAATATTATGCTTTGGAAGGATTGAGTCAGTTAATACATACTATCAATCTGGTGCAGACAAGGCTGAACCCAAGCCTGGAAATGGAAGGCGTGGTATTTACCATGTATGATGCCAGAACAAATTTATCTTTGCAGGTTGTTGAAAATGTAAAAAGTAATTTGAATACTACCATTTATAAGACGATTATTCCAAGAAATATTCGGTTGGCAGAGGCTCCCAGTCATGGATTGCCAATAAATTTATATGATTCTAAATCTGCCGGAGCAGAAAGTTATCGTTTATTGGCAAAAGAAGTGATAGAAAGAGAGGAAGGTTAAATGGCGGCAGCAAAAAAAGGCGGATTGGGAAAGGGTCTGGACAGCCTTATTACCAATAAGGTTGGAACAACAGGAACGGCAGAAGTGATCAGAATGCCGGAACCAGATAAAGAAGTAACCTTTGTAAAAATCACTAAAGTTGAACCAAACAGAGAACAGCCTAGGAAGAATTTTGATGAAGATTCCTTATTAGAATTATCAGAATCATTAAAACAATATGGTGTGTTACAGCCATTGCTGGTGCAGGATAAAAAAGATTATTTTGAAATTATTGCAGGAGAAAGAAGATGGAGAGCTGCAAAAATGGCAGGATTGAAAGAAATTCCTGTTATTATTAAAAAACTTACAGAGCAGGAAATGGTAGAAATTTCTCTGATTGAGAATATCCAAAGAGAAAACCTGAATCCAATTGAAGAGGCTATGGCATTCAAGAGATTATTGAACGAGTTTCATTTAAAGCAGGACGAAGTAGCAGAACGAGTGTCAAAGTCCAGGACAGCAGTTACTAATTCTATGAGACTTTTGAAACTGGATGAACGCGTTCAGCAAATGGTGATAGATGATTTGCTTTCTACCGGACATGCAAGAGCGCTTTTGGCAATTACTGATAATGAGAAACAGTATAATCTTGCACAACAGATTTTTGATGAAAAACTAAGTGTAAGAGAGACGGAGAAGCTTGTAAAGAAAGTACAGAATCAGAAACCGGAATTACCCAAAAAGAAGGAAGAGGATAAGATGTCAGTGTTTTATGAAGATATGGAGCAAAAACTCAAATCTATCATGGGAACAAAGGTTGCGATTCACTATAAGAATAAAGATAAGGGAAAGATAGAAATTGAATATTATTCCAATGATGAGTTGGAGAGAATTATAGAGTTATTCCAATCCATTCATCAGGCAAAAATCTGATTAAACATACGTTCTAAAAATAAAAGAAGAATGGAGGAAACTATGAAGTCAGACTTTATAGGACTGTATTTTACAGTAGATGATTTTTTACTGACTTTCGCAATTATGGCTGCGGTAATGCTGCTGTTATTTATTTTACTGATTGTGAATATTGTAAAATCAGGAAGATTAAGAAAAAAATATGATGCATTTATGATGGGGAAAAATGCAGAATCTCTGGAGGATACTTTGATAAAACGAATTCAGCAGGTAGATGAACTGTTGGAGTTTGAAAGTGAAAACAGAGAAAACATACAGAAAATTTCAAATAGTTTAAATTCTACATTCCAGAAGGTTGGAATGGTAAAATATGATGCTTTTCACGAGATGGGTGGAAAATTAAGTTTTTCTTTGGCAATGCTGGATCAGAAAAATGATGGGTTTATTATCAATGCTATGCATACCAGAGAAGGATGTTATACTTATATCAAAGAGATAGTAAGTGGAAATTCCATAATTGTACTTGCGGATGAGGAAAAAGAAGCATTAGATATTGCAATGGGGACAAAGAAATCGACTGTACCGGTAGAAGATTAAGAATATCAAGCTGAAATCCGAGCCGTTGCTCTTGGCTATCATAAATAGCAGAGCGGAAGTTATTTAGGAGTACAATATGAGAGAATATCGAGTATCAGAATTAACAGGAAATGAAATTTTGGCGAAACCCGTTTGTAAGGAAAATGGAAGCGTGATTTTGGAAATAGGAACTGTATTAAAAGTAAGTTACAAAGAATCTCTGACTTCCTTAAACATTCAGAAAATTTATGTAGAAGATCCTTTTGAAAAATATGAAAAAGTGAACTTCTATTTAAAGCCAGAAGTATTCCTGAAATTCGAAAATGAATTAAAAGCGATATTGTCTCAGCACATTTACAGAAAAGACAGCAGTTTGAGAAAACTGGAAAGTCTTGTGAAAGAATTGGTAACTGTATTTGAACGGACAGAAGAAGACAGGGTTTTGGATATTAAGAACCGCACTTCTGATATGTATGAGCATACCATTTATCTCACAATACTGGTTATGTTGTTGGGAAGAGAATATGGATTTTCCAGAAAAAGAATGGAAGATGCTGTTCTGGGATGTCTTCTTCATGATCTGGGTTACCGATACATAGATATCAATTATCAGGACTATTCTTCCAGACATCTGAACGATTCCGAATTGTATGAGTTAAAGAAGCACACGATTATGGGATATACTGCTTTGGAAAAGGAAGTTTGGATTCCTGAGATTTCAAAGCTGATGGTATTGTCACATCATGAACGGCTGGATGGCAGCGGATATCCTTTAAAGCAGAAGAACAAGGAGAAAGAATGCCGTATGATTCAGATTTGTGATGCCTTTGACTGTGCAATATCAGGCATGGAAACATCGAAAAAAACAATATTCCAGGCATTCGATTTGATTTCTGATAAGGAAAAATTTGAAAATCGTATGGAAAAAATATTGGAAAAAAAGATTGGAATATATCCCGCAGGCACTGTTGTGAAGACAGAAGAAGGAAAAAAGGCAGTTGTAATTTCTCAAACAGAAAATGCCCAGGCTCCGGTTATTTTGTATACCAGCGGGATGCAGGAAAATTATTTTGTAACAGAAAATCTAAACAGGGAAAAAGCGCCGAAAATTATAAATATTATATAAAACTAAACCAATAAAAAAATTGAAAAACAGAATTGAATATTATATAATAGACAAGTAATATTGGTTTTGTGAAGGGAGGGGCAAAATTGCACGGTTATCTGCGCAGTATTGGATTCAAAAATTTGAAAAAGAGGAATGAGATTGATTTATTGATTCAGGATATTGTTGAGCATCCTGATAAGAAAATTCTCACAGAGGATGAAGAAGGAAATGTATTTGCAGAATTAACCAGGGAATTCAGTGAATTTACGGGAATTGCAGTTCGTGGATTTTATATGGATGATAGATTCCATGTAGAATATTATTATCCTTATTTTACAGGGAGCGGAGTCTCTACAGAAGAAAGAGTGGATATTCAGAAACGTTCTGACAGAGAAGCATATGCTGGTATCTGTGATGAAATGAGAATAGGAGTAACTCTTATCTTTTATCTGCAGAATGCAGTGGAATATCTTCAGGAGCAGAGAACAAAAAACGGCAAACGGATGCCAATTAATACTACCATTTCTGCTTTATCTGCCAGCGGTAAAATTATTCTTCCCGTTTATAAGAATGAGAATCAAATTAAAAGCGGCGAGAAATATACGAACAATCGGAATCATTTAATGGCAGCGGCGCGGGACGGTGACGAGGATGCTATGGAGAGTCTTACTTTGGAAGATATTGATACTTATTCCATGATTTCCCGAAGAATTATGACGGAGGATGTTCTTTCGATTGTGGATACTTATTTTATGCCCTATGGGATTGAAAGTGACCAGTATAGCATTATGGGTGAGATTCTGGATTTTTATACCATTGAGAATAAGAATACCAGGGAAAAATCCTATGTCCTGACTCTGAATAGTAATCATCTTGTTTTTGATGTATGTATTAATCAGGCGGACTTGCTGGGAGAACCGGCTGTTGGCCGCAGATTTAAGGGAACTATCTGGATGCAGGGGCAGCTTAATTATCAAATGTAACGGAATCTGATTAGTTGTAAGAGTTAAAATAGGGGATTGACAAAATATTAAAAAAAGTTTATAATATAATAGATTTTGTGAATGTCGCTATAGCTCAGCAGGATAGAGCGACCGCCTCCTAAGAAAGTGTTATAACACTCGCCTAAGAGGAAAAGGAAAAAGGTAACAAGTAAAACTAAATATAGATTTTGTAACTGTCGCTATAGCTCAGCTGGATAGAGCGACCGCCTCCTAAGCGGTAGGTCGGAGGTTCAAATCCTCTTAGCGACGCTGAAAACATCGCCGAAAACATTGATTTTTCAAGGTTTTCGGCGTTTCTCATTTTCCAAATAAATTTGAACTCGTAGCAATGTGCGATTAGCAGGAGCGATTTTTGCTAATCAGATTTGACCACAGAGAAATTGAACTGTTAATTATCGTCACCGATTAGCTTGCTAATGATTAGCAAGAAATTTGATGTTTTTGCTAATCAAAATGGCTCTCCTGCTAATCGGAGAAAAAACGTGCTAAAAAGTCTGCTAATTGAAAAGGCAAAAGTTACTCGCTCAAAGAGCTTTTTTCTGGTGTTACATAATCCCGTATGTTTGAATATATTGCCGTCCGTTTATATAATGAAAGAAAAAAGGACGGTGATATGAATGAGAGAAAAGAAAAATCATTTATATGTGGATAGTGAAGAAAGAAAACTCCTGTTGCATAGCCTTGTGGGATTAAAAAATCAGCTCATACAGCAAGGCAGATATACAGATTGCGTTGATGAGCTTATTATCAAGGTTATCCATGCACCTGTAAAAAAGTTAAGGGTAGAAATGGCAGGAAGAAGTGATGTGTGATAAGGAATTTAAAGAACTGGTGAAAATAGCGGTCGAGAAACTAAAAGACGAATCTGTATGGAAACTGTTACAAGCGGATGCAAGTTATCAAAAGGATAGTAAGGATGAGGGAAAAGCAGAGGACGCATTTAATCAACTCGATTTAACGGAAAAGCAGAGGGCGGTTTGCCAACATCTTATAGATTGTAGAGAAAAACAGGATTTTGAATACGGAACTCATGCGTATATTGCAGGACTGATAGATGCGTTTCATATTATGGCGGTATTGTTCCCAGAAAAATGGGATACAGAGAGAATAAGAGAAGCCTTATTGTTGCTGCCCGTTTATTCTGACTTCTAATAAATCTGATTGATTGTCACAAAATTAACCGATATAATGACATCAGCATATAGAAAGAGAAAGTTCCAGAGCACTTACTTTTG
>JAETSX010000129.1 GCA_021769425.1 Eubacterium sp.
CAAACCGAGTGCCAAAATATCAGCCAAGTCTATTTCCATGGGAACACCGAAAATGGCTGTCCAAAAAATTGGGTACTAAAATTCAAATATGTCCTTGACAAGGGGTACAATTCAATTCGGGCACTAAAATAAGCCCACAATCAATCATATTTCTATCATTGATCATGGACTTATGTATGTGTCCAAATATTTAATTTTACGATGTACAGGATTCTTCCTTTCTTAGATGCTAATTTATTCGTACATTTGTTCTGATTACCTTTTTGATTACCTTTTGGTTACCTGACTGCTGAAACCCTTGATTTTATTGAGGTTTCAAAAATTCGTGCGGGTTCAAGTCCCGCTGCCGGCAGTTCATTTAGATGCTGAATTCCTTGGAAAATAAGGGATTCGGCATTTTTTATGTCTGGATTCTTTTGAGAACCTTTGAGAACTTTATTTCACTGCTCGCATAATTTCCCTGTTTATGTTTGACATCATATTGATTTTATACTGGTTATCAGATACGTCATACGTATAATTTGAATTATTTACCTTTTCTGTATGCCCAAGGATCGAAGAAGCAACAATTGAAGATACCCCTTCACACCGCATCTTTGAATTTAACGTTCTTCTCAATGCATGTATGCTTTTTGTCTGGATTCCTGCCTGAATACATTTATTCCTCATACAATCAGATATTACTCTTGCATGAATCCGTCCATTTTCATTTGCAAATACATATTCGCATAAATATCCATAACCTGTCTCAACTTTTTAACCTGTTTTAACAATGCTTCTATTTCTCTACTCATTGGAATGAACCGTGGCTTTGCATTTTTCGTTGTATCTATAAAATATGCTTTCTTTTCCCTATCATACTTTTCAGATCTATCAACCAGGATATATTTTTCTTTAAAATTAACATTTCCCCAAATCAAACCAGCTAATTCACCAACTCTCATTCCAGTTAACGAGGCTAACTCTATTGCATAAGGTGGTATATAGTTTGGTTTATTCATATGATCCTGTGCGATAATATCGTACAATAACTTCATTTGTTCGTCCGATACAACTCTTTCTTCTGCTGTTTTCCCTATCTGAACTTTACAATGCTTCCTTAATACCGGGAAATCTATACTTTCACACGGATTTACCTGGATTATTTTGTCTTTTTGTGCCTTTTGAAAAATTCCATTCAACATCCCAAACATGGTTTTTGCTGCCCGATAGGACAACTCTTTTTGCCTAATCCTATTAATCAGGAAACAATATAAGACTTCATCGTCAATTTTAGAAATGTCCATAAATTCAATTGTGCTATCTTCAAAAAATCTAACATAATCACAATTATATCTATTCATTGTATTATTCGAAACACCACAATCTAATTGTCTTTGAATCCATACATTATATCTTTCCTTAAATATGATAGGCTCCATTTTTAAATTTTTGTAGTATTCAATAACTACATTCTCAATCTCTTTCTTTGAACTTTTTTTCTTCTTTACTCTCCCTTTCTTATCATCCGGCAGATATGTATACCATTTTCCATCTTTGCCCTGCCAAATCTTATATTGATGCTTCTTTAAAAATTCATCTCTTTTCATAGATTCCATGCTATTTTGTACATCATGTAAATCAAGCATACCACTTTTTATGATAAACTGCAAGATTTCCGTGCTCTGGCCATATTGCAGGTTTTCTGTTTGTGTTACTGTTCAGGTGCCACATTTTTGTTGTAAAAAGTGCTGAAATTTAAAAAGTTTTTTAATCCCGAAAGAAAGCGTTTGTGGATAACCTTTCTTTTGGGATGTTCTTCTGTTCCTGGATATCTTCATTTATTGATGATTCTTCCTGCGTTTTGTATAAAACCCTCTTTTTTATGAACATTTTAGTTCATATATCCACATTCTCCCTCTACCCGTTGGCAGTTATCCTCCGTCAAATTGCCCATACCCTCAAATTCACTCATTCGCTTTTTTGTGTCTGATCTGTTATACTTTTTTAGAAAGTGAGGAGCGTATGAATCAGGAAGAAATAAAACAGATGGAACTTTTAGAACAGGCGATTGACCTTTTCCAGCAGGAGGTAAAAG
The DNA here is from genome assembly GCA_021769425.1 of Eubacterium sp. Taxonomy (GTDB): domain Bacteria; phylum Bacillota; class Clostridia; order Lachnospirales; family Lachnospiraceae; genus Petralouisia. The sequence continues at coordinate 2,078 of JAETSX010000129.1, forward strand.
CAAAGGACGCCCTGATCCAGGAACAGGTCAAAGTGATACAGGCGCAGGAGCAGCACATTGATAAGCTGACCGGATTGCTAAATCAGATTTTTGAAGAATAATCAGAAAGGAAGAACCGAATGAGCAGCCAATCCTTTGAATATATTTCAAATCTTCAATACCGTCTGAAGGCTGTAAGGGATCAGCTCAAAGCATTCCAGTCAGGGGAAAAGTATGTCCGTATGACGGAGGAGCGCAGGAAACTCATTCGGGACTATGAGCGGCAGATCCGGGAATTGAAAAAAGAACTGGCACAGGCAAGAAGGGAAACCGTGACAGTCCGAAATATGTGGTTCGGGGCATTTGAAGATCTTGAAGAAGAGAAGGATAAAGAACTTGCGTATTGGAAACGTGAATGGGAAAAGATGGAGGAACGTGCGGTCCACGCAGAATCACAAAGAGATGCTGCCCAGGATAAGATTGCCGAACAGCGTCAAAAGATTTATACGCTTGAAACGGAGTTGGAAGAAGAAAAAGGAAAGAACCTGAAACTGACCGCACAGTTGAATCACGATTATGAGAATTCGTCACTTCCTTCTTCTATGAAGGTGGAAAGAAAGAAGATCCCGAACAGCCGTGAGAAGACAGGGCGTAAACCTGGCGGACAGCCGGGCCATACCGGGCATAGCCGCAGGAAACAGACCGCCACAGAAGTCATCCAGCTGGCGCCGCCGCAGGAAGTGATTGATGATCCGGACTTTAAGAAGACCAAAAAGGCCGTTGTAAGACAGGTGGCAGGGATCAAACTGTTGGTTCCTGTAACGGAATACCGCGCAGATATTTACCGTAATTCAAAGACGGGCGAACGGCTCCATGCAGACTTTCCGGCCGGTGTTACCCATGATGTGAATTATGATGGCAGCATCAAAGCATTCCTGTATCTTTTAAATACAGAGTGTTGTGTATCAATCGATAAATGCAGTGGATTTCTGTCAGATCTGACGAACGGAAAACTGAAGATATCCAAGGGGATGATAAACGGCCTTGGAAAAGAGTTTTCAGAGAAGACGAAAAAAGAACGGAAAGAACTGTTTCATAGGATACTTGCGTCACCGGTCATGCATACCGACTGTGCCAATGCCCGGATCAATGGGGAGCCGGCATATGTATTTGTGCGTTGTACGCCAAACGGAGAGGTGATGTATTTTTCACGGGCCAAAAAAGGGCATGAAGGCGTCAAAGGGACTGTGGCAGAGGAGTATCAGGGAATTCTGGTCCATGACCATGAATCGACATTCTACAAATATGGTTCAAACCATCAGGAATGCCTGGCACATGTTCTCCGGTATCTGAAGGATAGCATGGAGAACGAACCGGAGCGGACATGGAATAAGGGAATGTATTCCCTGCTTCGGGAGATGATCCACTACCGGAATGGCCTTGAAGCTGGAACGGAATGTGATGAGTCCCTTGTATCTGGATACGAAAAAAGGTACAAAGAACTGATACAGAAAGCAAAGGATGAGTATGAAGACAATCCAGCATCAGACTATTACAGAGATGGATACAACCTGTATCTGCGCATGGACAGACTGATGAAAAACCATCTCCTGTTTCTGCATGACAGAAGGGTTCCAACAACCAATAATGAAGCCGAGAGGCAGCTTCGCAACTATAAAAGAAAGCAAAAGCAGGCCGTGTCCTTCCGGAGCAATCAAAGCCACGATTATCTCTGTAAAGGCATGAGCATGCTGGTTGTGATGCGACAAAATGAAAGCAACCTCTTTGACAGAGTATCCAGGATTTTGGATTAAGAAGAGCCAGTGGTTTTGACTGCTTACAGTTTACACCACTGGCTCTTCTTAATCAAGTCCGCACCTGAACAGTAACAATAATTGGGTATACGCAGAATCGCCCTGAACTTCAATTAGGCTTTTGGGAATAACTCCAAAAGCCTGCTATACTTTAACCAGGATCGGATCAAGAAGTCGTCGTACTTCTAAAGTGCATTCTGCATAGATCTGTAAGAATTCAAGG
>JAETSX010000038.1 GCA_021769425.1 Eubacterium sp.
GACTTATTAATATTTTCCATGGCTTTTCCCTCCCAAAAGATATGTTCTTAATTATAGCATATCTTTCGGGAGTAATTCATCTATTTTGGCAAATTTTATTGCTCGTGAGTATATATAAAAACCGCCCCTTATTCTGGTATAAATCTATCAAATTTCCTTCTTCACTTGTTACCCCCAAAACTCTATATAACAAATAATGCGAATTATCATCAGATTTCATTTCCTCAATTCTGGAATCAACTTGATTTTTCAATTCCATTGCATACTTATCTGCCAATTCTTTCATTTTTCTATAAACTTCAGTATCCATATATTTTCCTCGCTCTTTTTGCCGATTTGCCAAAGATACATTTCAATTATATAACACAGAAAATATATATACAAATTAATTTAAAATAAAATTCAACACAGGAATGCCCGGTCTTTGGCAGTTTTTTTCTGTCTAAACTGTTCCGCAAACCGAGCATTCCTGTTGTTGAAAGTCTGCCTCTGCGCAGAAAACAACCTTTCCCGCAGTTCAGCCTCCGATTTTGCGTCGCTTGAACAAAGCGGCGGCTGCAATCCCCAGGACAAGAACAACCGCAGAAATTCCAGCCCAAATCCAAGAGACGGAAGAATCGGCTGTTGTCTGCCCAGGTTTTCCCATTTGCCCCATCTCACCGGGTGTACCTCTTTCTTCTGGCCTCTGCATTTGCCCCATCTCACCGGGCATACCGTTTTCGCCAGGCATGCTGTTCTCACTGGACGTACCGTTTTCGCCGGGATTTTGTATTGATCCGTTTGTATTTCCTTCTCCATTATCCCCCGGCAGCTCAGGCGCTTCCCCATTGCCGGCTTCTCCCTGGGGAAGTTTCCTGTCGCCGCCCATATTGCTGACAGGCCGCTCCATTCCACTGCCGCCCATAGCATGGTTCATAGAACCCATATCCGTAATCTGAAGCTCTCCCGCATCAATCAGCGTATCACTCTTCTGCGTATCCGAGGTCGAACCGATTGTGCCATTCAGCTGGCCGGTAATGCTTTCTGCCCGAAGCAGGCAGAATTCTTTCAGTGTGGAAATCCCTTTTTCAAATTCTTCATAGGTGCAGAATTTCGTTGGGTCTTTTTCTACGAAGGGAGCAATCATTGACGATACGTGATCCATCATTTTCTTAAAATATCCGCTGTCAAAATACTCAGAAATAAACTCCGCAAAATATTGATGATACAATTCTGTGTATTCCTCATTTGCAAAAATCCAGGCGATCATCGGCCTGTCTTCCACATTGCCGCCGGATACCGGAGAGTCTATGGGGTAATTGACTAGGTTCGAAGCTCCGCCGGCAGACTCAAAGCCGCCGAAGGCAAGGTTATAGTCCCAGGGAATCATCTGCATCTGTCCGTCTTTTTCGTATAGATAATAGTTATGGATCATCGATCCGGTGTAGCTGTCAAAATTCAAAACAAAATTATGCACCACGAAATACCGGATCACTTTTTCAATATCAACCGTATTCGTGAGATCTTCCCCGCTGTTAAGCTTCTTGAGAGCCGCAATCAAACGCTCTTTCTCACTGTCAGAGCTATCGGTTTTGGCGTTATTGAAGATGTTTTCATAGCTGTCAATCTTGTCATCAATATATTTCAGCAGAACATCCTCACTGCCAATTATCCCGCCGCCTCGGTCTCTGCCTGGCGTCTGCCCGCCTGTGTTTGTAGCAGCGCCGCCTGGCTGCGCTGGCTGCTGGGTATTTTCCACATTTTCCGTATTTTCCACATTTTCCGTATTTTCCACGTTTTCCGTGTTTTCTACATTTTCCGTATTTTCCACATTTTTCGTGTTTGCTCCGCTGTTGGCAGTTTCGGATTCCGTATTATCATCCAGAAAATCGTCTATATCGAACCTTTCCCCATTGCCTCGCCCGCCGCCCATATTTTGGCTGTCGGGCTTGTAGAGCTGGCCGTAGTTATTTCCGTAATTGCGCTGCAGAAAAGATTCTTCAATGCCCTCCACCGCAAGATAAAGCCCCCACTCTTCCCCATTCACCGTAATATATACAAAACTGCACAGAGGAGAAGCAACTCCCATATCAGCCATCATCTGATAGCTTAGATAGTCTTTCATATAGGTATTATCCTGAATAATGTTGTTCAGACACAGCTTATCCAATCCATAATAAGTATTGGCGCTGTCGTAATGATCGAATTCGATCTTGAAGCTATACCGATCATTGCCATAGGATTCCACTTGTGTCAGCGAAGTGTTCCCTTTGCCCCGAATCGCTACATTTTTATAAGCGTCGTTATCAATGACCACGGAACAAGTATAGTATTCTTCACTTTTGCAGTTCGCTATAAATTCGTCCCAATCCTCCATAACAATATCAATGGTGTGGACTTTTGAGACATCAAACAGCTTTTGTTCATAGCCCATTGCGGCAGAAGCCTTTTGGATGCCCAGGCTTTCCGCATTCAGAAACAATACGGTAAGAAGCAGCGAAACAGCAAGAACAACACAGCATATCTTATCAAAATGCTTATGCGTTGACATAGCGCGCCTCCTTATCCCATGTATTCTCCGTTATAGCTGACAAGCACTGCACTGCTCATCCCGTCCATTTCCGAAAGAACATTGATGAAATCCGTATTATCATTCTTCATTCGTATTTCCAGATTAAGTTCAATCATTCCCTTTTGTGCAGTTTTGCTTTTGACCACACATTTCTGAACCTGCTTTTCCAGAAAATCTCTTGCACGTTTCTCTGCTGCTGAATCTGTGCAGGACAGGAGCACAATATAAGGATTACAGTATGATTTCCTATTTACGAAAATAAGAAGGAGCAGGCCAATTACAATGCTGCCGATTATGGCAAGAGGAATCATGCCTGCCGCCAGTACAATCCCCACTGCAATAGACCAAAACAAGAAAGCAATATCAAGAGGCTCTTTGATGGCTGTGCGGAAACGGACAATGGACAAAGCGCCCACCATACCAAGGGAAAGAACCACATTAGATACCACCGCTAAGATAACCACTGTTGTAATCATTGTAAGGGCCACAAGGGTCGTACCAAAGCTTGAAGAATACATCACCCCTTGATAGGTCTTTTTATATACCAGAAAAATAAACATACCGATTCCGAAAGCCAGTATCAAAGCTAACACCATATCAAGAATGCTTACGCTTGCAATATTTTCCAAAAAACTTGATTTGAAAATGTCGTTGAATGTCATAATAAATTTCTCCTTTTTTGTATATTTCAGCCGTATATCCTGCATGCGGCATATTTGGAAAACGCTCCTGTCCGGCAGTTTTCAAGCTGGACGGCGTCCCGGATAATATCCGGTAAATATTCATCCCACTTTACTTCTAAAATAATCGGTGCGTTTCCTGCAGAAACAGTCACACTGTCAGGATTCAGAAAATCCGTATTCTGCATCCCGGTCCTGATATTGTAGTCCAAAGTAATACGAACATTGCCAGGGGCAAAAATATAGGGTTCTCTTGTATAATCGACGATTGTTTTCGGCCGAAGTCCCTGGCTTAAGATTTTTCCATAAAATTCTGTGATAAGAGGAGCGCTGTCCTGTGTCATCCATCTGTAATCTCCTTTTAACATCCTTTGCGCCTGTTCCAGCGTCAGGGCTGCGCTTTCTTTCAGGCAAAGCCCATTTACCTTGCTTTTCTTCTCCAGCCGGATAAAGGATAAATCTCTGTTATAATACCTGATACGGAATTTTTCACGGATATTTACGCCGTCTGTTTTCTCCCGCAGCGCCTTATCTGCCAAAGTATCAAAGTAAAGACTGCGAATTTCATATTTTCCGTCTATCGTATGTACGTCGCACTTTGTAATTGCCGAAAGTCTCTGTCTTAAGGCTAACATATCGCCGCAGCCTATTTCGTGCTTCCATTCATGCCGGTATTTCATTTTCCCACTTCCTTTGCTTTGTTTTTATACATAAAAAACCTCCTGTACTTTGAATTGCCTTCATCGTACAGGAGGAAGATTGAAGTTTCATTGAAGATAGGAGAATTTCTTTATGGGTATTTGAACCTTGAATTCCACCAGTCCCTGGCGGCAATGAACACTGATTTTTCCGCCATGGGACAAGGCGATTGCTTTTGCTATGGCAAGGCCCAGGCCATAGTGCCCGTCCTCGCCGTTTCGGACAGCATCCACACGGTAAAACCTTTCAAAAAGCTGTGCTCTTTGCTCCGGCATGATTGCTTCCCCTGCATTAATCACGGATAATTTGGCAGACCCATCCTCTGATTTTAATATCAGCTGAATTTCCTTGCCGCTGTTCCCGTAACGGATGGCATTATCCAGCAAGATAGACACAAGCTGCTTCAATTGCACACTATTTCCCTCAAGGACAATATCATCCATTACGCTGCAATTGAGAATCAGCCCATTTTCATACGCTACGCTTTCAAAAGGCAGCGCCTCTCCATTTACAAGACGGGAAAAGTCGATAAGCTCCATTTGCGGCATAACATGTTCGATACGGGAAAGTTCCAGTAATTGAGTCACCAATACTCCCATCCGCTCATTTTCGTATTGAATATTGGCAAGCCATTTGTTATGTCCAAGCTCTCTTGCTAAAAGCTCCGCATTGGTGCTGACAATCGAAATGGGCGTTTTCAGTTCATGCCCCGCATCAGAAATAAATTGCTTTTGCTTCTGATAACTTTCTTCCAAAGGTTTCACGATCTGCTTTGCAAGATAAACTGCAAGGAAAAACAGGACAACGATGGCAAGTCCGCCGAATATCAGCGTGTAACGAAACAACGTGCCCATGCTTTCCTGAATGATGGTATTGTCTTTAAAGGAAGCAAGCAGATATCCCCCTTTATCCATCCTATAAAAAATAAGGTTATTTTTCACGCCTGTTATTTTATCATCCGCCAATACCTCACGGGCAAAGCCTTCCAGTTCTTCATCGCTGTACACAGTTTGCTGGGGATTCTTTATTTCAAGGAGCTTTCCGTCGTATGTCATTGCAACTGTATAAAAGGTGGAAAGCTGAAAGGACGGCAAATCCAAATAGTGAGGCTTTCCCATATCAGGCTCTGGCTTAGCGGGGGGAGGCGCGTCAAAAGACTGGGACAAGACATACTGTTCGGCATGTTCCCTTAACATTCCCCGGTTCTGCTCTGACATTTCATAATAGCTGGAAGCGTAAATCACCGCAAGGGTTCCTACCCATAAGAGCGCCAACACAGACATAATGGCGGCAACGATTTTTCTCCGGGACTTTTTAAACATTACCGTACCTCAATTCATATCCGATGCCGCGGACTGCTTTAATTTCTGTTTTCGCCTTTACAAAAGAAAGCTTTTTTCGGGTAAAAGACATATATACTTCCACATTATTGTATTCTGCCTCATTGTTGAAGCCCCATATTTTTACCGCAAACTGCTCACGGGTCAGAATTTGTCCTCCATTGGCAATGAGATATTCCAGAATACGGTATTCCTTTTCGCTGAGCCTTATGCTCTGTCCGCCGGTTGTGCAGGAAAGCATATATGTATTCGTATCCAGAGATATATCCCCATAAGTCAATGTTCCGTCTGGTGAGTTGATATTTCGTCTGCCCAGAGCCCGAAGCCTTGCAAGCAGTTCCCGGGTCTGAAAAGGCTTGGTAAGATAATCGTCCGCCCCGCTGTCAAGCCCCATCACCTTATCGTCCAGCTGGGCTTTTGCAGTCAGCATTAAAATTGGTGTGCGTATCCCCCTCTGGCGGGCTTTCCTGGCAATTTCATGTCCGTTCATTCCCGGCAGCATCACATCCAGAATCACAATATCGTAAATATCGCTTTCCACAGCCGCCAGGCCGTCTAATCCATTCACATAATGGTCTACCTCATATTTTTCGAGACGCAGGATCTCGCACAGAGCCTGCGCCATTCTTTTTTCGTCTTCTATCAGCAACAGCCGCATACCTGACACCTCCACTTCATACTATTATACCATTATACTGGCAAAAGTTGAAAAAAGATTGAAAGCAATGAAAGAAAGAGAGCGATGGAAAATTCCGCTCTCTTTCTTCCTTATACCTGTGAGCCAAATAAGTATGCTCGTACAAATTCAGTTTTTCCTTTTCACTCTACTCTATCCGCAATACCGCGATTTCCTCTGATGAAATTAATAATAAACAAATTTGTAAACTTTTATCCAGAGTAATTGACACATTATCTACTTTTAACTATAATTAGAATTATATATAATTATAGTTATATATAATATCAGTTATAAAAAAGGAGGTACGAATATGCCGGCAATCGCGAAAGTCACAAAAGAAATGATTATAGACGCATCTTTTGAAATTGCAAAAGAAAAGGGAGCAGAAAACATAAACGCTCGGACAGTTTCACAAAAACTCGGCTGTTCAACGCAGCCCGTTTTGTATCATTTTAAAAGGATAGAAGATGTCCGAATTGCAGCACATAAAAAAGCAAGCGAATTTCATATTAACTATGTAACAAATTTAAGCGGCAAATACGAACGCCCTATGTTAGAAGTGGGTATGAGACATATTCAATTTGCCATAGAAGAAAAAAATCTTTTTCGCTTTCTATTTCATTCAAACTATAATACAGGCGTTTCTCTTTCTGAATGGCTTACAGCGGAAAATTTTGATTCTTTAATTTCTATTTTGAAGAGACAGGCAAAGGTAGACAATCGACAGGCATATAACATATTTTTTCAAATTTATTTAGTAACGCATGGAATAGCCAGTCTGCTTGCTGATAATGCAATGGTTTATGATGAAGCATACTGTGTAAAGATATTGTCTAATGCCTATTTTGGCACAATGTATCTGCTAAAAGAAGGAAACTTATTATGAAAAAGCAACACAAATTTACAAATACAGAGCTGAAAAACTTTCCACTTTATTGCCTGAAGTGCAGACAGGAAAGTAAAAAAGCAAATCGGAGGTACAAATATGAACAAACTTTTTAAACGCGATTTTACAATGGTTGTTATCGGTCAGATAATCTCGCTTTTCGGCAACGCCATACTGCGGTTTGCTTTGCCCCTTTACCTGCTTCGCGAGACGGACTCCTCGTCTCTTTTCGGCGCGGTAACGGCCTGCTCATTTATCCCAATGGTGGTTTTTTCTCTCTTTGGGGGAGTGATTGCCGACAGAAAAAACAAACGGAATATAATGGTGGCGCTTGATTTTACAACGGCGGCGGCAATTTTGATATTCAGCTTTGCTCTGGGAAAAGTTTCGCTTGTTCCTCTGATGATAGCTGTGCTGATGATACTGTACGGCATTTCGGGAACCTACCAGCCCGCCGTTCAGGCAAGCATACCGCTTATTGCGGAAAAACAATTTCTTATGCAGGGCAACGCCGTGATAAATATGGTAAGCACCCTTGCGAGCCTGCTAGGGCCGATCATAGGCGGCGTTCTGTTCGGCGCGTTCGGGATAATGCCCATTCTTTTTATAAGCGTCGGCTGCTTTGCTTTTTCGGCAGTTATGGAAATTTTCATACATATCCCCTTTGAAAAAAATACCGACGGCAAAAGCATTTTGGGCGCGGTGGGTTCCGATCTGTCGGACAGCTTTCAATTTATTAAAAACGAAAAGCCGATTTTTCTTTCAGTACTGGGGATACTTGCGCTGTTCAATCTTATTTTGTCGGCAATGATGCTTGTGGGTATTCCGGTAATTGTGGTACAGATTTTGGGAATGTCCGATACTGCTATCGGGATGACGCAGGGCGCAATGGGACTGGGAGGACTTGCAGGAGGAATTATCGCAGGCGCGGCGATTTTGGCTATGGCAGTTTCGCTGTACTCCAAAAAGGTTTTTGCGGTTCTTGAAAAGGAATCCGCTGTAAACTAAAACGCTTTTATTATTTCTTATTATTAAAAGTCAATGACAAAAAGAAAATCTTTCATTAAAAATATGTTGCTATTTCTTTGAGTACAGGTGATGTTAATTTTTGTGCATCCGTTTCAAAATCGGTCAACATAGAAACAACCACGGGAAATATTCGTGTAGAGAATATTTCTGCCGGCGCACTTGACCTTTCCGTTACCACAGGCAAGGTGAATGTTTCGGAGGTGACCTGTCAAGACGATATTACAGTAGGTGTATTGACCGGCAAAGCATATCTGACCGATATTTCGTGCAAAAGCGTAATTTCAAGCGGAACTACAGGAAGTATATCCTTGAGTAACGTTATTGCCACAAATAAGTTTTCTGTTGAGAGAATCACGGGAGATGTGGAATTTAATGGCTGTGATGCCGACGAAATATATGTAAAAACAAATACAGGAAACGTTACTGGCAGTTTCCTTTCAAACAAGGTGTTTATTATCGATACCGATACCGGCAGCGTCGATGTTCCGAAAGCAATAACCGGCGGCAGGTGCGAGATTAATACACATATAAGAGATATTAAAATGAAAATAGACTGACTAAATTTTCATTTGTAGGGGAGAACAAATTTCTACATGATAGATATATAATTTCCTTAAACCGTAAAGGTCAGACAGCCTTTGCGGTTTTTCTTTTGTCATTTTTTATCAGAATACGCCGCAGGGTTGTATCTGGCGTTCGTTGCCGCCCCCAGAATGTCCTTTCTTCTTTTTCTTTCCCTGCGTATTTTCATTCCCTTCCCCTTCTTCTTCCATCCATGTTTTGCATGGTTTCTCTGTTACCTCTTTCGGAAAATCTATCTCTTTCCATTCATTCTTCCCTTTGTAACATTTATTTCGGTTTAGACATCGGCGACAGGCTGTCTTATTCGCATATCGGATATTTCCATTCTTCTTTATGCTTTTCTGACGTAGAATTTCTCCACCCGGACAATAAACCAGATCCCGCTCGGGATCCCTCACAAAATATCCCTCCAAGGCCCTCTCTTTCATTTCCTCCAGGCATTTATCAGATACTTCCTCCTCTTCTTCCGGCTTCTCTGCTTTAATCCCTGACAATGTACTCGCCCATAACCCCTGGTCAGTCGGCTGGTTCGCCACCTGAAAATCTTTGATCAAATGAGTCTCTAAATCCACTGCTGTCTGTACATTATACGCTACCATAAACCCGTTTTTACTCTTCATCAGACGTGCTTCCGGATCCGTGATCGATATCTGTGACAGCCCGTTCTCTTCCATATATTTGCGGTATTTTTCGTAACGCTCCAGATGGTCTTTTGCCTCTTTCAATTTTATCTCCAATTCCTCTTTGGTAAGCTGGCCCTGTATTTCTTCCTCTTCTTCTCTTTCATCCGCCTGTGCGAGCAGGCGCAGGTATTCTTCTGCGTGCTAATTCAGCCACGCAATCCTGTCATCCAGTTTGCTTGCCGTAAAGTTCCTGTCCTTGCCGTTCCATGCCTGAAATTTACTTCCATCTACGGATTCAAAGCCTTGTGAAAGCACTCGGCTCAATTCTTAGCCAGATTCTTAACCGCCGGAATAATATACCATGTGCCATTGAAAAATCAGACAGCAAAACAGCCTGCGGTTTCGCAGGCTGCCGACAGTAAAAATGATTCTTACTGCTCTTTTACAAACACATCTTTTCCTAATCCGCACAGGGGACATACCCAGTCTTCCGGCAAATCCTCAAAGGCTGTTCCGGGGGCAATGCCGTTATCCGGATCGCCAGCTTCGGGATCATACACATATCCGCAAGGTTCGCAAACATACTTGTCCATCCTTCCACCTCCTTCTTAAGATGATATTCACCTCTATATATTACCATAAACTATGAAAAATATACAATGCGAAATGGAATATTTTTCCGTCAAATTAATGCCTGCACAGGCGCCGGCACAATCCCCATTGCTTTCGGGAAATCAGCAGCATTTTTCAGCGAGGATTTCTGTCAGGGCGCTGCCGCTGCTGGTATGGCACCGGACAATATCTGCCTGGACCTTCTGGGCTTCGGCCACCGCGCATCGAACCATTTTGTGGGACACTGTATTGGTAAACAAGACTACCAAATCCGGGCAGCCGATTTTTTCCTTCAGATTACCTGACATCTGGGTAAAAACCTTGGCTTTGCACTGATATTCTTTGCATATCTTTTTATACTGACAGACCATGCGGTCGTGGCCGCCGATAATTACTATACTCATGTGATTTCCTCCTGTTCCGCTTTTTGAATTAGAATATACTATCAATAGTTAGCATTCTCTAACTATTGATAGTATAACCGAATTCAGGAAATTTTTCAAGTAGTTTCCAGATAATTTTTCTAACCAATTAAAAAACTGAGGGAATTGCGCAGTGTACCTTACACAATTCCCTCAGACTTTTTCTTCGGCGTCGCCTCTTTTATCTTGCCCCTGCCAGTCCCTTTACTTTCAGGCTTTTGCCTTCCTGATACGGGCGAAACAGCAGATAGATAAATCCTGCAATGAGAATCAGCGCTACAACCGTTCCGATTCCAAAGGTTCCCAGGGTAATCCAGGTTCCAATCTGATAAATGCAAAGTGCCACAACATAAGCCAGAATACACTGATACCCAATGGCAAACCAGAACCACCTGATATTGTTCATCTCCCGCTTGATGGCTCCCATTGCCGCAAAACAGGGTGCGCACAGCAGATTAAATACCATAAAGGAATATGCCGCAACTGCCGTCATGGAAGAGGCCAGCAGTCCCCAAATCTCTTCTCCGTCCTCTGCTACCTCTGCATATCCAAAAATAATGCCGAAGGCGCTGATGACATTTTCTTTGGCAACCAGCCCTGTAATCGCTGCAACTGCCGATTTCCAGTCGCCCCAGCCAAGAGGGATAAAGATCCATGCAAATGTATTTCCAATGGCCGCCATAATGCTGTTGTCAAGCTCCATCTGATCCAGCATACGGAACTGTCCGTCCACCCAGCCGAAAAACGTGGTAAACCACACAAAAATCGTAGACAGCATAATAATCGTTCCTGCTTTCTTGATAAAGGACCATCCCCGCTCCCACATACTTCTCAGCACATTTCCAGGGGTAGGCATATGGTAAGCCGGCAGCTCCATCACAAAGGGCGCGGGATCCCCTGCAAACATCCTTGTTTTCTTTAAAATAATTCCGGAACAAATTACTGCAGCAATTCCTACGAAAAAGGCACTGAAGGACACCCACCAGGCATTTCCGAAAAAGGCTCCTGCAATCAATGCGATAATCGGCAGTTTCGCCCCGCATGGAATAAAGGTGGTAGTCATGATCGTCATTTTCCGATCCCTGTCATTTTCTATGGTACGGCTTGCCATAATTCCCGGCACGCCGCAGCCTGTTCCAATCAGCATCGGAATAAAGGATTTTCCGGAAAGGCCGAACTTGCGGAAAATACGATCCATGATAAACGCCACTCTCGCCATATATCCGCAGGCTTCCAGAAATGCCAGAAACAGGAACAATACCAGCATCTGCGGTACGAATCCCAGCACTGCTCCAACTCCGGCCACAATACCGTCTACAATCAATCCCTGCAGCCAGGCTGCACAGCCAATGGCTTCCAATCCATTGGAAAACAGTTCCGGAATCGCAGGCACATGGATGCTCTCTATGCCAAACAGATTCCACCCCTCTCCAAACACTCCGTCATTCACCCAGCCGGTTGCCCAGTCTCCTACCGTTGTTACGGACACATAGTACACCAGAGCCATCACTGCCGCAAAAATCGGAAGCGCCAGAATGCGGTTGGTTACAATCCGATCAATTTTATCTGAAACTGTCACCTTCTCTTTCTGTCCCCTGGTATAGCAAGTTTCGATAATCGAAGAAATATAAACGTACCTTTCATTGGTGATAATGCTTTCCGCATCGTCATCCATTTCTTTTTCCAAAGCTTCAATCTCGGTTTTCACATCTGGCACATGCTTCATCTGCGCAGCTATTTTTTCATCTCGCTCCAACAGCTTTACAGCAAAGAATCTTCTCTGCTCCTGAGGAATTTCATTTCCCAGCTTATCTTCAATGGCCCTTAAAGCCCCTTCTGTCTCCGGAGAAAACTCATGTACGGCTTTCACTGCCCCTTTTCCCTGAGCAAGTTCCAATGCTTTCTCCGCCGCTTCCATCACGCCGTCCCCTTTCAGGGCGGAAATCTCTGTTACCGGACAGCCCAGCTTTTTGCCCAGCTCTCGGATATGTATCTTCGCTCCGTCTTTGGCAACCACATCCATCATATTTACAGCCATAACAACCGGAATTCCCAGTTCCATCAGCTGCGTGGAAAGGTACAGGTTCCGCTCAAGATTGGTTCCGTCCACAATATTTAAAATAACATCCGGACGCTCCCCGATGAGATAATTTCTGGCAACCACTTCTTCCAGCGTATAAGGCGACAGAGAATAAATTCCCGGCAAATCCATAATCACAACATCTTTATGTCCTTTTAGTTTTCCTTCCTTTTTCTCAACCGTAACTCCGGGCCAGTTTCCAACAAACTGATTGGAACCGGTTAATGCATTAAATAATGTTGTTTTCCCGCAGTTTGGATTTCCTGCTAACGCAATTTTTACTGACATTTCACAACTCCTATCCGCCTTTCGGCAAGTTTCTTTTTTCTCACTATAATTAGTATAAACTAACTCATAGACAAAAATAATTACAGAACTTCAATCATTTCCGCATCCGCTTTCCGCAGAGACAATTCGTATCCCCGTACGGTTACCTCTACCGGATCGCCCAGGGGCGCTACCTTCCGCACAAATATATCTATTCCCTTCGTAATGCCCATGTCCATAATCCGGCGCTTTACCGGCCCTTCTCCATGCAATTTTGCAACCTTTACGGTCTCCCCGCAGGGAATCTGCCTTAATGTCCTCATGCTCTTTCCTCCCTTAAATCATAATTTTATTGGCCATATCTCTATTGATGGCAACTCTTGACTCTTTCACATTTACAATCATGCTGCCACTGATTTCTGATACCACAGTGACCTGCCCTCCGGTTACGAATCCCAGATTTTCCAAAAATCTTCTGGTCTCTTCCTTTCCGCCAACTTTCTTAATTATATTGACTTCCCCTGTTCTCGCCATGGTCAACGGCATCATAATCATCCTTTCTTTCCTGAAATTTTCTTAATGATAATGGTTCTCATTCGCTTTTCAATAGTTAGTATATGCTAACATTTATCTGTTGTCAATAACTTTTTAGGAATTTCTTCAAAAAGTCTATGAAAAGTATTTGCTATTTCGCCGCCCTTTCAGTATACTTATATAAATAGAAACAAAGGAGGGCCTGTGACCATGAAAACCAACGAATCTGCCGAGAACTATTTGGAAACCATATTGATTTTAAGCAAAAAGCTGCCTGTGGTCCGCTCCATTGATATATCAGTGGAACTGGACTTTAAGAAATCCAGTGTCAGCGTGGCAATGAAAAACCTGCGCGAAAAAGGACATATCACAGTTTCAAAAGCTGGATATATTACACTGACAGAATCGGGACGTGAAATTGCAGAAATGATTTATGAACGCCATAATTTTCTTTCCGGCTGGCTGAAGAGCTTAGGCGTAGATGAAAAAATTGCGGTAGAGGATGCCTGCCGCATGGAACATGTAATCAGCCGCGAAAGTTTTGCGGCCATTAAAAAGGCTGTAGAGCATAATTTTTGTAACAGCTCAGACAGCTCCCCTGATACAGACATCCGGCCATTGTAAATCGCTTCGCAATGGGCCGGATGCTCTTAAGTTTCCGCACTTTGGCGCGGTCAGCGCAGTAAATGCGCAGACCTCTCTGAACTGTTACTGATTTTTCACTATGATGAAGGGTTGGCGTCTGGCAATTTAAACCTGATTTATTTTAGGGTTTTCACCGATTTCCTCTTTGACCACTTAGAATAAATCCTGGTGGATATTCCATCTTCCTTTACAGTTTTATAAGTGCGGATTCTGACGTAATATTTTTTCTTGGGCATTAATTTCGAGATTGTTTTCGAAGTTGTCTTTCTGCTCTTTACTGTGATTGTCCTGGTGGCTTTTTTCGGAAAACGGCTGCCTGTGGAATACTGTATCTCATATCCTGTAGTCTGAACGCTCTGCCGTTTCCACTCCAGCATAAATCCCCTGGATTTTGCCTTCAGTCCAGTGAAACCTGTCTGCTCCGGTTCAATGATAAATTTCTTTTCCAGACTTCCGCTGTAATCACCGCTGAAACGGATGATTACCTTACCCTGCCCCACATTGATGTTATTCCGGTAAGAAATCTGATACTGGCTTCGGTTCACCGTTTTGCCCATCCGGTCAATCACCTGCACCCTGGGTTCCCGGCTTCTTCCGCTGTAAACCATCCGTTCTGTTAAAAGCCGAACCTCCTGTATCCGGTAAATGCTTTGCTGCTCTGAAACCTTACCGCAGCTGCATCTTTTCATTCTGACGCCGTCTTTCTTTATCGTAGCCTTCTCAAACACCGGAATGTATCTGTGAATGTGAACCGGCAGCGTTACCGATGGTTTCTCTTCGGGCAGAACCACTGGCGGCGTTATCTCCGGCTTCTCTTCCTCCGGCGGAACCACCGGCGGTGTTATCTCCGGCTTCTCTTCCTCTGGCGGAACCACCGGCGGTGTTATCTCCGGCTTCTCTTCCTCTGGCGGAACCACCGGCGGCGTTATCTCCGGTTTCTCTTCTTCCGAAGGTTCTTCATAATCCTTCTCCCAGCAAGGAATCCAAGCTCCTTCCCGATAATTCAGGCGATAGCCGTTTCCGAAATATTTTTCTGCCAGAACGAAATTACTCCGCACCGCCCTGGTTGGATCTGCTTTTATGTATTGTCTGTCCACAAACAATGTGCCGGGAAACAGACGATGACCTGTCTGAAACTTTGTAACTCCGGCAACTGTGCCCTGAACCTCCAGTGTTCCGTTCTGATTCAGAACCAGAAGGCCCTGACTCTCTGCCGGATCGCTGGCTCCTGTAAAATCACCGGCAATTACCGCATTTGGGGCTTGAGTTACATCCAGGCAGCCGCCGTTTTTCAATGTAACATTCTGCAAGGTTCCTGTGACTGTACCCAGACAGCTTCCGTTATCAATCACAAGATGACCTATATTTTCCACGGATGCGCTTTCCATGATGCCCTGGCGCAGCGTCAGCGTCGTATACTCATTTCCATGGTATTCCTTTGCTTTCGTGTCATACTGGCCGCCGGTAATCTCAAGATCCGCCCGGCTGTTCTCGCTGACATCCACTCTGTCACGGACGATCGCTTTCCCATCCAGCTTCAGCTGTGCGCTTCCCCTATAAGGAGATTTTCTGTCACTTTCTTCTCCATGGCCCATATAAATTCCCTGAAACATGGTTTCTTCATTAGAATTCAGCACTGTCAGAGCGGCATTTGTCCCATTTACCGTTCCGGTATATCCTCCCGCATATACCGTCGGCAGCAATTCTTTTTCCGTTCCGCTCAAATCACCGAAAGAATTATCGCCGCCTGCCAGGTATGTTTTCACATTATCCATGGTCAGACTGTGGCCCGCCAGGAAAATTTCCCGATGGGGAACGCTTCCCAGTGCATTGGTAGACTCAAAAACCATTTGTATATTCCGGAACACAACACTGTCTCCCTCCAACTGGACAGGAGCGCGGCAATTCAGCATCCCCCGGCCTGTTCCCTCTATGACAGTTCCGCCGGGAATCTTTACAGGAATCATACGGTTATCAATGTCTGCATTCTTCCCAATGGTAATCAAACCGTCCACTGTAATCGGACTTTTTCTCTGTTCCAAAGCCTCCATAAATGCTTCAGGCGTTGTAACTGTGACCCCAGTTTCCGCACTATGAACCGGTACAGGAATCCAAAGTCCCAATGTCAATACCGCCGCTGCCATTAACATGCATAGTCTTCTTCTGATCTCTTTTTTCATTCTGTTCTCCTTTATTATACTGCAGGGCAAAAAGATTTGCCCTGCAGTTGCGCCAACCGCATGCCGCAAAGCGGCAATTTTCCTTTGTGCGGCTGTGTGCAGATTGTTATGCTTAGCGTCAGTTTTTTCGACGCTTAGTATAAGACATTGGACGATTATTGTGAAAACTAACGCTCTGTTTTCCTGTACTAAGAACCTTTGCCAGCTCCTGATTCTCAAGCTGACGGATCTCCCTGGTCGCTTCATATCCGTTCATCACCGGCATCCTGACATCCATCAGCACCGCCTGGTAGAAGCCTGGTTCAGATCGTTTCAGCATATCTACTGCAATCTGCCCGTTTCCGGCAATATCTATGGTAAATCCTGCATCTCCTAAAATTACCTGGGCAATTTCCTGATTCAGCTCATTATCTTCCGCCAGCAAAATACGCCCGGTATAACGTTTGTTTGTTCCTCCGGTTCCCTGCTGTCCGCCGTTTTCTTCCGTATCTACAATCGAATGCAGACAATTCCGCAGTTCAGACAAAAACAGAGGCTTGCTGCAAAATGCCGTAATTCCGGCTTCCTTGGCTTCATCCTCAATTTCCAGCCAGTCATAGGCTGTCAGAAGAATAATCGGCACATGATCCCCCATTTCTTTACGGATTCTCCTGGTAACCTCTATCCCGTTCATATCCGGCAGCATCCAGTCAATCATATATACCGTATAAATATCGTCCCGCATCACCGCCTGATGGGTGCGCAGCAGCGCTTCCTTTCCGGACAGCGTCCATTCCGCACGCATCCCAATCTGGCTCAGCATATAAGTCACGCTGTCACAGGTGTTAAAATCATCGTCTACCACAAGAGCTCTGCAATTTTTCAGTTCCGGAATATCCTGAGGTTCTTTCTCCGCTTCATGGAGACGGAATGTAAAACAGAGATTCACTTCCGTGCCAACGCCCTGCTGGCTTTTTAACTCAATGGCGCCGTTCATCATATCTACAATATTTTTGGTGATGGCCATGCCAAGGCCGGTGCCTTGAATTCCGCTGGCAGTGCTGCACTGTTCCCGCTCAAAAGGCTCAAAAATATGGGATACAAACTCCTCACTCATGCCGATTCCCGTGTCCTTGATATCGAACTCGTAATTGGCATATCCTCCGGGGGCTCCGGGCTTTTCCGTCACCCGCATGCTGACAATGCCGCCTGATCCTGTGTATTTTACGGCATTGCTCAGCAGATTCAAAAGCACCTGATTTAACCGCAGCTTATCGCAGTAAATTTCTTCATCCAGAACATCCACAGCGTCAATATACAATTCCAGCTGCTTCGCGTGGATATCTGCCAGCAGTATATTCCGCAGTCCGTGAAGAATATCCGGCAGGCGGCAGGGATTTTCATCCAGATGCATCTTGCCGCTCTCAATCCGGCTCATGTCCAGCACATCATTAATCAGGCTCAGCAGATGATTTCCGGAAGTCTTGATTTTTTTCAGATATTCCTCCACCTGTTCCCTGTCACTTAAATGGGCAAGGGCAAGAGTTGTAAATCCCACGATGGCGTTCATAGGCGTGCGGATGTCATGGGACATATTGGACAGAAAAACGCTCTTCGCTTTATTTGCCCGGTTTGCCTGCATCAGCGCATTTTCCAGCAGGCTCTTCTTCTCCATCTCCCTGCGGGTTTCTTCATCCACGCTGCGGAATCCCAGCACCAGCCCCCGCTGCCCGCTCCATTCTCCGATACGGACTGCCTTCAGCTGAAAATATCTGATTGCGCCATCTCGTAAAATCCGGTAATTTCTGTGACATACAATTCTGTCCGCCATCTCTTTCTTCAGATTCTCTCCTGCGGCAAACTGCCTCAGATCCTCTTTGTCCTCTTCATACACAGACTCCTGTATGTAACGTTCCATCCCCGCCCGGAATGAAATCGTTCCATCCCTTCCCGGAACAAATGCACTGCCTTCTTCCCCATGATTGCGCAGAAGAATCGCGGTATCTGCATCCAGGTCCAGAAAGCAGACAATACTGTAATCTATGCCCAATGCCTGAATCAATTCTGTATGACGTTTTTCATTTTCCTTTTCTTCCATTTTCTGGGCCGTGCAGTCTAACAAAAACCGCTGATAAAACCTCTCTCCGTTCTCTTCCAACAGCTTGACGTTTCCCATCACATGCAGCATTGTCCCGTTCTCATGCTGCACCCGGTACTCTGTGCTGGCGCTGTCGCCCACCTTTTTCAGGGAATGGATACAGTTGCGAAGCTTTTTCTTGTCCTCTTCCAGAACAGAGCCTGCAACCATATCAAATCCATCCGCCAGAAACTCTTCCTCCGACTGATAGCCCAAAATCTCAAGAGCCGCCCGATTAATGCTGAAAAGCTTTGCGCCGTCTGTGGAATGGCGTATTACGCCGCAGTCAATGGTGGTAAAGATCTTCTCCAGCGTCTCATTCTTCCGGGTGATTTCCCTCTCATAAGCCCGCTCCTGGGTAATGTCAATGGCCACGCCCACCGTTCCCATCACGCTGCCGTCCACATCATAGAGCGGAGACTTATATGTTGTAAGAATCCGGGCGCCTGCCCCCGTCTGAATCACTTCTTCTGAAACGCAGGTCTGTTTCCTGCGCATAACCTCCGCTTCTGATTCGATGCAGACCGGATCGTCATGCTCCACATCCCAGATGTAAGCATGGCCGCGCCCCTCCACCTGCTGCCTGCTCTTATTCACTGCCTTGCAGAAACTGTCATTCACCTTTTCATGCATTCCATTTTTGTCCTTAAACCAGATGAGGTTCGGCACGCCATTGATCACAGTTTCAAAATAATGGTTGGTCTGCCAGAAATCTTTGTCCCTTTTGTACTCCTGCTGCCATCTGAGAAAACGAAATGCAGTTTCTTCCTCTGACATAGGGCAAATCCAGATATCTTTCACCTCTGCCAGTTCTCCCTTCAGACACTCCACCTGCTCTTTATCGGCCAGCAGGATAAGCTGTGCTTTTGGGCTTTTGGCCGAGATCAGAAATCGGATCTTTGCCTCATCCAAGGTTCTGAAATCTGCCAGGATCACATCCGATTCCGCCGCCAGTGATTCCTCCAGATTCTCGCTCTCTGAATATTCATGGGTAAAATGCTCCAGTGGAGGCATTTCTTTGATTTTTTCAAATACGCTGCATGTTCGGCCCAGTAAGTAAAACTGTACATGACAATGATACATATTGTTTCTCCTTGCTATCCTTAATTTATGCATGAGCGATATCTGTATTCTCTGAAATTTCCCTGCTGATGGTGCACAAATCTTCCACCGTTAATCCATGAATATCCTCGTGTCCGGTAATCCGCGCAAAAGTCCGCAATTCCTCTGCAGAGCATTTCAGATAATTGGCCACCCTTTGGGCAGAGGCATCTTCCTGAAAGCGTTTTCTCAATTCCGGATCCTGAGTTGCCATTCCCACCGGACACATGCCCGTTCCGCAGATACGGTACTGCTGGCATGCCGCCGCTACCATTGCAGCAGAAGCCACTGCAACTGCATCCGCTCCCATGGCAATTGCTTTTGCAAAATCGGAAGAAACTCTAAGTCCCCCGGTAATCACCAGATCAATCTCTGAATTTATGGAATCTAAATATTTCCTTGCCCGGGACAGGGCAAACACCGTAGGCACGCTTGTGGAGTCCCGGATAATGGCCGGGGACGCCCCTGTGGCTCCTCCTCTTCCGTCTATCGTTATAAAATCGGGTTCTGCAAACACGCAGTATTCCAAATCTTTTTCAATCCGTCCTGCGGCAATTTTAATTCCAATGGGCCTTCCCTCACTGCGGGCGCGGAGTTCTGCCACAAGTTTTTTCAAATCTTCCTTTGTATCAATCCCTGGGAATTTGGAGGGGCTTATCACGTCTTCCCCCATAGGTTTCCTGCGGATTTCGGCAATTTCCGGCGTCACCTTGCTTCCGGGCAGATGCCCTCCCATGCCGGGCTTGGTTCCCTGGCCGATTTTGATTTCAATGGCGTCGGATGATTTTAAATTCTCATCTGTGACGCTGTACTGATTGGGCACATATTCAAATATGTATTTATAGGCAGCCGCTTTTTCCTCCGGGAGAATTCCGCCTTCGCCGCTGCACATTGCAGTCTTTGCCATGGCGCTTCCTTTCGAAAGAGCGATTTTGCTTTCTCTGGAAAGGGCGCCGAAAGACATATGGGAAATATAAACCGGCATTTCCAGAACCATAGGCTTTTTGGCATGCTTCCCTATTACAGTCTTAAGAGACACCTCTGCATGTTCTTCTAAAGGCGGCGGATTTAACTGGGCGCCAAGCACTAAGATGTCATCCCAGTCCGGCATCTTCCTTAAGGTTCCCATGGCTTCAATTGCCGATTTCCCGGTCACTGCCATCTCATGAATCTCTTTCATATAGCGGTAACTATTGTCTGTCTTCCTTGTATCTTTGGGATAGTTCAAATCCGCTTCTTCCGAAAGCTCCTCTGGTTCAGGCTCCTCCTGAGATATCAATTCAAACTTTTCCGCCGGCTGTTTGCAAAGCGGGCACTCCTTCAATTCCGAAAAAGATTTGCCCTGCTCCTTTTCGTCAAAAGTATAACCGCAGACACTGCATTTGTACACCATTTTTCTTCCTCCTTGTTATTCTTTTCCCGCAATCTGGACACGGATAAAAATTGTCAAACCACAACACAATTCTATAAAAAAATTGTATTTTATTTCCCTGCTTTTGTCAATTGAAAATACAACATCCGGGTATTTTGATTTAAACGAAATATTTACTTGAAAGCATGGAAAAAAGATGATATGATCAAAGAAAAATTTACTAATTTAAGGCAACAAAGGAAACAAACATACCATGCAAAGAACAACCATTAAAGATATCGCGGCAGCGGCAGGCGTCTCACACACCACCGTTTCTTATGTATTGAATAAGAACCCAAACCAGAAGATTTCAGATAAAACCAGGAGAAAAGTAATCGAAACCGCAAGGAATCTGAATTATATTCCCAACGAGAACGCACGTTCCCTGCGCAGCGACAGCACCCACTGCATCACCGTGGCCCTGGAGAAATCCATTACCCATACCCGTTTCAGCGGCATACTCCAGGGAATCCGGGAAGAACTGGGGACAGAAGGATACGGCCTTTTGCTGACTGGATTTCAGACCAGGGACAATATGAAGAACCCTTACTACCTTGACAGCGTACTGCAGCGGCGGGCAGACGGCATTATCTACATTTCGTCTGACGGCCTCTCTCCAGCCTGCAGCAAGAATATTGAAGCCTACCGCCTGCCTTTCGTGGCATGCGACTGCTGCCCCGATGAAGAAAGCCTGGCCAGCGTCAGCTTCGATTATGAAAAGGGAGCTTTTGAAGTGGCATGCCGCTTATTCGGGGAAGGCGCCAGGAGAATCCTGTACTGGCAGCCAGACGCGCCTACCTTTCAGGAAACCTATCGTATCACAGGCCTGGAAAGAGCAAGGGAGCTCTACTCCGGAACTGTCATTGAAGTCTGTAAAATGCCCTGTATTCCCGACAGCGCCTCTCCCAACGACCGTTACCCATTAATTGATGATGTGTGCCGGCAGTCTCTGGTGCAGAATGTAATGCCCCATCTGGCTTCTTTTAAAGAAGGGGACGCCGTGGTATGCAGCTGGGGCGTCATGGTCAAACACCTCTGCGCCGCACTTTACCAGAGAAATGACAAAAGATTCAAAATCGCCCTGCTCTCAGATGCAGACATTCCTGTAATTCCCAATATTAGGGTTCTTACCAGCCGCCCGGGATTCATCCGGGGCGGAAGGGAAAGCGCAAAACTTCTGCTGTCACAGCTCAGGGGGGAAAATGTGAACCTTCGGGTGGTATTGGACCCGGACCCGCCTACTTATGTTGAGTTATAGTATTCTATGAAAGAAAGAAAAGGCCGCCGTATTTCGAAACCTCAATACGACAGCCTTTTCATTTTTTCACAGCGGCAAAACCGTTCTGCCTTTACGCTCCTCTGCGCACGGACACGTAGAATTCCCCGCTCTCCTTCAGACAGTGAACCGCTTCTTCCATCATACGCCCATAATGCATAAACGCATGGAGCGCACCGGGCACAATCTCCAGTTTTGTATGCACTCCCCGGCTTTTTAAGATGGCATGAAGAGCCTGAGAATCTCCCAGCAGCGGATCCAAATCTCCGCAGCAGAGATAAGCAGCGGGAACCCCATGGGTCAGGTCATTGTTCAGGGTGGAAAAATATGGATTTTCCATATCTGCCATCCCTTCTTCCAGATAATAGCTGACATAAGCCAGCATATCCGCTTTTGTCATACCGTCCAAAGCCGTTCCGTTCAGCCTCCAGGAATACCCGTCAAACATGCCGTAGCTTCCATAATAAAGCAGCAGCGCACAGATGTAGTCGTTTCCTCCGAAAGCGTCCCGAAGATACAGGTTAGCTGCCAGCGCAAGGTTGGCGCCGCCGGAGTCACCGCCAATTGCCATTTTGTCCGGAGAAATGTTATATTCTTCTGCGTGCTCATGGAAATGGCGTACCACTGCCGCAGATTCATACAGCGGTATGGGGAATTTTGCTTCCGGCGCCAGATGATAGTCTACGCCAATCACCACACAGTCTCCGGATTCCATCACGCACCGCATCATTCTATCGTGGGTGTCATTACTGCCGACGGTAAAACCGCCTCCATGAATAAACACCAGGGCATTTCTGCCCGGTTTTTCATCCGGATAATAGATACGCACTGGAACCGGCCCAATGGGGCCTTCCACCTCTGTATTAACAACTTTGAAAGGTTCCGGTCCGCCCTCATTCCAGAATTTCCGTTCCTCAATATATTTCTCCCGAAGCTCGGTCCAGCTGCAGTTGGTATCAAAAGCATCCTTGGAATGCTCCGCCTGATAATCAATGACGCGTTTCATCCCTTCGGAAAGCAGCGGATAAGGATCCGGCTTATTGATTTCCATATTCACTTTAAACTCCGGCATCTTAAATTGATACATATTATCCCTCCTTCAAAGTTGCCTGGTACTCCGGCGTTTTCCTATATTTCAGCACCAGACGGTCACTAATCACTGCGCACACCAGTCCAAGAGCCATAGCCGCCATACAGGTGATGAACACAAAGCGGTATCCGCCCACCGGATCTGCCTCAATCTGCGCACCGCACAGGGAAGTATAGAAAGTATCCGGCAGGAAACCAATCAGGGAAGCAATACCGATAACACTGCCCACCTGATTCTTGGAAGTTCCGATCTCATCAATTACCGCATAGTAAAGAGCACGGAACACCGGATAGCATAAGGTAGAGAAAATCATAATAATCATAATCGGATACATGGTTGCCGCAGAACCCGGAACCAGAATCAATACAAGGTAACTTACAATCGAACCGATTCCTGCATAAATCATAAATTTGCTGGAACGTCCCATTTTCTTTGCTGCGATTGCAGAAACGCCGGCGCCGATTAACGTACAGATCGTCCGGTTGTAGTTTGCAAAAATAACCGTCATATTCTGATCCATACCGCAGATATTTGCAAGATAAGGCGCAAGATAAGAAATTCCCGCCTGTGCCACACATGCTCCGCAGATCATTCCTGCAAGAAGATATGTAATCGGCAGTTTAAACGCAAACAGCATAGCCTTGATACTGTCCACAAGCCCTTCATTGGTGGAACCGTCGCTGCTGGTCTTCGGCATCAGGAAAATCATGGCAACTCCAACCAGAATCATAACGATACTGCAGGAAGCCACCACATAACTCATAGCCTTTGCGCTGTCTGCAGAAAATTTAGTAAAAATAGCTACGAAGAAAGAAGTCAGGACAATTCCTACAATCCCGCGCCCGGCCTCTAAGGTTCCAAACATACTGCCCTGTTCATCAGATCCTGCAATCAGATTAATACATTTGATAGACGCTGACCAATAGGTAAGCACTGTTGTAAACGCCCACGCCACATGGATCACCATCAGCATGGTGTAACTCGGCCAGGTTGCTTCCCACAGTCCCAGCGCGCCTGTACCGATCATGGAAATAATCAAAAGCTTCTTCGCGTCAAATTTATCAGCAATCCACCCGCCCGGCAGATATAAAATCACGTTTGCAATTCCGTATACATTCAGCAGCTTACCATAAGCTGCATCCTGCCCTACCAGATGCATTGCTTCCTGCAGGGGCGTATAATAAGTGTACATCAGATACGGCAGCACATAGATGGTGTTCAAAGACAGCATCATCAGAATAAGCGTAATAATTTTTGCACTGTTTTTTGTCTTAGCCATAGTCTTCCTCCTAGTTTTATCGTGGCAGCGTTCCAAAAACCCCATTCTCCGGATTCTGGAACCGCTCCAAATCAAGTTATTTTACTTCCGCTGAAATGCCCTCCGATGAGCTCGTTCGCCGGAACCACCACCACAAACGCAGTAGGGTCTAATTCTTTCAAAAGCGTTTTTACCTGAAACACTTCCCGCGGACGCACCGCCACCATCAAAACATTTCTTTCTTCACCGGTATACATGCCATTGCTGTCCCAGCGGGTTACCGCCCTTCCCAGTTTTTCCATCAGGGGATTCGCAATTTCCTTTGCATCTCTCCCGCTGACCACAAGGCAGATGCTTCCACGCCCAATGCCCAGAAGCACACGGTCAGCCACCGTGGAACATACAAAAATTGTCACAATGGCATACAGCCCCACTTCCACATTTCCAAATACCAGCATCGCCAGAACCACGATGCCCCCGTCGATAAACAGGCTCAGCCTGGCAACGCTCAAAGACGGTATTTTTTCATTCAGCAGACGGCACAGAAGATCCGTGCCTCCCACCGAAACATTACCAACGGTAAGCAGCGTCATGCCGATTCCATAAAGCACTCCGCCGAAAATAGCTGCAACCAGCGGCTCATTTGTCAGCGTCGGCATCATCCGGTCAAGGATCTCCACCGTAAATGAATACAAAAACGCCGCAACAATGGTGCCTATGGTATACTTCCATCCTTTAATTACAACTGCACTGGCAAGGATTGGGATATTCATAACCAAAGTCAGCATACCAACCCCCAGCGGCAGGAAACTGCAGAGCACCACTGCAATTCCCGCAAGGCCTCCCGCCGCAATATTATTTCCGGTCAGAAACAATGCCAAAGCCAGCGCATACAGCAGATTGCCTCCCATCAGGAAACCCCAGCTTCTCAATGAACCCAACTCTTTTTTCATCACCGTATACCATGATCGGGCAGCGCCCGTCCAAACAACAGAAAACACATCATTTTGCACCGAACCCCTCTTCTTTACAGCAAACCGTTATAGGGCAATGCCCATCCAAACAGCAGAAAACACGTAGTTGCAATCCCAACCCCTATCAGCAGATATCCATACATCCGGTCGCGCTTGTATTCTGCCGCCGATTTCTCCGATTCCGGCAGCTCAAGCAGTTCTTTGCGGTACTCTTCCTCTTCTTTTCCCACCGGATGAAGTTTGCTCCCAATTACCGCGAATATCAGGCTGAGGTACAAGCCGATAAAAAATGGATCCAGGAAATTCACAAATATGGATGCAAAGGGCTGTATCCCAAAGCCCACCAGACATTTGGTTACCATAAATCCTAAAAATCCGGCAATCATGGAGTAACGTGCGCCTGCAGCAGACAATTTTTTGCTCAAAATGCTTCCTACCCCGGGAACCACCCAGCTTGCCGCAATAATGGTGGAAGCAAACCAGGAAATCACCCGGATTCCCCCCAGCCCCATATAAGCCAGCACCAATGCAAGCACTCCAACTACCAGCATTACGATACGGCTGAACCGAAGCTTATCTGCTTCATCTTTAAATTCTTTCTTAATAATATCAGAGGTCACGGAAAACCCGATGACAGATAAAAAGGTGGAAGCGCTGGACAATCCGGCCGCCATAATCCCTGCCAGCAGCAATGTCCCAAGCAGTTTCGGCAGCACCTCGAAGGATGCCCAAATCAGTACCCTCTGGGGATCTTCCAATGCTCCGTTTAAGTTCAGAACAGCCACAGACTGCAGGTTTAAATACATCAGGAAAATTACTGTACAGATGGCGGCAATCACTCCGGAACGGAAAGTTACGTGCTCACTTTTCGCCATCAGATTCCGCCCTGCCTGCCAGGGGGAAACCGCCACGGTAATAAACCAGATAATCCCCATAGTTATGGCGTACATCATTGCCCCAAACACATCCTGAGCCCCCGTTCCCGCAATATTTCCGTGAAAATCCAAAAGACCTTCCGGCGCCGCCGGGTTATTCATCAGATTTACAAGAAGTTCCGAAATTCCCCCCTGCGCCTTGAAAATCACGGGTCCTGAGAGAATCGCCGCAAACAGAAACACCAGAAACATAATGGTATCGGTGAGAACCACTCCTTTTGAGCCGGAATAAAAAGTAAATGCGGTAAAGCATCCCCAGGCCAGCAGCAGGCATACTTCATAGGAAAATCCGGTCAGTTCCTGCATCAGGATGCCTACGCCTGTAATACATGCCAACAAATAAGCTGTCAGTGACACAATGGTGATAATGGCAGCTACGCGGCGGATTTTCAGATCTTTGTAGCGCGTGCCGAAGTATTCCGGCATGGTGGTGCACTCCGATCGTCTCAAATACCGCCCAAACACCAGAGGACCGAAGACATATCCGCAGGCACAAAGGGCATTTAAGAACACCAAAGACGTAATGTTTCCGGTATAACACCAGCCCTGATCGCCCATAAACCCATTGACTGACAGCATTGAAGCAAACAGTGTTCCCGATATCAGAAGCGTCGGTGCATTCCGGCCGCTGACATAGTAATCATTCACATCCTTTACCTGCCTGCCGGCATATAAGCCCACCACCAGATATACGATAATGCTGACAATTACTCCAATTAAAAATATGTTCACATCTTCACCTCCGCTTTGAAACGTGTTTGAAAATTGTTTTCTGACAGGTATCTTCCAATTCTCAGACACGCCTTAAGGTCTTTTCTGCCGGCTGCCGCAGACAACCCGAAGATTATCTGCAGCGGCCAGCAATAAGTTCCAGGAAGCCACGTTAATTAATATTATTTTTCTTTTCCTCATTCTTGAGAATCAGGTTCATGGCGATTCCTGACACTACCAGAAAGCCTCCGATGCAGATAGAAAAAATAATCTCACCCATAGCGTTCCTCCTTAAATTGTTTATCTGATTCCCATATCAGCGGCAATTACCATTCTCTGCACTTCGCTGGTTCCTTCGTAAATTTCTGTAATTTTTGCGTCGCGCATCATACGCTCAACCGGATATTCTCTGGTATAGCCGTATCCGCCGAAGAGCTGAACAGCCTTGCAGGTTACGTCTCTTGCCACTTCGGAAGCAAACAGTTTAGCCATGGCAGCTTCTGCAGAATATTTTCCGCCTTCGTCTTTCTTAGATGCCGCACGGTATACCAAAAGACGGGCAGCTTCCACCTGAGTTCTCATATCCGCAAGGGTAAACTGGGTATTCTGGAATGCGGAAATGGGACGTCCGAACTGGATACGCTCTTTTACATAGGCAGAAGCAGCGTCTAAAGCGCCTTGAGCAATTCCAAGAGCCTGAGCGGCAATTCCGATTCTTCCTCCGTCTAAGGTTGCCATTGCAATCTTAAATCCTTTTCCAACCTCTCCCAGCAGATTTTCCTTGGGCACTTTTACATTGTCAAATACCAGCTCATAGGTAGCGGAGCCGCGGATACCCATTTTGCGCTCTTTGCTTCCGAAGGTAAATCCTTCCATGCCTTTTTCCAAAATAAATGCGCTGATTCCCTTATTGCCTGCGCTCTTGTCTGTCATTGCAAAAATCACATAAACGTCTGCATAAGAACCGTTGGTAATAAAGATCTTGCTTCCGTTTAACAAATAGTGATCCCCTTTATCTTCGGCTGTGGAAGCCTGCATTGCCGCATCTGTGCCGGCATTGGGCTCAGTCAGGCCGAATGCGCCAAGCTTCTGTCCTGTTGCCAGATCCGGCAGATATTTCTGTTTCTGCTCTTCGGTTCCGAATGTCAGAATTGGCCAGCAGCACAGAGAAGTGTGTGCAGAAACGGTAACGCCGGTGCTTGCGCATGCTTTAGAAATCTCTTCCACTGCCAGTACATAATCTAAGTTGCCCATTCCTACTCCGCCGTATTCCTCTGGAATTGGAATTCCCATTACGCCGATATCTGCCAGCATGGGAATCAGCTCCTCCGGAAAACGTTCCTGTTCGTCAAGTTCCGCTGCAATTGGCGCAATTTCATTTTCTGTAAATTCACGGATGGT
The DNA here is from genome assembly GCA_021769425.1 of Eubacterium sp. Classification (GTDB taxonomy): domain Bacteria; phylum Bacillota; class Clostridia; order Lachnospirales; family Lachnospiraceae; genus Petralouisia. The sequence continues at coordinate 28,083 of JAETSX010000038.1, forward strand.
ATCACGCAGTAATTCCTGTTCATCATTTAATTTAAATTCCATAACAACCTCCTGTCCAGCGGTAACGCCCCCTCACTTCCTTCGGCGGCATGTCGTCGAAAGGCATGAGAGAAACGCTCCGCGTTTGCCTTTCTCTGGTTTTGCGGTAACGCCCCCTCACTTCCTTCGGCGGCATGTCGTCGAAAGGCATGAGAGAAACGCTCCGCGTTTGCCTTTCTCCTATTTATACTTTCTAAGAATCTGTTTGCTGGCGATTACGGTCTGGATTTCTCCTGTGCCGCCGGAAATACGTGTGATTCTCAAATCACGGTAAATACGGCTGACACGGCTTCCGCAGAATCCGATTCCTGCCATTACCTGCATTGCATGGTCAACCACTTCGTTGGCTGCCTCGGAGCAGTACTGTTTTGCGATGGAAGCTTCTTCACGCTTTAACATATCATTGTCCTTGTTCCATGCAAAGTGCAGAAGCATATCGCGCATAGAGTAAATCCGCATTGCCATTTCCATAATGTGGTTCTGGATTAACTGCAGCTTACCGATTTCTTTTCCGAATGCAACTCTCTGGTTGGCATAGCGGCATGCATCCTCAAATGCGCAGAGCGCCTGGCCGTAAGCGTTGAATGCGTCAATGAGACGTTCATAGTCAAAGCCCTTGGAGGTAGCAAGCAGTCCGTTTCCTTCGGTGCTGAACATATCTTTTTCTTCGATTTCCACATTGTCAAACCAGATATCGTTTACATTTTCCATATGAAGGCCCATGGTCTCCATCGGCTCTTTCTTGCAGTTAGGCACATTGGTGGGTACGAACCAAAGGGTGAGCTGCTCCGGATTCTCGCTGTTTTTGGCCAGCGTCAGGCAGTAATCGCTTCCCTGAGCGCCGGAAATAAAGTGCTTATGCCCATTGATATACACTTTTCCATTTTTTCTGGTATATGTAGTCAAAATGGTATCGCTGGACAAATCCGTACCTGCAGTGGGCTCTGAAAATCCCTGGGAATATGCCGGATGCCCTTCAAAAAACAGAGGCATAAACTTGTCGATCTGCTCTTTGGTTCCGTTTTCCAAAAGGGCGTCTGCCTTTACATGATCCCAGAACAAATATACCGGAGCGCCGCATCTTCCAAGAGCCTCCATTACCAGAAACATGGTAACAGCCCCTTCTCCGTCTCCGCCTGCTTCTTCCGGCAGGAACATGCTGAAGCAGCCTAATTCCTTCAAAATATCCCAAAACTTCTCCGGATGCTCATGGTTCTTGTCGCAATCCTGGAAATAGCTTTCCAGGTTCTCCCGGGTCAATGCTTCCTCAATTGCCTGCACCATCAGTTCCTGTTCCTCTGTGATTCTGAAATCCATAAAAAATTCCTCCTTATCATTTTATTATTTCTGACAGAACAGCCTTACTTCCGCCAGTTTTTTCTGTTTTCATTCTCTGTCCTCCGTCAATCCCGGGAAATTATTTTCCCTGCCAGTTGGGCTGACGTTTCTCTAAAAATGCCCTGGGGCCTTCGGTAGCGTCTTCTGTTTTTTCAATATAATCCCAGCAGCGGTTGCAGAAACGCTGTGCGTCTTCCTGAGATACCTGAGGCGCAATGTGGAAAATCTCTTTGGTGAGACGCAGAGAAATAGGTGCGTTTTTGGCGATGGTCTGTGCCAGTTCCATAGCTTTTTCCATCACCTGGTCAGCAGGAACCACATAATTTACCAATCCTACTTCATAAGCACGCTGTGCGGAGATCAATTTTCCGGTTAAGCACATCTCAGCCGCAACTTTCTGAGGAATCAGTTTCGGCAGACGAATTAAGCCGCCGCTGGTTGCCAGAAGCCCTACCTTCACCTCGGAAAGGCCGAACCGTGCATGTTCTGCCGCCACGATCAAATCACAGGATACTGCAATTTCCAATCCTCCGGCCACTGCCGTGCCGTTTGCCGCACAGATAATGGGCTTTGCGCTGACACGCTCAGTGATACCTGCAAATCCATGCTCCATAATGGTCTGGCATCCGCCGTTTTCATCGTAAGCGCTCAGATCTTCCCCTGCACAAAAGCTCTTCTCTCCTGCTCCGGTTATGATAATGCAGCCCACCTCCGGATCTTTTTCTGCATTATTCAACACTTCTTCCATCATAGCGGAAGTTTCCGGGTCAATGGCATTTCTGCGCTCGTTCCGGTTAATTGTTACAATCAGCACACCGTCTTTTAACTCTGTTAATACTTTCTTGTTTTCCATTTTTAACCTCCTGAATTCTATTTTGCCGTTCCCATTTCAGAGAATCCTGCAGTTCTATATTTTATAGGTTCCCATCAGCAAAACTGGTGATGCAGGTTCTGTTTCAGGAAACCTTACCCTTACATATATGTCAGATAGGGATTCGTCTTTCTCTCCCTGTCCAGCCTCGTAAGCCCTTCATGTCCCGGACAAACCAGATAATCTCCGGGAATGGCGGCCAGGCGTTTCAGCGACGCCCGCATCTGATTCATATTTCCGCCTGCAAAATCCGTCCGCCCGATGCTGCCGCAGAATAAAGTATCTCCGGTAAACAGCACATCTTCCGCCTGAAAGGTTACGGATCCGGGCGTATGCCCCGGCGTATGAAGCGTCTGAAAAGTAATTCCCGCCAAATTTAATTTCTGTCCTTCTTCCAGGCTCCTGACATTGGCAAAAGCTGTTACCGTCGGAAATACCATTCCCATATCATGTTCTTCCAGTTCTTTCGGGCAGTCCAGCGGATGGCAGTATACCAAAAGATCCGGCCATCGTTCCTGCAGCCCCGGGACTGCCAGAAAATGGTCATAATGCCCATGGGTCAAAAGTACGGCTATCGGCACAAGATGTTTCTTATCCATATAGCCAATCAATTGCTCAGCGTTATCTGCCGGGTCTATGAGAATGCACGTTCCCTGTTCTTTGCCTTCCACAAGATAGCAATTTGTCTCAAACATTCCCAATACAAACTGTTTTGTCTGCATAAACGTCCTCCTTATTGTGCTCTGTCCCGAAAATGCCGGGATTTGATGAAATAATCCTCTTCCAGTCTGGAAACTCGTTTCCCGAATCAGATATGCCGAGATTTAAAATCCTGCCCTCTTCTGCCGGACAGCTTAACGCATATGCTCTTCTGCCGGACAGCTTAACGCATATGCCCTCCTGTTGGACAGCTTAACGCATATGCTCTTCTGCCGGGCAGCTTAAAACATATGCTCTCCTGCCACTTCATCATCAATCAGTTTCTGAATCTCCGCTTCAGTGTATCCCACGGACGCCAGAATATCCCTGGTGTCCTGACCAAGCAGAGGAGAACCTCTGTGGATGGGGCAAACCTCATCATTAAAGCGGATGGGATTGTTATAAAACCGGATATTTCCGATTTTATCCTGCCATGCAAAGGAAGTCGCTTCTGTCTGATTGGAATGATCGGAAGTGTAAGCCTCAATAAAGGGAAGCATTTCTGATGCAGGAACATCTGCCGCCAGCAGCTTTTCTTCTATTTCTTTGCGGAACATGGTGCGGGTCACAGCCTCAATCTGCTCCACCAGTGCGTCCCGGTTGGCAATCCGGCCGGCATTATCTGCAAACCGGGGATCGTCCGGAAGGCCCAGCGTCTCTTTCATACTCGTCCACCGCTCCTCTGTGTCTGCGATGATGGACACCCAGCCGTCCCTTGCTTCAAAAATACCGTAAGGCGCCGTAAATCTGTCATGGTTGCCGAACCTGGACTGCGCTTCCCCGTATTTTCCATAGTCCATCAGGGTTTCTGCGCAGGATACCATCACAACATCCGACATGCCCACATCAATTCTGCATCCTTTGCCGGTTCTGCGCGCTTCAATTAAAGCCATCAGCACTGCATTAAAACCATAGATTCCGGTAAGAGTGTCGCAGTTTGCATTTCCCGCTTTCATGGGCGCGCCTTCCGGCTCCCCGTTGCTGGCCGCAAATCCGCCCCTTGCCGCTGCGATTGCGTCATAGCAGGGATATTTCATCAGAGGACCGCTTGCCCCGAACCCGCTTAAGGACATAAACACAATCTTGGGGTTGATTTCTTTTAACTTGTCGTATCCAAGGCCCAGACGGTCAATGGAGCCGCTCTTAAAGTTCTCAAGAACCACATCCGCTTCCTTTACCATCCGGTAAATCACGTCCTTTCCCTCTTGAGAGGAAAGATCCAGTTCAATACTCTGTTTATTCTTGTTATATGCACAGTATAAAGTGCTCATCCCGTTTACAAAGGGATCCCAGGTCCTGGCCTGGTCGCCGGCATTGTAACGTTCCACTTTCCATACTTCCGCACCCAAATCTGCAAACTGCCATGCCGTATACACGCCTGCCAGGGCAATGGTAAAGTCCAGCACTTTCATGCCTTTAAATACGCCTTTTGATTCCTATTTGGCCATTTTTCTATCTCCTTTCTCTGGCTTTTGCTATTCACTGCCTCCATCAGATAATGCCTTCCGCTCTCATATGTTCCAATTTCTCTCCGGTAATTCCAAGCTCTTTCAGATAATTTTCCGTATCTGCGCCTAACACAGGCGCCGGAGCAATCTCATCATCCTCATTCTCCGCGCCGCCGATAAATTTCGCCGCCCGGCCAATCTGCAGGGTGTCTCCAGCCACCGGATCCTGAATATGGATTAACATCTTCCGGTCTGCCACCTGGGGATCTGACGCCAACTCCTTGAATGTATTGCAGGGACCTCCCGGCACCATTGCCTCCCGGCAAATCATATCTGCTTCTTCAATGGTAATCGTTGCAAAATAATCCCGAAGCTGCTGATCCAGATCACCGAAATAATTCTCCATGGACCGGGCCGGGTCATGAGCATAACGGGGATCTTCCGCCCACATATCGTTACCTGCGCACTTGGCAAAATTAATCCACTGCACATCGCTTCCGATACTCAAAGAGAACCATCCGTCCTTGCACCGGAACGTATCCGTGGGGTTGGTGGTGGGGAATCCGTTTCCAATCCGTTTGGGAAGCGTATTCATTCCCAGCAGCCCTTCCACAAAGGTGTCGTCCAAAGATACCATGGTATGCCATACACTGACAGACACTTTCATTCCCTCTCCGGTTTCCTGGGACTTCAGATAGGCCGCAAGCATGCCTGCGCTTAAGTGCCAGCTGCTGTAGATATAAGCCAAAGGAAAGCCAAATTTGGTAGGACGCTCCGGAAATCCTGTCTTTTCCTGCAGCCCGGATCTGGAATTAATCAGCAAATCATAGTCCGGCATATCTTTCCATGGACCTGATTCTCCGTAAGGAGTCAGCACACCGTAAATCAGCTTGGGATTTACAGCTTTCAAATCTTTGTATCCCAGGCCCAGTTTCTTCATCTCATCTTCCGGCTTGTTAACCACCAGCATGTCAAAATGAGGAACCAGGCGTTTCAGCACTTCGCCTCCGGCGCTTTTTGCAATATCAAGGGTCATGCTCTTCTTTCCCCGGTTATAAAATGCCTGGTAGATTCCTTCTTCTTTGTCTTTGGCTCCGCGCCTGCGAATGGAATCGCCGCCGTGAGGGTTCTCAATCTTAAGCACATCTGCGCCGTAATCCGCAAACATGCTGCCGGTATACGGATTGCCGTCCGTAAGATCCAGTACTTTCAGTGAACAAAGTGGCTTCATAGTTTCGTCTCCCTTCCTTTACTTTTACGTGAAAATTGACAGTCAAAAAAAATATCACCTGATCTGTCCTGTTGCTAGGAAGTATACCACGTACCTGTTTCCTAAGTCAAATCACAATATCAGACAATTTTTTGCAGATATTTTTGTTGAAATTGCACAATACATTTTTTTCTACTACTTATAAGCGCTCGTAAAATGACGTTTTTTCCATGACAACCGGGAAAAATTTTGGAAATTTCAAAATTCAGCCATTGACAAAACCGAATCCATTGATTATGATAAACACATCAAATGTACTTTTTCGTGAAAGTTTCCGAAAAAAGTATGGGCAAAGTTAAATTATCACACAAGGAAAGGAAGAACAGGTATATGAAAATCATTGCATGTTGTAAAATCGTTCCAAACGAAGAAGAAATTACAGTTCTGCCAGACCGGACTCTTGCAATGGCAGACGCATCACTGAAAATCAGCCAGTATGACTTAAACGCATTAGAGAGCGGCAAGAAACTGGCAGCAGAGAGCAGCGGAACCATGACGGCTCTCTCCATCGGTTCCAGCGCTTATCTGGAAAATTCCAAAATCCGTAAAGATATTTTATCCAGGGGCGCGGATGAATTAAGCCTTGTGATGGATGACAGCCATGACTTCTCCGATTCCTTACAGACGGCAAAAGCCATTGCAGGCGCAGTAAAAGCCATAGGTTCCTATGACGTGGTGCTCTGCGGCGCAGGCTCCAGCGACCTGTACCTGCAGGAAGTGGGCATTCAGGCAGGCACTCTTTTAGGCGTGCCCGTTGTCAATAATGTCACCGGCATTAAAATTGCTTCTGACAGCAGCCTGGAAGTGGAACGTACCCTGGAAGAAGAAGTGGAAACGCTGGAAGTTCCTCTTCCCGCCGTGCTCTCCGTTTCCTCTGAAATCAACGTGCCAGCCGTTCCCAGCATGCGGGAAATTATGAAGGCAGGCAAAAAACCGGTTAACGTACTTGACATTGACGCAGAAATCGCTCCTTCTGTCAGCACAGCAGAACAGCTTGCGCCAGAACAGCAGGAACGCCGTCAGGAAATTGTGGAAGGCGACAACGAAGAAGCCGTAGACGCACTTGTTTCATTCCTGAAAAAAGAAGGATTTTAAGTAGAGGAGGATATTCATTATGGCAATTCAGTCTGTTTTTATTGTAAGTGACAACTATGCTGTCCTGCCTGAATTTTGTGCAGGGGCAAAAAATCTGGCAGAATCCGTGACAGCCATTGTATTCGGCGATGAAGCTGCCGCTAAGGAATATGTATCCTGCGGCGCAGATAAAATCATCTACTGTCCGGTTTCTGACGAAGGCGCACCGGAAGATTACGCCAAAATCATTGCAGAGCTGGTAAAAGAACAGCCCAAAGCAATCGTTATGATCAACAACAGCATCCGGGGACGCTGCCTGGCAGGAAAGCTCTCCGTTTATCTGGATACTGCCGTGCTGGGAAGCGTAAACGAATTATCCGTAGAAAATGACGTTCTCTCCTGCCGCAGAGTGGTATACGGCGGAACTGCACAGCGCAAGGAAAGCTTCACCGGAAACTACGGCGTGAGCACCATTTCCTCCGGTATTTTTGAAGCTCCCGCAGAAGCTTCCGGCAATGCTGAGATCCTTCCGATCCCCGGAGAACCCACCGCGCCCATCCGCAGGATTTCCCGCAATGAGAAAAAAGAAGGCGCCGTAAATCTGGTTGCCTCAAAACGCATTGTAGACGTAGGCCGCGGCCTTGCAGCCGAGGAAGACCTTGAAATGTGCAGAAACCTTGCCAAGGTTCTGGACGCTGAGGTTGGATGCTCCCGTCCGGTTGCTGAGAATAATAAATGGATGCCCAAGGCATGCTATTTAGGAATCACCGGCGTACAGGTAAAACCGGAACTGATTGTAGTATTGGGCGTATCCGGCCAGGTACAGCACATCGGCGGCATCAACAAATCCAAAGTAATCGTTGCCATCAACAAAGACAAAGCCGCGCCTATTTTCAAAAACGCAGATTTTGGACTGATAGGCGATATGTACAAAATTGTGCCGGCTTTGATTGAAAAACTTTCATAAAAGCCAAAGAACCGTAAAAACCATAAGGAGCATTGTTATGATAGCAGATATGGTAGGAAACCGCACTTTAAAAAGCCAATGGGATGAAACCGTAAGACTTTACGGAGAAAATCTTTTCTTGAAATATATTTCCGTTCAGGATGAAATCAGCTCTTTTACCTACATAGAATTTGACCGGAACGTAAAGCAGATCGCCAACCTGCTTTTGGACCTGGGAATTGAAAAAGGCGATTTCGTGGCCCTTCACCTGCACAACCGGCCGGAGTACCTGGCCTGCTGGCTGGCGATAGCCCAAATCGGCGCCGTCTCCATTCCAATTAATGAACATTTCCAGGCCGGGGAATGCAGCTATATCCTGGACAAATGCCGTATCTCTTATCTGATTGCAGAACCCTGCTCCATTGATATCTACCTGGAACTCTATGAACAGTTTTCACCAAAGAGCCTGCTGTTAGCAGGCGGTGAATCGGAGGATCCAAGAGTGATATCTCTGGCCTCCGCCAGCAGACAGCAGCCGGATACTTTGAAAAAACAGGTGGAGGTATGCTCCGAAGATACCGCCGTAATCCTGTTCACTTCCGGCACCACCCGCCATCCCAAGGGCGTTATCTACACCCATTGCAACGTCATCTACGGCGGGCTGCTCCATGCAGAGCAAATCTGCATGCGCACCGGAGACCGGTTCTTTACCTCCATGCCCTGTTACCATATGGACTTTCAGGAAATGGCCGCGTCCCCTGTGCTCTGCACCGGAAGCACATTAATTATGTCAGAGCATTACAGCGCAAGACGGTTCTGGCGTCAGGTTTACGAACACAAGGCAGATTTTACAGATACCATGTCCTTAATGAACCGCACGATGCTGATGCAGCCGGTTCAGCCCTGGGAAAAAGCACACAGCCTGAAACAGATTTATTTTTCCATGGGGCTCAGCGACGAAGAAAAAGAAGCTTTTGAAGAGCGTTTCCAGGTTAGGCTCTTAAATTCTTACGGCATGACAGAAACCGTTTCCGCGGTAACCTGCGTGCCTCCCTGGGGCGATCAGCACTGGCCTTCCGTGGGCCGCCCCGCCCTCTCCTATGAAATTAAGATTGTAGATGAGAAGGGCAATACCCTACCTGCGGGAACCGAGGGGGAAATCTGCGTCCACGGCATACCCGGCCGCACTCTGGTAAAGGGTTATTACCAGGACGAGGAAGCCACCAGACGCCTGCTGGATGAAGACGGCTGGCTTCATTCCGGCGACTGGGGCTACCTGGACGAGGAAGGCTGGCTCTTTTTCCTGGGACGCTGCGGCCATATCATCAAGCGTTCCGGCGAGAATATCAGCTGTACAGAAGTGGAATGCGTTCTTACCTCCCATCCTCTGATTGCCGACGCCGCTGTCATCGGCGTTCCGGATTCTATCCGGGGCCAGGCGGTAAAGGCCGTTATCCAGCTAAAAGAGGGAGAATGTTTAAGCAAAGAGGACATTACCAGTTACTGCGAACAGCATCTTGCCAAATTTAAAGTACCTACCCAGATTGCATTTGTTGCGGAATTTCCCCGGACTGCAACTGGGAAAATTAAAAAAAATCTTCTCAACCAGGAGGAATCAGAATGAACATACTTGTATGCATCAAACAAGTGCCGGATACCACCGAAATCAAAATAGATCCGGTAAAAAATACACTGATCCGCGAAGGCATTCCTTCCATCGTCAACCCATTTGACGGATATGCCTTAGAGGCCGCTGCGCGCATCAAAGATAACAATCCCGATACCAAAATTGTTGTGCTTTCCATGGGACCGGCGCAGGCAAAAAATGCTTTGAAAGAATGCCTGGCCATTGCCGCTGACAAAGCATATCTCCTTACCGACCGCGCTTTCGGCGGTTCTGATACGCTGGCAACCAGCTATATTCTCTCCCAGGCCATCCGCCATGTGGAGACACTAGAGGGAAGCTTTGACCTGATTTTCTGCGGAAAACAGGCCATCGACGGCGATACCGCACAGGTTGGGCCTGAAATCGCTGAACATTTGGGTCTTCCTCAGATTACATACGGACTGGAAGCTTCTGTAGAAGACGGCAAAGTTGTTGTGAAAAAAGAAGTGGAAGACGGCGTTCAGGTGATTACCGCTTCCATGCCCTGCCTGGTGACTTACACCAAGCCTTCCTGGGATCCCAGATATCCCACCCTGAAACGGAAAATGGCTGCCAACCGTGCGGAAATTCCTGACATCACCGCTGCAGACCTGACAGAAATCAATCTGGAACAGGCCGGCTTAAAAGGCTCCCCCACTAAAGTAAAAGCAACTTTCGTTCCGCCAAGGAAAAGCGGCGGCGTAATCATCCAGGAGGATACTCCCGCAGATAGCGCCATGAAGCTGTTTTCACTGATGAATGACGGCGGTTTATTATAAGGAGGAATCGGATCATGGAAGTCAAAAGCAAAGACCTTTGGGTATTTATTGAAACAAAAGAAGACGGCTCACCGAAAAAAGTCGGCCTTGAGCTTTTAAACCCCGGCAAAGATATGGCAAAAAAACAGGGCGGCAAACTGGTTGCCATTGTCATTGGCTGCAACGTAGGAGCTTCCACAGAAGCTGCTTCCCGTTACGGCGCTGACACTGTGATTGCAGTGGACGGAGAAGAATTCAAGGAATACTCCACAGACACCTATACCATCGCCATCACAAAACTGGTGGAAAAATACGGCCCTACCAGCATGTTAATCGGCGCAACCAACAATGGCCGGGACTTAGGCCCCAGAATTGCCTGCCGGCTTCACACCGGATTAACTGCAGACTGTACCGCTCTTGACATTGACGAGGAAACCGGCAACGTGGCATGGACCCGTCCTGCTTTCGGCGGCAACCTGATGGCAACCATTATGTGCCCGGAGCACCGCCCCCAGATGGGCACTGTCCGCCCCGGCGTATTTAAGATGGCAGAGCCTTCCGACAACAACGCAGAAGTAATCCAGGAAGATATCTCTGTCCCCGCAGAGGAAATCCGCACTCAGGTTATTGAATTAATCCGGGAACTGGACGCAGAAACCGTAGACCTGGAAGGAGCGCAGATTATCGTCTCCGGCGGCCGCGGCGTGAAAGGGCCGGAAGGATTTGAGCCAATCCGGGCTTTGGCAGAAGCCTTAGGCGGTACAGTGGGCGCCTCCAGGGCCGCTGTGGATTCCGGCTGGATTCCCCATGCGCATCAGGTAGGCCAGACCGGCAAAACCGTAGGTCCCAAGCTCTATATTGCCTGCGGCATTTCCGGCGCAATCCAGCATTTGGCCGGCATGAGCAGCTCCGACCGTATTATCGCTATTAATAAAGATCCGGATGCTCCTATCTTCGGCGTTGCAGATTACGGCGTTGTGGGAGATTTGTTCGAGGTGCTGCCGGTACTGACGGAAGCCATTAAGAAAGCGAAAGCTTAAGGCATGAATAGAAATGCTTTTTTGATACGCTCTAATACTGGAGCAAACCCTTTTTGTTTCGCAGCAAAGGAAATTCTGTACTGACTGCAGCAAAAATCAGGGCTGTTGGAGAATGACGTTTACAGATGATATATCCTTCTGTCTGAAAAGATATCATGTAAAAATCAATCATTCTTCAACAGCCCTCTTTCTATTCCTGTACACTGTATAACAATTACAAATGCCCAAATTCTTCTTCGATTATCTCTGCAATTTTTTCCGTCTCCCTGAGCGTTCTTCCCGTAGTTTTGACAACAATGCCATAACCTTTGTCTGTCCAGGGCAAAACAATTTTTTTATCTGCAATCTCTATTCCACATTCAAGCAGTTCTATTTCCTCTTCCCCCTGCAATTGTGGAATATGGATACCCACATGCTCTTCTGTACATATATTCCTGGCATTTACTCCTTCTTCATCCCTAAAAAATTTAACAAACGGTCTGCCCCAATTCTCATTGTCAATACTGAAGCTTGCAGAATTTAATAAAAATGCCAGCGCAAATCCCATGCATCCCTCATTATCATAAGACCAGTTATACTCATAGTACTCTTCCTGATAACCCTCTACCTCCTCAGATTCATATGGAGATCTGAAAAAAGAAAAATAAAAATTTCTGATATTTATGGAATCCGGCCTGCTGCTAATCATCTGAAACAGCTTTGTATTATCCTCAGAAGCAATTCTGCATGTTGTAATATTATATTTTCTTAATGCTTTATAAACTCTGGCAATTGTTATGATAGAATCATTCTCTAGGCATTCCTTATTTCTGATAGACAATTCCAAGAATCTAAAACCTTTTTCCCCAAAATACTTTCCATACTCATACTTATGGCATAAATTAAAAGCATTTTCGAGCCACGTTTACTTAAATAATTTAACATTCCATCTTCTGCTTCGGTTCTAATATCTTTCTTATTTTTTATACCCGTGAGCGAAATCATTTGCCGACAGATCTTTCACAGATTTGAGGAAAAAAGCAAATGATTTGGCAAATAAGTATGCTCGTGAGTATAATTCAATTTTATATTCATCTATTGCTCTTCCTAACGAATAGACAAATATAATATGTTCAACGAAAAGCTGATCCGAAAAAATATTGGAATATTTTTTATCATTGTCCCATATATCCTTTTTAGAATTATATGCTACAACGCAATCTATATGAAATGCATACAATGTCTGTGCAACCATATATGGATCAAATACTTCTCTATTTCTAATACTCGTACTATCACGTCTTCCACCACTATAATATAATTGAGGATACTTTGTGAATTCTTTTCTTAACCTAACCTGCTGTTTATCATTGCTTCTCAAATCAGATGGCAAAATCTCATTTTGCTTATTATTGTTAGATATAATCTGTTCAATTACTTTGGGATCATTACACACAATGAATCTTATTGGAACTAAAAAATCTGCCTTCAAATTATCAACAGCGCCTATTGCACCTGTAGATTGCGCACCATTAATAATGGTAATTCCTGTAACTGTAATTTTTCCATCCTCTAACTCATAATCATTTACCAATGCCGTTAAACCATTATTATATGCCCAAAAATTTTCGGGCTGTTCCTGCACAGTCTTCATAATTCCCAAATTGATTTTATTTTTTCTCTTTCCCGCACCTAAATAGTTTCGTGGGTTTCCAGAAAACAAATCATCTTCAAACCGCAAATATAATTCCCGAAGCCAGGATCCTCTTACTGCTGTCACACATGACCTCCAGTTCTCTTCTACAATTTCCAATACTTGACCATTATTTTCCACTACTAATTGTTCTTCTATAGAAATTCTTTTATTGGAATTATTATACCATTTTTCTATTGTATTATTTCCAACTTCCAATGCCACTATTTTAACTGAATTATCTCCAACAAATGCAGAAACTAACTTTTGAGCTGCTACTTGAACAGTATTTAACTCTTCCTGTACTTCTGGGTTATTTATTTCATTCATATTATGGACATACCAAAAATAAACTGTATTAATATCTCCATTTTTTATAGAATCCTGCAATTCTTGTACAGCATCTCTGATACGCTCCGGCACATCTTTTACTTCCCGAGCAAAGACCCATGATGCAGCAGTATTTAAATCACTTGCTTTATTTACTTTTGCTATACCCGTGAGCGAAATCATTTGCCAGAAGAGCGTTCATAGTTTTGAGGAAAAAAGCAAATGAAATCTCGTCTTCCTTTATATTGTTTTATATAATTATACATATCATTTCCTTTCTCATCTGTACCATTCACATGAAGCATAACCTGCCTCAATATTTGTATAGTATGCAACATATACCCTTTAGGTGCCTTAAAAAAACATTCATGAAATAATATTTATGATTCGTTGTGTTTCTGCATCTGTCAAAAACTGCATTATTTTATTTTTCCCAGCCATTCCTCTGTCGACATTACAACTAACCTTTCCGGGATTATCTGCAACACAACAGTCCTGATGCCAGCAATCGCCCATTCTATCTCCTTTCACCGACCATTTATCATTCTCCGTCAGCTCATACGCAATTGCTTTTATTACCCGTTCTGTTGAATAATGTTTAAACCCCATCAGATAATCCCGCGTTTTGGGATCTTCTATCCGCTCTATCTCCATTTTATGCTCCCTTACAGATGCCAGAATTTTTTCACGCATTAAAATTTTATTCCTTTTCCCTGTCCCCGTCCACTCAACTAACTTCCGAAAACAAAGAATAATATATTCAAAACAAATCATGTCTAAAATTATAATTTGCTGCGGGCGCTTCTTTGACAGTTCTCTTAATTCCAAGTATTTATTCATCACATCCATATTGTCATAAACAATATCAAAGGCAAGATAATATCTGTCATATTCCTCTGGATGCAATTCTCTCGCCGCATCTAAAATACCCTGGTTACTCCCCTTGCTTTCCACCCTAAATTGATTTCCCAGCAGATATTCATTTACCATCTGCCAATAATGCAGCCCTGCACCTGTATCTTCCGTCCATATATAGTTCATACAAGTCCCAGCTCCTTTTTCAGCGACACCTTATAATCTGATTCCACAAGAACGGTAAAACTGCCTGCAGACAAATTCAACCCATCACAATTACGCGCAAAAAGCAGATATTGATTGCTCAGTTCAAAATTGATAAACTTTTTATCATCATTTTCCAAGAGCAAGTCTGCGTTATCAATCACCACAAACTTTTCTCTGGATTGTTTCAAGTTGTTATGGAAATCCACTGATTTATAATTAAACAATCGGATTTTTCGGTATTCCTCTGTCAGTCTTAAATCCTCAAGCATCTGATACAGATACGTTTTTCCCGTAGCGCTGTTCCCTCTTACCAAGGTAACTCTATCTGAAAATTCCAAAGAGTAAAAGAATGGCGCTGCCTTAAATTGTATGGTCCTGTAAATCATTCAAAGCCCTCCTCTCATACTCTTTGTTCCACCAATGCTCATAACCTTTACGGCCAACCACAATGTCCGTATCATTAAAACAAATCTCTTTGCTGCTGTCAATGCCAATCCGCTCCGGCCTGGACATATATATATGAATGGCATCCATTTGAAACAGCCGTTCCAGTACATTTCTCCCGCACTCATCTGCATTCACTACCTTTTTGGGATTTCGCCTTACATTTAACAGTGTTTTACATCCAGTGGAAAGATTACGCACTGTCCCCAGTCCGTATTTTGTTTCTATATGTTTATCTTCCGTTATTTTTGCATGGTCAATCTGCCAGATTATTTCTGCATCCTCCTCAGAGAAAACTTCATTTGAGGTATACAGGTTAAAAAATGCGTCATTTTGCAGAATCCAACCATCTGAATCGCCTTTTTCCGTATAAATATAAACCATTCCAATCACCCGCTTAAAATACGTTCAAAAATCTCCTGCAAACGTCCCATATGGAACGCCTTTCATTCTTTAAATTATGTCCATTTTAACGTACCTCAGGCAAAATTACAACATAGATTAATTAGCATATATTCCTTTATTTACTCTTCATGCAAAAACTGAATCAGCTCAATCCCTTCTTTTTCCCCAGATTCCGGCTGTACTTCCTGCTTACAGGATCCACTGTTTTCCCTTTCAGGCTCACCTACTCCACAAATGTGTACAAGATATGGGGCGCTTCCCCATTCCAAATAGGGTAACCCAGGTAGATGACATCCGCTTTCTTTACCGCCTTTTTGATGGCTTTCAGATTTGCAATTTCAGGACGCTCCTTGCTCTTTGCAGGGCTGGAGGCGGAATCCCGTTCCTTTGACACCCGGCTGTCATCATCCGTATAATCCAGATCTTCCTCCGTGTAGGGATCGGCGGCTTTTATTTCCAACCGTTTGCCTTTGGCGCTCTTCTGGATTTTCATTGCTGCCCCTTTGGTGGTTCCAGTGGCGGAAAAATAGATAATCGCAATATTTTTCTTTGGCTTTGCCGCTTCCACCTCACCCATGCCTGAAACTGATACCGCCATTGCAAACGCAAGAAATGCTGCTGCAATCCTCTGAATTGTTCCTTTTCCGGTTTTCTTCATCAACATTAGCCTCCTTTGATTTTCTGTGAGTTTATATATTTGGAACCTGCTCATATTTTAAGGGAACCAGAGATAATGCGCAAATACTTATTTTCAATCGATATCTATAGCTTTCAGGCATTGTTCACTTAGAATAGTATGGGGTTTTATGTAAATCCTCCGGCAGATGCATTTCAGGCAATTTTAAACACCAACACCTACATTGATAAATTACGGATAACAACTATATGCATGTCACCAAGAAGTTTGAATATACAGGAGATCTTATTCTCATCGGCATAAACTATGATTCTAAGTCTAAGAAACACACCTGTAAAATCAAAAAAATATCTGGCTCGATGGAGCGCTAGAGCGTGTTTGAAAACATTCTAATAAAAAGGGCTGTGGGGAAATGACAGGTTTTCCGCAATATTCTCATATTCACCGTTTTGCAGCCATAATCATTATTTCACATGGAATTTGCTGATCTCTTCCCGCAGAGTCTCTGCGCTCTGTCTGGTTTTTGTCACCTGCTCTAACACTTCCGCCGACTCACCTGCAATGACAGAGGCCCGCTGGGCAATTTCTGTGGTTCCTTCCGCCCCTTCTTCCGCAGCCTTGGAAATGTCGCTCATGGAATTCTTGATTCCTTCCATATTGCCGAACAGTTCCTGGGCAATATCGCTGAATTCACGCATCAATACATCCACGGAAGCTCCGTCCTTATCATACTGTTCCCCAATGGTAAGAAAGCCTTCGTAATCCGTGGAAACGTCTTTCACCACAAAATCCAGCAATTTCCTTGCATTGGTGGAAAGGTTTTCCACGGCCTCTGTTACCTCCTGGGTCACTTCCTGTATCTTGATTACCGTTTGTCTGGACTGTTCTGCAAGTTCTCCGATTTCCCCTGCAACCACTGCAAAGCCCCGGCCTGCCTCTCCGGCTCTGGCCGCTTCAATAGAAGCATTTAAAGACAGCAGGTTGGTCTGGGAAACTACGTTCATAATCACCCCGGACAGTTCGTAAATTTGATCGATAACCTTAGCATTCTCCAGCGCGGACTCTAAATCCTGCTGAATCTCATTCTTCAGATGAGCCGCTTTTTCCTGGGCATTGATAATCCTGATATTGGTCTGTTCTGCCCTGCCCTTAATTTCAGCGGCGCCCTGGGCTCCGTCCTGGGAACGGCGGGCAATATGCTGCACGGCGCTGTGCATTTCTCCGGCGGCTTCATCCGCCATGGTTGTGGTGGCCGCCGTTTCCTGCATTCCTGCAGACAATTCCTGGGTGGCCGCAGATACGCCTGCTATATCGTCATTCAGCTTCGCCACACACTCATTGACAGAGCCTGCTGCAATGCTGATGGTTTCCGATTCCGTCTGCACCTGGCTGATTAGTTTTACCATGGCAGACTTCATATCTTCAATACACCGGGACAAATGTCCGAAGTCATCCTTCCGTCCCAGAAATCTGTTCATAAAATCACTGGCATAGTCCCCCTTTGCCATGCAGTTCATCTGTTTTGCAGCGGCATTTAAGGACTTGGTGATATCTGTCACAATCAAAAACGCAATCACTATCAATATCACAATGGACACTGCTATTGATACTGCAGACAGCGTCCTGGTGGACTGAAAGATTTTCTTTACAGGCGCATTGTTCTCTACAGCCAGGCTTTCCAGCTCATCCACATAATTTCCTGTGCCGATTACCCACTCCCAGGGTTCGAAAGCCTTGCTGTAAGCGCGTTTGGGATACGTTTCTGTGCTTCCTTCCTTGGTAAAATAATACTCGGTAAAACCTCCGTCCTCCTGACGGCCGTTTTTGATGATATCCTTAATCATCTGGTATCCATGGCTGTCCTCAAGCTCCATTCGGTTTGTCCTTTCCGTCTCCTGACCCAAAAGAACCACATTGTCGCCCTCGTAGGTGTCGATCCAGAAATATCCGCTTTCGCCGTAACGAAGCTCCCTTACAAGATCCGCCGCCTGTTTTTTGGCTTCTTCCTCTGTATATGCCCCTTCCTGGCATTCTGCATAGATCTCATTCAAAAGAGTAATGACATTCCCCACCTGATCTTTGATCTGTTCATCGTAATCATCATAAAGCACTTGCCTCATGCTGGAAACCGACTGTTGGTAAGATTTTTCCATGCCGCTCATGTTCATAACGCCCATTATGCACATGGCCCCAGCAGCTACGGCCGTCAGCAAAATCAGCCTTGTACGTACTTTAAGATTTGTAAACATTCTGCATCATCCTTTCCCTTGTAAACGTGGAAGAAAAATCACGGCATCCTCTGCGGGAGTTTTGCTTCCATGGCTTTCCTGTAGCCTTATTTTATCACAAAACAAAAGGGTGAATATGTTTTTTTTCATAAACATGTATGGAAAAATTGATTAAAAGCAAACACTTGCACGCAGACGCAGGCGCCGCAAGCAGCCGCACTCAGCGCAGATGGCAATGATTAATCGCAATCAATAAACATGGCAAAGATTTCTCCCTGTAAATCAGAAATATCCGCAAAGGGGATCTGAACGCCTTCCATCCTCAAAACTTTGGCTGTAAGATCCACTTGAGATATTACCCCTGTTATCTTTGCATACTGCCCGTTTTGGAAGTACTCTGCCGTAACAAGATCGCCGCTGCATATCCGGCGCAGCCTTCTGTCCAGTTCCTCTGCCCAATCCTCCGGAAGTTCTTTCCTGGGCTCTGGGATCTGTTCTTTTTTCCTGAGGGCTTCCTGAAAGCCTTTCAGGGCGTCAAAGGGCATAAACTGTTTGGCTCGGGCTGCAGGAGGCATTTTGCTGTATCTTCTATTCACCGCTTTTATGCCCTCCAATCTGACGGTTTCTGGCCATAGCCGTTCCTTCCTCCAGCAAATCCATCCCTCGGACAAGGGCATTTTTCCCAAACCGCCTTTTGATTTCAAGAACCGCCTGCTGCAGTTTTTTCTCCCGATCCATTTCCGAAGCGTCCGTAAACAGGCGGTACTGCTGATACTCTTCTTTTGCAATGCCGCTGAAGGTAACGTCCAGCCTGCGGATTGGCGCTCCTCTCAGCACAATGCGCTCATATAAACTGAGCACGCAGGGCATGATATCCCGATAGCTGTTTGTTGGATCAGGCATTGACATGCTGCCTGCAGACGGCTTTAATCCTGTTTCATAGGAATAGCCTGCCGCAACAGAAACCGTTCGGGCCGTAAGGCCCTGTTCGGCCAAATCAAGACAGAGAGCGTCCGCCATTTCTTTTAACAGCAGCTTGCACTCTTCAAAAGAATAATCTCTGAGCAGAACCTGCCCGCTGGAAAGTGAGCTGCTTTTGGGTTGGTAAGACTTAATATCCGCCATTGTTGCACTTTCCCGGCCCCAGGCATGGTCAATGAGAAGTTCCGCATCTATGCCGAACATCCCATACAGCATTCCTTCCTCTGCGCGGGCGATGTCACCCATAGTCAGAATCCCCACACGGGCAAGGCGGTTTGCAGTCCCTTCCCCCACTCTCCAGAAATCCGTCAGAGGCCTGTGATACCACAAAGCCTGCCGATACCCTATCTCATCCAGATAACCGATAGAATCTTCTGCGTGCTTGGCCGTGAGATCCAATGCCGTCTTCGCAAGATACAGGTTCGTTCCAATACCTGCAGCCGCCGGTATCCCTGTCGTTTCCCTGATATCCGCCATAATTTTCCGCGCCAGTTCCCTGGCCGTAAGCTGATACAGTCCAAGGTACTCAGTAACGTCCAGAAACGCTTCGTCGATGGAATAGACATGAATATCCTCTTTGGCAATATATTTCAGATACACTGCGTAAATTTCTGCGGAATATTCAATGTACCGTTTCATCCTGGGCGGCGCCATAATGTATTTCACATGAGCCGGTATCTGGTATACCCGGCAGCGGTTTTTGATTCCAAGGGCTTTCATGGAGGGGGAAATGGCAAGGCACAAAGCTCCCTTTCCACGATCCGGATCGGCCACAGCCAGATTGGTTTTCATAGGATCCAGCCCACGGTCCGCACATTCCGCGGAAGCGTAAAATGATTTTAAATCTATGCACAGATATCTGTTTTCTTCCATACTAAAACTCTCCAATTCTGAAATATTGGAATTAGTATCTGTGATTTTAGAATTATTATTACTGAAAGCATATTGCGTTTCTAAGGAACTGCCGCAAAATAACATGCCCATATTGCGTAGGATTTTTCTTTGAGAGTGCAATGCAAAAATCGCGCGCATAGCGGGCTATGTAAACGATTTTTGCATTGTGCTATCGAAGATAGAGGGCGTCCGGTTCCATGTAGTCCTCTAACATTTGCAGGGTTGTCTCGCCGTTGGAATATTTTTCCTGGCAGAAGATCATGTTTTCTATGGCCTTTCTCATCTGCCAGGAGCTCTTCAGTTCTCCCCTCCGCTCTTTGGGCATCCCTCTTCGGATATGCTCATAGATATACCCTTCTTCCAGAACCTGCTCCTGCTGAATTTTCTTAATTTCATATAAAATATCTTCACTTTTAATATATCTGCTCCCTTTCGGAATACGGGCAGCGCTTCCATCCTCTTCCTCCCCCACGGAATACCGGCATTCCTCAATAAACTGTGTGAAATAGGAACCGAACATATTGCAGGCTGCACACTCCTGCCCTTGTAATTTCAGCTTATTGGCTATGATATTGAGCATGGTTGATTTGCCGGAGGCATTGCCGCCATACAGAATTGTAATAGGCCCAAACAAAAGCGCCCTTTCTGTCATTTTGGCAAATACATGATACGGATAAAGATTGGGATTTTTCACTGTCCGTTCGGAAAGCAGAAAACTGCTTAAGTAAATCAATTTTTCTACCTCCACCCAAACACAATACCTTGACAACGCAGCAAATGGAGCTAAGTCCCACCCCCCCCGCTTATCAGAAAGCTGCCCCCATCTCGCTACTCCTTTCCATTCCAGCAGTAAGTGCAAAGCTTATGCTTTTCTAATCCCGTGGCGTCCAGCATATCATCCAGCCGGTTAAACTGCAGGGAGGTGAAGCCCTGCTCCTTACGCATTTCTTCCACCATCTTTTTGTACCGTTCGGATTCCGGATCTGCATATTCCGCCAGAATCTCCTCCGTCACATTCCCCTTCTCCAGCTTGTCAATCACCCGGCGGGAAAACAAATCCATATCGGAAGTGGAACGGGAAAAGTTCAGGTATTTACAGCCATACAGAATCGGCGGGCATGCCGGCCTGACGTGCACCTCTGTGGCTCCGCTCTGATAAAGGAACTCTACTGTCTCCCGAAGCTGAGTTCCCCTCACAATCGAGTCGTCAATCAATATCATACTCTTATCCTGAATCAAATCCTTCACCGCCAAAAGCTTCATTTTGGCAATCAAATCCCGTTTGCTCTGAATGGTAGGCATAAAGGATCTGGGCCAGGTAGGGGTATATTTGATAAAAGGCCTGGTAAAGGGTATGCCGGACTCATTGGCATATCCAATTGCATGGGGAACGCCGGAATCCGGAACCCCTGCCACAATGTCCGGCTTTACATCATCCCGCTTGGCCATCTTCTTTCCGCAGTGATAGCGCATCTGCTCCACATTCATCCCCTCATAAGAACTGGCAGGATACCCGTAATACACCCAGAGGAACGTACAGATTTTCATTTCATCTCCGGGTTCCGACAAAGTTATGCAGCTCTTATCTGTCACCAGGGCAATTTCCCCGGGTCCCAGCTCTTTATAATCAGAATAACCCAGGTTATGATAAGCAAAGTCCTCAAGGGAAATGCAGAATGCATCTTCTTTCCTGCCGATGACCACCGGAGTTCTGCCGTACTTATCCCTTGCCGCATACAGCCCTGCCTGATTCATCAGTATCAGGGACAGAGAACCCTCCACGGTATCCAGCGCATAACGGATGCCTTCGATTAAATTTTCCTTCTGATTAATTAGCGCCGCCACCAGTTCCGTGGCGTTGATTTCCCCGCCGCTCTGTTCCATGAAATGGGAGTGGCCGCCGTCAAACAACTGCTGCAGCAGCTGATCGCTGTTGTTTATTTTCCCTACTGTGGTAATCGCATAAGTCCCATGATGAGAACGTATCATCAGCGGCTGAGGCTCATAGTCTGAGATACAGCCGATCCCGGACCATCCTTTCATCTCACTGACATCTTTATCAAATTTCGTCCGGAAGGGAGCATTTTCAATATTGTGAATTGCCCGGTTAAAGCCTTTTTCCCCCAATACTGCCATTCCGCCCCGCCTGGTTCCCAGATGGGAATGGTAGTCAATGCCGAAAAACAAATCAAATACGCAATCCTGCTGTGATGCTACGCCAAAAAAACCGCCCATTTTTTCCTCTTTCCTTTCTGTCCTGTGATCCGCCGTTTTACTGCGGAATATTTCATGTCAGGCATTATTATACATGGTTTCCGTATCATTGTGCAATCATTTACTGACATATTTTTCGTAAATTTATAAAATTTAAACATCCACTGTACATATTCTTCCATTACGTTTATAATAAGAAAAGCCTACGCTGAAACATCTCAGCAAAGTCCTGACACAGGAGGTAACTACTTCATGATGTACCAGCAAATTACAGATTATTTTCAAATGAACAGCGGCCGGTTCCTTACCATGCTCACAGACCATATCCGAATCAGCCTGTGCGCTTTACTGATTGCAGTCCTGATTGCAGTGCCCGCCGGTTTTTGCTGCGTCCGGTTTTCGGCCCTGCAGAAACCTGTTTCCACGGTATTTGGAATTCTCCGCATCATCCCAAGTCTGGCCATCCTTCTTTTGGCGCTGCCAATCCTTGGCGCCGGAGCTGTCCCGGCAACAATTGCGCTGACCATTCTGGCGATTCCGCCGGTTCTGGAAAATACCATTGCAGGATTAAAGGATGTTCCCCCTTTTCTGTTAGAAACCGCCAGCGGAATGGGAATGACCGGGAATCAAGTCTGGACCAGAGTCCGGTTTCCCCTTGCGCTTCCGTTGATTTTAACCGGCATGAAAACAGCCGCCGTGGAAATCATTGCCAGCGCAACTCTGGCGGCAAGAATCGGAGCCGGCGGACTGGGAGATCTGATTTTTACAGGAATCGGTCTGTTTCGGACAGATCTTCTGCTGATAGGCGGAATTTCAGTGGCTTTGCTGTCATTTTCCGCCGGAATTTTCTTTCACTTATTGGAAAAAATAATATTAAAATACAAAAGATTTTAAAGGAGACATGTTATGAAAACGAAAAGATTTATGGCTTTGCTGCTGGCCGCAGCATCATTGCTCACTTTCTCCCTTTCCGGCTGCGGAACATCTGACCAGGGAACTATCCGCGTCGGCTCCAAAGATTTCACGGAAAGCCTGATTGTGGCGGAAATCTATGCACTGGCGCTGGAAGACAACGGCTACAAAGTAGACCGGAAACTGAATGTGGCCGGTTCTCTGGTGCACACCGCAATTACCGATGACGAATTTGACCTCTATCCGGAATATACGGGAACCGCCCTGCTCTCTGTTTTGCAGATGGATATGGACAGCGATCCGGATTCCGTATACAACACGGTAAAAGAAGAATATAACAAACAATTCGAACTTACCTGGCTGGACTCTACCCAGGTCAATGACAGAAACGGCATTGCCATACGCAAAGAAACGGCCCAGCAATACGGCATTGCCACCATGTCAGATTTGCAGGCCAATGCGGACAAGCTGAAACTCTGTTCCCAGGGAGAATTTGAACAGCGGGAGGACGGTCTGCCCGGCCTTGCCAAAGTCTACGGCGAATTTAATTTCGCCTCCATCAAGCTCTACGACAGCGGCCTGAAATATCAGATTTTAGAAAATGGGGAAGCTGACGTATGCCCGGCCTACTCCACCGATGCACAGCTTGTGAATACGGACAAGTTCGCTTATCTGGAAGACGACAAACAGTTCTGGCCGCCTTATTATATGGCTCCCGTCGTCAGAAATGACGCTTTAAAAGAGAATCCTGAAATTGCTGAAATCCTCAACAAAGTCAGCGCCAAACTGGACACGGAAACCATGATTTCCCTGAATGCGAAGGTGGATATCGACAAACAGGAATACGATGAAGTGGCAAAGGAATTCTACGATTCCATCCGCAAATAAACTGCCGCACAGGAATTCTGCAATTCTATCCATGAATAAACTGCCGCACAGGAATTCTGCAATTCTATCCATGGATAAACTGCAGATAATAACATAAGAAGGCTGTTTTAGCCTGAATCACAGTACACAACCGGAGGTTATCAGATGGTACACGCAATCGAATTTCAAAATGTGACCAAAACGTTCCCGGGCTCTTTGAGCAATGCCGTCGATCAAATCAATTTCACTGTAGAGGAAGGGGAATTCATCACCATTCTGGGTTCCTCCGGCTGCGGGAAAACAACGCTGCTAAAAATGATCAACCGGCTTTACGAGCCCGACGCCGGCAAAATCCTTTTATTTGGGGAGGACATAAGTTCCATAAACGCGGTAAAGCTGAGGCGCCGGATCGGCTATGTCATTCAGCAAATCGGCTTGTTTCCCCACATTACGGTAGGCGGCAATATTGCCATGACGCCAAACTTATTGAAATGGGACAAGGAGAAAACAAAGGCCCGGGTAGATCAGCTTCTTACTATGGCAGGACTGGAACCCGAAGAATACAAAAACCGGTATCCCGCCCAGCTTTCCGGCGGCCAGCAGCAGCGGGTGGGCCTGGCCCGGGCGCTGGCGGCTGATCCGAAAATCATGCTGTTAGACGAGCCATTCGGAGCCATTGATTCCATCACCCGCACCCGACTGCAGGATGAACTTCTTACCCTGCACCGGGGCATGAAGAAAACATTTCTCTTTGTGACCCATGATATTGAAGAAGCCTTTAAGCTGGGAACACGGGTGATGATTATGAACAAAGGACAGATCCTGCAATTTGACACGCCGGAACAGATTATTCTGCACCCGGCAGACGGATTTGTCACATCCCTGGTGGAATCCGCAAGGGAAAAAGAACGGTTCTGGGAAAAATTTAAATAAAAGATGCTTTAAATAGGCTGTATTTCACGGATATTTGAAATTCGCTGCACTTCACGGATATCCGATTCACAGATATTTGAAATACGTTATATGTAGGAGAATTCAAATGATAGATTATATGGTAAAACACTACGACGATTTAATCAGAGCCACATTGGAACATCTGCAGATCGTGCTGATAACGCTGCTGCTTTCTCTTGTGCTTGCATCCTTCTTCACCCTGCTCTGCACCTACTTTAAAACTGCTTCAAGGATTATCCCGGGAATTTTATCCATGATTTATTCCATTCCCAGCCTTGCCATGTTCGCCCTGTTAATCCCTCTGACCGGCCTTGGCAAAACCACGGCAATTATTGTGCTGGTGATTTACAACCAGTATCTCCTGCTGCAGAACTTTCTGGCCGGATTAAACGGCATTGATAAAAGCATTGCAGAGGCGGCCATGAGCATGGGCATGACTCCCCTGCAGACCCTTGTAAAAATCAAGCTGCCCCTTTCCAGGAAAGCATTTATTGCCGGAATCCGCATTGCTATGGTTGCCACTGTCAGCATTGCCACCATTGCCGCCTCCATCAATGCCGGAGGCCTTGGCTCCATCCTTTTTGACGGGCTGCGGACTATGAATCCGGCAAAGATTGTATGGGGCAGCCTTCTGTCCGCGCTGCTGGCAGTTTTCATTGACGGGCTCTTGAGGTTTGCAGAGAAACGCCTGGCGCTCCACCCGGTCAGAAATTAGCCTGGCGCTTTGCATGATTCGAGCCAGTGCAAGGCAAAATTTCGACAGCGACGTGGTTCCATCGACTAGAAATTTTAACGCCGCTCTTACCAATTTGTCTTTGCCGCAAGCCATCGTTCCGGTTCCTTTGCCCAGAGCCCGTTGAGCCAGTCAATCCCTTTCTGTATCCCTTCTTCTGAAAATTCTGTTTCCATACGTTGTTTCTTTTCCTCTGGGGTTGCGTCAAACCCATAAGGCGCTTCCCAGGCTGTCACTTCCAATACCTGGATTTCTTTTTTCTGCTCCTCCTTATTATCCGCTGCCGGGACTTCTTTTTTCAGAACGGCAAACCGAAAGCGCAGCCCCTCATGGCTTCCGGTAAATGTCGTTTTTTTCAGATAAGGAATGGACAGTATATCCTTCCGTTCTATCATTGCATTCCTCTGTATTTGTCTTTCTTCCTATTCATTGGTATCCTCATTTCTGCTTCATGTCCTTTAAAATATCAAAACAGTCAAATGTGGCAAAATAATCATCCGGCGTCTCGGCCCGCCGGATGAGCTGGACGCTTCCATCTTCTCTCAGCAACAGTTCCGCAGACTTTAATTTCCCGTTATAATTATATCCCATGGAAAATCCGTGGGCGCCGGTATCATGAATCACCAGCAAATCTCCCATGTCAATCTTCGGAAGCATCCGGTCAATGGCAAACTTATCATTATTTTCACAGAGGGAACCGGTAATGTCATATTTATGATCGCACACATGATTGTCCTTGCCCATTACGGTAATATGATGATACGCCCCATACATGGCAGGCCGCATCAGGTTTACAGCACAGGCGTCACAGCCGATGTATTCCTTATGGGTATGTTTCTCATGGATAGCCCTGGTCACCAGGCAGCCGTAAGGCCCCATCATAAACCGTCCCAGTTCCGTATAAATAGCCACATCTCCCATTCCTGCCGGAACCAGAACTTCTTCATATACTTTTCTCACGCCTTCGCCGATGGCGTAGATATCGTTAGGTTCCTGATCCGGACGGTAGGGAATGCCGATTCCGCCGGAAAGATTGATAAAACGAATATCCGCCCCTGTCTCCTCTTTTAATTTCACTGCCACCTCAAACAAAGTCTTTGCCAGCGTCGGGTAATATTCATTTGTCACAGTATTGCTTGCCAGAAATGCATGGATGCCGAAATGCTTTGCGCCCTTTTCCTTCAAGACCCGAAATCCTTCAAATAACTGTTCTGTGGTAAACCCGTATTTTGCGTCCCCCGGGTTGTCCATAATGCTGTTGCTGATTTTGAACACCCCGCCCGGATTGTAACGGCAGCTTATGGTTTCCGGAATATGCCCTATGGTTTTTTCCAGAAAATCAATATGGGTAAAGTCATCTAAATTGATGATTGCCCCAATCTCATCTGCAAACTGAAATTCCGAAGCCGGCGTTGCGTTGGAGGAAAACATAATGTCATCCCCCGCAAAATGCAGAGCGTCCGCCAACATCAGCTCTGTCATGGAGGAACAGTCGCAGCCGCAGCCATACTCTTTTAAAATATTGATTAAAAACGGATTGGGCGTCGCTTTTACCGCAAAATATTCCTTAAATCCCGGATTCCAGGAAAATGCTTCTTTGACAGCCTTTGCATTGGCCCGTATCCCTTTTTCGTCATACAGATGAAAGGGAGTGGGATATTCCTTCACAATCTCTTTTAACTGCTCTTCTGTTACAAACGGTTCTTTTTTCATCTTTATGGTTCCTCCTTGGTTCTATTTTTCTAATTTTCTCTCCAGTTCCAAAAGCTTAATTTCATTTTTCTGACTTTCTCTCCGGTTCCAAAAGCTTAATTTCATTTTTCTAATTTTCTCTCCAGTTCCAAAAGCTTAATTTCATTTTTCATAGAATCTTTAAATACCTGGACAAAATTGGGCTGTCCTGAATATAGGCAGGCGCTGTCCTTTCCTTTTCCGAACTCTCCGGTCAGAACCTGTCTGGAATCTGCAATCAGTCCAATCTGATTCTTCTTGTCTGAAACATGGTAAATCTTTACTCCTCTTTCTTTCAGCCTTTGCTCCCTTACTGCCTCCTCTTCGTCTTTTGCATAAGAAGTAAGGAGCGCCACTTTGATTTTTTGTTCTGCCCGCTGTTCCAGTTCCTTCTGAAATTGCTCCAGAAATCTGCCTGACATGGATAAATAGATGCGCTTCTTGGCTTTATTGAGCATATTCTTTATTTTGTCCTCAATATTTTCATCTGAATTGATGGTGAAATATCCTTCCCTTTCTTCCTTTTCTCCGGGAAGATGGGCCATCAAAAGCTCTTTGCGCACCTCCAGGCTGCGAATCTTATTCTGGCAGAATTCTTCGATATCCACTGGGGTATATTTCCTGGAGTTTCCTTCCGTCACATAGGCGCCGCCTTTATCCGCCAATCCTTCCAATGCCTTATAAACATTCGACCGTGAAATTCCGATGCATTTGGCAATCTCATATCCATTGCTTGTCCCGGAACGAAACAGTTCCAGATAAACCTGCGCTTCCTGTCCGGTCAGCCCAAAAGCAGCCAAATGTTCCACCAGATTTCTCTCTTCCATTCCAATTGCCCTTTCTCTTATTGTCCAGATTTTCCATTAGTAGTATTTTTCAGTAATACTATACTGGTTTCACAGACAAAAGTCAAGGAACTTTTCACGGAAACAAGAACAAAGTGGGCAGGCCTACATCAGCTCCCCTAATCCCTCAATCTCGAGGGGTTTGCACACTTTGCGCGCCGAGCACATTTGCGAAGCAATATCTGCCTCTTGTGCGAGTGCGCATCTTTATTTATTGTCTTATCGAAAATCCGAAGGAATTTCCAATAAGACAATAAAACACCGGACAGAACTATCGCATTCCGATACTTCCATCCGGCGCCTTTATTTACAATGCAGAATTACCTTTCCCTCTGCCCTGCTGGCAGGCACATTGATCACCCGCTGATTTTCACTTCCCCGCCAATACAGCTTTGTATTCTTTCGTTCCACCAAAAATTCTCCGTCCACCAGCACATCCACATATTTCATGATTTCCAGCCCGGAAATTGTCTCCCATACAAACCCGGTATACATCCAAATGGTTTTCTCCGGAAATTCCTCTTTCACTTCCCGGGCAAGCTTCAGCACATCCGCACGGTTGCCGAAATACAGGGGATCCCCGCCGCTGAAAGTGATTCCTGAGATATAATCTCTGGCAAGCTCTTCGAAAATTTCCTGTTTCGCCTCCTGATCAAAAAGAAGCCCGCCGTTGGGATCCCAGGTAATGGGATTCTGGCACTCTTTACAGCAATGAGAACAGCCGGACACCCATAAGACTACACGAAGCCCGTCACCGTTAAGCATATCGTCTTTTGTGATATTGTGGTATCTCATAAATATCTCCTTACATACTTCTGCGCTCTTTTATTTCTGCCATTTTCGCATCATTTAATCTGGTGTCGCCCTTTACTCTGGAATAGGACAGGTAGCCGTTCATCCGTTCAATTTTTGTCAGATTATGACTGCCGCATTTGGGGCACACATCCATCTCCAACTCCTGATGGCCGCAGTCATCGCAATAGGCCAGAGACAAATTCACCCCTTCATAAAATCCCATATCCATGGCGCGCCTTACCAGAGTTTTCACAGCTTCTGTATTATAATCAATGGGATACTTCACATACTGAATTTTCCCGCCGTTGCTCAATTCCCAGAAACGGTATTCCAAATCCTGTTTCTGTATAGGGGTAATGTCCTCTGTCACATGGCAGTGGAAACCGTTGCTGACATACTCCCTGTCAGACACATTCTCCACAATGCCGTATTTCTTCCGGAACTGTTTCACCTGCAGCCCGCAGAGATTTTCCGCAGGAGTTGCATAAATGGCATACAAATTGCCGTCCGCTTTCTTATATTCTGTAATTTTCTCATTGATATGTTCCAGTACCTCAATGGCAAACTGTCCGTCCTCCACCAGGGATTTTCCATTATATAGCCGCTGCAGTTCATTAAATGCCGTAATGCCGAAAGATGCGGTTGCCGTCTTTAACAGGGGTTTGATCTTATCATGTATCCCCAGATGACCGCCGTAAAACCCGCCTTCGCAGTAGGCAAGGGGATTGGTGCTTGCCCTCATTTCTCCCAGATAGGCATAGGTACGGATATGAAGCTGGCGGATCAGCTCCAGATAATAATCCAGCACCTCATAAAAATCTCTGCTTTCCTGTCTGGATTTGGCTAAAATCATGGGCAGATGGAGGCTGACCACCCCAATATTAAACCGCCCCACAAATACCGGGCGATCGGTTTCGTCTGCCGGGTTCATTCCGCCTTTTACATACCAGGGAGACAAAAAGGCCCTGCATCCCATAGGGCTGATGATCTCGCCGTACTGCTTGTACATGCTGGAAATATAACCTTTGCCCGTAAGGCTTAACCAGTCGGGGTACATGGTTTTCCGGGAGCACTCAATCCCTGCTTCAAATACATCCTCTAACTCTTTTCCCGGGCCGTGGAGGTTTTCATCATAAAGAAATACCAGTTTGGGAAACAGCACCGGTTTTTTGCACCCTTCTTTTCCCTGGCCTTTTTTTCTCACATTCAACATGGCAATGGAAGCCATTCTCGCAAATTTTCCTGTGCCCGTCCCAAATGTCATGGTGATAAAAGGATAATCTCCTCTGCTGGAGGATACGGAATTGAATTTATATTCCCAGCCCTGGACTCCCTGCTCCAAATCCCTGGCAATCGCCTTCATGGTTACCTCTTCTGCCCGTTCTTCGTCAAGGCCCAGGCTTAAGTAATGATTCTTATACTTGAGGTAAGATTTCTCTGCATAGGGCTCCAGAATTTTCTCAACGCTGGGCACCGTAAATCCGCCGTACTGCTGGCTTGCAGCGCTTAACACAATATCTCCGATGACATCAAAGGCCACATCCAGCGTTTTTGGCTCATTGTACCAGAGATTTCCCATTTCAAACCCGCCCCGCAGCACGTTTTCCACATCAAACAGGCAGCAGTTCATGGTATCCCGTCTTGCAGACATATCATGAACGTAAATATAACCATCCCGGCACGCCTGGATTTCTTCTGTGGTCATAAAAAATTTCTGATACAATTCTTTATTCAACTGATTGAAAATCAGGCTCCGCTTGGTGGAAACAAGGGCGCTGTCCGTATTGGAGTTTTCTTTATCCCCTATGTACATAATGGACTGGCTCTTTTTGTAAACCTCGTCCAACATCTGCACAAAATCCTGTTTATAATTCCGGTAATCCCGGTAACTTTTTGCCACCACCGGATTCACTTTCTCCAGGGCGCCTTCCACAATGTTGTGCATCTGGGCAATTTTCACTTCTTCTATGCCCATGGATTCCACTTTTTCCTCTACAAACTGGCAGATAAACTTTAACTCTTCTTCCGTAAACGTGATCAATGCGCGATAGGCTGACTTATTGACGGCAACCACAACTTTCTGTACATTAAAGTCTTCTTTGGTCCCATCCTTTTTGACAACTTTAAAGGTTTTCTCCATGCTGTTCCCTCCCGGCTTAGTGTTCAAAGATATAGGTATATCTTGTGAATTTTTCAGAAATTTCTCACTGTTTACACTATATCTTGTGTTTTAGAGTATATCTTACCACGACATGATGCGTAAGTCAAGGGTTTCTGTTCCCCGGACGTTTTTTAGCGTAACAGTTCAGCCTTCGCCTTCACTGTCACCGAATCCAGCCCATTTAAAGTTTGCTTTCAGCAAAGGGCTGGATTCCTGACTCAATCTACACATTCTCACGGACTTTGCAGCAAGTGCAAAGTCCTGGGCTGAACTGTTACTTTTTAGCTCCCTGCGGCAAGGGGCAGATTCCCTTCCGGCCAAATTTACGCGTTCTTACAAACTTTGCAGCCAGCGCAAAGTCCTGGGCTGAACCGTTACAAAAGAACACCCAGACAGAAAGAAGCGCTTCTTCTGTCTGGGATGTTCTTTTTATTCCTTCAAACATCTGCCGCAAGGCTCATAGCCCTGCGCTTTTAATTCCTGTACACTCAGGCTGCTGTATTCTTTATTCTCTTCCTGCATCTGTTCCACGCTGCTGCAGGAATCCTTATGGAATTTTCCGGTATTGATATTAATGACGTAAGTTTCCGGCTCTTTCTCCTGTCCCCGGACAAACTCTTCGGCCTGCAAATCAGGACTTTCCTCCAGCTCTTCTTCTCCATTGGAGCTTCCCCTGGGCTCTCCTGCCTTCCAGCTCTCACTGGGAGAACAGTTCCAGGTAATTTTCTCTCCGTCTGAAACCGCCACAATAGTTCCCTGTTCATCGGTCCGGTATACTTCTGCCCCGATACTGCGGAAGTTATTCATTGCCCCTGCCCTGGGATGTCCGTAGCTGTTCCCTTCTCCGCAGCTTATCACCACCGCCTGGGGATTTACTTCTTCTAAAAATTCCATGGTATTTGCCGTATCGCTGCCGTGATGGGCCGCTTTCAGCACATCGGCTGACAAATCAATCCCTTCTGCAAGCATATCCTGTTCCGCATCTTCTTCTGCATCCCCGGTAAACACAAACCGGTTTTCGCCAAACTCCAGAAGAATCCCAACGGAATAATCGTTCCAGTTATCGCCGTAATCTTCTTTCACAGGCGCAATAACAGTAAATTCTGCGCTTCCCAGGGAATAGACGGTTCCCGCTTCGGGATAAGTAATCTCTTTTCTTTTGTCTTGTATCACCCGGAGCACATCCTGGTATGTTTTCGTATCCTTCTTTAAATCAGGCAGAAACACCTTATCCCAGGAAAATTTATACAATACCACATCCAGACCGCCTACATGATCGGAATCCGGGTGGGTGCCCACGGCATAATCCAGATGTTCCACTCCCTGATGCTGCAGATAAGACTGCAGGGCTGTTCCCTTATCATTATCTCCCGCATCAATCAGCATGGCATGCTCCCCCTGCTTAATCAGCGTGGCGTCGCCCTGCCCCACATCAATAAAATGCACTTCTAATGTTTCCCCGTTAAGTACGGGGCCTTCCCGGCGGGAATCTGCCTGCCGGCCTCCTAAGTCGCCGCAGCCTGCCGGCCCAATCCATAATACCGCCAGCGCAAGCAGCATTCCCAGCCATATACTTCTCTTTTTATGTCTCATAATTAAATATTCAGGGATTCCATAAAATATTCAGAGCTGCCATAATTCCTCTATCTTCTTATGTCTCGTAATTAAATATTCAGGTCTACCATAATTCCCTTAATTTCTTCCGGCAGCAATGCCTGTTCCTCCAAGATCTGCTGAGTATTGTCGATAATTTCCTTCTGCCTGTTCTGAAGATCCTGCATCAGGGCCGCATGAGACTCTGCAGAAGGCGGTGCGGGGCGGTTTTCCCTTGCTCTTTTTCGTTTCTCTAACCCTTCCTCCAGTTCCTTGGCCTTTTTTTCCTGCTCTATCTGAGCTTCCTTCATCTCTTCTTCCTGTTCCGTCTTTTCCTCTTTGGCTTCTTCGGCCTTTTCCACCGTCTCTTCCAGTTCCTTATCTACGGTATCTTTGGCCTCGTTCATCAGCATTCCTATCATTTCCTTGCTGGCAGCCTTCATTGTCTCCTCGGCAGCTTTAAATGCATCTGTCATTCCGTGATGCTTTAAAGCTTCCTGCTTCATTGATTTAATGGCGCTGGTGGAATCCGCAACCATAGACTGGCCCTTTTCCATTTCTTTTTTCCAGTGAGATTCCATCTCATTCAGATCTTTCATATAAGCGTCATAATCTTCGCCGCCGTCCGGATATTCTTCCTTCAGCTGCTTTTTCTGCTCCTGGACTGATTTCAGCTCCTTCGAAGCTGCCAGCGCCTGTTCCTTGCCTTCCTCAATCTGTCCCCGGCATTCCTCCATCACTTCATCCACCTGGGAATCCGATTCAAACTGCTGCTTTACAAAGTCCATGGCATCCTGCATGGCTTTCTTCTTTTTCTCTGCAATGCTGTCCTGGCACAGATTTAATTCGGACGCATCAATACTCTTTTTCTGATCTTTTTCCTGTTTTTCCTTGTCTGGGTTATTCTCCAGACGATCTTTTCCATAACTGTTTTTTACAATTGTCTCCTGCTCTTTTGCATTTCCAATTTTCATGTCTCTTCCCCTTTCTGCATTTCTCTGAAATAGTACCTGTTATTTGTATCGGTACTTTTCCCTATTTCCTTAATTTTCCCTATTAATATGGTGCAAAAAGGCGTTTTTCTGTTGTAAGAAACATTGTCTGATGCTGCAGATGAGCATTTAGACAAATGATTGGCATGGGTAATTTATTATACTAAGGAACTGACGCTTAGTATAACAATATGCACACAGCCACACAAAGGAAAATTGCCGCTTTGCGGCGTGCGGCTGGCGCAACTGTACGCAAATCTTTTTGCCGTGCAGTATAACAGTTCCTTATGCCCAAAAATTAGATGCTATAATCCGCAGTTCCTCTCAATTCTTTCTCCCACTCCACCAAATCTGCAAGCGTTACCTTGTCCACCACCTCGTTTACGGCGTCATAAAGCATCTGCCAAAAACGCAGCGTCACACATTCCCTGCTGCGGCTGCAGGAATTCTCCTCTTCCTCCAGGCAAGCCACAGGGGCAAGGCTTCCCTCAATCTGACGCAAGATCATTCCTACGGTATATTCTTCTGGCTTCTTTGCCAGCATATAACCGCCGCCCGGTCCTCTCAGACTTTTTACATATCCGCATTTTTGGAAAACAGAAATAATCTGCTCCAGATACTTGATGGAAATCTCCTGACGTCCGGCTACATCTTTCAGCCTGACAATCTGATTTTCCTCCAATGCCAAATCCAGCATCAGGCGCAGCGCATACCGGCCCTTCGTAGAAACTTTCATTGCCTCTGCCCTCTCTTACTCCTTCGCTTCTTTTTCCTGCTCTCTGGCGCCCTTTTGATAATTCATATTAGAAATTACCATCAGAGCAATCTTAAACAGCATGGCGTCTTCAAAGGTCCGGATATCCAGGCCCAGAGCTTTCTCAATCCGTTCCAAACGATACACCAGCGTATTTCGGTGTACATATAACTGCCTTGCCGTTTCCGAAATATTCAGATTATTCTCAAAGAATTTGTTAATGGTTATTGTAGTCTCTTCATCAAACATCTCCGGTATTTTTTCCCCGAAAACTTCCTGCAGAAACATCTCGCACAAACTGATGGGAATCTGATAAATTAAACGTCCAATGCCCAGATTTGCATAGGAAATGGTATTGGCTTCCACATAAAAAATACTGCCAACTTCCAGAGCCATTCTGGCCTCCTGATAAGAACGGGCGATATCCTGCAGCATCTCCACCCGGTTGCCGTAGCCTACCCGCACTTTTACCATTGCCTCTGTCTGAAGATTATCCACGATTACCTCTGCCAGATTCGCCAGTCCCTCTTCTGTGGGAATTTCCCTGACATCCTTTACCAGAATCACGGATTTCTCATCTACTTCCGTTATGAAATCCACAGTGGAAGAAGAAAAAAGGTTCCTCACCGTTTCCATCACAACTCCGTCTTTCTTGCCGGATACCTCTATCACAAACACCACCCGCTGGGCTGTCTCAATATGAAGCTTCTTGGCCTTATTATACATGTCCACTACCAGCATATTTCCCAGAACCACATTCTGCATAAAACTGTTCCGGTCAAACTGTTCCCGGAAAGCGCTGACCATGTTGCGGATCTGACATGCGGCCAGACGTCCTATCATATAAGCTTCTTCCCCGCTTGCCCTGGCGAGCAGAATATATTCCAGTTCATTTTCAATTAGAATCTTAAAAAAATGGCAGCCAGACAACATCTGGCTCTCTGCCATAGAGTCTGCAAAAAAACGGATGGCGTCTCCCATTTCCTCTTCAATGGGGTACGTGGACGCCAGCAAATTTCCCTTATCGCTGTAAAGCGCCAGATCAATTCTGGATATCTCTTTGATTTCTTCCAATGTTACCTGTAACCTATGATTTGATAGCATATTTATTCTCCGTAATATGAAAAACGGAAGCAACACATTCCTGCGTCGCTTCCTGACTTTTGTGTTATGAAATTATATTACCGAATTAGTGGGTAATTGTCAATTCGGTTTCTTTATCAAATACATGCATTGCATTAATGTCCATAGCCAACTTGATGGAATCGCCGAGACGAGCCGGTGTGCTGGAGGATACCTTTGCAGTCATGCTGGTTCCATTGATGGTATAATACAGCAATACTTCGGAGCCAAGCAATTCATATCCGGTAACTTTGGTGTTGAATACGCTGTCCTTATGCGCTTCAAGAGCTGCCGGAGCGTCATCCACATCTTCCGGACGGATACCGATTACAACCGTTTTGCCGTTATAATGTCCGTCAATCAGTTTCTTTGCTTTTTCAGGAGGCAGTACAATGCTGTTCTCTCCAACTTTCAGAGACACTTTGTCGCCTTCGATCTTGCAGACTGCATCCAGGAAGTTCATCTGAGGAGATCCGATAAATCCTGCTACAAATAAGTTGTTAGGCTCATTGTATAATTTCTGAGGAGAATCTACCTGCATGATGATTCCGTCTTTCAATACAACAATTCTGGTTCCCAGCGTCATAGCCTCTGTCTGGTCATGTGTTACATAGATGATGGTTGCGCCAAGTCTCTGATGCAGAGAAGCAATCTCAGCACGCATCTGTACACGAAGTTTTGCATCCAGGTTGGATAACGGTTCGTCCATCA
Organism: Eubacterium sp.; assembly: GCA_021769425.1. Lineage (GTDB taxonomy): Bacteria > Bacillota > Clostridia > Lachnospirales > Lachnospiraceae > Petralouisia. Next base: position 64,248 of record JAETSX010000038.1, read on the forward strand.
GGAATACCTTCGGCTCACGAACAATTGCACGTCCCATAGCAACACGCTGTCTCTGTCCACCGGACAAAGCCTTGGGCTTACGGTCTAATAATTTCTCCAGGTCAAGGATTCTTGCAGCTTCTTCCACTTTCTGCTTGATTTCTTCCTTGGGCACTTTTCTTAATTTCAGACCAAACGCCATATTGTCAAATACGGTCATATGAGGGTACAGAGCATAGTTCTGGAATACCATTGCAATGTCTCTGTCCTTCGGCTCTACATCGTTCACTACTCTTCCGTCGATGGAGAGTTCACCGGAGGAAATCTCTTCCAAACCAGCTACCATACGGAGTGTTGTAGATTTACCGCATCCTGACGGTCCTACGAAAATAATAAATTCTTTGTCTTCAATCTCAAGGTTAAAATCTTTTACAGCTTCAAATCCGTTGGGATACTTCTTACAAATGTTCTTTAATGATAAACTTGCCATTTTCTTATTTCCTCCTGTATTATGTTCTGTCTGAGCAGAATTCTTTATATCAAGTATACTACCAGACTTCCATAGAAAATGCCATGCCCCAACTATACAAAAAGAACTGCCCTTTCTTGTCAGTTCTGACAGAAAAGAGCAGTTCTATTGTATCTCTTCGTCACATTAACGAAATAATTGAAACATTTTATACAACTTGACGAATTCATTACTTTACTCCGGTAACGCCGAATCCTCCCCTGTTCTGATTGCCCAGGGACTCCACTTCTTCAAACACAATGGCCGGCTGATTCTCCATAATCCGAAACTGACAGATTCTGTCCCCCTTATGAATGACAGTATCCCTGGTTGCATATGCCGGCATCCGCCACATATCTTCATCGCCGCAGTAACTTCCGTCAATAACGCCGCAGCTGTTGGTCTGCAGAATTCCGAAATTCTTAAATGTGGAACTTCTGGGCGCCACATGAGCTTCATATCCAGCCGGAAGCTCCATGGCAACTCCCAGAGGAATCAGTTTAAATTCTCCCTTTTTCAGTTCTACCGTCTCACTTGCCCGCAGGTCAATCCAGTCTGACTTCCCGTCTATGTATGTAAGCTTATCCATTTCAGAGTCAAAATATTTAATCTTAATGGTTTCCATTATATTTTGCCTCCCAGAAGGCTGATTGCGGAAGGACTGAACTTCAGATCCTGATAAGCCCGGTAAGAATCTGACTGTTCCTCCTGCTGTTTGCGTTCCTCTTCTTCCTTTTCCTGCTGCGCCTCCTGAATCTTTGTATACAAGTCAATGAATCTGAGATAATCCTCATAGGAAAAAAGCTGTTCCAAAATACTTTCATAATAACTCTCTTCCGCTTCCTCCACAGTGGCAGCCGTAAGATTTCCGCCGCTTGACGATCCCGCATTGCCGGCGCTGCCGCCCACTGCATAAGAAGCATTCGGAGCCGCCACGCCTTCGTTCATATACTGGGTCACTTTCACCACATAATTCTGCGTCTCTTTAAAAGGCGGAATCCCGCCATATTTTGCCACATTATTGCTTCCTGCGTTATAAGCGGCCAGCGCAAGACTGATATCGCCGTCATATTTCTGGAGCATCTGACTGATATACTTGGCGCCGCCCATAATGTTCTGATATGGATCATAGGAATCCGTAACGCCTAATTCCCTTGCAGTAGCCGGCATCAGCTGCATAATGCCCTGGGCTCCGGCCTTGGAGGTCGCATCCGGCCGAAAGTCAGATTCTGCTTTGGCGATAGCCTTAATCAGATTCTTTGGAACATTGTAAGCCTGGGCCGCCTGTTCAAATATTTCATCCAGGGAAGCTGTCGTCTGCAAATAAGAAGAAAAATCTCCTCCCTGCCCTGTCACGGAAGCGGCTGCCTGCATATTTGCGGCGTCCGCATTCTGAATTCTGTTTACTATCATTGGCTGTGACTCCCTTCTGTTTTTATAATTTAATCTTGGAAAGCAGATCGCCTAAGTTCGTAGAAGCGCTCTCATGAGACACATATTCCTCTACCTCTTCCGGTTTATCCACATCCACCATCTCTTCTTCCAAAGCCTTCATGCTGAGGCTTACTTTATTATCATTGGTATTCAAAACCTTCACCTTCACCTGCTGCCCCACGCTCAGCGCTTCAGAAGGCTTGCCGATCCGTTTCTGGGAAATCTGTGAAATATGGACCAGTCCGCTGATGCCGTCTCCCAGATCCACAAAAGCTCCGTAAGGCATCAAAGATTCCACCACGCCTTCCATCACGGTTCCCGGAACCATTCTGGCAATCTTGCGGTTGTGTTCCTCCTGCTGCTGTTCCTTCAAAATTACTTTGGCGGACAGCACCAGCTTCTTCTTGGATTCATCTACCGTAATTACCCTTACCTTCACTTCTCTTCCAAGCCATTCCTCTGTGGCTTCCACATAGGAAAGATCCAGCTGGGATGCGGGGATAAATCCGCGGATTCCTTCTACATACGCTACAACGCCGCTGGGCACAATGCCTGCCACTTTCACAGACAATTCCGTGCCTTCCTCCAGACAGGCATGCAGCTTCTCCCAGGCAAGAATATCATTCGCTTCTTTCTTAGACAACTGGATATTCCCCTCCCCGTCATCGGTTCTTACCACCGTGGCTTCTATAACATCCCCCGGATGCACTTCTTCCATGACCTGGAAGTTGGGGTCATTGCTCAGATCCTCCACCTTGATAATTCCCTGGGCATAATATTTTAAATCGAGGGTTACCTCTTCCTCGCTTACTCCAATCACGGTTCCGGAAATGATGTCTCCTTCATTAATTCTGCGAAAAGACGCTTCCAGTTCTTCTTTGTAATCTTCCATTGATTCTGCCATCTTCAACTCTCCTTCTCTCTCCATAATTTGCCTGTACTACATAATTATATATATTCTAACAGAAAAAACAGAAAAATACCAGAAAAATATTCTCTTTATTTCCCCGTAAATAAATGGTATAATAGGAACGCTTGTGAACTACAGCATTATTACTCTTTACCGCACGAAAGACAAACACATACGCTCCCCCGCATATGTCTATGTCGGTTTCAGGAGGTATTTATGGATACACTTTTCATTATTATGCCTGCATACAATGAGGAAGAAAATATACATAACGTCATCGCCCAATGGCATCCGATTGCAGAAAAGATCAGCCCGGACAGCCGCTTGGTGGTGATCGATGACGGAAGCCGGGACCGCACTCTTAAAATTGCACAGGATTTGAAAAAAACATACCCTCAGCTCATTGTCCTCACCAAGGAAAATCAGGGACACGGCCCGTCGGTTCTGTACGGATACCGATATGCCCTCTCAAAAGGCGCCGACTATGTCTTCCAGACCGATTCCGACGGACAGACTCTGCCCTCAGAATTTCCCGTATTCTGGAAAAACCGCAGAAAATGCGGACTGCTCATCGGCTGCCGCGTCAAACGTCAGGACGGGCTATCCCGAATATTCGTCACATGGGTTTTGCAACTGGTTCTGCTTATTATATTCAGAATCCCCATAAGAGACGCCAATACTCCGTATCGCCTGATGCGGTGCAAAGAGCTGAGAAAAGTCTTATCCAAAGTGCCTAAGAATTTCTTTCTGTCTAATGTATTAATTACCGTAATTTATACGAAACAGAACCTGGGCGTACATTATTATCCCATTACTTTTCTGGAACGTCAAAATGGAAGCAATTCCATTAATATGAAAAAAATACTGCTGATCGGCTTGAGGGCATTCTGTCAGTTCTGGCGTCTCCGAAACACGCTGTAGCGCTAGCCCGGGCTTTTGATATTTGGATACATAGATTGTCCGCTCCAACGCCCAAAGATTCCGAACAAAAATCTCACCCCAGAAGGGAGCTGTCAAAATGAAAACATACCTGAAAATCCTTATTGCCGCCATGCTGTCTGGACTGACATTTTTTTTGCTGCAGGAAGACAGCGGCCCTTTCTTCCTTTGGTGGCTGATGGTTATGATTCTGGGCTGCTCTTTTATGCCCATAACCAGCATTTTATTTCCCGGCTTTCAGGACAAAGGATGGATGTTTTCCAAAGTAATTGCCATTGCTGTTTCCGGATATGTCACCTGGCTGCTTGTCACATTAAAGATCCTGAAATTCACCTCCGCAGCCTGCCTTTTTGTTACCCTTGCATGCATTTCCGTAAACTTGGGAATCGCAGCCCTGCAGCGGCAAAAAGGTTCTGTTCCTTTTTCGGCAGCGGCAAAAAAACTGATTGTTCGGGAGGAACTCATTCTGTTTCTGGCTTTTCTGCTGTGGACTTACATTGTAGGATTCCGGCCCCAGGCATTTGGAGAGGAAAAATTCATGGATTTCGGATTTATGGCTGCCATGATGCGAAGCCCCTCTCTTCCGGCCGCCGATCTCTGGTACAGCCAGTCTCCCATCAATTATTATTACGGCGGACAGTATTATGCAGTCTTTCTCACCAAACTCACTGGAACCCAAATCGCCGTAACCTACAACCTGATGCGCACTCTGATTGCCGCTATGGCGTTTATTCTGCCTTTTTCCCTGATTCAGCAAGTTTCTTCTGACTATTTTAAAAATACCGGAAATACGCTAAGCCAAAAACTTCACAAATTGCTGCCCTGCTGTGCCGGGCTGCTGGCAGGAGCTGCCGTATCCCTGGCCGGAAACATGCATTACGTCATTTACGCAAAGATACTGCCCCTGTTTCGGGAAACGAATTACTGGTTTCCCAATTCCACCAGATTTATTGGACATGATCCGGAAACCCTGGATCAGACCATCCACGAATTCCCCGCTTACTCCTTTATACAGGGGGATTTACATGCTCATGTGGTCAACATTTATTTTGTACTGACTGTTGTGGGACTTCTGTATGCATGGATCAAAAACGAAAACAAAGAAAAAAAGAAGACGCTTCTCCAACTGCCGCTGCTGATGTGCGGCCTGTTTCTTGGAATTTTCCAATGGAGCAATGCATGGGATTTTGCCATTTACTACGTGGTAATCTGCGGCGTCTGCCTGTTCGGCAATCTGAAATGGTTCCAAAACTGGAAACAGGGCATTCTTATCAGCGCAGGGCAATGGGTGGAACTGCTTGTTTTGAGTCTTCTGGCCTCCCTGCCTTTTACACTGCACTTTGACAGCGGCATGGCTCAGGGCATCCGGCTGGCGCAAAACCATTCTGCCCTGTATCAGCTCTGCATTCTCTGGGCATTTCCGGTTCTCGCTGTCCTTTTTTACCTGACTGCGCTGATTCTGGAACGGAGAACATGCAGGCCTCTCCGATGGCTTTCGGACACTGATACTGCGGATATTTTTATCGCTGTTTTATGTCTGTGCGCTTTCGGGCTGATACTGATGCCGGAACTGGTCTATCTGCAGGACATTTATGAGAAAACTGCGGCGCGGTCCAACACCATGTTTAAGCTGACCTATCAGGCTTTTATTCTGCTGGGCCTTTGTATGGGATTTATTTTCATCCGATTTCTGTCAGATAATTCCCGCAGATGGATACAAATCATCGGCGGCATAGGAACAATCTGTCTGCTTCTGACTACCGGCTACACTCCTACCGCCATCCATCAGTGGCAAGGCAATATCTTTCACAAAGACGGATATCTGGGACTGGACGCCACAGCTTTTCTGGAAACCAGTTACCCCGAAGACGCCCCCGCTATCCGGTGGCTGCAGGAAAACATCAAAGGTTCCCCGGTGACGCTGGAGGCAAACGGCAACAGCTACAGCAGCTATTGCCGGGTATCCGCCATGACCGGCCTTCCCACTGTTCTAGGCTGGTACACCCACGAACATCTCTGGCGGAATGATACAGACGACTTAAATGAAAGAAGCAGGCAAATTGAACTCATCTACACCTCCCGAGACGAAAATCAGGTGCGCAGCCTTCTGAGCCGATACCAGGTATCCTACCTCTTCATCGGCCAGATGGAACGTGAAAAATATAAGACATTAAACGAACCTCTGCTGCGCAGCCTGGGGGAAATCGTATATGATGATAAAACAGTAATAATCAGGCTTTTACCGTAAACTCCCATCATGCTTAGCCTGTCGTGCGACGGGCCGCATGGCCATCCATGCTGTGAAAGTCGAAGACTTTCAGAGTAAACTCCCATCATGCTCAGCCTGTCGTGCGACGGGCCGCATGGCATTTATCCGCTGAAGGCCCTGTTGGGACAGGGATAGACAAACTTCACAGGTACCGGTGGATTTACTCCACCATATCCATTAGTTTTCCTGTAATGTCCGCCATATGGGAGGATACTTGTTTTGTATTCTGGGATATCTGCACATTCTCTTCCACTACGCTGGAAATTCTCCCAATCTGGCTGACCGCATGGGCTACCGTATCCACATTCTGGCGCACCATCGCTGTAATCTTGTCCACATCCCGATTGGCTCTCTCAATATCCTCTACCACAGTTCCAAAGGCCTCTACCGTCTGTTCTGTAATTTCTCTGCCACTTTCCACAGCCAGAATAGAATTGGTAATCAGTTCGTTGGTCTCTCTGGCTGCCTGCGCGCTTCTGGCAGCAAGTTCCCCCACTTGGGTTGCCACAACTGCGAATCCTTTTCCCAGCTCCCCGGCCCTGGCCGCCTCAATAGAGGCATTCAAAGAAAGCATATTGGTCTGGTGGGCAATGGAATTGATTTCATCTATAATCTTCTCAATGGCCATGGACATTTCGCTGATCTTTTCCATGGAATCCTCAAGCTGCTCCATTCTTGACTGGGTCTGTACGATTTTTTCCGCAGTATTCCCATTTTCCGCTGTTACATTCACTGAAGCCTCCACGCTGCGGTTCAGCTCCTGCATCAGCCCGTCCATAATTTCCTTTAAGTCCTCTACTGCCTTTTCCTGTTCCCCTGTGCCATTGTAAATACTGTCTGCATGTTCTAACGTCTCTCCGGACACCTGATTCAAATCCATACAGGCATTTTTTACATTTCGGATCAATGCCTGATTATTTTCCACATCTTCCTTCTGCCGGTATAAAAGCTTCTCATTTTCCTCCATATTCTGACAAATACTTTCCACCATCTTATTCACACTGTCAGAAAGCATTGCAAATTCAGGATTTTCCCGCTCATTGACTGTAATTCCAAAATTTCCTCCGGCGATTTCTTTCAGGGAACCGGTGATGCGGTGGATTCCCTGTACAATTTTCTGATCTACCAGGCGATTAATCATCAGCAGCAGCGCCCCGAAAATGATCAGCATGCTGAGCGACACTACCAGAGTCTGATTCTTACGTTCCTTATAATATTCCGCTGCCGGCATAAAGGTCCCAATCACCTGGCCATTATACTCTTCTGCCCTATAATAGCCTTTCACGCCGTCAATAACAGCTTTTCCCTGTCCTGTAAACGGTTCCGTAAATCCAATCTCTGTCGCAGAAGCGCCGATCCGTTCGGAATTCTGATGTGCCAGCATTGTTCCTTCTTCCGGATCAATGGCATAAACATATCCTTTTTCCCCGAATTCAATATCCCTTAAAACTACGCTCAATTCCGTCCCTGCAAGCGTATTTTCCAGGACTTCCGGACGCACTCCTACCTGAACAAGACCCTTATCATCTTTCCTTGCCACGCCGATATACTGCATCACAATCCCCTCCGCTACATTTACCTGCGGCTCCTGGGCAATTTCAATAGAAGGATCATCCACAATCACCATAAAAGCATTGGACTGTTCACCGCTTTTCATATCAAAACCGATGTATTCCTGAATCGAACTGCTGGTAATAATTCCATTCTCATCAATAATATGCAGTTCATTCACCTGCAGCCTGTCCTTAATTTCATTCAATTTCTCTATATTTCCGGAAATGGAGCTATCCATCACAAGCATGTCTGCAAACGCCCTGGTTTTCGCCAGATTATCCGCACTGAGATTTTCTGTCAGCTTTGCAATATTCTCCTCGTTAGCCGCTAATTTCTCTTTAACCTCTTCCAGTTTATCCTGGCTGGCAGATACATTATTTCTCTGATTCACAACTGTCTGCAGAACGAAAATAGCTGTAATTGTAAAAATCAGCGCTGCCAGCATATAAATGCAGAGACGCCTGGTAAAAATTTTCTTCATAAGTCCGCTTTCCTTTCCTGTAAAATTATGTCAATTTCATAATAGCGAAAAAGAAAGATTTTTTCAAGGTTTTTATTGTTTTTCCCCTAATAAAATCCCCGGACCGATTTTATCAAGAATCTCCCGTTTTACTTTGGTTTTCCCGCGAAGCAGAAATCTTTGGAAATCATCGTCATTTTTTAGAACTTCAAATCGCGCTGTGATCCGGCGCTTTCTGACCGGCCAGTAACCGCATGAAATTGATTTGCTTTAAAATCGAACGACGCCTCTCCAATTCCTTTGCAATCCCTTTCACAATCTGGTTAAATCCATTCTCTTCCATGAAAGACTTCATATAATTGTAAACTTTATCGGTATAATCCATAACGCCGACTTCTTCCTTTTTAGACATAGTGTCTTCCGATTTCTTTTTGACTTTTAACATAAAAAAACCTTGATTTCTCAAGGTTTCTTAAAGCTGCTGACGGGAATCGGACCCGTGACCTCCGCACTACCAATGCGACGCTCTACCGACTGAGCCACAGCAGCAACTCTATTCTTATCGGTTGCTTTCCCAACCGACTTGTCTAATATACTATATTCTTTCCAGCTTGTCAATATTTTTTATGAAATTTTTGCAAATTTTCCCCGAATACGCTGCAGGGCATTGTCAATTGCCTTAGGTTCTTTGTCCAATTTCTCTGCAATCTGCCGGTAATTCATCCCGTCCAGGTACAGTTCCAGTACCTGCCGTTCCAAAGCGCTGAGACTTTGAGCCATTTTTTCATGAATTGCCCTGACATTCTCCCGTTCAATCAAAAGCTGTTCCGGATTGGCGTTTTCAAAGGTTTCCAGCAAATCCAGAAACGTATCCGTACCCTCTTCCCCCACGCCGGCATTCAGGGAAATATAGCCGTTCAAGGGCTGATGCTTTTTCCTTTGAGAAGCCTCCACCGCATGATAAATCTGTCTGGTAATACAGAGATCTGCAAAATGAAAAAAAGAAGCGTCCTTTTCTCTCCGATAATCCCGGATTGCCTTAAACAGCCCTATCATTCCCTCCTGTATCAAATCATCAGTATCTCCGCCAATCAAAAACATGGCATTGGCGCGCCTGCGAACCAAATACTTGTATTTTTCCATGATATAATCGGTAATATCCGGTTGGCCGTTCCTTAACTCTTCAATTAATGTTTCATCTGTCTGATTCTGATATTCGCTCTCTCTTAGCACCTGTTCTTCCTCAAAATATTTATACTCTTTCCTGCAAATTGGTTACAAGGGGAATTGCCCGCATTTTCTATCGCTTCGCGATGGGCGGGCAAGCAGGTAATCAATTTGCCTTGCAAATTGGTTACAAGGGGAATTGCCCGCATTTTCTATCGCTTCGCGATGGGCGGGCAAGCAGGTAATCAATTTGCCTTGCAAATTGGTTACAAACGTTGCCGCACTATTTCATAGGAGAGGATGCCGGCGGCAACGGAGGCATTTAAGGAATCTATCTCTCCGGCCATGGGAATTGCTGCTGTAAAATCACAGTTTTCCTTCACCAGTCTACTGACCCCTTCCCCCTCGCTTCCAATAACCAGCCCGATGGGTCCCTTCAAATCCAGGTCATACATTCTGGTACCGTCCATATCGGCGCAGACAAACCATATGCCCTTCTCCTTCAGTTCCCGTATCGTGCGGGAAAGATTAGAGACCTTTGCCACCGGAGTATAATTAATAGCTCCGGCAGAGGTTTTCGCCACTGTGGCAGTAAGGCCCGCTGCCCGCCGCTTGGGAATAATGACACCGTGGGCTCCTGCCAGATTGGCAGTACGGATAATCGCTCCCAGGTTATGGGGATCTTCAATATTATCCAGAAGCAGCAAAAAGGGCGGCTCTCCTTTTTCTTCCGCCGCAGCCAGCATGTCTTCCACCCGGGCATACTCATAAGCCGCCGCAAAAGCAATGACCCCCTGATGCTTCTTTGTCTCTGAAAGCTGATCCAATCTTTCCCTGGTAACAAAATTCACGATGGTGTCATGTTTTCTGGCCTCTCTGGTGATAGAGCGCACCGGCCCGTCCTGGCACCCATCCAGAACAAAAAGCTTGTCTATCGTTTTACCGGAATGAAATGCCTCAAGCACGGCATTTCTTCCTTCAATGGTTAATTCCTCGTATCTCATCCCTGTCCCTCTTTGTAATCCTCTGTTTCTCTGGAATCATCTCTTTCCTTGACATCATCTCTTTCTCTGGAATCATCTTTTTCTTTGACATCATCTCTTTCTCTGGAATCATCTTTTTCTTTGACATCATCTCTTTCTCTGGAATCATCTTTTCCTTTGACATCATCTCTTTCTCTGGAATCATCCCTTTTCGCAGCCTCTGCATTCCTGCAGTTTTCCTGCAGTCTCTTAAGCCCTGTCAGAATCAGTTCCATCATCCGATCCATCTGATTTTCCAGATACAGATACCCCATCAGCGCTTCAAATCCTGTGGCCCTCCGGTAATCTGCCACGGTAGCATTTTTGGCCATAGTAAATGACTTTGCATTCCTGCCCCGCCGGTATACCGCAAGTTCCTCTTCCGTTAATTCCGGCTTCAGCAGCCCAATCAGTTCTGACTGGGCATGGGCTTTTACCAGCTTACTGGTCCGCCTATGCAAATCATTCACATGGGCGTTGCCTTTTCCCACCATCATGGAACGAATCACCAAATCATAAATTCCGTCTCCGATATAAGCCAGCGTCAGCGGGGAATAACTTCTGATATCCGCCTGCTTCATGCCGAATTTCTCCAAAAAATACTGATTTATGCCCTTTTCCATTTTACCCCTTCTCTGGTATCCTCCAGGACAATTCCACGTCCCAGAAGTTCTTCCCGGATCTCATCCGCTCTGGCAAAATTTTTCTCTTTTCTGGCAGCCTGACGCTCTGCAATCAATCGTTCGATCTCTTCGTCCAGAATCTCCTCCTTCTGCTCCAAAATAATGCCCAATATGCCACAGAGAATGTTTAATCGCTGATATAACTGTTCCAATAATTCTTTGGAGGAGTCTCCGTCCACTTTTGTATTGATGTATTTTACCAGTTCAAACACTGCGGAAATCCCATCCGCCGTATTAAAATCGTCATCCATAGCCGTCTCAAATTTTGTGACAAACCTCTGACTTCCTTCCCAGACTGCTTTCTCTTCCTCCGTCATCTGTTCCGTTTTGGAATTTTTAGACAAATGCTTCAGATTCTCCGCTCCGTTGCGGATTCTGTCCAGTCCGTTTTTGGCTGCCTCCATCAGTTCTGCGCTGAAATTCAGAGGGCTTCTGTAATGGGCGCTGAGCATGAAGAAACGCAGCGCCTGCAAATCATATTTTTCACTGATTTCGCGCACTGTAAAAAAGTTTCCCAAAGATTTCGACATCTTCTTATTGTCAATATTCAAAAAACCATTGTGCAGCCAATATCTGGCAAATATTTTTCCATTGCATGCTTCGCTCTGGGCAATTTCATTCTCATGATGAGGAAAAATCAAGTCTTCGCCGCCTGCATGGATGTCAATTTCTTCTCCAAGATATTTGCGGGACATCACGGAACACTCAATATGCCACCCCGGGCGTCCCTGGCACCAGGGTGATTCCCAATAGGGCTCCCCTTCTTTTTTCGGTTTCCACAATACAAAATCCAACGAATCCTCCTTATCTTCTCCGGTTACCTTAATATCCCTGTGTCCCGCCTGCAGATCATCCAGATTCTTGTGGGACAGCTTGCCGTATTCTTTGAATTTCCTGGTGCGGAAATATACGGTTCCGTCTGACGAAGGATACGCATACCCTTTATCAATCAGCGTGGAAATCATCTCAAGCATCCCGTCAATTTCCTCCGTCGCAAGAGGATGGGTAGTTGCCGGTTTCACATTCAGCCCTGCCATATCTTTCTTGCACTCCTCAATATACCGCCTGGAGATTTCCTGAGCAGTCACGCCCTCTTCCATTGCCTTTTTAATGATTTTATCGTCCACATCAGTAAAATTGGATACAAAATTCACCTCATATCCCCTGTATTCCATATAGCGTCTTACCGTGTCAAACACAATCATGGGCCTTGCATTTCCAATATGGATAAAATTATATACGGTAGGCCCGCACACATACATTTTTACCTTTCCCTCTTCTAATGGAATAAATTCTTCTTTCTGCCTGCTTAATGTATTGTATACCTTCATATGTCCTCCTGCTTTTTGCTTATATCTGTGCCTGCGCATCATTCTGCAGTCTCCGCACCTCTTTTTCCAAATCAATGATCCTGTTGCATAACGCGGAATTCTCATGCTGCAGCAAAGTAATGTCTTCCATCACCGGGTCCGGCAGATGCACCTGATCCATATCGCTCCGGGGAACTTTAACATTGTCGCGTTTGACAATCCTTCCCGGAACTCCCACTACGGTACAATTGGGCGGAACTTCTTTCAGCACCACGCTTCCGGCGCCGATTTTGCTGTTCTCCCCCACCGTAAAAGAACCGATAATCTTGGCTCCTGCGCTGACCATTACATTATCACATAAGGTGGGATGGCGTTTGCCGGTTTCTTTTCCGGTTCCGCCTAAAGTCACTCCCTGATAGAGCGTCACATTATCGCCGATAATGGCAGTTTCCCCGATAATCACGCCGCTTCCGTGATCGATGAAAAATCCTTTCCCAATGACAGCTCCAGGATGAATCTCAATTCCTGTTTTTCTGGCGGCTTTCTGGGAAATCCTCCTCGCCCGGAAATAATGCCCTTTTAAATACAGCCTGTGGGCTTTTCGATAACTGAGCATTACACGAAAACTGGGATACAGCAGCACCTCAAAAGGAGATTTGATTGCCGGGTCCCGCTCCTGTATTACTTCAAATTCTTCCCGCACATGCTTCCAAAATCCCATTCTCTGTCATTTCCTTTCAAACTTCCATTCTTCTTACACCCATTCGCCCAGATGCACCCGGGTATCTTTTACCAGCAGCCGAGCCAGGCTGGAAATATCCAGTTCCTGTTTCACCTGTTCCCTGGGTATTCTCTGCATCCTGCCGCCGTCTTTTCCTATCTCAATCCGATAACATCCGCAATTTGATGCAATTACGGAATCCTTCACCTCTATCTCATAACAGCGCTTTGTCTCACTTTTCATCAAAGAAACAAATTCTTTCAGGCTGGCAATGCGGAACATCATTTTAAACTCCGCAGCATTAATCTCGCAGCCCGGCAGAGCCGCCCGACCGATTTCTGTAACACTGTCATTCCTTCGGCTCCAAATGTCCGGCTCCAAAAGCAGTTCTTTCACTTCCGCCCGGTTTGGCCCCTCCATTCCGTATACCAGCGCCCCATCCAGAATCCCTGTACGCTTTCTCAAAAGGATTCCGCCCCGTTCTGTTTCAAGCTCTGCAAACAGCCGTTTGTAATACGGTTCTTCCCGTCTTATGAATATATGATATTGCTCCCTCAGAATATGATTGGAAAATTCCACAAGTTCAGGAATGTCCTCAAGCCCTGCCTGCGTCCATTGCGCCTTGCTTTCCGTTTCATGCTGCAATACTTCCGCCGCCTGCAGCTCCCCAGTTTTCCGCCGGCTTTCTTCCAAGAAGTCTCCTGAAAAAAACACAAATCCCTGCCCCTGATAATAGGCAGGATCTGCCGGCAGAAGAAAGGTAAAAGGAACCCTCCTGCGCTCTAAATCCTGCAGGGCATACTCCATAACGCGTCTCATCTTTCCCAGCCTCCGGCAATCCGGCTCTGTGGCAACTGCCACAATATAAGGAACATTCTGCTGATGCCCGTAGAACCAGAGGGAGTAGGGATTTAGATGCAGCATTACCTGTATCTTCTCCTCCTCTTCCATCACAAGAATCTGATTATCCCTGGTCTTCCATTGATAGTAATAGTCCACAAATTCTGCAGAGTCTTCCGAAAAAACATATTCATACAAAGACCTGGTTCTGCATTTTTCCCTCTGCGTTAAATACCGTATCTTTTCCATTGTTCTGCCTTCTGCTTCTTTTTGTTTCCTTCTTCTCTGTCAAACTTCTTTGGCGCACCCGCCGCAGCCGCTGCAGTTTCTTTCGCTGTCAAATTCCTTTGGCACACCCGCCGCAGTTTCTTTCGCCGTCAAATTTCTTTGGCGCACCCGCCGCAGCCGCTGCAGTTTCTTTCGCTGTCAAAAACCGCCATACTGGCCTCATACAGCCCGGTAAGGGAACAGATTGCCTGGGCTGCTATTCCCTGCTGGCTTCCGGTAAATCCCAGCCCCTCTTCTGTGGTGGCTTTGATGTTGATCTGATTTTCTAAAAGATGGAGAGTTCCGGCCACATTTTTCTCCATCTGCGGAATAAAAGGCCGCAATTTGGGTTTCTGGGCAATAATCGTAACGTCAATATTCTCCACCGCATAGCCTTCCTGTTCCAGCAATCTGCCCACCTGTTCCAACAACTTCAGGCTGGAAATCCCACGGTAAGCTTCATCAGTATCCGGAAAATGTTTTCCTATATCCCCAAGAGCTGCTGCGCCCAGCAAAGCATCCATAATGGCATGCACTGCCACATCCGCATCTGAATGGCCCTCAAGGCCCATGGCATGGGGAATCTCCACACCGCCTAAAATCAATTTTCTGTCCTCTGTCAACCTGTGCACATCATAGCCTGTCCCAACTCTCATGAACATCCCTCTGTTTTCTTTTCTGATACAAGTATACTCGCGAGCATACTTTTTTGCCAAATCATTTGCTTTTTTCCTCAAAGCTATGAACAATCTTCTGGCAAATGATTTCGCTCACGGGTATAAATTTACGGGCCTATCATCTGTCTGGATTTATAGATCTCTCTCTATTTTCCTTCATATGTAATCAGACTTTCCACTTCATATTTAGAAAGCTTCTCTCTCCCTTTCAGCCCCGCCAGCTCCATGACAAAACAGATTTTTACCACCTGTCCGCCTAACTGCTCAATCAAACCGATGATAGCTTCTATGGTTCCGCCAGTGGCAATCAAATCGTCAATAATCACTACTTTCTGACCCGGTTGAATGGAATCTTTATGCATCTCAATGACTGCGCTTCCATATTCCAGATCATATTCTGCCGAGATAGTCTCACAGGGCAGCTTTCCCTTTTTGCGAACCGGAACAAAACCTTTTTTCGCCTCATAAGCCACCGGTACGCCGAAAATAAATCCCCGGGATTCCGGCCCAACTACCACATCATAATCCACATCTTTCAGGCTTTCCAACAACCCGTCAATGGCAAGATGCAGGCCGTCTGCATCCTGCAGAATGCTGGTAACATCCCGAAAAATAATTCCCGGCTCCGGAAAATCAGGGATACTTCTCACATAATCTTCTAATTTTTTCATAATCTTTCTCCTCCAATCTGTCTCTTCCATTGCCAAAATGCAATGAGTTCCTGCGTATTTTTCACAGCTTTTCCTGACCGCCAACAACTTTTCTCACACAGTTCAGCGCTGCCTCTACGGTATCATCCATATCATAATATTTATATTGCCCCAGTCTTCCGCCGAAAATTACATTTCCTTCTTTTTCGGCAAGTTCCTGGTATTTTCCATAGAGTTTCATGTTCTTTTCATCATTTACAGGATAGTATGGCTCATCTCCGGGATTCCATACCCTGGGATATTCTCTGGTAATCACAGTTTTGGGCTGATCGCCGTACTCAAAATGCTTGTGCTCAATAATCCGGGTATAGGGAATCTCATACTCTGTATAATTTACCACTGCATTTCCCTGATAATTCTCTTCCTCCAACAGCTCTGTCTCAAATCTGAGGGAGCGGTACTCCAGGCTTCCAAAACAATAATCGAAATATTCGTCAATCATACCTGTGTATACAATTGTCTCTGCAAGATCCTGATAGCTTTCCCGATTTTCGAAGAAATTGCATTCCATCCTGACCTCAATTCCCTCCAGCAGATTTTCCACAATCCCAGTATAACCGCCAATCGGAATTCCCTGATATTTGTCATCAAAGTAATTATTGTCGTAAGTAAACCGTACCGGAAGCCGCTTAATAATAAATGCCGGAAGTTCTGAGGCGCGTTTTCCCCATTGCTTTTCCGTATATCCTTTCACCAGTCTGGTATACACATCCGGCCCTACCAGGTTAATAGCCTGCTCTTCCAAATTCTTCGGATTCTCCACGGCATATTCCCGTTTCTGTTCTTCAATCTTCTCTTTGGCTTCCCGGGGCGTAACCACTCCCCACAATTTATGAAAAGTGTTCATGTTAAAGGGCATATTATAAATCTCACCCTGATAATTTGCCACCGGCGCATTGGTATACCGGTTAAATTCCGCAAACTGATTGACATAATCCCATACTTCTTTGTTGGAGGTATGGAAAATATGCGCTCCATATTCATGTACCTGGATACCCTCTATCTCCTTTGTATAAATATTTCCTGCAATATGGCTGCGTTTATCTATCACAAGACATTTTTTTCCTGCTTTCCCGGCCTCCCGGGCAAACACTGCGCCGAACAGTCCTGCGCCCACAATTAAAAAATCATATTTTTTCATTGGAATTCGCCTTTCTGTTACATCTGTTTCCCAATAATATAATATTACGGATTTCTATATCAGTATAGTATAACCTGTTGGTTTACACAAGAGATTTTTCCAGAAAATCCCCTTCTCTTCTGTTACATTGTTTACTGTTCGCCTATGGCACTTATAATAACAAATCCGGCCTGTTTAAAGCTGCCTTACGGCAAGAGGCCGGATTGGGGCTTCAATACGGTATTGGCCTGTGACCGTGCAATGCGGCGCACGCCCCAGGAATGAACAGTAACGTTACATTGCACAGTCTAAGCCACTCCATTTCTTTCCAGTATTTTAACACCACAACCCGCCGTTGTTCTGGTATAATATGGATGAGGTGATTAAGATGGCAGTTAACAATATTATCAAATCAGACAATATGGAACTGTTGGAACAATTACAAATCGAGAATCAGCTTCTGTTAGAAGAAAATAAAAAACTAAACGATACTGTCGGCTGGATGCATGATACCATCTGGCGCCTGGTGCGCAAACAGCAGACAGAAAGTTAACCTTTTATCACAAGCATAACCGGCAGCACCATCTCTGCCGGTTATGTTCATGCCTTAATCTTCCCTTTTTTTCACTAATACAATCTTTGTGATTCCATTACTGGAATCATCTTTTCTTGTCTGCAATTCTGGAAAAGATTCTATCAATTTGCCAAATTTATGGAATCCATAATTTCGGCAGTCAAAATCAGAATACATCTTCTGAATCATATTCCCCAGTTCCGACAGATACATCCAGCCGTCTTCATCTGAATTCTCATCCAGCAGAGATATTACAGTTGCCTTGATGGATTTCAGATCCGTAATAGGCTCTGCATCCTTCACAGGCGCCTTCTCTGGTTCAGAATTTTTTCCGCCCTGTTTTTTGGCTTTCTCTTGTATATTATTTCTCGGCTCCGGACTGTTATTCTTAGATCCCGAATTATTATTTTTATACAAAACATCCAACGTCTTAAACTGTTCACAGGCTCTTACAAAGGGCGTTGGCGTCTTACTCTCTCCCATACCGATAACACGTTTCCCAGATTCCCGCAAGCGCATGGCTAACTTTGTGAAATCACTATCGGAAGATACAATAATAAATCCGTCTACATTACCAGTATATAACACATCCATGGCATCAATAATCATTGCCGAATCAGAAGAATTCTTCCCTACCGTATAATTATACTGCTGAATCGGGGTCAGGGAACTTTCCAGCAGAGAATCTTTCCAGGAATTCTTAGAACTGGAAGTCCAATCCCCATAAATCCTCCTTATCGTTACATTTCCCAAGGTCTGCGCTTCTTTCGTGACAATCCCTATATATTTGGATGAAACATTATCTGCATCAATTAATAGAGCATACTTCTTTTCATCATCCATCTTATACCTCCTTTTCCTGTTTTTCATTCCTATTATAATACTTTCCGCTGGCAGAAACAACCATTCCCGGCCAGAAAGAATAATTTCTCTCTTTTCTCTCATACTACCAGAGAGGTGATGATATGGCATCTTATGTAGCTCCCGGCTTACGGGACAAATTTGAAACCTTGTCCACAGATTTAAAAGACTGCATCCTGGCAAGAAACGTCAGACTGCAGACTCTTCAGGATCTCATCCGCGTATTGGAAGAAATTGTAGAAGAAGGAGAATCCTGAGACAAATCCAGCCATGCAGAACACAATAATGTGTGCCTTACATGGCTGGATGAAACATCCGCATAATTAAGATTTGATGGTTATACAATTATCAAGTTTCGCCATCGCTTCTTTTACCGGCTGCCGCAGTTCTTTTTCCTGCGCACTGCTTATCAACTCAAAGGTATTGTGAAGCCCGCTAATCTGCTGATCTAATTCATACAAATCCTCCCGTCTGTTTCGATTCTGGTGTTCCTCCCGCAGTCTGTTTTCTATCTTTTGTTTTAAATAATCCATTTCTATACTTATCATATCTGTTCTCCTGTCATTTAAAATAATTTGCCAGGAATAGTATGCACCGGATTCTTTTTCTCATGCATGAAAATAAAAGTTCCTCTTGCAGGAATGAAACAAAACAGATAAGTGCGCATCCTCGCCAAGCGCTTTATTTCATAGGAAAGCCATACACTTTAGTGCCTCACAGCAACAAGGTCTTTCCTGATAAAGTAAAAAAAGAGCAGAATGATCTGCTCTTAACAGGGGAAGAGGGATTCGAACCCCCGTGAACGGTTTTGGAGACCGCAATACTGCCGCTGTATGATTCCCCTATAAACTATACAACACATTCCACGTAATACTTATAATACGTGGAACTCATTTCTTATGTCAATATATGTTTCATATGCCTTCAAAAATCCATACAGCCTGACAATCCATCCATCCCGACCCTTGCTCTCTCCTGGTCAAGCCCTCGACCGATTAGTGACGGTCAGCTCCGTCCATCTCTGAACTTCC
>JAETSX010000130.1 GCA_021769425.1 Eubacterium sp.
TTGGGTTAGTTATACTTGCCACTACTTTCTATGTCTTTCCTGTATTGGCACGTTTCGATAATTGTACCCGGCACATGCTAAAAAATGCATTCCTAATGACTGCTGCTCATCTACCATCAACAACAATACTTTTCCTTATTCACTGCGGACCAGTATTACTAATGTTGCGCTATCCTATAATTATGATTGGCGGGATCTACTTTTACCTATTTATTGGAATCGGTATTACGTCCTGGCTAGACTCCCTTTTACTTCGCCGAATCCTTGACAAATATATTTCTTAATAATTTTATAGTCATTTTATCTCTTTGATAATTTTTAGCCCACTAATATTTATCATATTTCCGTTAATTTTGAACCTCAAGTTCTCATTTGACCGTAAATAATAAAATTTTATCTTCTAAGTTGTAGCAAGAAAAGCATTATCCGAGAAGTTGCGTTATTCCAGAAAATTTATAGAAATATGGTTTATTAACGGTTTCTAAGAAAATCTTCTCAAATAATGTTTTACAGGCATAAAAAAATCAAGCATAGAAATTAAGGAATCTTTATCGTAATTATCTGAATGACTGTCAATGACATAAGGTACGCAATATATCTTTGATCTAAACAGTCAAGTTATTATTTGAGAAGTTTTTTAGATATTGCCGATAAACTGTGCCTTTCATGATATTTCTTTAGTAATAAAACTTCTTGGATAATGCTCTTTATTTCAGTTCTGACATAAAGGGCAAGTTTCGCCTGAGTAACTCAAAACCCACTTTGTGGATTTTGCTTACCCGGCAACCTTGATGGGGATTCCGCTCCCCATGCCCTCGGTTATTGCATATTTTCCAAATATGCAGACTGGCTCCTATTGTAAATAGTCACAGCGTGATTGTCCCCATCACGAAAAAATCTAAAATTTTTCTACAAAAAATTCCTTTTCATTTCCCATTAACACTTTCTAATCGGCTTATATTATGAATACATTTTTTTTAGAAAGGAATTATGGAATGGCAAGACCAAAGAAAGACAAAGAACTGCGGCACAAACATCAGATCATGCTCCGACTCACAGACACAGAATATGAAATCGTAGCTGAAAACGCAAAATCCGCAAACCTCCCACTGGCAGAGTATGTCCGGAAACAGGTTATGAAACAAAAAGTAATCGCAAAATATGAGATTGTGGCAGACCTGCCGGAACTGAAAAAGCTGGTTGCAGAGTTTGGAAAAATTGGCAGCAACTTAAACCAGATTGCAAGGCATTTCAACAGCGGCGGCATCCATTCACAGGCAATGCGTAAGGCGATCGAACAGAGCGTTTCAAGAATTTATGAACTGAAATATGAAGTTTTAAAAATGGCAGGCGATTTCCACTCTGTTGCCGAATGGCATAAAGGTATACCCGGAGGGTGTTTTCATGGCAATACTGAAACACATAGCGAGTAAAAACGCCGACTATGGAGAAGCTCAGCGGTATCTTATGTTCCAGTATGACGAAGATACGAACAAACCGCTGCTTGATGAAAACGGCGAATTGATTCCACGCAAAGAATATATCATGGACGGCATAAACTGTGACCCGTTCACATTCGATATGGAGTGCCGGGAGCTGAACGCCCTGTATCACAAAAACGAATCCTCTGATGAAATCAAATCCCATCATTACATCATCAGCTTCGACCCAAAAGATGTGACAAAAAACGGATTGACCGGGGAACAGGCACAGCAGATCGGTTTAGAATATGCCCGCAAAAATTTCCTCGGCCACCAGGCTCTCGTCTGTACACACATGGACGGGCATAATGAAAGCGGCAACATCCATGTACATATCGTAATCAACAGCCTGCGGAAATATGATGTAGAACGCCAGGACTTCATGGAACGTGCATGTGATTCCCATGCAGGATACAAGCACCATGTATCCAAAGATTACCTGACACACTTAAAGCAATCCCTTATGGATATATGTCATCGGGAACATCTGCATCAGGTAGATCTGCTTGCTCCTGCAGAAAAGAAAATCACAGACCGGGAATACCGTGCAAAACACAGGGGACAAAAGAAACTGGATGAACGTAATCGTCAGATTCTGGCAGACGGCCTCACCCCACGTAAAACAATTTTCCAAACACAGAAAGAATTTCTCCGAACCGCAATCGAGGAAGCCGCCGACAGTTCCTGCAGCCTGGAAGAATTTCAGAAACTGCTTTTGGAAAAATACAGCATTAAGCTCAAAACCAGCCGGGGCAGGTTCAGTTACCTCCACCCCGAACGCAGCAAATATATTACGGAAAGAATGCTCGGCACACATTATGAAACCGATTATCTTTTGAAACTGTTTGAAGAAAATGAGATCAAAAGGGAAGATAAAAAGAGGCTGAATGTGCCGGAAGAGTATGATACAGCAGTGAAACCATCTGTAAACCGGGATTCCACCCCTGAACAGGAAGAACCCATAGCAATCCTGTTTGTCAGATCTGACCTGCGGCTTGTGACCGACCTGCAGACTTGCGTGAAAGCACAGCAGAGCACCGCCTATGCCAATAAAGTAAAACTTTCTAATCTGAAGGAAATGGCTAAGACTGTCGCTTACATACAAGAGCATGGTTATGATACGAGGGCTTCCCTGGAAGATTCTTTTTCGGAGATTAAGAACCTTGCTTCCGGTTCCAGAAAGGACTTGAAATCTGTAGAAGATAAACTCCGGAAGGTTAATGAACAGATCCATTACACAGGCCAGTATCTCGCAAATAAATCTGTCTACCAGCAGTTTTGTAAAGCAAAGAACAAAGGACAGTTCCGAAAAGAACACACCACAGAGATTGCCCTGTATGAATCTGCAAGAAAATTTCTGAAAGGCCAGTCTGCAGACGGCAGGCTTCCCTCCATGAAACTCCTGAAAGCAGAAAAAGATAATCTTCTGCGGCAGAAAAAGGAAGCACAGAAAACATACCATTACTACCGAGATTACCAGAAAGAATTGAATACGGTCTGCTCCAATGTAGATATGATCTTAGGCAGGCCGCACAGCAGACAGACGGAAAAAGAAAAAAATGCCAATATTTCTTAATTCTGACAACATAAAATGCCCTGGGATTCTTCTGCACAAAGAATCTCAGGGCTGCCGGAAAAGTTTACCCTTCCCACTTTTGAACTTTTGGTATAATTGCGTCAAAACTCTTATCGTTCTCCCTTATCGTCCGGTACATTTCCTCCCATTTCTTTTCCATGTACTTCCTCATTTCCTCCAACGCCGCTTCTGTCGGTTCAAATGAAAAATAGAGCGGCCTATCCCATCCATCCCGGAAGGGATATGGGAAAACATATAATTTTTTCACTTCTGCCGTATCCGTAAATAACTGGAAAATCTCATAGGGCAGGATTTCCCCGCATACCAGAACAGAGGCTGTGTCTTTATAATAAATCTGTTCTTCAAATACCGGTGTACCCATACCTGCAAACTGCTTCAAAGCATTCATCCGTATCGGTTCTATCTGTGTACGCTGCCCGACCCGCCATCTTGTCTGCGGGGCAAGCTCCTGATAAATCTGGACAGCTTCCCTATCCTCCCGGATGTCATCATCAAAATCATACTGGTAATTTTCCATCTGTATCTGACCGTATGCCACAAGGCTTGTGAACAGCGCAAGGGAATCCAGGTCGGTATATGCGGACAGATGCCCCCTGCCCTGATAAGAGCATAAAATATCTTCCAAGGCATCCATAATCGTTTTCATAACTTTATATTTTTTATCCGTTTCTTTTCCCATTCGCTTTCCCCATTTTATCAATCATTGTTGTTTTCGGAAATATCCATTTCCGGCATACCTGACGTCTTATCCAATCTTCCTGCCTGGACTGCCGCAGCTTTCTCCATCTTTTCCTTTTTTAGCTGCTCTGCCCTTCCCAAATCCACATAGTGTGTTGCATAGGCTTTTTCAATTTCCGGATTTCCACTTTTACTGAAACGTAAGGGGATTACCGGCTTATGCCCATGTTTTTTCTTCACGCCCCACGTCGGCCGGGGCTGCATATCCCCGCTGCTGGCACTGATGGTAGACAGCAGAGTGTACTTTCCCTATTAATTCTGATTCTTTCACTGTACCCTCCATATGGATAACCCCGGCTGTATCCATTACAACCGGGGATTCTATACAATTTATCTTTTTGTACTCTTTTACTTTCAGAATATTACATCGTTTGAAGCAGCCCTTTTTCGATTTCCTGAACATCTTCGACCGAAAGTTCCGAAAAATATCCGGCAATCTCCTCTGCTGACATTTTCCCTGCCTTTAACATTTTTTCTACTGCTTCCCTTACTGCCTCACGCCTTTCACTGGCAACATAAGTACGCATGATTCTCTCTTCGTCAAACAATGTCATCATAATAGATATAACCTCCTTTTCCCTGCTTTCCAGGAACTCGCGGAGGACGTTCCTGTCTTTACAGATACGGATAGTTTCTGTAACGGCCTCCCTACTTCTTCCATGCAGCTTCATCTGTTCATTATATACCTTTGTGAACGCAACATACTGGCTGATAATGTCGTTTCCTTTTCCGCCATAGATTACTTTTACCTTTACTTCAATGGAACATTCTTTCCCACCGAAAAATTCTTCGGAAAGTGAGATGGTTTCCGGCCTGCTTACACGCTCCCCGGTATAGATCATATACACTTCCGCTTCTGGCACATAAACTTTCTTGCTTCCATATAAGTCTGCCTCCCGTTCTTCAAAATAATCGTGATACGTCTGCACCAGATACATAAGCGCACGTATAATGATATTCATTGTCCATGCGGACTGCTGTTCAACAAGAAACATGATCTTATCCCCAACCCGGAACCCAAGATCATTAAAGATTCCATTCGTAAGCACATTCCTGATTGTAATATCCTTAAGCGCATCTTCCGTAGTCTTCGTGTCCTCCGGATGGAGCGCACGGTATAGCTGTATCAGGTATTTCTTATCCCGGAATAGCGTCGTGAATACGCTGTCTTTCACCGTATATTTTGCAAATGTTTCCTTTTTCTCCACAGTTTTCTCCTTTGGTTCTTCTTGCACTGTTCCACCTTGCACAATATCACCTCGGTTCCGGCTTCCGCCTGTCTGACAGGTTCACTATGCCTGCTATGGTTTTATTATACAGAGAAATTCCTCACTATTCAAGACATAAAAAAGAAGCGGATAGTGTAACTTTACTTTCGGGTTTGATTGGTCAGAGTTTACCACAAATGTTTTTCTCAAATAGAAATGACTGCTTGTTTTTCTTAGCTGTACTATCATGGACGGCATAAACTGTGACCCGTTCACATTCGACATGGAGTGCCGGGAGCTGAACGCCCTGTATCACAAAAACGAATCCTATGACGAAATCAAATCCCATCATTACATCATCAGCTTCGACCCAAAAGATGTGACAGAAAACGGACTGACCGGGGAACAGGCACAGCAGATCGGTTTAGAATATGCCCGCAAAAATTTTCCCGGCCACCAGGCTCTCGTCTGCACACACATGGACGGACATAATGAAAGCGGCAACATCCATGTGCATATCGTAATCAACAGCCTGCGGAAATATGATGTAGAACGCCAGGACTTCATGGAACGTGCATGTGATTCCCGTGCAGGATACAAGCACCATGTATCAAAAGATTACCTGACACACTTAAAGCAATCCCTTATGGATATATGCCATCGGGAACATCTGCATCAGGTAGATCTGCTTGCTCCTGCAGAAAAGAAAATCACAGACCGGGAATACCGTGCAAAACACAGGGGGCAAAAGAAACTGGATGAGCGCAACAGCCAGATTCTTGCAGACGGCCTCACCCCACGCAAAACAATTTTCCAGACACAGAAAGAATTTCTCCGAACCGCAATCGAGAAAGCCGCTGCCAGTTCCTGCGACCTGAAAGAATTTCAAAGACTGCTTATGGAAAAATACGGCATTAAATTCAAAACCAGCCGGGGCAGATTCAGTTACCTCCACCCCGAACGCAACAAATATATTACGGAAAGAATGCTCGGCACACATTATGGAGCCAATTATCTTTTGAAACTGTTTGAAGAAAATACAGTCAAGAAGGAAAATAAAAAGAAACTGAATGTTCCGGAAGAATATGATACAGAAGTGAAACCATCTGTAAACCGGGATTCCACCCCTGAACAGGAAGAACCCATAGCAATCCTGTTTGTCAGATCTGACCTGCGGCTTGTAACCGACCTGCAGACTTGCGTGAAAGCACAGCAGAGCGCCGCCTATGCCAATAAAGTAAAACTTTCCAATCTGAAGGAAATGGCTAAGACTGTCGCTTACATACAAGAGCATGGTTATGATACGCGGGATTTCCTGGAAGATTCTTTTACGGAGATTAAGAACCATGCTTCCGGTTCCAGAAAGGACTTGAAATCTGTAGAAGATAAACTCCGAAAGGTTAATGAACAGATCCATTACACAGGCCAGTATCTCGCAAATAAATCTGTCTACCAGCAGTTTTGTAAAGCAAAGAACAAAGGGCAGTTCCGGCAGGAACATCTGGCAGAAATTTCCCTCTATGAAACTGCACGGAAATTCCTGAAAGGGCAGTCTGTAGACAGCAAACTCCCTTCCATGAAGCTGCTGAAAGCGGAAAAGGAAAAGCTGCTGTTGCAGAAAAAAGAAGCACAAAAAACCTATCATTACTATCGGGATTGCCAAAAAGAATTAAATACCGTATGCTCCAATGTAGATACGATTTTAGGCAGAGCGCATAGCAGACAGACGGAAAAAGAGAAAAGCACAAATATCTCTTAACTATCCTGACAGCAAAAAAGCATCCCTGAGATTCTCCGTCGCGAAGAATCTCAGGGGCTATCGGAAAAGTTTATCCTTCCCACTTTTTTACTTCTGGTATGATAGCGTTAAAATCCTCATTTTTCTCCCTTATCGTCCGGCACATCTCTTCCCACTTCCTCTCCATATACTTTCTCATTTCTTCCAATGCCGCTTCTGTCGGCTCAAATGAAAAATAGAGCGGCCTATCCCATCCATCCCGGAACGGATATGGGAAAATATATATTTTTTTCACTTCCGCCGTACCCGTAAATAATTGGAAAACCTCATAAGGCAGGATTCCCCCGCATACCAAAACAGAGGCTGTGTCTTTATAATAAATCTGTTCTTCAAATACCGGCGTACCCATACCTGCGAACTGCTTCAAAGCATTCATCCGTATCGCTTCTATCTGTGTATGCTGCCCGACACGCCATCTTGTCTGCGGGGCAAGCTCCTGATAAATCCGGACAGCTTCCCCATCCTCCCGGATGTCATCATCATAGTCATACTGGTAATTTTCCACCTGGATCTGACCGTATGTCACAAGACTTGCGAACAGCGCAAGGGAATCCAGGTCGGTATATGCGGACAGATGCCCCCTGCCCTGATAAGAGCACAAAATATCTTCCAAGGCATCCATAATCGTTTTCATGACTTTATATTTTTTATCCGTTTCTTTTTCCATCCGCTTTCCCCATTTTATCAACCATTGTTATTTTCAGAAATATTCATTTGCGGCATACCTGACGTCTTATCCAATCTTCCTGCCTGGACTGCCGCAGCTTTCTCCATCTTTTCCTTTTTTAGCTGCTCCGCCCTTCCCAAATCCACATAGTGTGTTGCATAGGCTTTTTCAATTTCCGGATTTCCACTTTTACTGAAACGTAAGGGGATTACCGGCTTATGCCCATGTTTTTTCTTCACGCCCCA
>JAETSX010000131.1 GCA_021769425.1 Eubacterium sp.
ACTGGAAACATAGAAATGGATTCAGCCATGAAGAAATTTTCAAAGTTGCGAACTCAAGACTTGGATGGTACAGAAGATGTGGAATGAATGTAGTAAATTTCATAATCAGTAAAGAGGTACTTGAAAATAGGATAAAAGACGGAGCAGGATTGCTCAATCCCCTATCCTATTACTTAGTTAAAGTTGGAATATAAATTGTAGAGCCGTATACGAGACCCGTACGTACGGTTCAACGGGAGGGGCGAGAAATATATTCTCCCTCTACCCTATTGGAATTCTATAACTCATAATTTAAGCAGTCGGCAGTAATCTCGTTCCGTCTCAATCACGCAGTCGGCAATCAGCTTACAGAATGGCTCCATGTCATTCAGCCGTCTGGATGCAGAAAGAGCATTGATATAGTCGTTCCTCCAAACAGGTGGGATAGATACCACGCCATAACCAGCATTGACCAGAATAAGGTTCATCAGGAGCCGTGCGGTTCTGCCGTTCCCATCAATGAAAGGGTGGATGTCCACTAACCGCTTGTGAACCATTGCCGCCAGTTCAACAGGATGCAGGGCAACTTTGGATGAATGAATCTGATCCGTAAGGTGATTCATCAGCCGGGGCACTTCCTCAGGAGCTGGGGGAACATATTCAGTTCCAGAAATGTAAACCTGAATGGAGCGGTACTGGCCAGCCTGTTCAGCATCAACCTTTTGGTAAAACAGGCGATGCAGCTTCTTTATGGTTTCCTCTGTAATTTTCATATCCTGCTGCCGTGCCAGTTCCAGCATGAAGTCATAGGCGGTTCCATGGCCGACTGCCTCGTAACAATCTTTCAGGGGTCGGCCGCCTACGGTGATTCCGTCTTCCAGAAGTATTTTTGTTTCGGATATAGTGAGGGTGTTTCCTTCCAAGGCGTTGCTGGTGTAGGTAAAGCCGACACGGAAATAATTATCCAAGGATTTCAGTTCTTCCTTTGCCAATGGCCTGGCAGAGGATATTTTTTGTTTATAGGAATCTGCTTTTTGCAGCAGTTCTTTAAGCGCTAGCATATTGGTACACTTCCTTTCTTGGTTATTATATGCGGTTATCGTGCCTGGCTGGAATTAAGTAACTGCATAAGTCCGTCCCTTTCTTGGTTATTATATGCGGTTATCGTGCCTGGCTGGAATTAAGTAACTGCATAAGTCCGTCTTGGAGTACCTGGGAGCAGTTTACGCCCTTTTTCTCTGCCAGTGTAGCCATCCATGCAGGAAGGGAGACGTTTTTGCGGACTGCCTTAGTATCGGTTGCCGCCCGGTATGCGAATGTGTCAATGCGGATGATAGAGCAGATTGCATTTTCCGGAATTTCCAGCTCATGTTGTGGGGTTGCCGCTGGAATATCGTTCCCTTCATCCTCTGCCACTACAAGCCATCCGCTGGCGGCATCGGCAATCATTTCAATTGCATCCTCAAGGCTGTCTCCTGTGGTAATGCATCCGGAAAGGTCGGGGATACGGCAATAAAATTTGGTTCCATCCTCATTTGGTATGAATGTTGCAGTATAGATATATTTCATAGGCCAGCCTCTTTTGCTGGTGGCAGGGGGTTTTATCTGCTTATCGTGCCTGGATTTTTGCGAGCAGAGCCTCCTGTAATACCTGTGAGAAGTTGATGTCCATTTCCAAGGCTACAGTGTTGAGCCATGCCGGGATGGTGAGGGTTTTTCTGACAGATTTGTCAAAGTGTTCTTTTGCATAGGCTTCCACATCTACCGAAACCATATTGACGAAAGCCTCTCCGGGTTCAATTTCCAGTTCTTTTGAAACTGCTGCCGGATCAATGGAACTCATTGGTGATGGTTCTGGAATCGGATCGCCATCCTGCTTGAGCCAGCGGAGACGTCCGGCCAGACAATCTACAGCCATAGCCATAGCTTCGTCCATAGTCTCGCCACAGGTGGCTAAGTCTAAATCGGGGAAGATAACCGAATAACCGTTCTCTTCTTTGAAGAAACAAGCTGGATACATTGATAACATAGTTTACACCTCCTGTATTTGGAAAATGCGGGGTTATTTAAGCCCCGCCTGCCTTCTGATGTTGTTTTCTGTGCCCTTTGGAAGGTCTTTGCTGTGAAATGGTATTGTGACCTTGCCGGGCTTTTTTGGATGTATGTAGTTTTTATGGGAGCCTTCCTGGTTCTTGAACACCCATCCGTCAGCAAGGATTAGCTTTTCCATTTCCCTTGGTTTCATTAGCATATCGTTTTCCTCTTTGCACTATTATAATATCTTATGCGCATAAAATCAATACGCATAATAAAAATACATACAGGAAAATAGTGAAAGGATGAAGCATATTTTAGCATATGCAGATATGGAGAGCATATGTAGGAGGTTGCTGCCAACTTCTGATATTTGCAGCCGATCAGCGGATTATGGCTTGGAATGTTCTCTGTATAGCCGTTCAAGTGTTGCATCCAGGGTTTCATCAGTGGCTGGAATCTTTTTAGTATCTGGCTCATTATCAGACAGGGCAACGGCGGTGCTGTTCGGTATGTTTTCTGTAGAGTTTCTGCCCTGGCATGGGTTTTGTCCTCTTGCTTCGGATAGCAGGGAGGAGAGTACGTCATTGCCAAATGCAGTGGCAATATCAAGCTGGTAGCGGATATTTGTCAGGAGTTCCTGCAAATCTATCTTTGCAGCATCCGCAGCGGTGAATGGTTTATGGTGTTTCTCTGGCGTTGTTTTTGGCATTGCAGCAGGTTCCGGTTCTGGAACATTTTGCATAATAGGCTGCTTTGTAGCAGGCTTTCTTAAATCGTCCTTTGTAAGGAATACCTTTTGGGCATCATCTATTTCAAAGG
This sequence comes from Eubacterium sp., assembly GCA_021769425.1. Taxonomy (GTDB): domain Bacteria; phylum Bacillota; class Clostridia; order Lachnospirales; family Lachnospiraceae; genus Petralouisia. The sequence goes on from JAETSX010000131.1 coordinate 2,836, forward strand.
CAAGCTGACAGCCAACGAAATCTGCTACCATAATCAGTTCATCCGCGGAAAAATTACCTCGTGCAAACTTGTTTCTCATAGCCTGTTCACTAATGCCGAATAACTGGGCAAGCTCTTTGTGTTTCTTGCCTTTCATACTGAGTAATCCTTTAATTTTGTTGCTGACCATATTAACACCTCTCTTTCGTTTGGGATATTACTATTATACAATGCTTGGGAAACTTTTGTAATTGAAAAAATGTAAAACATAATCAAAAAAGTGTAAAAAGTAATAGTTAATGTAAAAAGAAAAGTGTAATATGTAATCATAAACGAAACAAAAAGTGAGAAACAGGTCAAGTGAAGATAGATGGGAATACCGAAAGGGAAATAAGAAACAGAGCTTAAACTTTGGAAAGAAGTGATTTCATGAAAGACATTAGCACAATTCGAAAAACAGTAGCAGTCATGGAAAACAAGTCACATAAATTTGGTTATTCCCTATCCCAGGCATTCAGGAGAATTGAATTTTTGAGAATCATGCAGCAGTCTGAAAGGAATGTCCTGCTGTATTTTCCGGTTTAATGCCAGAGGGTGGGAGTTTGGGAATATAGTGGGATGCTGTTTTATGGTACACGGATTCAGCCCTAAATTAGTGCTGCTGCATATTTGGAGTAATGCAGCAGGGTATGGCCTTATATGCCGGATATGGGATATGGTTGTTAATAGGCGTGGCATCTGGATTACATTCTGTGGCTTCCAGATTACTCAAATCCGCCTGGAATTGGCTTAGGTAGTAAAACCATCGTTAGAAGGGCAAAAATGGAAATACGGGCAAATTAGAGGATGTAGAGAGCTTGCTGAACATTGGACAGCAGGCTTTATTTCTGTAAGTAGTAGGAATTTTAAGTTGCTTAATGGATTGACAGATATTATAATAAAGGCAGATAAAAGATGATAAGGGGGAATCATAGTGGGAATGATGGATATATTCAATATTATTTGCGGGGTATGCTCCGTTGCGGGGTTGCTGGTATCTGTCTTTACAGCAGGCAAGGTAATTAAAATATCAAAGAATTTTAACTGTGACAATCAGGATGACCATTCAAAGGTTATCAATAAAAATTCAAAGAGTACAT
>JAETSX010000039.1 GCA_021769425.1 Eubacterium sp.
CTGTCAAAAGTAAGTGCTCTGGAACTTTCTCTTTCTATATGCTGATGTCATTATATCGGTTAATTTTGTGACAATCAATCAGATTTATTAGAAGTCAGAATAAACGGGCAGCAACATTATTGCCGCCCGTTACTCTGGGCATATAGGTATGCCCTTGCGGCGTTTCTTTTTCTAAGCGTTTTTGCTTAATCCATAATACTAAACATTTTTGCTACTGTCAATAGGTTTGCAAGAAAACATTAAACTTTTTTGTTTCACTTCTCTTGACTTCTATTAAGCATATATGCTATACTCCTTATAAACATAGGAACAAGGAGTGAAACATCATGGCGATTGGCGAAAGAATACATTTTTTCCGCATCATGCGGGGCATGACACAGAAATATCTTGGTATGCTTGTCGGGTTTCCCGAACGGAGCGCAGACGTGCGTCTGGCACAGTATGAAACAGGCTCTCGTAAGCCAAAAGCAGAGCTTACCGCTGCACTGGCACAGGCTTTGGACGTTGCACCACAGGCTCTGGACATACCAGACATTGACAGCTACATTGGTCTTATGCACACCCTGTTTACCCTTGAGGACATTTACGGTCTGACCATCAGCGAAACAGACGGTGAAGTCTGCTTAAAGGTCAACAAAGACAAAAGCAAGGCTGCTGCCGAATTGCTGATAATGCTCTGCGCTTGGAAAGAGCAGGCAGACAAACTCTCTGCTGAAGAAATCAGCAGGGAAGATTACGACCAGTGGCGGTACAATTACCCGAAGTTTGATAATTCGCAACATTGGGCGAAAGTTCCCTCTAAGGAATTGAGCGATTCCCTAGACGAAGTATTCAAGGACAAACTTAAAACCGATTGACAAGCACGACAAAACGCCCTTAGCCATGAGTTCCTACCCACAGCTAAGGGCGTTTCTAATATGGATTTATGCCAGTCATCCAAACCTCTTGCAAATCATTCTGCCACCTATAAACCATCAGACAGCAAGAATAACCGCACTCAAATGACTGTTATCAATTTGTTGTCAAAAGACCTTTTTAAATGCTGCAACCCCGCATAAATACTGGATTTGCTAAGCATTTTTGTTTATTCGAACTCAATCGTCCCGCAGGGCTTCGGCGTCAAATCATACAAAACACGATTCACCCCCGGCACTTCTGTTGTAATTCTTTCTGTGATATGCTCCAAAAGCTCAAAGGGCACATTCTCCACTGTCGCTGTCATTGCATCTACCGTATTCACTGCGCGCAGGATTACCGGATAAGCAAATGTTCTTGCGCCGTCCTTTACACCCACCGAACAGAAATCCGGCACTGCCGTAAAGTACTGCCATACTTTTCCTTCCAACCCGTTCTTTGCAAATTCTTCCCGCAAAATCGCATCTGATTCACGTACAATCTCCAAACGGTCACGAGTGATTGCGCCAAGGCACCGCACACCCAGCCCCGGTCCCGGAAACGGCTGACGATAAACCATGCTGTCCGGCAGTCCAAGGGCCTTTCCTACCACACGCACCTCGTCCTTATACAAAAACTTCAGCGGTTCCACCAACTCAAACTGCAGATCTTCCGGCAGTCCCCCCACATTATGATGGGCTTTCACGCCGTCGCTTTCGATAATATCCGGATAGATTGTTCCCTGAGCCAGAAATTCAATTCCTTCCTGTTTCCGCGCCTCTTCTTCAAATATACGGATAAATTCCGCTCCGATGATCTTGCGCTTTTTCTCCGGATCAGCCACATCTGCCAGCTTGTCCAGAAAGCGATCCACTGCGTCCACATAGATTAAATTTGCATCCATCTGATTGCGGAATACCTCCACTACCTGCTCCGGCTCGCCCTTTCGCAGCAAACCATGATTTACATGCACGCAGACAAGCTGTTTTCCAATTGCTTTGATCAAAAGCGCTGCCACTACGGAAGAATCCACGCCGCCTGATAATGCCAGCAACACTTTCTTATCTCCCACCTGTTTGCGAATCGCAGTTACCTGCTCCTCAATAAACGGCTCCGCAAGAACCGCCGTGGTGATACGCTCCATATTCTCCGGTCTCTTATTATTTTCCATGATTCATCACTCATTCCTTTCACTTCACTCAGTCACCAAACGTCCATTCCCACGCTGCAGTCAGCTTTTTCATGCGCTGCAGTCAGCTTTTCCATGCGCTGCAGTCAGAGGCCAGTCAGGCCATGAACGATAACAATATCTTAACAAATTCGGGCTCCTTCGTCAATAAAAGTTACAACTTCCGCAAAAATGATATTGGTCAATATCGGTTGACACTTTTCTCCAAAAGAGATAAGATAAGATAAAAATCAACCGTTCCCACAAAGGAGAATCCCAAAATGCCAAAGACAAATAATAACCTCAAAATCCGCACCGCTTCTGCTGACGATGCGCCGGAACTTCTGAATATCTATAAGCCCTATGTTGAAAAAACAGCCATCTCTTTCGAATACCAGGTTCCCAGTACCGAAGAATTCCTTGCACGCTTACAGAAAACATTGAAAAAATATCCTTTCCTTGTGGCAGAGTCAAACGGCGAGCTTCTGGGTTATGCCTGCACAAACCCGTTTGTAGGCCGGGCCGCTTACAGCTGGTCAGCAGAAACAACCATTTACTTGAAAGAGAATAAGCGAAACATGGGAATCGGCAAAATGCTCTATCATACTCTGGAAGAAATCTCAAAAGCCCAGAATATTTTTAACCTCAATGCCTGCATTGGATATCCCGAGAAAGACGATATTTATTTAACGAAAAACAGCGTCCGTTTTCACGAACGCTGCGGATATGCCTTTGTGGGAAAATTTCACAATTCCGGATATAAATTCGGCAACTGGTATCACATGGTATGGATGGAAAAGATTTTAGCTGTACATCCAGCCCAACCGATGCCTGTAATTCCATTTCCAAATCTGGGTCAAGATTTACTGCAGTCTATTGGCAAATCCTGAAATTTATTAATTGTCCTGACCATCATGCGGTTCATCTGATTTCATCCTACTGTCAGCGTGATATCCGTTTCCCCTTCTCCCACTGCTTCTACTGTGGCATATATGCTTCCCGGCGAAAATCTTTCCACCGTGACCACGCTCTCATTCCCACTTTTCCATATTGCCTCATGATACTTTCCTGCATCCGCCGGACTGACATAATATGATAGTGTGGCTCTTTCATCCGGCTTCAGATTCAGGCTGTCCTCGTCCAGCGTCAGCTCTGTCACTACGGGTTTTACCACTGTAACGCAGCATTTTGCTGTTACGCCGCCAATGGAAACAGAAACCTCAGCGTTTCCTTCTTTTTCCTTGCTCCACAATGAAACCGTATTCTCATAGTCATCCTGAAAAACCTCCACAATAGAAGTATCTGAGGATTTTACAGAAACATCATAATATCCCATAGCATTTGACGGCATGGTACTGATTTTTAATTCTTTCTCGCTTCCGTATTCCATCTGCAAGGAGTCTTCTCCCAAAATAATCTTCTCCACTTTGGGCTTTTTCACCGTAACCTTGCAGGTAAATTTTTTTCCATGCACTTTTGCCGTGATTTTAGCGGAGCCTACCCGTCTGGCAGTTACTTTTCCTTTGCTGACTTTGGCAACAGAAGAATTACTGGAAGTCCATTTGACAGAGTGTTTGCATCCGGACAATTTTAGCTTTCTGCTTTGCTTTAAATCCAGGGTAATGTTTGTTGCATTCAGCCTGGGTTCTTCCACAGTCACTTTGCATTTCTTCGTTCCGGCATTTGCCTTGGCTGTAATTACTGCACTGCCCTTTTTCTTTGCTGTCACTTTTCCATTCCCGGAAACGGACGCCACCGATTTCTTAGAAGAATTCCAGGTCACCGGCCCTGCTGCATTGCTGACCTTCAGTTTGAATGTCTGCCCTTTTACCAAAATGACAGATGTTTTATTGATTTTCATAGGCTTCGGCGCAGGAGTTGGTTCCGGTTCCGGTGCGGGAGCCGGATCTGGATCCGGGGCAGGAGCTGGTTCCGGCGCAGGGGAATAATTGCTTCCGTAACATTTACTACAGGGCGTTAAACCCCGAGACAGCGCATCTGACAAAGTTGTCAAGGTATAAGTGCCGTTCCCGCATTTATACGCATGATATTTGGAACCTGTGGGCGTCACATACACCATCGTCTCTGCCTGCGCCACGCTGGTATCACTGCCAATTGCGCCGCTTACTGACAGAAATAATACTGCCGCCCATATCAAGAATCTGAATTTAAATTTTTCTTTTGTTTTTTCCATTTTACTCCTCCTCTTTTGTGTTTGGGAAAGACTGCCTTTCCTCCCTATCATCTGCCAGTCTCAAATTACTTTTCTCTCTACCTGTTTAACTGGATCAAGCCTCTAGCTCACTTTGCCAATCAACTCCCCAATATCTTTCACCCTGTTCTGTTCCATATACTCCCGAATCCCTTTTACAATCTCCATGGTAACCAGAGGATTATGGAAATTAGCGGTTCCCACAGACACAGCAGTGGCTCCGGCCAGAATCATCTCCAGCGCATCTTCTGCCGTGGCAATTCCGCCCATGCCGATAATGGGAATCTGCACAGCCTGGGCAACCTGATATACCATCCTTACAGCCACAGGATGAATGGCCGGGCCGGAGAGTCCGCCGGTTTTATTGGCAAGGGCAAATGTTCTGCGGTGGATGTCTATTTTCATGCCGGTGATAGTATTGATTAAGGATAAGGCATCTGCCCCTCCCGCTTCCGCGGCCTTGGCCATCTCGGCAATATCGGTAACATTAGGGCTCAGCTTCATAATAATTGGCTGTTTCGCATATTTTTTCACTTCTTTTGTGATAGCTTCCACTGATTTGGCATTTTGGCCGAAAGCAAGCCCCCCTTCCTCCACATTGGGGCAGGAAATATTGATTTCCAGCATATCCACCGGCTGCTCCGCCAGACGTCTTACCACTTCACAGTAATCTTCCATGGTTCTGCCGCATACATTTACGATAATCCTCGTGTCGTATTTCGTTAGAAAAGGAATATCCCGCTCCACAAACAGGTCAATTCCCGGATTCTGCAGCCCCACTGCGTTGAGCATTCCGCCGTAAGTCTCCGCAATCCTCGGTGTGGGATTTCCTTCCCAGGGCACATTGGCAACTCCTTTTGTCACCACCGCGCCCAGCTTATTCAAATCTACAAATTCCGCATATTCCGCTCCGGAGCCGAAAGTTCCTGACGCTGTCATTACAGGATTTTTCAATGTAACCCCTGCCAGATTCACTTTTGTGTTCATTAAAATTCTACCTCCTCTGCACGAAATACCGGACCTTCCTTACAAATCCTTTTATTATTTACATTCGTATGGCTGTCTTTTTCCCTGGATTTGCAGACGCATCCCAGGCATGCGCCGATTCCGCAGGCCATACGCTCCTCCAGTGAAATCCAGCATTCGATTTTCTTTTCTCTGGCATAAGCTTTCACTGCCCGCAGCATAGGCGCAGGTCCGCAGGCATAAATAATTTCCGCATCCAGCCCGTTTTCCCGAATGGCGTCCAGTACATTTCCTTCCACGCCGTAACTTCCGTCTTCTGTGGCTACATACAATTTCCCCTGTTTTTTAAATTCTTTCTGCAAAAACAGGGAATCCCGGTATCCCAGAATAATCTGCTTCTCACACTGCAGTTCTTTTGCCAACTGAAGCATAGGAGGAATCCCAATGCCTCCTCCAATCAGAAACGCTTTTTTCTCTTTTAGGGGAAATCCGTTGCCTAAAGGCCCTACTGCTTCCAGGCTGCCTCCGGTTCTCATTCCGGATAATTCCTCGGTCCCTTTTCCTGCCACACGGTACACAATCCGAACCGCCTGATCCTCTCTGTCTATTTCGCACAGGCTGATGGGGCGGGGCAGAAGCCTGCTCCCTTCCCGACAATAAATGGACAAAAACTGCCCCGGCTTTGCCTTGCTTGCAATCTGATCTGTCTTCAGCCACATGCTGTAAATTCCGTAGGATATCTCCTCCTGACGGATAATAACTGCCTGTTCTTTAAATTTGTCTGCCATAACCTTCTCCTGAACCTCATTCTGATGCAATATCACTTTTGGCATGCTTATATTTGCCTGCCATAACCTTCTCCTGAATCTCATTCTGATGCAATATCACTTATGACATGCTTATATTTGCCTGCCATAACCTTCTCCTGAATCTCATTCTGGCGCAAAGCTACTGCATAGGCCTGAGGCTTATGCAGTATATCGTCAGGTAAATCAAAGCATATTCTGCAATGCTCCGTCAATGTCTTTTTTCATATCTTCCACCGCCGCCCTGGACGCTTCTCCAAAGTGTTCCGGCCCGAACTTTTCATAAGCCTCCAGTTTGTAAGCCGCAATAATTCCTCTGGAAGAATTAACGATCGCTCCCAGTCCATCCTCGTTAAAAAAGTGTACCAAATCGGCTCCTTTTCCACCCTGTGCGCCGTATCCGGGCACCAGAATATAGCTTTTCGGCATAATTTTTCTTAAAATCTTGCCCATTTCCGGATAAGTGGCCCCTACCACCGCCCCGATATAACTATAAGATTCTCCCATACATTCTGCGCCCCACTGAGCTACCTTTTCCCCTACGTGCTCATACAGGGGCCTGCCGTCAATCAGCCTGTCCTGAAATTCTCCGCTGGAAGGATTGGAGGTTTTCACCAGAATAAACAGCCCCTTATGTTCTTTACGGCACACTTCCGCAAAAGGTTTTACCCCGTCTGTCCCAAGATAAGGATTGACCGTGATAAAGTCTTCCGCAAAAGGATGGTATGTTCTGCCGCCTACCGTTACGGTCCCGATATGGCCTGCTGCGTAAGCGGCAGAGGTGGAACCGATATCTCCCCGTTTTACATCTCCAATCACCACCAGATCTTTCTCATGGCAGTAATCCACTGTTTTTTTGAAAGCCATAAGACCGGGGATTCCAAATTGTTCATACATGGCAATCTGAGGCTTAACCGCAGGAATCAAATCCCAGGTATGATCCACGATCTCCTTATTAAACTGCCAGATCGCTTCTGCCGCACCCTCTAAAGTCTCTCCTTTCTCCTGAAATGCCTTTTTCTGAATGTGCTCCGGAATATAATCTAACATAGGATCTAAACCTACCACAATGGGAGCATGGGTTTTCTGAATCTTTGCCGTTAATTTGTTAATCATGTCGGACCTCTCTTTAATTTGAATCTAAAATATGAACGTGAAGTTATACCCGTGAGCGAAATGATTTGCCAACAAGTTTTCGCTACTTCAAGAAAACAAGCAAATCATTTGGCAAATAAGTATGTTCTTGCGTATTAAGCAGGGAAGCGAAGTACATTCGGATCTTACAGTTCTGTGCTTTCGTATACAATTTTGCCTGCCACAATGGTTGCCATCACCATTCCCTTTACCTTTTTCCCCGCAAAAGGCGTGTTTTTCCCTTTTGAGCGGAACTGGGCCGGATCAATGGCATATTCTTTCTCCGGATTAAAAATCACAAGATCCGCTGCTTTTCCTTCTTCCACCACGCCTTTGTCCAGTCCCAGAATCTGTGCGGGATTATAACTCATCTTCTCTGCCATCTGCATGACGGTAAGCCAGCCCTTGTCCACTAACTCTGTCATCGTCAACGCCGCTGCCGTCTCCAGGCCCACAATTCCAAAAGGAGCCTTACGGATTCCCACCCCTTTTTCAATGGCCGTATGGGGCGCATGGTCTGTGGCGATTACATCCATAATATCTGCTTTCAGCCCTTCCCGCAGAGCCTCCACATCCTCTTTGGTGCGCAGAGGCGGATTCATTTTATAATTGGCATCATTTTCTTTGATATCGCTGCTTGTCAATATAAAATGATGGGGACAGACTTCCGCCGTCACCCGGATTCCCTCTTTCTTGGCCATTTCAACCATTTTCACACTGCCCTTTGTGGAACAATGGCATAAATGAAGGGCTGCCCCTGTCTCCTTGGCCAGCACGATATCCCTGGCCGCTATGGTATCCTCCACTGCATTGCTGATCCCCTTTAAGCGCATTCTCTCAGTAACGTTATCTGCGTTCACCACGCCGCCGTTTACCAGATTGATATCCTCGCAGTGAGCCAGCACCGGAATGTCATATTTCATGGCAAGGGTCATGGCCTCCCGGTATAGCTGGGCATCCATGACGGATTTCCCATCTTCACTGATGGCCGGAATTCCCGCTTCCACCATTCCTTCAATATCTGACAATTCCGTGCCCCGCTGCCCCTTTGTGACAGCCCCCGCCTGAAGCACCTGGGCCAGCCCGATATTTTTCGCCTTGTTATGCACATAATTCACCACATCGGCATTATCCACCGCCGGCTTGGTATTGGGCATTGCCACCACTGTGGTAAAACCGCCGCGGACCGCCGCTCTCACCCCTGTATCCACCGTTTCTTTATGCTCCATTCCGGGATCACGCAGGTGTACATGCATATCTATAAATCCCGGCATTACATAGCAATTTGCCGCATCTATCGTGCGGTCAGCCTTTATTGTCTGTTTGGGGGCAATTCTTTGAATCACTCCGTCTTCCACGAGAACATCCGCTTTTGCCTGCGTCTTGTCTCCCGGATTAATAACCGTTCCATTTTTAATTAGAAGCAACATACCTGTCCCGAATCCTTTCTGAGAATTATTCCTTTGAATTTCTTTTTGTATCTCTATTTTATCATAGAAAAAAAGGAGGGGCAACCTCCTTTTCCTGTTATCGCAAGGTTCGCTCCACCTCATATTTCTGAAATGTGCGCACACAGGTTTTCAATTCCTCATAACGCTGATCCAGAGGGCCTTCTTCAATTACCACATCCAGTACAACCGCCATATTATTAATCATCCGATCTGTCACATCCCCGCGCATTTCCAATAAAATCGAATATTTTTCTTCCATGGTTCCGGCGTCAAAAAATGCCATCATTTTCTCTTCCGCCGTGCGTTTCGGCACAGAAACCTTCTCCGCCCCCTGGGGTTCTTTCCCCTGTCCGGCATCCGGAACCGGCTCTGTCAGCTGAAACCGGTATTCCTGACGGACATCCGGATACTTCTCTTTATCCACCGGGCCCACAAACAGTTCAAAGGGCCTTGCATAAGTCTGAAAGCCGCCGTACAAAGCCTGATAAATCACCAGCTTTTCCCCGGTTTCCGAATGCTTTGCCACCGTAAGCACCTGATATAGCTTTTCTTTAAAATGTAAATAGATCTCTCCTGGTTTTGGATTTCCCTGGGGCATATTTTTCCCTCTTTTCTCAATGATGCCGTAACTGTCCTGACCCAGTTACGATTATTATGTTATCTGTCTTTCCTGAATTACCGTCATGACATTGGCTGTTTCCCATTAGTGCCAGGAATATCCCTCTGATAAACGGCCTTTTTGAATTACCGCTATGACATGGCTGTTTTCCATTTCTGCCAGGAATATCCTTCTGAAAAACGGCCTTTTTGAATTGCCGCTATGACATGGCCGTTTTCCATTTCTGCCAGGAATATCCTTCTGAAAAACGGCCTTTTCGAATTGCAAGTCATGGCATTGGCTGTTTCTCATTCCTGTCCCTGGTAATCCGCAGAGCACACACTGCCGCAAGAATGCCTATGAGAGCTCCGCAAACAACATCTGACGGATAATGAACTCCCACATACAATCTGGACAGGCAAATCAACACTCCTAAAATCATTGCAGGAATGCCGATTTTTTTGGGCGTCCGGCAAAATATCACCACAGCGGCAGCCATGGAACTGGTGGAATGCCCGGAAGGGAAAGACCAATCCGCGGCCGTTACCAGCGCATCCAATTCCGGTATGGTAACATAGGGTCTTGGACGGCACACCCAGTTTTTCAGCAGTATATTTGTCACCAGCAGCCCCAAAAGCAATGCAACTGCCATGGAAATTCCTGTTTTCTGATATTTCTTCTGTACCAGAAACAATACCGCCAGCAAAATCCAAATCATCCCTGCATTTCCCAGGCTGGTGATGAATAAAACAATAGGATTCAGCCACTCAAAACGTAAAAATTCCTGGATAAACAGCAAAATCCTGCCGTCCAGTTCCGTGATAAATTGCAACATATGTTCTTTTCCTTTATCCTTCGTATATTATATGGCGCCTTCCCGACATTTAGTCTTATAAGCGTTTTAAAATCCGCTTAATGTCCTCATTCTCTCCAATAATCATCAGGTGTTCGTCCCGCTGGAATATATGATCTGCACTGGGAAGCAGGCTGCTTTTTCCATTCTGCTTGATGCTCAGAATATTGGCATTGTATTTGACACGGAAATTCATTTCCTTAATTGATTTACCAATCCACTCTTCCAACGGCTGTATTTCATAAATAGAATATTCTCCCAGCTCCAGATAATCGTACACATGGTTGGCGCTGACTTTCATTGCCATGCGCTTTGCAATATCCCGATCTGGGTAAACCACCTCATCCGCTCCGTTCCGCAAAAGAAACTTTGCCTGGATATCTCTGGTAGCCTTGCTGATCACACAGGGCGCCCCCAGTTCTTTCAGCAGACTGGTAATTTCCAAACTGCTCTGAAAATTCGTTCCGATGCATACAAAGCAAATATCAAAATTCCGGACGCCGAAGCTTCTCAGCACATCTTCTTTGGTACAGTCTCCGATTTTCGCACTGGTAACAATGGGCAGAATATCTTCCAGTTTTTCTTCTATTTGATCTACCGCCATCACATCATTGCCGTTTTTTACCAGATTTTCACATAAATGCTTTCCGAACCTTCCGATTCCGATTACAAGAATTGATTTCATTCTTTTCCTCCTATTTCACATGCAGCACAACCTAGGAAAATTTGCCGGGTTCCCATTGCTCCGATTCTAATTTGCTCCATTTTCACATGCAGCACAATCCAGGGTAAATTTGCCGGGTTCCCATTGCTCCGATTCTAATTTGCTCCATTTTCACATGCAGCACAATCCGGGATAAATTTGCCGGGTTCCCATTTATCCGATCGTAATTCGCTCTATCGGCAATTGCACCAGCGACCCACGTTTCTTTTCCGTAAATGACAGTGCAAAAGACATACTTCCGATTCGGCCGCTATACATCAGTAAAATCAGCAGATACTTGGACCATATGGTAATATCCCTGGTAATTCCCGTTGAAATTCCCACCGTTCCGATAGCCGAAAACACTTCCATCAAAACATCCGACATAGGCAGATTCGGTTCGAAACCGCTCATTAAAAGCGCTGAAACGGCGGCCAGCAGCAAATTGATGAAAAATACGGTACTGGCTTTCTTAATGGAATCCTCGTCCAATCTTCTTCCAAAGATATTAAGCCCTTTCTGGTTCCTCAGATTAGACCAGATATACAGGAGAATCACCATCATGGTAGTGGTTTTCACTCCTCCGGCTGTGGATCCCGGGCTTCCGCCGATAAACATAAGGAGCGCCGTTAAAAGCCTTGTCCCTTCCGTATAAGCTCCCGTATCTACCGTATTAAACCCTGCCGTCCGGGGGGTGACTGCGCCGAATACCGAAGCCAGAATCTGGCCCTGAGCATCCATTCCTGCCAGAAGGTTATCCCGTTCAAAGATATAGAAACATACGCTTCCGCCTATGATCAGCGCCAGCGTCATGGTAAGGACAATCTTCGTATGCAGCAGATATTTCCTCACATCCCATCTATGCACTGAAATGTCATCCCACACAATAAACCCAATTCCGCCGATGATAATCAACAGCATAATGACAAGGTTCACCAGAATATCATCACAGTATCTGGTAAGGGAGCCATAAGGTTCAAACTGCCCCATCAGATCAAAGCCTGCATTGCAGAAAGCTGAGATCGAATGGAAAATCCCATACCAGATTCCCTTTGCCCAGCCAAACTCCGGAATAAACCGTATCATTAAGAGCAACGCCCCAGTCCCTTCAATCAGGGCGCTGTAACAGATAATTTTTCTTACCAGGCGCACAGCTCCGCCAATCTGCAGCGTATTGACGCTTTCCTGAATCAAGTTCCTCTCTTTCAGCCCAATCCGCCTTTTCAAAAATATGGAAAAGAACACGCCGATACTGATAAATCCCAATCCGCCCACCTGGATCAGCAGAAGAATCACAATCTGCCCAAACAGCGTCCAGTTGGTATATGTGTCAACCGTCACCAGCCCCGTTACACAAGTACTGCTGGTTGCCGTAAACAATGCATTTAACAATCCCACGCTTTTCCCGCTTCTGGAAGCAGCCGGCAGAAGCAGCAATATGGTCCCTGCCGCAATTATCAATAAAAATCCCAGGGCAATGGTCTGTACCCTGCTGAGTCTTCGCATCATCTCGTCTCCTTCCTTCCTCTTTAAGCCCTGAGTATCATTATATCCATAAAATGGCTGGTATACAATGGAAAAATTATTAATTTTCTATAAAACAAGACACTATGGTTACTGTGAGCGCCGAAAGTATAGGCATAGTTGATAACACCCAAACAGGCAAAGTGACAGATGGGCAAAATAATCCGCATAGCGAACAAACAGAGCCGACGGATTTACTTAATGAGCCGGGAAATAGGCAGGGCTTGTGAGCTCTCTTGTAATGAAGCCGCCATACGGAAACTTGACACAAAAGGTCGGCGGGCTTATGGCGATACCTTGCTAAAATCGATAGGGTTTGAAGGAAATTATAGGAATTCTCTTGTTTCTCCTACATTGAATGAAAGTAAGGAATTATTGAAAGAAAGATTAGATGCAATTATGAATTTTTAAGAAAAAAATGGGGAATTTTTATATTCTTGTTACTTACGGCCATGCTCATTTGTGGATTTAGGCATGTGCGGTTAAGTACAAGCCAAACGCCAGCAAAAAAAACGTCTGTATCCGCAAAGCAAATTGAGCTATTTGTGTGAGGATTTGAACTGGCAGCCATAGATGGATTCCTGATTCCTTTGTAAGTTTTGAAGTATATGACCCGACAGGCAAAGCCGCCTATTCTTTTTATAAAGAGGGAATAGAGATACAAAATGCGGTTGACATATATAGATGGCGATTAATTATCGCCATCTGCGCCGAGCACGGTCGCTTTACGGCATATACATATTTGTGCGAGTGCGCATCCCCCGGAGCTCTATATATTTGGCAGTTTTTAATCGCCAAATATATAGATACCGAATTAGGAACTGCCGCAAAATAACATGCCCATATTGCGTAGGATTTTTCTTTGAGAGTGCAATGCAAAAATGGCGCGCATAGCGGGCTATGTAAACGATTTTTGCATTGTGCTATCGAAGAAAAGGACAAGCAGGATGGGTATGTTATTTTGCGGCAGTTCCTTAGCCGTATATCCGGGAGAATGGCGGTATAAAATTTCTTTTGCATATACTACTAATGGAACCGATCTGTCTGACATGAAAATTTCATTACGGTATAAAACCATAAATGTTCAACAACTGAAGATGTCAGTTATCAAAGAGCCAGACGCAGAGCCGATCATTCGCAGATTAAAAATGCGGTTATCGGCCCTTTCTATACCGTCTGCACCATGCGCTCCATCAATCACAACCGTCCGGAGACGCCGTCCTGTTCGCTATCCAGAAGAAGATCCCGCACGTTGGAACCGGCTCTGTTTTGTCCTATTCATGCCGCAGCGCATCAATCGGATTCAGGTTCGCCGCCTTATAAGAGGGCAGCAGCCCGAAAATAATCCCAATAGCCATGGAAAACACCACTGCCAGGATGGAAGCCGGAACGCTGATAGACACCAGCGTGCTGGTGACCCTGGAAATCACTTCTGCCAGCACAATTCCCACAATCACTCCTATCAGCCCGCCCAGGCTGGTCAATACAGCCGCTTCCGTCAGAAACTGCCCGAGAATCTTGCCCTTTCTGGCTCCGATTGCCTTCTTTAACCCAATCTCCTGGGTACGCTCTGTGACAGACACCAGCATAATATTCATAACGCCGATACCGCCTACCAGCAATGAAATCCCCGCAATCCAAATCAGCATGGTATTGGTGGACTGGCTCAGTTTCTGGATATCCTCCGCCTGTTTTAAAAGATCAGCTGCCTTGTACTTCATGGTATCATCGGAAACATTCAGCCCGCTGTTTAAAATATTGGCCGCATCTTTTCCTGCAACCGTCATATTATCCACTTTGTCCAGTTTCAAAATCAGAGACTGAGGCTCGTCATATCCATACAGAATGGGCCATGTGGTATCCGGAACATACACGGCGCCGCTGCTGGATTCCGCATAGGTATAATATTCATCAATAGTGTTAATCACCGGCTCAAACCTGGAAGATTTGGCAATTATGCCTATCACAATAAAAGGCTCCCGCTGAATTTCCACGGTCTTGCCGATGGGATCCACACCCTGGAATAATGTCTCCGCCGAATTCTCATCCAAAACTGCTACTTTCCGGAATTTGGTATAGTCAGAGTCGGTGAATCCTCTTCCCTGCTTAATAATATAATTGCAGGTATCCAGATAATTCTGGTCAATGCCGCAGACTTTTCCGCCGGACATTCCTGTATTCAGATAGTATACCGCATTGTAGGTTTCCCTGGAAGTATACAGGGAAGCATTTTCAATATGATCCAGCTCCAGAATCTGCTTTCTGGTCTCTTCCGTAATGACCGGCACCCCGTCCGGCACTCCGTAATAATCTATCTCATAAATATTATCTCCCTGATAAAGCTGTACATTCACGGTATTGTCTCCGGAACCGATGAGATTTTCCTTGATCTGTTCATTGGTTCCCTTAATGGTGGAGACAATGGCTATTATGGCTGCGATACCGATAATAATGCCTAACATGGTCAGAAAGGAACGCATCTTATGCGACCACAGTCCCTGAAAGGACAATCTGATATTTTCTAACATCTGTTTTTCTCCTTCATTTGCTATCCCTTCGGGTTACTCAGACTCTGTTACTTTCACGCCTTCTTTGGCGGTTTTGCCGTAAGGAAACGCAATTCTGTCTTCCATCGTCAGCCCTGACAAAACCTCCACGGCCTGCCCCCAAATCGTCTTTCCGGTCTGGATATACTGTTTCACCAACAAATCGTTCTCATCCGCTTTCAGCACATATTTTCTGCCGTCTTCTTCCCTGACGTATGCCTTGTCCAGATAGATTCCGTCTCCTTCCTGAGTATTTGACATGGTCAAATCCACATATTCCCCGTTGCGTAACCCTTCCGTATCCTCTATATAAGCAGTATAAGGATAATAAGACACATTGGGATTTCCTTCTCCGTAAGCATTGCTGTTTTCCGTTGGATACTGGGAAATCTCTGTTATTTCGGCCTCAAAATTCTGTCCGCTTTCCCAGGAATTGGCATATACTTTCTGCCCTACCTTTATTTCCTCAAGCTGCAGTTCGCTTAAAGAACCGCTGACATACAATCCTTCTGAGCCGGACACCGTTAAAAAGGGTTCCCCGGTTGGGGGATCATCCTTGTCGGCAACGCCTTTTACCACACCGTTAAAGGCTGCCTTTACCACACCGTCCCCGGAAACCTTCTTCATCTGTTCCAGTTCCAGTTCTTCTTTTCGTTTGCTCAAATCCAAATCCCGGATCTCTTCTTCTTTTTCCTTTATCATAGAAGATAATTCTTCTGCCGTATAACCTTCCGGCTCCTCCGGCTCTTCCGGTTCTTCCGAAATATCGGGCTCCTCTGGCTCTTCCGGTTCCTCCGGCTCTTCCTCTATCATCTGAGAACGGGTCCGGACTGACCATCTGGAATCCTCCTCCAGCCTGGGGAAACCGCTTTCGCCGCTGATTTCCCAAGAAGTGATTAATTTTCCTGCAAATTCATTGTTCTTATGTATTTCCAGGCTTACATATATGGGCTCATCTTCGTCTGCAGAAAGGCTGTTAATAAATTCTCCTAATACAAAGCATTCCTGCGTGCACAGATAAATATATGGTTTTTCCTCGGTTCCTTTCCCTTTGTTCGGTTTGGAACTGCTGGTAATGTAATTATAGGCATTTTTCGTCTTCTGGGGCGGAAGCGGCACAGGCGTAGGTTCCGGATCCGGCGTGGGCTCCGGTTCCGGCTCTTCCGGTTCTTCCGGCCGGGGCGTGATTGGAGTGGTGGATTTCAGCTTTGCAAGCTGCTGGTTGGCTGCTTCCAGCCGGCTGGTTACCGTGGCAACATCCAGCTCTTTCATTTCCAGCTCCAGATTTGACATAGTCATGTCGTAAGTAATCAGGGGATCTCCTGCTTTCACCTCTTGCCCTTCTTCCACATGGACTTCAGAAATGGTTTTATCTTCTAACACATATACATCCTGTGACGAGTCATTGGTCACAATACCGGAACTGGTCATTTCATTTTCATAATAATACATATTCAATTCTGACACATAATGCACTTCCGCTTTCTGGTTCTTGCTCTGGTAATTCTGATATGCTTTGATTCCACCGAAAACTGCGGCGCCGACAGCGCCAAGGGATACCACTGTAATGATAACTGCTTTTTTACTCATTCTCCGCCTCCTCGCTGTCTCCTTCTGTGATCATGCCGTCAATAATGTGTACAATCCGTTTCGCTCTGGAGGCAATCTTCGGGTCATGGGTAATCATTACAATGGTTACCCCTTCCTCGTTCAGCTTCTGAAACAATTCCATAATCTGTTCTCCCGATTTGGAATCCAATGCTCCGGTAGGCTCGTCTGCCAAAAGAATCTTGGGATTGTTCACCATGGCTCTGGCAATGGCTACCCGCTGTTTCTGGCCGCCGGAGAGCTGAGTGGGCTTAAATGTCACACGCTCTCCCAGACCTACCCGTTCCAGAGCCTGGGCAGCCCTCTCCTTTCTCTCTTTTTTCTTAATTCCGGCATAGCTTAAAGGCAATGCCACATTTTCCAGGGCAGACTGTCTGGCAAGAAGCTGAAAGCTCTGAAACACAAATCCGATACTGCGCAGCCGCAGATCAGACATGTCCCTATCCTTGCATTTGAGCACGTCTTCTCCGGCAAGCTGATAGGTTCCGGAAGTAGGACGGTCCAGACAGCCGATAATATTCATCAGCGTTGTTTTCCCGGAACCGGAAGGGCCCATGATTGCCACATATTCCCCTTCTTCCACCTGCAGAGACACATCTTTCAATACCGGAACCACCAGCTTATCCTGCTGGTAATCTTTAAATATATTCTGTAAATCCAATATCATTCCTGTTCTTCCCTCCGGTTCCTATTCTTCACTCTCTCCGTCTTCTGATCCGCCGTCTGCAGAATCTCCCTCTCCGTCTTCTGATCCGCCGTCTGCAGAATCTCCCTCTCCGTCTTCTGATCCGCCGTCTGCAGAATCTCCCTCTCCGTCTTCTGATTCGCCGTCTGCGGAGTCTCCCTCTCCGTCTGCGGAGCCTTCCTCTCCATCCATCAAATCTTTGTCAAATCTTCCCTCAGATAGATCGTCCATCAGCTCATTGGGCGCCTCTTCGGATAAATCATCTGACAAATTCTCTTCATCCGGCATCTCTCCGTCTTCTGAGCCTTCGTCACCCTCTCCCTCTTCTCCTTCCTGGTTATACAGCGGGGAAGAGTAGTCCACTTCTGAAACATCTGTCACGGTAGTTACACCTTCATACAGCCCTTCCATCGGAAATGCAATGGCGTCTTCTCCGGTCAGTCCTCCGGTTATCTCATAAGCTCCCAGGTTTTCATCGTACTCTCCCAGCTCCACAATTCTCTTTTCCAGCTTATTTTTGTCATTGGAAGCCCATACATAAGCTTCTCCTTCTTCCTGGACGATATATCCCTCAAACAGCCAGAGCCCTTCCTTTGTCTCAGTCTGACCTTCATCCATCTCAATAAAAAGATGCTGCCCCATCATAAGGCCCTCTGTGGATTCCAATGTGATATAGAATGGATATTTCGTGGCTTTCTCTGCACCGCTTCCGGAATCCATATACATATCATTGTCACTTTTTTCCTCATTCTGGGTATCAATCTTACTGATTGTCCCATTCCAGGTCTGTTCCTCATTCACTCTGGAACGGAGAATCACCGGCTGCTCTTCGGAGAGAAACTGCACATTTGTCTCGCTGACAGTGCCCTTCACCCGATAGTCGCCTACGGCAAGAACCGTCATATAAGCCGCAGTTTCCCCGGACATATCGGTTCCGGATTCATTGATGGCTTTCACCACGCCTGCAATCTTACTGGTAACCACTGCTTTTTCCAAAGATTCCTGTTTCTTCTGAATTTCAGCTTTTTTGCTCTCAATATTGTATTCTGTCTGCTTAATGGTGTTCTGTTTTTCCTGGATATCCGCCGTATACTCGAACTTTTCTCCTTCCGGAGCGGCATTTTTCTCCCGGGAAAGCTGATTAATCTGGCTCTGCAGATTGGTGATGTCATTCTGCATTCCTTCCAGTTCAAGCTGCGCCTGCTGGATCTCTCCCTGTACTTCCTCCATATCATATTCAAACAGAGGAGTTCCCTCTTCTACGGAATCTCCTTCTTTGACAAAGACTTCCTTAATCTCACGTTCCGAATCCTTATTCACATCCCAGGTTTCCTGTGCTTCAACAATGCCGGAATAACGGCTCTGGCTTCCGGAATTGGCAGAAAGCAGGGATGAAACCGTCTCCACGTATACTTTATCCGCACTGTTTCCTGCCACGCCGTTTCCCTTCAGGTAATACCACGCCGCTGCTCCGGCCACTGCAAGAGCCACTGCCGCTGTTCCGGCGATAATACCCACTTTCTTTTTGTTCATATTCGTCCTCCTAAAATTTATGTATCAGATCTTTTCTCTTTTTGTCCCGCAATTATCTTATCACAAAACCTTGTTAATTCCTAATAAAATTTCTTAAATTTTTCTTAAAAGAGCGTCGCAGGGCCTTTTATTTCCATATATAAATTTGCATTTATGGGTTGAAATTTCTTCCTTATTTCTGTAAACTGGTATTTATAACACTAATTTAGGCACTGTAAAACATTTGGTACACACCGGGAGGAACACAACTATGAAGAAAACCATCAGCCAATCCATGTTATCCTTTATTTTAAATGGAATTTCAATCCTGGCGCTTTTATTTCTGATGATCTCACTTTTGTTTGACGGCAGCGTAAGCCGGAAATTAAATACTGCCAATGAACAGCGTTTCAACCTGACATACAATGCAAACCGATTTATGAACGGCTCTGCTTACCTTACCAATGAAGTGCGGGCATTCGCTTCCACCGGCCAGCAGGAGCACTATGACAATTACTGGAATGAAGTAGACAATTTACAAAACCGCGACAAAGGCGTTGATGCCATGCAGAAAATCGGCATCACATCCGAAGAACAGGCCATGATTGACCAGATGTCCGATTTATCCAACACGCTGGTTCCTTTAGAAGACGAGGCCATGAAAAATGTACAGTCCGGAAACATGCAGGCAGCCATCGATTACGTTTACGGCTCGGATTACAGTTCCTCCATCGCCCAGATTAATTCTCTTAAGGAACAATTTCTTTCTGCTCTGGATACCAGAACGATGGCACGGGTGGAAACTTTGGAACGGAATGCCAGATCCATTGAAACAGCCATGTTCGTTGCACTTTTTGTCATTATCGTCATGCAGCTTATCAACATGATAACGACTAAGAGGCGGGTACTGCGTCCGGTTATCACCATACGGGATCAGATGGGGGAAATCTCACAGGGAAATCTTTCCGCAGACTTTCCTTTAACCCCCAACACTTCTGAAATCGGAATGCTGGTGGCCTCCATTCATGAAA
Source organism: Eubacterium sp. (assembly GCA_021769425.1). Classification (GTDB taxonomy): domain Bacteria; phylum Bacillota; class Clostridia; order Lachnospirales; family Lachnospiraceae; genus Petralouisia. The sequence goes on from JAETSX010000039.1 coordinate 19,692, forward strand.
CGAAACAGGAATTGAAAAAATATATTCATGACATTGATTCCAAACTCTCTGAAATGGCGGATGGAAACATGGATCTTGTCATCGGCGATGATTACAGAGGCGAATTCTTACCCATACAAAATGCCATGCGCCAGATTGTGGACTCTTTGAATCTTGCACTGTCCCGGATTAACCTGACGGCGGAGCAGGTATCGGAAGAATCCCGCCGCATGGCGTCAGACGCTCAGGTTCTTTCCAGCGGCGCAGTGGCACAGGCTTCTGCTGTCCAGGAATTATCCGCCAGCATTCAGGAATTATCCACCCAGGTGGACCGCACCTCCGAAGATGCTGACAACGCTCAGAAATGTTCCACAGGCGCTGCTGCGCTCCTTATGGCAAGCAATGAGAAAATGACTGTTCTGGCTTCGGCAATGGAGGACATTTCCAATGCCTCCCAGGAAATCGGCGGCATTATCAAGACCATTGAGGATATCTCCTTCCAGACAAATATTCTGGCATTGAACGCCGCCGTGGAAGCCGCCCGGGCCGGAGAAGCGGGCAAAGGATTTGCGGTGGTTGCAGAGGAAGTGCAGAGCCTGGCTAACAAGAGTTCTTCTTCTGCCAAAGATATTACGGAACTAATTGAAAATTCCATTAAGATGATTAAGCAGGGAACCTCCCTGACCACAGATACCACCAAATCTCTGGCAGACGTTATAGTAGGCGCAAAACAGGCTACCGATCTGATTGAACAGATTGCCGGTTCCGCCACCCAGCAGGCCCAGGCCCTGCACCAGCTTACCGCCGGAATGGAACAGATTGCCGGAGTGGTTCAGACCAATGCAAGCACTGCGGAAAAATCCGCCGCTTCTGCGAAAGAACTTCAGACGCAGTCTGAGGAATTAAAGGTTTCTGTACATAAGTTCCGTTTAAGGAAACACAGATAGACATTAATGACAGAACATACAGACAATCTTTCATTAACAAAGGGGCTGCCATTTCCCGGCAGCCCCTTCTTACAAGGGTTTTAAACCAACGGATATTTGTCCGTTAATTCTTTTACCATTCCGCGCACCTCCTGTGAAGCCGCTTCCCCTTCTTTAATCATTCTGGCAATGCACTCTGCCGTCTTGTCCATATCATCCTCTCCAAAGCCTCTGGAGGTAATTGCCGGCGTTCCGAGACGGATGCCGCTGGTGACAAAAGGAGACTTGGGATCGTTGGGAATCGTATTCTTATTGCTGGTAATATTGACAGAATCCAGTAATTTCTCCACAGCTTTTCCAGTCAACTCATAGGGGGTCAGATCCACCAGCATCAGATGATTGTCTGTTCCGCCGGATACCAGCTTAATTTCCCGGTTTATCAGTCCATTGGCCAGAGCCTGTGCATTTTTCACAATATTCTGCTGATATTCCTTAAAGCTGTCTTCTAATGCTTCTTTAAAGCATACTGCCTTGGCGGCGATTACATGCATCAGCGGGCCGCCCTGGATTCCCGGGAAAATGGCTTTATTAAAATTGAATTTCTCTGCCATTTCCTGACTTGCCAGAATCATGCCGCCTCTGGGTCCCCGCAGCGTCTTGTGGGTAGTTGTTGTCACCACATGGGCATAAGGAATAGGGCTTGGATGAAGTCCTGCCGCCACAAGGCCGGCAATATGCGCCATATCCACCATCAAATATGCGCCTGCTTCATCGGCTATTTCCCGGAAACGCTTAAAATCAATGGTTCTTGCATAAGCGCTGGCTCCTGCAATAATTAATTTGGGCCTGCACTCCAGAGCAGTTTCCCGTACTTTCTCATAATCAATATATCCCTCGTCATTCACTCCGTAAGGAACAATCTTGAAATAGGAGCCGGAAAAGTTCACAGGGCTTCCGTGGGTCAGATGCCCGCCGTGATCCAGATTCATTCCCATAACTGTATCGCCGGGCTCTAACATGGCAAACTGCACTGCCATATTTGCCTGGGCGCCGGAATGGGGCTGTACATTGGCATATTCACAGCCGAACAGTTCTTTTGCCCGTTGGATCGCCAGATTCTCCACCACATCCACACATTCGCATCCGCCGTAATAACGTTTGCCCGGATACCCTTCTGCATATTTATTTGTCATGGGGCTTCCCATTGCCGCCATAACTGCCTTGCTGACCCAGTTTTCAGAGGCAATCAGTTCAATATGGCTGTTCTGTCTCTCCATCTCTGCCGTAATGGCGTCCGCCACCTGAGGATCTGCTTTCTTTACTTCATCAAATGAATACATAGGTTCTTTCCTTTCTTTTGTCATATGGTGTTATTTATCTATATATAAATAGCAGTTTACTGTGCAAATGTCAATAGCCAGGCCGCCGCTGCCTGCACTGCCAGGATCAGCGGCATTCCCACTGCAAAATACCAGCGCCTGGTCTTATGGCGGAACGCATACATGCCGGCCCAGACCCCAAGGCTGCCGCCTGCAATGGCGATTCCAAAAAGCGTCCGTTCCGCAATCCGCCATTTCTTATGTTTCGCTTTCCATTTATCCAGTCCCATCAAAGCAAATCCAATGAAATTTACCAGAACCAGATACAGGATCAGCCCATATTCCACTTTGATCTCCTGCTGCCACGCGCCCATTTTCTCACTCTTCCCCTAACTTCAGGGCTGCCACAATTCCTGCCGCTAATGCAGCAATTCCTGTGAGAACCGCCGTGAAATTAATCGCTCCAAAACTGTTCATCAGCAGAATGGCAATGGGCGACGCTGCAATCAGCCCGATAATGGCCCAGTAAGCATGCTCCGGAAATCTCTCAAATATAATCTCAATCACCTTGGCAATGGCAAAAATTCCCACTACCACTCCGATTCCAAAAGGCGCCAGCACCAGACATCCCTCCAAAAGTCCCTGGATATTAAAATCCAGCAGATTGTCAATAAAACGGTTGATCTCTGTTAAAATCGGATTATAATATCCCATCAGCATCAGCATCATGGAACCACTGACCCCGGGAATTACCATGGTGGCAGAAGCCACAACGCCCACCCCCAGAAGCTTTACCACATTCAGCAGGCTGAAACTTAAATCCGCAGCTGCGCCTTCCTGCTCTCCCATCAGCGCAAGCCCTGTCACAAGCACAAAAAACAGCAAAAATGACAAGAGATGGCCCAGCCTTATGGTTTTGCCTTTTACCTTTTTCGCCATGGCAGGCAGCCCGCCTACAATCAGGCCGATAAACAGAAGGTTTGTCTGAAAAGGCGCTTTTTCAAACATAATCTCAATAATCCGGGCCAATGCCACTACGCCGATGCCTGCCCCGATAATGATAGGAATCAGCACCTGCATGCTTTTCTTAAATTCAGACAAAAGATGGGTGGCCGCATGAATCATCTTGTCATAAATGCCCATAGACACTGCCATGGTGCCGCCGCTGACGCCGGGAATAATGTTGGCAATTCCGATTACGACGCCTTTTAAAATCATTCGAATCATAAGTTCTCTCCTAAATATTGTTCCAGAAAATGAATCAGAGCATCCATCTGCTGATCCGTTCCGATGGAAATTCTCAGATAATTATTGATTCTGGGTTTGTTAAAATAGCGCACATAAATATCCGCCTGCTTCAATGCCTCAAACAGCTCTCCTGCCGGACGCTTTGGATGGGATGCAAAAATAAAATTGCTTTTGGAATCCAGACAGGAGAATCCAAGCCTGCGCAATTCTTTTTTTGTCCACTCTCTGGTATTGATTATTTTCTGTAAGGTTTCCCTGAAATATGTATCATCTTTGATGGCTTCTGTTCCAGCCGCCAGAGCCGCCGCACTCATGGTATAGGAATTGAATGAATATTTAACGTCATTCAGATACCTAATCAGCTTTTCATTTCCTATGGCAAACCCGATTCTCATGCCCGCAAGGCTTCTGGATTTGGAAAAGGTCTGAACCACCAGCAGATTCTCATACTTCGGGAGTAATGATAACGCAGAAGTCCCTCCAAAGTCAATATATGCTTCATCAATTATTACAATTACTTCTGGATTTCCTGCAATAATCTCTTCCAGTTCCGCCGGATCCTTCTCTATCCCGGTGGGCGCATTGGGATTGGGAATCACAATCCCGCCGCACTCTCTTATATAATCTTCCGTCCGGATCTGAAACTCAGAATCCAGAATCGGACATTCATAGGGAATGCCGAACAGCCCTGCCCACACATCATAAAAAGAATAGGTGATATCCGGAAACAGAATAGGTTTCCCGCTGTTAAAAAAGGTCAGAAAACTCATGGCCAGCACATCATCGGAACCTACTCCCACAAACACCTGCTCTTTTGTGACGCCGCAGTAATCTGCCAGCGCCTGAACCAGAACCCCGGAAGCCGGATCCGGATATCTCCGCAGCCGGTCGGCGTCCAGTTCCTGAAGCGCTTTTGTGACGCCGGGAGCCGGTGGATATGGATTTTCATTGGTATTCAGCTTTATTATATTAGAGCGGTCGGGCTGCTCCCCGGGGGTGTAGGGGATTACCCTGCGTATATTTTTTTCCCAGGCGCTCATAGTTGTCCCTCCTCCAACTGATATTCTTCTGCCAGTTTCTCAAAGGCAGGCAGGGAGCGTTTCAGCATCTCGTATGAAACGCAGTAGGCAAGCCTCACATAGCCCGGACAGGAGAAGGCGCTTCCTCCTACCAGCAAAATATGGTGTTTTTTGGCGGCTTCCACAAATTTCTTTTCCTCTAGCTCCGGAGATTTAAGAAACAGGTAAAAAGCGCCCTGGGGCCTGACGCAGGTAAAACCAAGCTCTGTCAGCTTCCCATAAATTAACCTGCGGTTTCTGTCATAATAATCCACGTCCGTTCTGGCGTCCAAAGAAGTGATCAACGCTTTCTGCATCAGGGAAGGAGCATTGACAAATCCCAGAATCCGGTTGGCCACCGACAGCCCCTGTATGGCCTGACTGCAGTCTGCCATACGGGGATTTACTGCAATATAGCCGATCCGTTCTCCCGGTATGGACAGTGATTTGCTAAAAGAATAAGTGACAAAAGTATTGTCATAATATTTTGTCAAAAATGGAACAGCGTTTCCGTCATAAACCAGCTCCCGGTATGGTTCATCGGATACCAGATAAATCTCATGTCCGTATTCCTTCTGCTTTTCCTCCAAAACAGCGGCAATTTTCCGTATGGTATCCTCGGAATAAATGACGCCGGTGGGATTTACCGGATTATTGATGATAATTCCTTTGGTCCGGGACGTAAACTTTGCCTTTAAATCCTCCAAATCCGGTTGAAACGTGGCGGTATCCGGCTTCACTTCCCGCAACAATCCCTGATGGTTAGCCACATAACCCCGATATTCTCCAAAATAGGGCGCCAATGCCAGTACCTCATCTCCGGGATCCAGAATGGTCTTAAACACTACATTCAATGCGCCTGCTGCCCCTACGGTCATCACGATATGGCTATCATCAAATGCTGTCCCGAATCTCTGGTTCAGATTATCAGCCACTGCCCGGCGAGTCTTAGGATAACCTGCATTATCCATATATCCATGAAGCTCCAGAGAATTTTCTGTCTGGACAGCCTCCACAATTGCCTGATTATATTGCTCCGGAACAGGGGTCATAGGATTTCCAAGGCTGAAATCGTACACATTTTCTGCTCCTACCCGCTTCGCCATCTCTTTTCCTTCCAGAAACATGGCGCGGATGGCAGAGCTTCCCGCTACTTCCTGCTGCATCTGTTTCGAAATCATAGATATCTCCTCCTTTACTGCGTTAGGAACTATTCCAAATCGCAGCCGTTTTCTATTCTACCATTAATAACCGCAAAAAAAAAGAGGCTGTCCCAAGAAAGACAGCCTCTTTGCAACAGTTCGGCCCAGAACTTTGCACTGGCTGCAAAGTCCGTAAAAACGCGCAAATTTAGCCAGAAGGAAACCTGCCCCTCGCTGCAGGGCGCTAAACGTCCGGGGGACGCTTCTTCGCCATTGGGCAGGCATACCCGTTTCCGTATGCCCAAAGACGGATAAGCCGTAAAAATGCCAATTTTAGAATTTTTTAATAACATCCAGTGCAGGCAGCGGTCTGCCCTGATAGTCAAACAACGCCTGGTTTGCCCACTCATTGCCGCAGGGCCCCGGATCTTTCATATATTTCAGAGAAGCTTCGGTGGCCCAGCCGCTTCCCGGCACCGGAATCCATGCCGGCTCCCAGTAGAAAAAGCCTCTGCCCAATCCTTTCGGGGTTTTGGCCACCCGCTTCATGAAATCCAGCATAAAATCCGACTGTCCCTGTTTTGTCATGGGATACTCAATTCTGGCCGCCAGTTCCGGTTTGGTGGCCATTCCCTTGCGCCTGGAAGGCTCCAGCTTCTCATAAGATGCGTAATCCTCCATAGTATACCCCATGGAAACCTCTGCCACCACCAGTTCTTTGCCGTAGCGGAGCGCCAGATCATGCATATTATACTCCAAATCTGCCAGAGAGCCGTGCCAGAACGGATAATAGGATAAGCCGATAAGCTCGAAATCTTCCCCGTCATTGGCAAAATAATTGTCAAACCATTCCCGGTACAGTTCATTGTTCCCTCCGTTATCCAGATGAATCATAATCGGAATATCGGGATCGATATCCCGCACTCCATGGATTCCGGCATTTACTAATAATGCAATGGTCTCATAATCGGGCCGTTTTCCATCCGGCCATAGAAGCCCGTTGGACAGCTCATTGCCCACCTGTATCATATCCGGAAATACCCCTTCCCGCTGGAATTCCCGCAAAACAGCCACCGTGAAGTCATACACCGCAGATTCCAGCCGTTTGCCGGTAAAATCCGCCCAGGCTTTTGGCTTGATCTGCTTGCCCGGATCTGCCCAGAAATCGCTGTAATGCAGGTTTAGCAGGATATCCATGCCCTGTTCCTGCACCCGTTTTGCCAGTTCCATGGCAGTGTCCAGATCATTGGTTCCGGCCCCGTAAGGCTCGCCTTCCGCAGAATAAGGATTATTCCAGAGACGGATGCGGACGGCATTGGTTCCATATTCCCGCAAAACCGAAAGCAGATTTCTTTCATCCCCGTCTTTGTCATAAAAGACTGCTCCCAGCTTTTCCAGCTCCGGCAGGGAGGAAATATCCATTCCCTTAATAAATTTCCTGTTTGAAATACTTCCCATATTGATTCCCTCTAAATATGAATTTACAAACACTAAGATACTTTCCCTGTTCAGGGAGCCTGATCTTACAGCCCCCTGAATAGTTATGACGTCAGTCGAAATCAAACTTGGTTATGCGCTCTGCCATAGCACGGTAGCGAAACCGCACCATTTCATTTTTCTCCAGCACGTCTTTTTCATTACCGGTGTACTGGCAGCGGATGCAGTAATATTCATCCTTTTCTTTATCATAGAACATATCAATGTCCAAATCCCGCATAAAGCAAGAAGGGCATCTGTAATTTAATTTGCCTTTTCCAGCTTGAGCCATGTTGCAAATACCTCCTTATCTGATATTGTTTTGGTGTAGCCTAAGGTGAACATGGGAGAGAATGCATAGCCTTCCTTCACATATCCAACTGCCTCTTTATTGGACGGGGCCATGGAAACCTTTGTCTCAATAGCAGGAATCACTGCGCTGACCGCATCGGCTCCGGCAAGCTGCTCTTCCCTGCATTTGTACTCATAGGAAATGGATTTCTCCTGCGCGCCTTCGCATTTCAATGTGATGCCCGTCATATCCTCAGGATATTCGGTAGTTCCGTAACATGCCACCATATATTCATTTAATTCTACTTTCGCTTCCGGATTGCTCATTTCCAGAATCGTGCGTTCCATCTTAATCTCAGAGCTTCCTTCTTCAAAATAAATCCTGGTCTGCAGCTTCACCGTCAGGTCATAGAATTCAATTTCCACGGGATCAAGAGTCAGAATCCTGGTTTTTCCCTCCTGTGAAAAATGCGCTTTGGTACGGCACAGGCAGAGATCCACTTCTTCTCCCTGGTAGGAAAGCTTTGCGCTTCTTATGGTGCCCTCTCCCGCATAGTGGGTAAAATAGCCGGCACGGTATTTTTCCTGAATCAGAAACGGATAGGAAGCATCCTGCACATGCTTTGTTCCGATTCCCACCGGCCATTCCAGCTTGGCCGCATAGGGACGCAGATCCACAATGGCTCCGCCCTGATCCATATTCACACAGGCTCTCATATAGGGATCGCAGTACCAGAACAACTGCTTGTCCGACCCATAGAGGATATCACGCCACAATGCGCATTCCGGTTCGGTATAGCTCTTTTTCTGCCGGTAGTAATCTGCAAACTCTGACATGGTCATATCAATGAGCTTGCCTTCTTTTTTCAGTTTGCCGTAATAAGCGCAGCCGTCGGAATAGGATTTTTCCAGCAGTTCATAGGGAGCCTCCCAGCGTCCCATTTTATTCATCCAGGCAGGCCCTACAAACATCATATTATAAGCATAGCCATTGTTGTATTTTTCCAGAGAACGGTACTGGTCAATCAGATTATACATATAGGGATATTCCCAGGTCTGGCTGTCATAAATCATGCCCCGGAGCACATTCTGGGGATGGGTGCCGAAGTTGGAACCGTTTCCGTCGTAGCAGGCAATCAAATCTCTGGACAGATGGGGAATTGCCACAATCCCGCTGTCCTCTGCCTCATTTGCCGCCGGCGCGTGAGTATTCTGTTTGGAAGGAATCCAGGGCGCCCAGGGGCCGCCATCAAATAAGGTATACCAGGAATTGTTGCAGGTATGGTATGCCTTGGGGCCTTCCTCCCAGCAGGTTGCCACAGCGCATTTAACGGAAGGATAAGCTTCCTTGATATAATTGGTTAAATCTGCATCCAAATAATAAGATCCGGTGGATTCTGGATAAAATCCGAAAATATCATGGAATTTTGCAAAAATATCATCTACAATTGATTTTTTATCTTCCATGGAAAACATCCAGATGCAGAAATCCTTGGTTTTGTATTTCTCACGGAATTCCTTACAGGGCAGCCCCAGCAGGGAAAGAGCAATCTCATCTCCGTATTTCTCATGATCTGCTTTGGCAAGGGCCACTGCTTCTTCATTAAATAAGCTTGCATATGTCATCTGAATAGTGGTTTTTAAGCCGTTTTCATGGGCCAGACGCTGCTGGGTTTTGAAAATGTCCAGCGACTCTGTCAGCAATGCTTTTCTTCCGATATCCTCCGTCTTGCCATGGCCGGTTACTTTTTCTGCATATTCCGGCACCATTTCGGGACGGTGGATAATATTTACCACAAATTTGTCCATTTGTTTTCCTCCTAATAATATGAAATGTTGGGGAAAGGGGCGAACCATTAGGGTTCTTCCCGGATTTCCTCATGTAGACCTTCAGGGTTCTATATTTTTAGGCTGGGGGATTCTGGGGAACCATTAGGGTTCTTCCCGGATTTCCTCATGTAGACCTTCAGGGTTCTATATTTTTAGGCTGGGGGATTCTGGGGAACCATCAGGACTCCTCCCAGCCTGGGGGTCTCTATATGCGCTCTGGTCTTTGACGGCTGGGTCCCTCCTCATGGTAAACCATCAGGGCTCCTCCCAGCCTCGTTTTCTCTATATGCGCTCTATTCTTTTGGAAGGCTGGGGATTCTGGGGAACCATCAGGACTCCTCCCAGCCTGGGGGTCTCTATATGCGCTCTAGTCTTTGACGGCTGGATCCCTCCTCATGGTAAACCATCAGGGCTCCTCCCAGCCTCGTTTTCTCTATATGCGCTCTGGTCTTTGTCGGCTGGGTCCCTCCTCATGGTAAAAATCAATCCAACCCTTTGAAACTGAATGTAAACTTCATGGGGCTGCTCACATCTGCCAAATACTCCGGATGCACTTTGGAGCCCCAGCTATCGTCTCCGCCCACACCCATCTGCCAGGAAGAGACGCGGACTACGGTATAATGAACCTGGGGCAGTTCATAGGGATGCATTGCGGATTCCATTTCATGGGGGGTATAAGGCAACGCAGAGAAATTCATGTTATCTCCGGCAAAAAGTATGCCATTTCCTCTCTGATCTGTAATTTTAGCCCAACGCACATCCGTTTTATTGCCGCACTCCTGAGGCACTAAGTATTTTGCAAGATTATCGGTGACTTTATTCCGATATACTCCTAATTTTGCCCCATGTTTCCGATCAGCATAGGTCTCCGCCGGGCCGTTGCCATACCATTCCACATTTTCATAATCCGCGTTAAATTTAAACAGCACACCGAATTCCGGCATATCCCCCAGTTCTTTCACCGGATCATAGGAAAGCGTTACTGTGATGGCTCCGTCTCCGAATACTTCATAGGAAAGGCTGCATTTACTTACAGGAACGGTCGCCATGGTATAATAATAAGTAATCACTGCACTGTGCTCTTTTTCTTCCAGAACCGGATTCTCTTTGGCTTCTTCATCCGGCCGCAGATACAGGCTGGCAAGCTTCCACTGCCCATACCGTCCCATCATATTGTTGCCCCAGTCATTGTCAATGGGCGCGCGCCAGAAATTGGGCATGGGAATCTGCTCGATCATTTCCTTTCCGCCATAACGGTAAGACACCAGTCCGCTCTTTAACTCGCTGAACATGCACTCAAAATTCTGTCCACGGACACCAATATTTAATTTACCTTTAATTACTATAATTTCATCTGTAATCTTCGGACTTTCCGACGTTTTACTAAATGTACCCTGTCCCAATGCAGTTCCATGGGCCGTGAAGATTCCGCCTTCCGGATTTCGGAATATTCCCTGGCCAAATGCAACTTCATAACCGATGGGAGCCCAATCCTCCGCTTCTTTTAACCGGAAAGAAACAGTAATTACATATTCTCCCGGCTGTTCTGGTATTTCCACCGGAAGATCGTAAGATTCCTCATGCAACGGCTCTACGCTGGTGAGAAGTTTTGTCTGTTTTAATACCTTTCCTTCCTTTTCCAGCACAACAATACATTCATATTGATCCGTATTGATAAATAAATTCTTATTTTTCACCAGTACTTTCTGTTCTGAAACCTCTGCGGTAATATTCTGATAATTGAATTTCACCTCCTGCATCTTGGGAGATTCATCCCGTTCCCCGCCGTACACGATTCCATTTCCGCTGAAATTATAGTCACAGGGACGTTCCCCGAAATCTCCGCCGTATGCCTGGAATTTCTTTCCATAACGATCTTTTTTCTCAATGGACTGGTCAATATAATCCCAGATAAACCCGCCCTGATATAAGGGCTCTGTATCAGTCAAATCGGTATATTTATGCATTGCTCCGCAGGAGTTGCCCATGGCATGAGTATATTCACAGCAGATAAAAGGTTTGCTTCTGTCTTTAGCCAAAAAATCCTGAATACTCTTCACAGACGGATACATCTGGCTCTCCATGTCACTGGTATCGTTGAAACGCCTGTCATGGAATAACCCTTCATAATGCACCAGCCTGGTATCATCCAGTTTGCGGAATAACTGAGACATTTCATAAATGACGGATCCCCCAAAAGATTCATTTCCGCAGGACCAAATTACAATGGCCGGATGGTTCTTATCTCTCTGATAGCAGGAATTCACCCGATCCAGCATCATCGGCTGCCAGTCCATGCGATCCCCGGGAACAGCTGTTTCTATATCCGCTTTTCCTCTGACAATGGGGTCCCAGGCGCCATGGCTTTCCAGATTATTTTCCGCAATCATATATAAGCCGTATTTATCGCAAAGCCTATAGATTCTGGAATCATCAGGATAATGACAAGTTCGGACAGCATTGATATTATTCCGCTTCATAGTCATAATGTCCTGAACGATTTCTTCATCTGACACGGCACGTCCTGTTTTGGAACTGAATTCATGCCGGTTAACCCCTTTGAATACGATCCGCTTCCCATTAATACACATGATATGGTCAATCATTTCAAACCGGCGGAATCCCACTGCCTGGGAAACTGCCTCCACCGCTTTGCCCTCTGCATTCTGCACTTCCAACAGCAATTCATAGAGATTGGGCTCTTCTGCGCTCCAAAGAGCCGGCCGCTCCACCGGAATCGTAACTGTAAGCTCTTCTGTCAAATCAGCGTCCTGTTTGGCCACAATGTTTTCTCCGTCTTTTAAAGTCAGAGCAACTTTTCCTTTCCCCATCCCCTTCAGACAAATTTCCAGGTCTGCATTCTGATACTGATCATCTAACAAGGTCTTTATTCTGATATCCCAAATATGAACCTCAGGAACTGTATACAAAAAAACACTCCGGTAAATACCGGAAAAACGGAAGAAATCCTGGTCCTCGCACCAGCTTCCTGCGGTCCATTTAAATACCTGAACGGCCAGTTTATTCTCCCCTTCCACCAAAAAAGGCGTCAATTCAAACTCGGAGGGAGTGAAGCTGTCCTCACTGTAACCCACATAAATTCCGTTCAGCCACACCGCCATGCCGCTTTCCACACCCTGAAAAGAAATATAGACCGGCCGATTCTGCATCTGCTTGGGAACTGTAAAATATTTCACATAACTGGCAACCGGATTGAAAAAGGAAGGGATTTCTCCCGGCTCAATCTGTTCCCTCCCATCCCAGGGATACTGTACATTGGCATATTGGGGACTGTCATATCCCTCCATCTGGATATGGGCCGGAACTCTGATGTCCGCCCAGGATTTACAGTCATACTCTGCTGCTTCAAAACCCCGGATTGCAGACTCATAATTCCTGGCATAGGAGAACTTCCAAAGCCCATCCAATGAATGCCGGAAACTGCTGTTTCCTTCTTTCAATTCCTCCATTGAACCATAACAGATATGATCCGAATGGGCCTCCAGGGTGTTCTCTTTAAAAATAAGGGGATTTTTTACTTTTTCAAAATCAAACTGCGGCATTTGTTACCTCCATTTTTTATAAGAATGGCTGCAGCACCAGGGGAGTGTCTGCAGGATATTGTCGTATCAACTACTCCTACGAAAAACCACATCCTGCACCTCTCACCCTTCATGCAACAGCCATCATCCGTTCATCAAATCATATTCAATTATTTCACTGCACCTGTAATACCTTCTGCAAAACTCTTCTGCAATACGAAGAATATGATAATCGTCGGCAGACTGCAGAGCAGAACGGCCAACATCAATACACCGTAATCCGTTACATAACCTTCTGTCAGGTTGGCAACCAGCATCGGCATAGTAATACTCACATCATCCAGCATAATTACTTTCGGCCACAGATAATTGTTCCATGCATTCATAAAAGTAATTGTCATAGCGGCTGCGTAAGTAGAACGCATAGTAGGAATAAACATCCTGAAGAATATCTCCAATTCGTTTAACCCGTCAATTCTAGCCGCCTCTATGATGTCATGTGGAAAACTTCGGGCGCTCTGCCGGAACATCATGATAATCATGGGCGTGGAAATCGTCGGCAAAATAAATCCCAATGTGGAATTCAAAAGGCCTACTGCAGAAACCATACGGAACAAAGGAATCATCGTTGCCACAAAAGGAACCATCATTGCCAAAAGCAAAACAGAAAATACTGCGTCCTTTCCTTTGTCATAGTAAATTTCAAATCCGTAACCTGCAAGGGAACAAATCACCAGGGAACAGATCGTCAATAATATCGCATATTTAAACGAATTCAACATCGCCTGCTGCACCGGCGAATTGGCAAACAAGGCTTTCCAGTTCTCCATAAAAGCTGTTCCAGGCAGCAGTTTTCCTCTGGTTACATCCACACTCTTATTGGTGGCTGCTATCAGCATCCAATAAAGAGGAAACACTGATATCAGTGATACAATGATCAAAACAACATACATTAACGCATTGGCTCTTTTTGTTTTAGTCACGCTTATCACCTACTTTCATCTGTATAAATGCCAGAATTGCCACCAGAATAAAGATCAGGAAGGACATGGCTGCTGCATAGCCAAAGTTCGGCACATACTTAAAGGATACATTATATATGTAGTGGGACATTGTAATCGTAGCGTTGGAAGGTCCTCCTTTCGTCAGGTTGTAAGACTCATCAAACAACTGCAATGTTCCGTTTGTTGACATAATCGCTGTCAGAAGAATTGTAGGTTTCAACAGCGGAACCGTAATCTTGAAGAAAGTTTGCAGGGGGCTCGCCCCGTCAATCTTGGCTGCTTCATATACGGAATACTCTATATTCTGTAATCCGGAAAGATAAAATACCATGTTATACTGGCGAGCAAAAAGATTTGCCAACTTATCATGCCGCAGTTACGCTGCCTTTATCTGCCGCAAACGTATTTTTGCATACAGAATGAAGCCCATCGAAAAGCTGTACCTT
>JAETSX010000132.1 GCA_021769425.1 Eubacterium sp.
ATGATTGCCGCCTGCATGGGAGGAGCCGTTGGGGGAATCGCCAATGAAAGGATGCTGAAGGCTGCGTCCCTGGAGGAGGATTATTTCAGCGCCATGTATTCCAAAGGGATTGTAGGGAGTGAAGATAAGGAATTGTCTGTGGCCGCAAACCAGGACATTGTAAGGAACAGCATTGTTTTTGCGGTAAGTACGGAAGTGCTGGGCGTGTTTGCAATGTCTCTGTTTTTGATTGGGAGGAACTTAAAGGTGAATCCAATTCAATTATTGGGCGTGAGGGAGGAAGAATAAAAGGGATTTGTGGTTCGGGTTTTTGTTGTGTAGGTGCCTGGGCAACCGACAAGATATGCTATTTTATCATTGAAAAGCTAATGGAAAGAAAAGTCTTTTTGTACAGACGGTAGATAAACGGTAAAAGAATAAAGAAGGCGTAATTATGATAAGGAAAAATGATCATTTGAAAAACAGCATAAAACAATTGTTCCGTAAAAAGTGGATGAGCATTTTATTTTTCTGTATTATTATGCTTGGAACTGTTTTCTTCACATTAGGATGCAGTTTGTGGATGGGGGTCCAGGATTCCATAAACCAAATGAAGGATAGCTTCACCACCATAGGGACTGTGACGCAGAAGCCAGACAGTATGGTGACGGAGCAAGAATGGGATGCGGAATTGCAAAAATATAAAATAACAGAAAGAGCAGGCTATACGCAGATTCTGGATGAAGAGTTATTAAACAGCCTTGACGTTATATATATAAACAAATTGGAACGCAGGCCGTTTTACGGTGCGGTTTCCCCTAATTTTATCACAGGCGCATTAACAAGGGATGGCGCCGGCTCTACTTCATCATTAGTGGAATTTTCACCTCTTGAAAACAGTCTCCCAAGCTCTCCGGTGAAGGTAGAGATAAAAAATGTTTATTGGGGAGATGGGGAACCCTCCATGGTTGGAAAAGAGTTTTGGTTTTGTGACCATTACAGGGAAGAGACGGAGCCGTTAGAAGCAGGTAAAACATATATTGCGTTTCTGTCAATGAATATTTATGGCGATACCCGTATAGAGGAAGAATATTCCTTTGAATATGTTCCAGCAGCAGTTTTTCCAGACTGGAAACCATCGCTGCGCTGGCAGGAAGTAAGCGCAGGTTTTTGGAATACGGAAGATGGAGCGGTATGGCGGAATCTTATTGATGAATTAAACAAATTGACATTTGAAACAGTGCCGGTCACGCCGACAGAAAATATTGAACTTTTAAGCCCTTTTCATGACGGCCAGGCCACTATCGTGGAAGGGGAAGCCATCAGCGGTGATGAGTATGAAAATGGTTCCAAGGTATGTCTGATTTCCCAGACGTTTGCCAAATTAAATAATCTCAAAGTCGGGGACAAAATTAAATTACAGATGTATTTTACAGATTATAAATATTCTAAAGTATCAATGTCGCCTGGAGGGGGAGGAATGCCACGGTTGGATATTTTAACTCCGGAAGGACAAAAATATGATGTGTTTTTTGAATCGGACTATGTCATTAAAGGGATATATTTATATCATTCACCAGGATGGAATCTGTATGAACTGGTGCCAGATGAGATTATCATTCCAAGTGCGTCCGTTCCAGAAGAGAAGGTCAGGAACGTCATTGCAGAAGGCCCAATGCAGGGCTATAACGCATCATTTCAGATAGAAAATGGAGGAATCAACGACTTTTACAAGGAGTTCTCTAAACTTCCGGAATCTTCCCTTCTGGAAGTGACTTTTGATGACAAAGGATATGAGCATTTTGCCTCCCAGATGAACAACATGCAGACCATAGCCGTCATTATATTCCTGGTGGGTTTTGTATCGGTAATTGCAAGCAGCGCATTTTTGCTGTATTCAGCCATTATTCGACAGAGAAGACGCACGGCTATTGAACGGGCATTGGGAATGACCCGGAGG
This sequence comes from Eubacterium sp., assembly GCA_021769425.1. Taxonomy (GTDB): domain Bacteria; phylum Bacillota; class Clostridia; order Lachnospirales; family Lachnospiraceae; genus Petralouisia. The sequence continues at coordinate 1,940 of JAETSX010000132.1, forward strand.
GAATGCAGAGTATCCCTGCTGACGGGAATTATGCTTTTGACAATCATTGCCGCCTGTGTTGGAGGAACCATTGGGGGAATCGCCAATGAAAAAATGCTGAATACGGCATCTCTGGAGGAAGATTATTTCAGTTCCATGTATTCCAAGGGGATTGCAGGGAATAAAGACGAAGAAATGTCTATAACTGTTAACCAGAACATTGTAAGGACCAGCATTGTATTTGCAGTGAGCGCAGAAGTGATGGGCGTGTTTGCAATGTCTCTGTTTTTTATTGGGAGGAACTTAAAGGTGAATCCAATTCAATTATTGGGCGTGAGGGAGGAAGAATAGGCATTGTGAGAGAAGCGTGATAAAGATGATTAAAAGTGAGTGCATGAAAAACAGCATGAAACAATTATTCCGGAAAAAGTGGATGAGCATTTTATTTTTCTGCATTATTATGCTTGGCACTGTTTTCTTCACATTAGGATGCAGCCTGTGGATGGGGGTTCAGGATAACATCCACCGGATGAAAGACAGTTTCACTACCGTTGGGACTGTGACCCAAAAACCGGACAGCATGACAATGGATAAGAGATGGGATGCCACATTGCAGAAGTACAAGATGACAGAAAGCTCAAACTATACTCAGATATTGGATGAGGACATCTTGAATCATCTTGATGTTGCATATATACATGAATTAGAGAAACGGCCCTTTTATGGCGCTGTTTCCCCTGACTTTATCACGCCATACGGAGCCAGCGTTGCGGGAGGAGCAAGTGATGTAAGCGGCAGTGCTTTGGTGATGGAATTTTCCCCATTGGAAGACTGTGTTCCAGACGGTCCGGTGGAAGTGGAAGTGAAAAAAGTTTATTGGGGAGATGGGAATCCGTCTCTGGTGGGAAAAACAATTACTTTTTGCGATCATTATAAGGAAAATCCAGAGCCTTTAGGGGCTGGAAAAAGGTATATCGCCTTTTCAATGTGGAATGTTATGGATAAGCATTCAAAGGAAGCAGGCGTCGTTGAATATGTCCCAATAACAATATCATTGGGTAAGGAACGGACGCTTGACTGGGGAGAAATGGATGCTGATTTCTGGAGCACGGACATAGGCGCAATGTGGGGAAATTTCATTGATGAAATAGAGAAACTGTCGTGTAGGGCGGTGCCTGTTACGCCAACAGCCAGCACGGAGCTTTTAAGCCCCTTTCATGAGGGCTGGACCGCTGTTGCAGAAGGGGAGGATATCAGCCCGGAAGAATATAGCGATGGTTCCAAGGCGTGCCTGGTTTCCCAGACGTTCGCCAAATTAAATAATCTCCAAATAGGGCAGAAAATCAGGCTGCAAATGTATTTTACAGACGCGAAATGTTCAACGATGGAGAATGTTATATCTACAGGCGGGATGATAGCCGGAATGTTCCGGACAGACATTTTAACTCCGGAAGGTGGGAAGTGCGATGTGTTTTATGAAGCGGATTATGCCATTAAGGGTATTTATTCCGTCCAATCCACAGGAGGCGAGAGTCTGCATGAGTTTGCGTCGGATGAGATTATCATCCCAAGCGCATCCGTTCCGGAAGAGGATGTAAGGAATGTCATTGCAGAAGGCCCCATGCGGGGATACAATGCGTCCTTCCAGATAGAGAACGGCGGAATCAATGATTTTTATAAGGAATTCTCCAAACTTCCGGAGTCTTCCCTTCTGGAAGTGACTTTTGATGACAAAGGATATGAGCGTTTCGCTTCCCAGATGAATAACCTGCAGACCATAGCCGTCATCATATTCCTGGTGGGTTTTGTGTCGGTGATTGCAAGCGGCGCATTCTTACTGTATTCTGCCATTATCAGGCAGAGAAGGCGCACCGCCATTGAACGGGCGTTGGGAATGTCCCGGAGGGAATGCAGGACGTCGCTGCTGGCAGGGATTATGATTCTCACAATGATTGCCGCCTGCATGGGAGGAGCCGTTGGGGGAAT
>JAETSX010000040.1 GCA_021769425.1 Eubacterium sp.
GAAGTCTGCCCATTTTTAGGCTGTTTTGTGGCAGAGTGGGGTATTGGAAGAGGTTGTAACGGTAACTACGGCAAATTTTATGCCTGCTCATACCGCCGTGAATAATTCAGGTTAATGGAGGATTTTACCTATGAAAAAATTTGACGCAGATTACAAGCTTCTTAATGATATGTACCAGGACGGATACTTCCCGGATTTTCTGGTGGACAAAGTAAAAGATCTGATTCAGGATGTGATCGCATTTCTGGAAACCGGGGAAAATGATTTAGAAAAAATACAGAAAAAATTTGATTGCATGACCCTGGCCATCAATGATTTGCAGGAAGAATTCGAAGAAAATGACAGCGAACTGGAAACCGGCGCACGGGAAAGCATTGGGGATACGGTTGCATATATTCTGCAGTGGTTTGAGATTGGCCTTGGCGTGGAGGACGCTATCAGAGAGAGGGAATGGTAAATACTGTCAAAGAGAGGGAAAACGCTACCCTCTCTTTTTTGCGGCCAGAAGAAACCGGTGAATCCGGCCCTCTATTACGCCTTCCCGCTCCAGTATTTCCTGAGCCCGGTAAAGATTATCCAGGCAGCCCTCCACCTGAAAACCCGGAAATTCCCACTCAATAATACGAGCAAACCAGACAAGAGCCCCCACATCCCAGAACCGAATGGGACGAAAGGCTTCCTCAGCTTCCAGCACACAGAAACCGCTTTTTTCGAAAGCCCTTCGCGCTTTCTCCAAATACTGTTCCGGAAAGGGAAGCTTCGGCACATCCTTCAATAATAATGCCACCAGCTCCCGGTCATTTTCAGCGCCTACCTGCTCTGTGACAAAGATGCCGCCGGGTTTTATCACACGGCTGATTTCTTCCGGATTAAAATCCCCGTGGCGGTTTATAATCATATCAAAACTCCGGCTGTCAAAGGGCAGCCTGCCGCCGCTGTCCGCCTGACGGAAATCAATTCCCAAAGGCAGTAATCTTTCTTCGCACAGCGCGGCATTGGGCGGATAATTTTCTGTTGCAGCCAGATTCTCACAGGGATGGCCTAAAGACAGTAAGAATTCTCCGCCGCCCGTGTCCAGATCCAACAGTTTCATATCCGGCTGCAAATACCGCTCCACCGCTTCCCTGTAGTTCCACGGCAAATCCCGTTCCTCGTCATATTTTCCATGGATATGGGAAAAATCCCATCCATGGATATGCGCCGCCTCTTCTTCCTGAAGCCAGATTTTTTTCAGAGCCTTTTTATCCATATTTAACGCTCCTTTATCTTTTTACTGGTTTCAGTTTAACACGGTTCCTGCGGTTTGTCACGGACTTTTACGCCTGTGTTTGCAGTTTGTATTACTGCCGTATAGTTGTCAGCGCCAGAATATGCAGCGTTTTTCCCATTCCTATTCCCAATTCAGCATATTAATCTCCACCTGAAACGCCTGCTGCACCTCCTGATTATAGGCGTCCGGAAAATCCCGGTAAATCCGGTACAGGCTGTGGTTATGGCTGCCCAGGGAAATATAACTGTTTGTCACATCAATCCCATGCTCCCGCTGCAGTCTTTCCGCCGTTTCAGCCAGATCCGCCGTAAGCCGTTTTTCTATTTTTTTCTCTAACTGATATTGTTCGGAGACAGAACTGATCTGCCCCGTCTTCAAACGTCCTTTCCCTGTAATTTTAACTGTTACAACTGGAAGTTCCCCTTCCATTGCGATGGTCTTTTTCGCCCGGATATTTGAGATTTCCACTGCCAGGTTTTTTGCCGGCTCACAAGTGAATTTCGCCAGAAGATTCTGACAGAGAAAAGATTTCATGGCGTCCTCTACACTAAGAATTCCCTGGTAATTAAAGTTGGAAATTGCCGCATATCCGGTAATCACCGGACGGTTTCCCTTTTCGGTCAGCACAGGAATCAGCAGAAGTTCATCCTGATTGTGCCACTGGTTCATGAGATTTCCCACCGTGGCAATCTTGTTCTGTTTAAAGTCCTTCTGGCTTTCCAGCATTTCCTCCAGATAGGTTCCCATGGAACCCTCTGTTTCCTCCGTAAGGCTTAAAATCTCCGCCGCAGAGCCGCTGCCCACCAACAGGCTGGTATTTCTTGCAGAGGCTTCCCGCTGCTCCCAGGCGGAAAGAATTCCCCGAAGCTGCACTGTATCCGAGAAAACATTTTCTCCAAGCACCACTGCTTTCATATGATTATAGTCCAATACACGATTGGTGTTATTCTCATAAGCTTTCTCCACATGATACATATCTGCGCCCTCTAACGACAGGCCCATGGCCGTGTCCACGGTCTTTCCCTTTTCCGAAATCTGGGCAAGATCCGGAAAATCATAGCTTACTGCCAGATCCGGCGGATTTCCCGCCTCCCGGCGGAACACATCCTCCCCCGTCTCTTCTTTTGCACTGATTTCGGAATCCTCCGTACCGATTTCGGAATCTTCCGCCTGCAAGTCAATTCCCACAGCCAGCGGAAAACTGCGCTGCTCCAGTTCTGTAGATGCACAGCCTGACGCATTGAGTATTCCAATTATCAGAAGCAGCGCCGTATTGCGCCTTGCCACAGACTTTTTCCGCCGGCTCCTCTTCCTCTCATTGCTTATTTTCTTCACGTTCTTCCCGCCCCTTTCCTGCGCCGGATCGGCGTCTGATACAGTTTGCCAGAAGCAGAATCAGCAAAATCCCTGTCATTCCCGGCAGCACAATCCATTTCTGATAAATCTCATACACTTCCATCAGAAATGTATTTCCGAAAAATCCCATGCCGATAATAAAAGCCAGAACCAGTGAAATCCACATACTGTAACGGTTTCCAGTTTCATGGAACAGATCTTTTAAAATCAGCGTGCTTTGAAACACCCCGGTATGCATCAATGCAAACAATGCCAGAAACCACACAGAAGTCATAATCACGTCCTGTCTGGTGAAAAATCCGCCCGGCAGGTTAATCATGCTCATCAAGGTAATTACCGGACGTTTCAGCGCTCTCATGGTATTCCTTCCGAAAACCCCCAAAAGAATCAGATAGATCAGCCCGTTTAAAACCATAACTTCCGCCAGCGCCCATCTGCCGCAGCCGGCAAGCCCCTCCGGTTTCCGGCAAAAAGGCTTTAGAAATAAAACCGCTGTCAGAGGCAGCAGAAACACCCAGCAAGCCGCGCTTCCCTGAAGGAAATCTCCGCCCCTGGAATACATCAGCGGAGCCCAGTAATCCGTCCGAACCTCCCTCAGGGCAAGAAACAGCATCACCAGCAGCGGAATCCCCAGAAACCAGAAAATGATTTCATAGACTCTCGCCCTTCCCTCAATGCCCCGCACCGTCCCGTAAGCCGCCAGAAGCAGCAGCAGAATGCTGATCCAGAAATAAGATCCCTCCGGCAGCAGCCAGGTCAGAACCAGAGTGGTAACCTGATACAGCACAAATCCGCAGAGCGTCACAAAATACAGATAGTAAAACACCATAAAAGCATCTCCGGCAATCTGACCTGCCGCATCCTTCATATAATGATAGTAATCTCCCTCCGCATTCTGAAGATTTTTCTGTATCAGCCACAGAAAAAACCAGCCGCCGGCCGCTCCTGCGGCCAGACAGAACAAGCCGTCCGCCCCTGTCAGAGAAGACAGGATTCCCGGAAGCATCAGACTGCTTAAACCAAAGATATCCAGGATTAGAAGCCGCCTGACCTGCCGTAATGATATTTTCCAATTATCCGCAAACATAACGATTGAACCTCCTTATGATTTCCCCTTATCCTGCTGCTTAAATCTTAATCTGGTACGCGCTCCCTCTCTGGTATAGATGGGACGCTTCCTCAGAAAGCCCAGGGGAAGCCGCAGAAATGTGTCGCGCTCATCCCGGTATCCGTTCAAATCCGCCCCCACAAAAGGCGAAAGATAGGGAATCCCGAAACTTTCCAGATGGGAAAGGTGGATCAATATCCCCAGCGTCCCCACCAGAAAACCAAAAAATCCTAGATAGCCGCAAAGGAAAATAAACAAAAATTTCAGAATACGAAAGGCCGTGGCAAATTCCTCATTGGGCACTGCAAAGGAACACAATGCCGTCAGAGCCACCACAATCACCACAATGGGGCTGACAATATTCGCATCCACAGCCGCCTGGCCGATAATCAGGCCGCCCACAATTCCGATGGTATTCCCATTCGCACCCGGAAGCCTTACGCCGGCCTCCCGCAGCAGTTCAAAGGCTACTTCCATCAGAATAATTTCCACCACCGCCGGAAAGGGAACTCCCTGTCTGGCCGCCGCCAAAGACAGCAGCAGATCCGTGGGCAGAATCTGGGTGTGAAAATTGGTCATGGCAAGGTACAGCCCCGGAAAAGTCATGGCAAGAAAAGAAGCCAGATACCGGAGCATTCTTGTAAAAGAAGCAATTTCCCAACGGCTGTAATAGTCATCGCTGGTCTGGATAAACGTGTTGTAAGTGGCCGGAAGGATCAAAGCCACCGGAGAATTATCTGACAGCAGCACAATTCTTCCCTCCAGAATTGCCATAGCCGCCCGATCCGGGCGCTGGGTGGTCTGAAACTGGGGAAAGGGAGAATACGTCCTTTTTTCCGTCAGCTGTTCAATAATCCCGCTGTCCAATGCGCCGTCAATTTCAAATTCTCCCAGACGCTTCTCAATCTCTTCCAACATCCCCGGATGAATCAAATCTTTCATATAAACCAGATCCACATTGGTATGGGTTCGTTTTCCGGCAAAGCTTTCCTTCACTTTTACATGGGGGCTGCGGAGCCTTTTGCGGATTAAAGCGGTATTCAACTTAATGGACTCTGAAAAGCCTTCATTGGATCCCCGGATCACCTTCTCCGATTCTGTCTCATACACGCCCCGGCCCGGATAGCCTTTATCGGGAATCTTAAGAGCCTTGTCATATCCATCCAGGAAGAAGAGCACATCTCCGGTGAGCATTCCCTGGGCTGCATCTTCTATGGTGGCAAAAGGCTGGGAATCTGATATATCCTCCACATTCTGCTCCACATAATGCGCCAGCTCATCCTCCGGCAGTTCCCGCAGGGTCTTTAAGATTTTGCCCACTGCCGAATCCTTCCATTCCGTACTGCTGACCGCCACTTCAATATAAGCAATGTAGCACTCCTTTTCTAAATTCTGTCCTACCTTCACTTTTCTCTTTTTTATATCTGCGCAATCAGAAAACAGTTCTTCAAACTGACTGATATTTTCCTGCAAATCTGAAGTAATTTGAACTGCCATTATTTTCCCCTTTCCATACGGCCGGATTTTCTGTCTAAGATCTCCGCGAAAAAAGGATAAGCAATCTTTGCCTATCCTTTTCTTGCATTTATTATTATCTTTTCCCGAATTTTCCTTTTTATTCCTGTTCCTGAACCATATTTTTCACAGACAGCCCTTTCTAAATCATATTTTCTGCAGGGGCCTGTCCTATTATTCCTGTTCCTGAAGCATATTTTTCACAGACAGCCCTTTCTGAATCATATTTTCTGCAGGAGCCTGTCCTATTATTCCTGTTCCTGGATGATATTTTTTACCACAATCTCCTGATTTTCCACATGATGGCTCACAATCTCCACCACCGCTTCCTTATCCTTGCGTTTCAGTCCGTCATAAATCCCCTGATGCTCCTCAATGAGCCTTGGATAAATGCTCTCGTTTTTCAGATATTCCACCCGGTAACGGTACATCTGCTCCCGCAGGTTATTCAGCATGGTTACCAGCTTCGGATTATCCGCCGACTGATAGATGGAATCATGAAATTCCACATCGGCCTGGGCGATCTGCTTCACATCGCCGCTTCTGGCGCTTTCTTCAAAATTCTTCAGCGCCACATACAGCTGTTTCAGCTCTTCTTCCGTTATATTGTCGCAGGCCAGCCCCACTGCCAGTTCATCCAGCGCCTTGCGTATCTTAAGCACATCCTCCATATCTTTTTCCGTCATCCTGGCAACCTCCGCCCCTTTTCTGGGCTTAGTCACCGCCAGTCCTTCCAATTCCAGCATGCGGATGGCCTCACGGATAGGGGTGCGGCTTACTCCCAGCTTCGATGCAAGCTGCAGCTCCATCAGGCGTTCTCCCGGCTTCAGTTCCCCTTTTAAAATCGCTTCCCGCAGGGTATGGAATACAACGTCCCGCAGCGGAAGGTATGCATTCGTATTTAATACCAGCTTGTCCGTCATGTTCTACCTCGCTTTTTATGATTCATCCTCTCTTTTCCCGCGTTATTATAAATGTCCGTCAAATATACCTGTTTCGCCAAATCTCCTCTGCGCAGCTTCTGATATGCCTGTTGGGCCAGCCCTTCCTCTTCAAACAGTCCAAATACTGTGGGGCCGCTTCCGCTCATCATGGCATTCAGTGCACCTCCTTTTATCATCTCCTCTCTGATCTGGGCAATCACCGGATAATTGGGAATGGTCACGCTCTCCAGCACATTGCCCATATGCGCCGCCGCGCCTCTCAAATCCCCTGCATTGATCCGTTCAATCAAGCCGTCAATATCGGGATGCAGGGTGTCTTCATCCAGTTTCAGATTTTCATATACAAATTTCGTTGATACGCTGATGGGAGGCTTGGCAATCAATACCTTACACCTGGGCATAGGCTGCAGCGGCGACAGCTGCTCTCCGATCCCTTCTGCCAATGCCGTTCCCCGCATAATGCAGTAAGGCACGTCTGCTCCAATCGTTACCCCCCGCTGCATCAGCTCTTCTTTGGAAAGCCTTAAAGAAAACATCCGGTTCATTCCAAATAATACCGCAGCTGCATCGGAGCTGCCTCCTGCCATGCCTGCCGCCACCGGGATAAATTTCTGCAGATCAATAAATACGCCGTTTTTAATTCCAAACTCGTCCATCAGAAGTTTTGCAGCCTGATACACCAGATTATTCTCATTCTCCGGAAGATAATACAAGTTCGTCTTTACCCGGATTCCAGGCTTCCTGGTCTTTTTCAAAATGATTCTGTCATAGAGCCCTACGGTCTGCATAACCATCCGCACTTCATGATAACCATCTTCCCTGCGCCTTAGGACATCCAGTCCCAGATTTATTTTCGCAAGGGCCTTTAACCTTAATTCCAACATATTATTTCTCCTGTATTTTGTATACATTTTTTCTAATAGTTAACCATTTTTTCCAAAAAAAGTCAATATTCCAGGCGCATTTTGACACTTTTTACCATATGTTGTCTTGCACCGAATCCCCCTTCCTGCTATACTGAGCTTGATATATCAACTTTTCCATACCACTGATGAAAGGAAAGAATCCTATGTTTAAAAAATTTTTGCCGAAATCAAACCGTACAGCAGCAGATCCCCCTGCGTCTGAAAAAAATTCACGCCTTGCGGGAGAACGCCAGCAGATCCTTTCAGAAATCAGCGACATGATGGAAACTCTCGGCTTTGACACCGAGCATCTTCTCTGGATTGCCAAACAGAATAAAGAAGCCTTTTCCACCCTGGTAAACCACAATCAGATGATTGCAAATTCCTCTGCCGAGAATCTGGAGCAGGCCGCTTTCGTAGAAGAAAAAATCCAGCAGGCCAACAGCAACAGCGAGACAATGAATGAACATATCCGGTTGGTGGAAGAAAAAGCTGATACTGTGCTGAATCATATTACCGGGAAAAATGATACCATCAAAGAAACCTATCACATGCTCCATGATCTGACAGAAACTCTGCGGATCACCCAGGAGACGAACCTGAAACTGCTGGAATCATCCCAGAGCATCCACAAGATTGTAGAATATATCAAGAACATTTCCGAAGAAACCACGCTGCTGTCGCTGAACGCCTCCATTACTGCCGCACATGCCGGTGAAGCAGGCAAAGCATTTGCCATTGTGGCCGGTGAAGTGGGAAAGCTTTCAGATGAGACAGATTCTTTTATCAATGAGATCGAAGATATTGTAAAAGAATTAGAAGAAAATATTCACAGCAGCCATGCATCCGCCAAACATTCGGAAGAATCCATTGAAAAACTCAGCGGATTTGTAGAAAGCACGGTAAATATCCTGACGGGAACCTACGAGTCCCTTACTGACATCAAGAAAAACATGGGGAATCTCACTGCCCTTTCTCAGACAAATGTTGACGTATCTTCCGATGCAACGGAGGCTTTGGGTCTTTTGGCCAGCACTATCTCCACTTCCGCCAGCCAGACTGAAGATTCTATTGAAATGATTGCCCAGCATCAGAAGAAAACCGACACCCTGTTTTCCTGCTGCGACAGCATCAGCTCCATGTGCGAAAAGCTTCAGTACAGCATGTGCGCCGTCAGAGGCGAGAATGATATTGTAATCGGCATCAACCCCTTTACCTCCCCCAGTGATATTAAAAATATGTATCAGCCGGTACTGGCCCGTATTTTCGACAGCCTGGGCCTGAAAGTAAAAATTATTATTGTAAAAGATTACAATGCTCTGGGCGAACAGATCCAAAGAGGCAACATGGACGGCGGCTGGTTCTCTCCCTTTGCTTATATTACTGCGGCAGAAATGACTCCGCTGATTCCGGTAGCCACTCCGCTGATCAATGGCAGGGACTACTACAATGGATATATTATCACCAGAAAAGATTCCGGAATCGAAACCTTAAAGGATCTGCCCGGCAGAACCTTCGCCTATGTGGACAAGAACAGCGCTTCCGGCTACCTGTATGCAAAACACAGCATCAAAGAAGCCGGCCTTGATCCGGAATCCATCTTCTTAAACGTCACTTTTGCCGGCAGCCACGATCAGGTAATTCAGGGCGTCCTAAACGGTGAATTTGAGGCAGGCGCCACTTACAATGAGGCATATGACAAGGCCAGAAACGCCGGAACGGATATGTCAGACATTCAGATTATTTCCACCACCGGCAATATTCAGAAAGACGCCATTGCTTTCAGCCGGAATATGGATCCGGAACGGGTCCGACAGATTCAGAACGCCTTTGTGAATTTCAAAGATTTCTCCGGCATTACCACTCCGGTAACCGGTTTTGTGGAAGCCAAAGACAGCAACTATGATTTAATCCGCCAGGTGCAGAATGCCGGATAAACATTGCGCCGGATGCCTTCGCTTATCACATGACAGCGCTCTAAAAACAGCTTTCACTCAGCGATAGGCGCCGTGCCGGATGCCTTCGCTTATGAGCCCCAATACTGCGCAGCAGGATGCACAGTCCGTGAAAAGCAGCGAACTTCCTGCTAAGAAAATACAAAAAAAGTGTTAATTATTTCCTGCAGCTTCCGATATAACTGATAGGAGTAACGATACCATCAGGTTACGGACAACCAAATCAATTTTTGCCAAGGAGGGACAATACTATGAGCATAAACAGTGTAAATAATGTAAATACCAGTACTGCAGTTTATAACAGCACATCCGTTCAGCAGAATGCACAGACTGCTGAGAAAACAGATACTTCCAAGAACACCGCCAGCGACAAAGGCGTTGTATACGAAAAGGGCACATCTTCCAGTTCTTCTACTAAGGGCATCTATTCCAAGGATGAGATTGTAGCCCGTCTGAAGAAAGATGCAGAAGCCAGAACTTCCCAGATGAGAAGCCTGGTAGAGAAGATGATGACCAGCCAGGGCACGAAAATCGGCCAGGCTGACGATATGTGGAAATTCCTTGCCAGCGGTAAGTTTACCGTAAGCGCTGATGTGAAAGCACAGGCGCAGGCTGATATCGCTGAGGACGGATACTGGGGCGTAGAACAGACTTCCGATCGTATCCTTGAATTTGCTAAGGCTTTGACCGGCGGAGACTCTTCCAAAGCAGAGGAAATGCGTGCAGCTTTTGAGAAAGGCTTCAAAGCCGCTACCGGCGCATGGGGTTCCAAATTACCGGATATTTCACAGAGAACTTACAAGGCCGTTATGGACAAATTCGACGACTGGGCAGGCGTAAAGAAAGCCGAAACAGATACAGAAACGGAATCATAATCTGCCAGATATCTTCTCAGGCCATGTATGCAGCCGATATCTTTGCTGCCTGAGAGAATACACTCATAAAAAACTCAAAGAAGAGGAGCCGGAAGTTTCCGGTTTCTCTTTTTTCCGCTGAAAAATTCATGAAACATTGCAGAACTGGAACTTCCGGAAAATCTGCTGATTGCCCTGATTAAACGGCAGGAGGAGAATTTGATTCCCCAGGGAAGCTCCCGAATGCGATATTTAACCGCCGGAGTAATATATAGAAAAAGCTGCCGGGAAATAATTTCCCCCGCTCTATGCGGCAGGCAAATTTGATTTCCCGGCAGCTTCCTTTTTCGGCCTGTCAGCCTTTTCCTAATTTACAGGGGTTCTCTGTACAGACATCCAGCCGTACAGAGAACATGCTGTCCTTTATTTCTTTGCAAATTTCACTTTAAATTCATACCACAGCGCACCGGTAATGCATACCGAAGAGTAACCGCCGCAGATAATTCCTGCCATTAACGGAAGGGCAAATTCCCGAATGGAGCTGACGCCCAGAATGAACAGCACAAAAACCATAATAAAGGTGGTCAGTGAAGTATTGATGCTTCTGGACAAGGTCTGCGTAATACTCCGGTCAGCAATTTCCATCAGAGCCTCCGGATCTTTCTTCTTGCTTCCTCCCAGATTCTCGCGGATTCGGTCAAAGATAACGATGGTGGCATTGATGGAGTAACCCACAATGGTCAGCATACATGCAATAAAGGTATTTCCCACGGAAATCCTTGCCACTGCATAGAAGGCAAGCACCACCAGCACGTCATGCAGAAGGGCAATGACCGCGCTGCCTGCAAACCGGATATCCTTAAATCGGAACCAGATATATATCAGCATACAGATGGTAGCAATTACCACCGCCCAGATTGCGTCTGATTTCATCTCATTACTTACTGTGGAACTGATATTCTCAGCAGTGATTCCGTCTTCGCTGACGCCGAACTTATCAATCAATGCCTGATTCAAAGATTCACGTTCCGCCAGTTCCAGAGAACGCGTCTTAATTACCACCTGATTGGTTCCCTCAATCTTCTGGGTCTGGACATTGGGATCGCCTGTCACATCTTCTACAACCGGAACAATGTTCTCATCAATTTCATTGATGGAATAATCTTCGTTAAAAGTCACTGTGGTGGAAGTTCCGCCTACAAAGTCCAGACTGTAATTGAGAATATTTCCGTCTTTTGACTTATTGATTCCCATTCCTACAGCTCCCGCCAGAATCAGCAGCCCTGAGACAGCAAAAAATATCATGCGTTTTCCCAGAAAATGGATGGTATTGCGCTCCGTTGTGGAACCGTAAAATTTAGCGTCCTGCACACCCAGTGCATAGAAGCATTTCATCAGCCAGCGTGTCACTACCAATGCGGTAAACATAGATAATACAATACCGATTCCCAATGTATAGGCAAAGCCTTTGACAGAACCGGAACCACGGGTGCCCAGCACGACTGCCGCAATCAATGTGGTGATATTGCCGTCCACAATAGCGGAAAGGGCTTTTTCATATCCAAGCTTAATGGCTGTGCTTACGGTCTTTCCTGCACCGATTTCTTCCCGGATACGGGCAAAAATAATGACATTTGCATCCACCGCCATACCGATGGACAGGATAATGCCTGCAATACCCGGCAGGGTCAGCGTAATATCAAAAATCCACAGCGCCCATACCGTCAGAGCAGAATAAAGCACAAGGGCAAGGCTGGCGGTAAATCCAGGCACACGGTACATCACTATCATAAACAGCATAACCAGAATCAGGCCGATGAGAGCCGCCTTCAAACTGGTGGAAATCGCTTCCTCTCCCAGCTGAGCCCCAACTACCTTGGAGTGGAGTTCCTCTAACTCCAGAGACAGGGAACCGATACGGATGATGGAAGCCAGCTCTTCTGCCGCCTCAAAACTTTCCATATGGGTAATCTGCGCTTTTCCGCCGGTGATGGCTTCATCCACCCCCGGTTCGCTGATGGTCTGGCCGTCATATACAATAGGCATTGTTTTGCCCACATTGTCTGCCGTTGCTTTGGCAAATTTCTCCGCCCCTTCATCTGTCAGGGTCAGATCTACCACATACTGGCGGTTTCCCATATTATCTGTGTAAGTGCCGCCCTGGGCATTCTGGATATCGGTTCCCGACACCAGTGTTTCCCCGGCTTCGTTCTGGAATTCCAGGGAACCCGGCTTGCCCAGTTCCTCTAATATGGCATTTGCATCGGAAACGCCTGGAATTTCAATATTAATTCTGTCATTTCCTTCCTGATATACGGTAGACTCTGTACTGTACACTTCCACACGCTTCTGCAGCTTGTATACGGTATCTTTCATGTCCTCTGCCGAGGGATTCTCGTCCACCGCCCTGTAAGTGATGCTGACACCGCCTGCAAGGTCAAGTCCCAGCTTAATATTACGGTTCTCTCCTACGCCAACCGTTGAGATAATGGTTCCTGCATACCAGGTCATACCTACCATGATTGCCAGAATCAGGGCCAAAATCCCCGTAGCTTTACTTTTCTTCATGATCTCTTCCTCTCTTACTTTATTCTCCTGCCTGCCGGACCTGCTCTGTCTGCCCGGGGCCGGCACATGTTCTGCTATTATGCCCAGGCAGTCAGTCTTCTGCCTCTTCTGCCAATGCAGCTTTTATCATAATGGCGCATTCTATCCGCTTTTTCTGAAGCTCACAGCCAATTTCATAAGTATCCGTAATGCTTCCGTGAAAATGATGGGAATTGGCTGCGCAGCCGCCGCTGCAGTAGAATTTTGCAAAACAGTTCCTGCAGTTTTCTTTCGCATATACGTTGCAATGTTTAAATTCATTCTGCAGTTCTGTATTTTTCACGCCTTCAAGAACATTTCCCATAAGAAATTCTTCATTTCCCACAAACTGATGACAGGGATACAAATCCCCCCAGGGAGTGACAGCCAGATATTCTGTTCCGGAACCACAGCCGGAAAGCCGCTTTGCCACACAGGGACCGCCCTCCAAATCTATCATAAAATGAAAGAAATTAAAATCACGCCCTTCTCTGTGCCGGCAGATCATCTCTGCCGCCAGCCTGTCATATTCTTCAAACAGCTGAGGCAGATCTTCCTTCTTCAGTGCGTATTCTTCAGAAGGCGGCGCCACCACAGGCTCCACGGAAATCTGCTGAAAACCCAAATCCGCCAGATGCAGCACATCCCGGGAAAAATCCAGATTGTTGTGGGTAAAAGTTCCCCGCACATAATACTTTTCCTGATTTCTGCTCTCAGCAAACTTCTGAAACTTCGGCACAATCAAATCATAACTGCCTGCGCCTTTGCGGAAAGGACGCATTCTGTCATTGACTTCTTTTCTTCCATCAATGCTTAACACTACATTTGCCATTTCCTGATTGGCAAATTCCATAATCTCATCATTCAGCAGTACGCCGTTGGTTGTCAGGGTAAACCGGAAATTCTTATTGTGAATCTTCTCCTGCTCCCTTCCGTATGCAACCAGCTTCTTTACCACATCAAAGTTCATTAACGGCTCTCCGCCGAAGAAATCCACTTCCAGATTCCGCCGGTTTCCCGACGATGCAATCAAAAAATCCAGCGCCGCCTTCCCCACTTCAAAAGACATCATGGCTCTTCTTCCGTGATATTCCCCTTCTTCGGCAAAGCAGTAACGGCAGGCCAGATTGCAGTCATGGGCAATATGCAGACACAATGCTTTTACCACTGTGGGCCTGTCCTTAAACTGCTCCATGTAATTTTCATATTCATCACTGGTGAAAAGCTGCTGAGCGTCTGCCAGAGTTTTCACCTCTTCATAGCTTTCCTCAATCTCCTGTTTCGGATACTTCTGTTTCAGAAGGGAGACGATTTCCTCTTTTTCAGTCTTTTTCTCAAACAGGGGAATCACATCATAAGTCACATCATCCACAATATGTATAGCTCCGCTGTTTACATCCAAAACAATGTTGTACCCGTTATTTTTATACTGGTGAACCACTGCCGGTTTCCTCGCTTTCCATCCTTTTGTGTTCCTTCCGCCCTTCCTCATGCAAAACGCACAAATGACCGCTCGTTTGATGCGAACGGTCCGGTTTCATTCTTATGCTTTTCAAACACTCTTTATTTGTTCTCACAACTCTGGTTCCCTACGGTGCAGCTTGTCTTGCATGCAGACTGGCAGGAAGTCTGGCATTCTCCGCAGCCGCCTTTTTTCACTGTGTTCTGTAATCTTTTTGTATTTAATGTCTTTACATGTTTCATTTTGAAATACTTCCTTTCTGATTTAATCATGTCAAAGTATATCACAATTTTTCTCAAATGAAAAGCATTATTTCAAAAATTCCACGGTTGCCCGGAACTGATCGCAGTCGATGGATATGTCGAACTGCCCGCCCAATGCCGCTGTATAGGTGCTTACGATGGCAAGTCCCAGTCCGTTGCCTTCTGTGGTTCTGGATTCATCGCCTCTGGCAAAACGCTCCATAATCTGTTCTTTGGTAAATTCCATGGGATACCCTGCAGTGTTAGTGAGCTCAAAGCGCACCTTTGTCCCTTCTTCTGTTACTGATGTTTTCAGGAAAATTCTCGTATGCTCCTGGGAATATTTCAATGCATTTTCCAGTAAATTCTGGCAAATCCGGTACATATAGCCGCTGTCTGCCGTAAAATCCGTGGGTTCTTTTGTGAGCATCACCACAAATTCCCGTCCGCTTTCTGCAATCCGGTCTTCCATATCGGCCTTTACCTGCTCAATCAGCCGGTTCAGTTCCATGGATTCCATTTTCAGTTCCACATTTCCGCTGCTGGTCTTCGCCAGATCAAAGAGACTGTCTATCATTTCTTTTAATTTCTGGGCCTTTCGGGAAAGCACTTCGATATAATCAGACAATACGTCGCTTAATTCCTCTTTTTTCATCAATTCCAGATAACCTACCATAGAAGTGAGAGGCGTCTTTAAATCATGAGACACATTTGAAATCAAATCCACTTTCATCTGCTCGCTGCGCAAAGCAGCCTCTAAGCTTCTTTGATTGATCATCTCCAGATTCTCCATATGACGCTTTAACTGCGCCTTCATATAGGAATCCAGAGTTAAATTGCAGACAACCCACTGAATGCCCACAGTTCCCAGCGGAATATATGCCCCGCTTAAGTTGCCGTACATCCAGGTGTCCTTCAATCTGAAACTGAAATTTACAATGGCCGCAATCAAAGCAGCGCCGGCAATCACGCCCAGCGTCAACTGCCATTTTCGCTGTTTCCGCTCCCATTCCCGGAAAAAATTCTTTGACTGGATGTCCCAATTCCGATTTTCATAAATCAAAATAAATTTTAAAAAACCTGCAAAGCCTGCAGCAAAGCAGAGGTTCATCAGGAAACCTTCCTGAATATTGTATCTGGTGGGCGTATACCGGTAGGAAATAATATCCGACAGCATCATAAATCCCAGGATGCAGCCTGCTGTTCCGGGAACCAGCCAGATTTCATTTCTTTTTATAATTTTTTTCAGCCATTGCCGGACTTTGTTTCCCGCTTTAGAATTTTTCCATTTTATAGCCAATGCCCCACACCACCTTTACATACTTTGGATTTTTTGTGTCTATCTCCAGCTTTTCCCGAATATGGCGGATATGCACCATCACCGTATTTTCTACCGTGTAAGTTGCCGTCTCTTTCCAGACTTTTTCGTAAATCTTTTCTGCGGAAAACACCTGGCCCGGATGCTCCATCAAAAGTTCCAGAATCTTATATTCGGTGGCCGTCAGCTTCACCTCCGCACCATCCACAATGGCTTTCTTGCTTTTCTTGTCCAGAACCAGGCTGCCGTTGACAATCATGTCATCCTGAACCTTGGGCGCGCTGCCTCCCCAGGTATGATACCGCCTGAGCTGCGCCGCAACCCGTGCCGTCAGCTCCGCCGGGTTGTAAGGCTTGGCGATGTAATCATCCGCTCCCATCACAAGACCGGAAACCTTGTCGCTTTCCTCTGTCTTGGCTGACAGGATAATCACCGGAATTTTGTTGGTTTCCCGTATCTTCATCAACGCTGACAATCCGTTCAGCCTGGGCATCATTACATCCAGCAGAATCAAATCCACCGGATTCTCTCTTAAGATTTCCAACGCCTCCAGCCCGTCATAAGCTTTCAATATCCGGTATCCTTCATATTCTAAGAGTTTTCCCAGAGAAAACACAATCTCTTTGTTGTCATCTACCACCAAAATGGTTTGCTGTTCCATGTCCTTTTCTCCTTGTCATTTATAAAAACCTTGCTGCGTCATGTTTCAGGATACAGACATTATAATAGTGATTTCAAAAAGAAAACTCAAGAAATTTCTTAAAAAAATATTAATAAAACAAAATTCAGCCCTGTACGGCAAATCTTTTTGCCGTGCAGTATATATTACTCCGGCGGTTATACTCAAGAGCATACTTATTTGCCAAATGATTTGGTTGTTTTCTTGAAACAGCGAAAACTTGTTGGCAAATCATTTCGCTCATGGGTATAAATATCGCAGTTTTTACTTGTCTAAATTTCTGCGATATTTAACCGCCGGAGTAATATTTGCATATCGAAATATAAACCATCCCTTGCCATGCAAAACTGCATTTCAACTGTTTATGCTATGTATCATGCTAAGAGCATGTTTGAAAAATGCTCTTGCGCCGTATTCTTCGGACTTATCAGAATCTGTTTTCAGCTTGCCATTCCGCCGATCATCCCCGACGCCGTGCACAGAACCAGCGTGGTTACAAATCTGGACATTTCCATATTGATTCCCTTCTGGAATACAATAGAACCCAATGCCAGAATCAGGAAATAACATGCGCCCATTGCCATTCCCCAGATAAAACGCTTCCGCTTCATCACTTTTCCGCTTAAAAAGCCTCCCAAAAGCCCGGATATCACATAAATCAGCACTATCCCTATGGAGACAACGCTTTCACTGAGCTGCATCTTATAAAGCATGGCAGACAGAATCAGCAGCATAATCCCCGTTACCATATACATGGCGAGTAAAATTTTCAATATGGATAACAGGGAAACTGCCGTTTTTCCTTCCCCCTGGTTTTTGCCGGGCGCGGGCATTCTCCGCAATTTCTTTTCCATCCCTTTTCCTCCCTCCTGTGGATGTCCCTTTCACTGTCATTTTATTCCGCTTTTCCCGGAACTATTACAACTGTTTTTTCTAAAATTTCCCTAAACTTCCTGGAACTTCTTGCAAATTCCTCCTGTTTCCGTTATATTAAGGAAGTGAAAGGAGAGATGTACTTGGACTCAGGTGACGTCATACAATTAATTATTATTATTATTTTACTCATGTTATCTGCATTTTTTTCTTCCGCAGAGACTGCTTTGACAACTTCTAACAAAATCCGCTTGAGAAGCATGGCGGAGGAGGGCAATAAACGGGCCAAAAAGGTTCTGGAGATTACCGACGACTCCGGTAAAATGCTCAGCGCCATCCTGATTGGAAACAATATTGTGAATTTGTCATCAGCCTCTCTTGCTACAACTTTGGCTACAAAGATTTTTGGAAATGCAGGAGCCGGAATTGCAACCGGAATCTTAACGCTGCTGGTGCTTATTTTCGGTGAGATTTCACCCAAAACTTTTGCCACCATTCATGCTGACAAAATCTCGCTGGCTTATGCAGGAACCATCGGCTGGCTGATGAAATTACTGACTCCCGCTATTTTCATTATCAATAAACTGGCTCTCGGCTTTCTGATACTGCTGCGTGTGGACGCTTCCGGCGCCCAGAGCGCCATAACGGAAGACGAACTGCGCACCATTGTGGATGTGAGCCACGAAGAAGGGGTCATTGAAACAGAAGAACGGGAAATGATTAATAATGTATTTGATTTCGGCGACGCGCAGGCCAGAGAAATCATGGTTCCCAGAATTGATATGACTTTTGCTGACATTAACAGCACCTATTATGAACTGCTGGAAATTTTTCGGGAGGATAAGTTCACCCGCCTTCCTGTATATGAAGATTCCACAGACAATGTGGTGGGCATTATCAATATGAAGGATTTATTGCTGTATGAAGACAAAAATCAGTTTTCCATCCGCAATATCCTCCGCAAGCCTTATTACACTTATGAACACAAGAATACCTCTGAGCTTCTTCTGGAAATGCGGAAATCATCCATCAACATCGCAATTGTACTGGACGAATACGGCGCAACCGCCGGTTTAATCACGTTAGAAGACCTGTTAGAGGAAATTGTAGGGGAAATCCGTGATGAATATGATATGGATGAAGAAGATCCCATTCAGAAAATCAGCGAGTTGGAATATATGGTGCAGGGTTCTACCAATCTCAATGTTCTTCATGACAGGCTGAATCTGGATCTGGTTTCGGAAGACTATGATTCCATCGGAGGCTATCTGATTGGACTGCTGGATCACCTGCCTACCGTGGGCGAATCCATTACCACGCCGGAAAATATTTATTTTCGGGTAGAAGATATGGAGAAGAACCGTATCCATAAGATTTTTATCCGGCTTCCAGAGCCCTCCGAAGAAGAAGAGTAACGGATTTACGCAAATGGATTAGACTTGTGCTTTGCATGATTCGTGCCAGTGAAAGGCAAAATTTCGGCGGCGTTTTGGTTCCATCGACTGGACATTTTAACGCCGCAATGGTGCGAAGCAGGCAGAGCAATAGTCTAATTTTATTTCCACCGGCTGATCCAGTTTTATCTCATCAGCCGTCACCAGACAGTCATAAGCCAAAATCCCCACCCCTGCCTGCCGCACCCGGCGCAGCGTTTCCCCAAACTGGGGATGCGTGCGGTCGTTTGGCTCAAACCGCCGGATTCCCTTCATCTGAATCACAAACAAAATCCATGCTTCATAGCCTTCTCGCACTGCTTTTTCCAGTTCCAGCATATGCTTAATGCCCCGCTCTGTAGGCGCATCCGGAAAACGGGCAATTCCGTCTTCTTCCAGAGTCACTCCCTTTACTTCCATCAGGAATTTCCGTTCACCGTTCCTTCCCGCTTCTCCATAAAAATCAATCCTGGAATCCCCGTACTTATATTCCGGCCTGACGCAGACAATATCGGAAATCGGACAAGCCGCACCCGGCCCTTTGGCTCCGGAATTTCCTGCAGACTGATGATTGGGCCGTTTGGCAGAGACAATTTCCTGCTCTAACCATTCCCGCACCGCCTGATTCGGCGCCTGGGAATCCATATTAATTATCTGCCCCTGCTTACTGACAGCCACCAAATCATAAGCGGTTTTCCGGTTGGGATTAGAACTTCCCTCCAGCCAGATCTGGGTTCCCGGTATCAAAAGTTCCCGGCATCTCCCGGTATTTTTTACATGGCATTTTTCAATCTTTCCATTGATTTCCGCCATTGCGATAAAGCGGTTGGGGCGTTCTAAGAAACGCCCCTGTGTGATCTGTTTATATTTCATTTTCTCTAATTCAATTTCCAGATATCTTTGTTATATTCTGCAATGGTTCGGTCAGAGGAGAAAAATCCTGCCTTAGCTGTGTTCACAAGCATCTTCTTGGCCCATGCGGTTCTGTCTTCATAATCCTTGTACATTTCTTCTTTCTTAGCCGCATAATCTTCATAATCCAGCAACGTCATAAACCAGTCTTTGTTCAGCAGTTCATGATACAGACGCTCCAGATGTTCTCTGTGTCCCACCTTCATCATCTCTTCGCCGACAATAAAGTCCATCGCTTCCTTAATATCTTCATTTTCTTCATAAAATTTCCGCGGAACATAATCTGCTTTCTCATAATGCTCAATGACTGTGTCGGAACTTTCGCCGAAGATATAGATATTGTCTTTGCCAACCAGATCTGCAATTTCCACATTGGCGCCGTCCATGGTTCCCAAAGTCACTGCGCCGTTTAACATAAACTTCATATTTCCGGTTCCGGAGGCCTCCTTGGACGCCAGGGAAATCTGCTCGGAAATATCGCAGGCGGGAATCAGCTTTTCCGCATTGGTCACATTATAATTTTCCACCATAACAACCTTCAGATAAGGGCTTACCTCAGGATCGCTGTTCGTCAGCTCCTGGAGACATAAAATCAAATGAATAATATCCTTTGCGATTACATATGCCGGCGCCGCCTTTGCACCGAAGATAACAGTGATGGGCGTAGCAGGCTTTATGCCTTTTTTAATTTCCAGATATTTGTGAATCACATACAGCGCATTCATTTGCTGGCGTTTGTACTCATGAAGCCGCTTGATCTGAATATCGAAAATGGAATTTTCATCAATTTCCAATCCCTGATACTCTTTCAGGTACGCAGCCAGATTCTTCTTGTTCTCATGTTTAATATTCAATAATTGTTCCAATACTGCCTTGTTATCTGCAAATGCCAGAAGCTTCTCCAGCTCATCCGCATTCTTATGCCAGCCTGTTCCGATTATCTCGTCCAGATAATGGCTCAGTCCTTTGTTGCAGTGCATCAGCCAGCGGCGGAAAGTAATTCCGTTGGTCTTATTATTGAACTTCTCCGGATAAATCTTATAAAAATTATTCAGTTCATTTTTCTTCAAAATCTCTGTGTGCAGATATGCCACGCCATTGACGCTGTAACCGTAGTGAATGTCCATATGAGCCATATGTACACGGTTGGCATCGTCAATAATCGCTACGGATTTGTCCTCAAATTTATCTTTTACGATGGTATCCAGCTCGCGGATGATGGGCATTAACTGGGGAACAACCTGGTTCAGATAATCCATGGGCCATTTTTCCAGCGCCTCTGCCAGAATCGTATGGTTGGTGTATGCGCATGTTTTGGATACGATGTCAATGGCGTCGCTCATTCGGATTCCCCGTTCCATCAGCAGGCGGATCAGTTCCGGAATCACCATGCTGGGATGGGTGTCATTAATCTGGATTGCCGCATAATCCGGCAGATCGTACAATTTACAGCCCTTTGCCTCACATTCTGCCAGAATCAGCCTTGCCGCATTGCTCACCATGAAATACTGCTGATACACACGCAGCAGCCGTCCTGCGTCGTCGGAATCGTCCGGGTATAAGAACAGAGTCAGGTTCTTCATAATATCCCCTTTATTAAAATTGATTCCGTCTCCCACCAGACCTTCGTCTACGGTTTCGATATCAAATAAATGAAGCTTATTGGTTCTGTTCTCAAATCCCGTCACATCCAGATCATACATTCTGGACCAAACGGTGAAACCGCCGAACTGAATGGGATATACGACATCTGTTCTGGTCAGCCAGCTCTCCGGCTGCAGCCAGGGATTCTTATTTTCTTTCTGAAGCCGATTCTCAAAAGTCTGCAGAAACAGGCCGAAATGGTAATTTAATCCGATTCCGTCTCCGTTCATTCCCAATGTAGCCATGGAATCCAAAAAACATGCAGCCAGACGTCCCAAACCGCCGTTTCCAAGAGACGGTTCCGGCTCCACCTGTTCAATCAGGTTGATGTCCTTGCCGTACTGCTTTAACATCTCTGCCACTTCATCATAAATCCCCAGGTTAATCAGATTGTTGGAAAGCAGCTTTCCAATCAAAAACTCTGCCGAAATATAGTAAACTTTCTTCTTTCCTTCGTTGCTTTCTTTTGCTTTGGCCAGATCTTTTACAATTCCCAAAAGTCCGTAGTAAATCTGTTCATCGGTGCAGGCTGCAATATTATTGCAGCATTTCTGTTCCAGCAATTCTCTTACATTGACGCTCATGTTATCTCCTCCTGATTCTAAAACTATATGCTCCGAACGCCTGTCACGGCCATAGGCCGCTTCCTCTCCCATTCGAAAGCCCGTTTATCCTAATCTTTCCCAATTTTCTGCCGCTTATTCCAAGTCTTCCATATGTTTCCTTGATGTTTTACAGCTATAGTATACCCTCTTTATTCCGATTTTTCTTGCAGTATGATGGCAAAATATAGTACAATACTATCAAATAATGAAAAAGGATACAGCTATGAATATTTTAGAATATGAAAACACACAGGAACTGAAATCCCACGGACAGGACAGTTTTCCCTTTAATATCTATCTCTGCAGCATTCCTCTGGACTTTTCCGTAGTGCCCTTTCACTGGCACAATGATATGGAAGTGATCTATATTAAAAAGGGACGGGGCAGGATCACCGTAGATCTGATGCCTTTTTTGGTCCGGGGAGGAGATATTGTCATCGTTCCCCCGGGACAGCTCCATTCCATTGAACAGTTTGAAGATTGTTCCATGGAGTACGAAAATATTATTTTCCAGCCCGCCATGCTCATACCTGCGCAGAATGACGCATGCAGCGAGCAATTTCTCCTGCCGCTGATGCAGGGACAGCTTTTGCTTCCCAATTATTTTTCCCCGGATTCCCCCCTGCACCCCGCTCTGTCTTCCTGTCTCGGCGCCATGGACGAAATCTGCAAAACCTTCCCCAACGGCTATCAGCTTGCTATCAAAGGCCAACTATTTTCATTCTTTTATGCACTGTTCTCTTCCGGGGATGCCCCGCCGCCCCGCAGAAACAACAAATCTCTGGATCGGCTGAAAGAAATCCTGAAATATGTGGAGATCCGTTATTGCGAGAAGATTTCCATTTCTGACGCTGCCAAAATCTGCGGGTTCAGTGAATCCCATTTTATGAAATTCTTCCGGAACAATATGGGAATTTCCTTTACAGATTATCTGAATGAGTACCGGCTGACCATGGCGGCGCGGATGCTTTTGTCCTCCTCTGATTCCATTGCGGCAATCGCCGGAGAAACGGGATTTGACAATCTTTCCTATTTTAACCGGAGGTTTAAAAAGAAATACCATTGCACTCCCTCTGAGTTCCGCAACAGAAATTTGGTTTAATTCGCTTTCCTTATTGACAAATTTTTATCAAAGTAATATATTTAAAGTACCAGGGAACTGTAAAGAAATGGCCTGTGCAAGGCGCGCAGGATTTTTCTTTACAGTTCCTAAGAAACCATTATATTACATATTTTTCAGGAGGGTTCTACACATGAACAATTTAAAGTTAGACGTAGCGGATCAGATTGCAGTTTTAACCATCAGCAGACCGGGCGCATTGAATGCCTTAAACAGTGAAACATTGGACGAACTGAACGCTGCATTAACGGAAATCGAAGCAAGAGACGACGTTAAAGTAGTAATTTTAACCGGCGGTCCCGACAAGAAGGACAACCCCTACAAATCTTTCGTAGCCGGCGCTGATATCGCTGAAATGGTGAATTTCTCTGCTGCAGAAGCGCGCGCATTCGGCATGAAGGCTGCTGAGCCGTTCTTCAAGCTGATGAATATGCGTCAGGTTACCATTGCTGCCGTAAATGGATTCGCTCTGGGCGGCGGATGCGAAATCGCTATGGCATGCGACATCCGTATTGCTGCTGAAAACGCTACTTTTGCTCAGCCGGAAACAGGTCTCGGCATTATCCCGGGCTTTGGCGGAACACAGAGACTTGCTCGCCTGGTAGGCATGGGACGCGCCAAAGAACTGATCTTCACCTGCGATAACATCGACGCAGCAGAAGCATACAGAATCGGCCTGGTAAACAAAGTTGTTGCAAAAGAGGAATTAATGGATACCGCTAAGAAAATGGCTTCTAAGATTATCTCCAAAGGAAGCTATGCTGTTTCTATTGCAAAGGCTGCCATCAACAATGGATATGACATGGATATCAAGAATGCAGTGGAAATGGAAGCCAACCTGTTCGGCATTACCTGCTCCACTCATGATAAGACAGAAGGCATGACTGCTTTCCTTGAGAGAAGAGCTGCTGATTTGACAGACTTCTAATTCTTGCAGAATGGAACAAAGGGGCTGTGAGGAAATGGAATTGCATACAATATATGGTTGTGATACTGAAAATTACAACCATATATTGTAGAAATCCACCATTTTCCCACAGCCCCTTTTTGCATACAGGCGCTCCGCCTGGATTTGCCAGAAGATCGTTCTTAGCTTTGAGGAAAAAAGCAAATGATTTGGCAAATAAGTATGCTCTTGAGTATATACCCGTGAGCGAAATCATTTGCCAGAAGATCGTTCTTAGCTTACGATGGTCATCCGGTTTTTCCCAGACGCTAAAGCTCACATGCTTTTTCAGTGCTTCCGCCTGACTGTCTTCCAGTATGATAAACTGCTGATTAGTGGGAGATTCCAGATAAAAGGAACATCCCTTCTCCTTTAAAACCTTTTTCAGGCGCTCTGCCATCTCTATCCCATGACGGCCCGCCTCCAGGTACAGACAATCGGTAAACAAGGTATCAAACTGTATCCCCAGCAGACGCCCCTTTGCCAGCAGAGCGCCATGCTGCTTTACTGCAGTGAGAAAATGATTCGGCGCATTTTTGTGGGGAAATACCACTGCTTCCCCGCACAAAGCCCCCACCTTGGTGCCTCCGATATAAAATACATCGCAGACAGCCGCAATATCCTGCAGCGTCATATCGCTTTCTTCACTCATCAGCCCATACCCCAGCCGCGCGCCGTCCAAAAACAGCGGCATATGATATTTTTTACAGATTTTCCCGATGGCTTCCAGTTCCTCTTTTCGGTATAACGTCCCATATTCAGTGGGATGGGACACATACACCATCCCCGGAAACGCCATATGTTCATAAGATTCATCCTGATAAAATTTCTGCAAACATCCCTCCAGTTCCTCTGGATCTATTTTCCCTGCATGCGCCGGCAGCGCAAGAACCTTATGGCCGGTACACTCAATGGCTCCTGCTTCATGTACATTGATATGGCCCGTCTCAGCAGCAACCACTCCTTCATATCCCTTCAGCATGGAAGAAATCACAACTGCATTGGTCTGGGTGCCTCCCACCAGAAAAAACACTTCGGCCTCCGGGCAGCCGCATGCATCTCTAATCTTTTCCCGTGCGCTTTCACAATAGGGGTCCATTCCATATCCGGCGGCCGCCTGAAAATTTGTCTCAGATAAACGCTGCAGTATTTTGGGATGCGCCCCTGTGTTATAATCATTTTCAAAAGAAATCATCGGTTTTCCTCCTGGTTTTTCTTATATTATTCTCATATTCATACTATAATTCATTACTGTTCACGCTTATGGCGCTCACAGTAACAAATCCGTCCTGTTTAAAGTTGCCTTACGGCAAGGGGCCGGATTCTGGCTCCAATACTGTATTGGCCTGTGACCGTGCAGCATAGCGAACGGCCCAGGAGTGAACAGTAACTATAATTCTTCATAAAGTACAGCCCGCGCCCTTTATGCCCTTGCGCAATCCTGTCTCTGCTGTTATCATAGAGATCAGATTGCAGTCATTTCATATATAGAAATCAGATCGCAGTCATTTCATATATAGAAATCAGATCGCAGTCATTTCATATATAGAAATCAGATCGCAATTATTTCAAATCAGGGAGGTACAGACTATGAATAAAATCATCGGATTTATCGGAGGCGGCAATATGGCCAGCGCCATCATCGGGGGAATCCTCCAATCCGGCCTTGCCGCAAAAGACCAGATTATTGCCAGTGACAAACTGGAGGGGGCCCGCCATTTACTGCAGGAACGGTTCGGCATCCGCACCACAGAAAACAACCGGAAAACAGCCGAAATGGCCGATCTCTTATTTCTGGCAGTAAAACCGCACTTTTTTCCGGATGTGATCGCAGAGATCAAAGGCAGTATCCGCAGTGACACCCTTCTGGTATCCATTGCCGCAGGCCAATCCATTGCCTCCATTGAAGGCCGCTTCGGCAGAGAAATCCGGCTGGTGCGCGCAATGCCCAACACCCCGGCTCTGGTAGGCGCAGCCATGAGCGCTCTCAGTCCCAACAAAAATGTAAGCGAAGAAGAGCTGACGGAAGTAGTTACTATCTTTGAAAGTTTCGGCGCCTGCGAAGTTATTGCCGAAACTATGATGGACGCCGTAGTGGGCGTCTCCGGCTCCTCTCCCGCCTATGTTTACATGTTTATCGAAGCCATGGCAGACGCTGCGGTGGCAGACGGAATGCCCCGAACCCAGGCTTACAAATTCGCTGCCCAGGCTGTCCTCGGCTCCGCCAAAATGGTTCTGGAAACCAATACCCATCCCGGCGCATTAAAAGACGCTGTCTGCTCTCCCGGCGGCACTACCATTGAGGCTGTGGCTGTCCTGGAAGAGCAGGGAATGCGCAGCGCTGTCATCAAAGCACAGCGGGCCTGTGTGGAAAAATCCAGAGAGATGGGAAAAGCGAACTCCTGATCATTCCTGTACAAACGCACTCAGCAATTCTAACTCGATTTCTGAAATATCCGCTTCCACCGGGTACTGGATAAAGCAGACCTTCATCTTTTTTCCATGCATCCCTTCCTTTCTGGCGGATCTGCCTGCCAGAAAGAAAGCGGTTGCCCCGGTATTGATTTTCACCTTTTCCTGTAACTGCTTCTTCATATAAAATTCCAGAGAAGCTTCCTCACACTCATATTCTATCTGCAGATTCCGCATTCCCGGCGGGCAGATTTCCTGCAGATAACCCATCAGCATTTCATAATCCTTCTGAGTAAAATCCAATTCCCGAGAGGCCTGTTCTGCCCTCATTTTATCATATTTTTCTTTCATTTCAGAAAGAGTGTCTGCAAGTTCAATATGGTTGATGCAATATTGGATTTGCCTCTGCAGCTTTTCACAGTAAAATTTCCGGATTTTTCCATCCTGCGCTCCCACTGCCGCTTTTATTTTCTGCTTTACCGGAATATGATAATGCCGCGGCGCTGTGATAATTTCCAGAGTTTTCAAATCGTCTTCTGAAAACGGCATCTTCTCGTATTCCCCTTCCAGTTCCATCAGCAGATACTGCACCATGGACATAGGGCGTTCCTCCAGAAACCCAAACGAAACCCCATGATAAATCAATTGATACACCAGCCCTCTTCCCTCCAGGTTATACTCCTCCATCCTGCCTCCGCTTCCGGAAGAAAATTCATACTCCTCTCCATTGACCCGGATTCCCCGAATAACCTCCAGCAGGCTGCCTCCTCCTTCTTTCAGTTCCGCTAGTTTCTCCTCCCGCAGCGTAAGGGTTCCCCTCCGGCGTTTCTTTTCCATTCTTACACGTTCTTCCTGCAGTTCGGCCACGTCCTCATCTTCCGCAAACAGGCATGCTGTAATCCTGTTTGCTTCCCGGAAGATAACTGCCAGCAGAGCCGCTTCTCCGGAAATCTCCAGTTCCATTGCCGGAAACAAAGCCTCTTCAAAATTGTGCGCGCAGGAACGAATATCCTGTATTGTCATGTTTCTGTTCCTCCTATCAGTACTTTTTTACCGCAGAATTCAAATCCATATTTCCGTAGATTCTCTTTGGGAATCCCTTCGGCTGTCAGAAACCCTTCGCAGTTTTGCCGCTCTATCTGCTGCAATGCCTCGCCCACTGTATCAGACAAAGTTTTTTCTTGCCATTGTCATACCTCTTTTCTGATCTCTCCATGCATATTATACTGTATTAGCCCCTGGAATACAATTTTTTCCTCCGAATTTCCGGCAGCGCAGTAAGCCTGACAACACTTTATGAAGTTTCGGAAGAAAATTTTGTAATTTTTCCCATTGTCATCCAACTGATTTCTCTTTATAATGGAATTATGCTCACGAGCATACTTATTTGCCAAATCATTTGCTTTTTCCTCAAAGCTGTGAAAAATCTATCGGCAAATGATTTCGCTCACGGGTATATCTTGTTTCACTTGGAAAATTCTGATTCGTTACGAGATATGCCGCCTTTTGCCGTGAGCCCTGAAGGGAACTGGCAAAAGACAGTAAATAGAAAGGAGCTTATATTATGTGGGCTTACGAAAGTGTGTTTTATCAGATTTATCCCCTGGGATTCTGCGGCGCGCCCTTTGAAAATGACGGCGTCAGCGCAAACCGGATCTTAAAAGTGAAGGACTGGATTCCCCATCTGGAAAAATTAGGGGTGAACGCCATTTATTTTTCCCCGCTGTTTGAATCAGACACCCATGGCTACAATGCCAGAGACTACCGTAAGATTGACGTACGTCTGGGCACAAACGAAGATTTTAAAGATGTGTGCACGGCGCTCCATAAGGCCGGTATCCGCGTTGTGTTGGACGGCGTGTTTAACCATGCCGGACGGGGATTCTTCGCATTTCAGGATGTGTTGCAGAACCGTGAAAATTCCAGATACCGTGACTGGTTCCACATTGATTTCAACGGCAATTCCAACTATAATGACGGGTTGTGGTATGAAGGATGGGAAGGCAATTACGATCTGGTTAAATTGAATCTCAGAAATGAAGAAGTTATCCAATACCTTCTGGAAAGTATCGATCTCTGGGTGAAAGAATGGGACATTGACGGACTTCGCCTGGATGTTGCATATTGCCTGGATCATGATTTTGTCCGGAGACTGCGCAGCCACTGCGACAGCCTGAAAGAAGACTTTTTCCTGGTGGGGGAAATGCTTCACGGAGATTACAACCAGCTTGTCAATGACGCTATGCTGCATTCCGTCACCAATTACGAATGCTACAAAGGGCTTCATTCCAGTTTCAATTCCATGAATATGTTTGAGATTAATCACTCTCTGCTGCGTCAATTCGGACCGGAAAACTGGACATTGTACAAAGGAAAACATCTCTTAAGCTTTGTGGACAACCATGACGTTTCCAGAATTGCCACGATTTTGGGCAATCCTTCCCATCTGCCGCTGATTTATGCGCTGGCTTTTGGTATGCCGGGCATTCCCTGTGTCTATTACGGCAGCGAATGGGGAGCCGAAGGGGATAAGAAGAACGGCGATCCAAGCCTGCGCCCCAGTTTCGATGCGCCAAAATGGAATGAGCTGACCGACTGGATTGCCAGTCTGACGGCTGCAAAAAAGAACTCCAATGCCTTGAATTACGGCGATTTCCGCTCTGTGGCGCTGACTAATAAGCAGTGTATCTTCGAACGGAAAACAGACAGTGAGCGGGTGCTGGTTGCCATCAATGCAGACAGTGAACCTTATATGGCGCATTTCGATGCAGGGTGCGGCATGGCGGAAGATTTGATTACCGGAAAACCCCATGATTTCGGGGGCGGAAGTGAACTGCCGCCTTACAGTGCATATTTCTGGAAATGTGAGAAATAGCGTGTAAACAAATTGCCGGGGCTGCCGAGAAATGAAATTTATACACAACCATGTATTGTGTATAAATTTCATTTCTCGGCAGCCCCGGTTTGATCGTATCAACATCATTGCGTATACTTCATACTAAACAACTGCATGAAACCATCTTGAAGCGCCTGCGAACAATTGACTCCGCGTTTCTCAGCCAGCGCCGCTATCCAGGCAGGCAAAGATAAATGCATCTCTTATCATTTCTATCATCTTTTCAAGAGTATCAACAATACACATTGTTTCAAGAAGAATTCATAATTTTCTATTCCAAACTTTTCCCAACTGATTAAACCAGCTCTGGGGCAGCATCAGTCCGAAAATAATTCCCAACACAATCGCCCCTGCGATCTTAAAGGTCTCCATTCCTTTTGCCGCGCACTGCTCCAAATCATCCATAATCAGATAATAGGATGTATAATAGATTCCGGACCCCGGCACCAGCGTAAAAATCCCCGTAATCAAAAACACCGTGCTGGGCATTTTCCGAACCGCCGACAGAATTCTGGCAATCAACGTAAGCGCCAGCGCAGCCCAAATGGAGGCAAGCGCCGTGCCTGTCCCTTTAGACATGCAGAACAGATACACCATCCAACCAAAAGCCCCATTAATTCCGCACAGCAGATACTCTGATCTAGGCACATGAAACAACACAGCAAAAGCAATTGTGGCAGCCATAGATACTGCAATCTGATCTATCATAACAACAAGGCTCCTCCTCCCATCATCTGAAATATTTTGATGGCAGCGCCTACGCCAATGGCGATGCACATCCCGGTCAGCAGCGCGTCAATGAGCCGGATGCTTCCCGAAAGATAATCTCCGTTAAACAAATCCCGAATGGCAGTGGTCAACGCCACCCCCGGCACCAAAGGAATAATTCCTCCTATAATTACTTTATCCGACAAAATGCCTGCTCCGGCCACAAACAGCAGTAAACTTCCGGCAGTCACCAATGCGCTTCCCAGAATATTCATGATAAATCTGGAGGCATGGTATTTCGCTGCAAGAATCAGAAAAATTTCCAGAAACACTCCCAGAAAGAAAGATACCATACTGTCATAAGAACGGCCTCCCAGCAGATAACAAAACCCGGCGCTTCCAACGCCGCAGGCAAAAACCAATGCCAGGTTCCCGGCGCTGGATGAATTGCGGCACTGTTCCAACCGCTCAAAGGCTTCCGAATTACTGCACTTTTTTTCACAGATCTCCCGGGAAAGCTGATTAATTTCCGCCACCCGTTTTAAATTGACTTCACCGATGGGCACATAGCGTACCATGCTCCCGGCGTCCTCCCGCTGTTCATAGACTGTGGCAAAGATTCCGTTGGTGATTACAAATACATGGTAGTCTTCAATTCCATAAGCTTCCAGGATGCGGCTCACTGTCTCCTGCACCCGGTAGATTTCACCGCCGTTTTTCAATAATACCTCTCCAACCGATATGGCAAGATTTAATGTCTCTTTACTTTCCGGCATGATACTGTTATCCTTTCAGAAAAGTTTTTTCTTTATAATGCCTCTGCAGGCTCTTCAATATTCCCAGGTACAAAAAAAGCGTCGGCGTCAAAAAAGCAGTGGGATTATTCACCATACTCTGCGCCATATAACTCAGGATCATTACTGTTCCCATCATCAATACCGGATAATGGCGGGACTGTTTCCCTGCCGAAACTGCACTGCTGATCAGAAGTCCGAAATAGCTGACTGCCCCAAAAATTCCCGTAATGGATAAAAATTGCAGCAATTCATTGTGAGGATCTACAATGCGCCCTCCATAACTTGCCAGTTCCGCTCCCTGGTATTCATACAGGAACAAATGAAAGGTATTCAGCCCATATCCAAAAAATTTTCTTCCCACAGGCAGCTTCTTCCATGCGATCCAGGTCTGTTTCCAAATCACGCCGCGGCCGCTTCCGAAATTATCCTGCAGTTTCAGACGGTTCATCCACTGAAACATACCTTCCCATTGTTTTTCCCCTGATAAGTTCGCTGCCAGAACTGCGGCTGCTGCAAATCCAAACAAAACTGCTGCGAAAATAAAAAATACCTTTCTTATTTTCAGATAGGGGATCCCCCAGCCTTTCTTTTCTGCTGATATTACCAAAAACAGCAAAAGAAACAGAAAAATTCCTTCTGCCAGAAGCACAGACTTGCTTACCATAAAATTCTGTATTCTCAGTCCCAGAAACAACTGCTTCATAAAAGCATCCGTTTTCTCTGCTCCTGCAACCAGAGTCACTTTCAAAATCAAACTTGCGCCCCAGAACATCAGGCACACTTCCAGAAAACGTCTGGCATAATCATGATTCTTCAGGGAAAACCACAGCATTACAAAAAAAGACGTCCCTACACCCAGAATCCAGCCATCTGTATTCGATGCATAGGCCCCGTAGAATCCCAGTGTTAAAAATATACCATAAAGGACTCTGGACAGCAAGCC
The DNA here is from genome assembly GCA_021769425.1 of Eubacterium sp. Taxonomy (GTDB): domain Bacteria; phylum Bacillota; class Clostridia; order Lachnospirales; family Lachnospiraceae; genus Petralouisia. The sequence continues at coordinate 31,484 of JAETSX010000040.1, forward strand.
GTCTGACAGATAATAAAGCACCATTCCCACCGGAAGAATCATACAAAAGTATGTGCCGCAAGCATTTACATTCCCAATGGTGCTGGCGAACATCCCTATCTGTTCAGGCAGCATATCATCCCACAGATGAAATACATTCACACCCCAAAACTGCAGGATCAACACCAGGCTTACCAGGCAGCCGGACACCAGGAAAATCCAGGCCATCCAAATTCCCGGCCTCAAATACTTTCCCAATATCACATACACCGCAATACAGAGAGCGAACATAATTGCCCCCAAATGCCTTCCGTCTGTCCCGTAAAAGGATTCTGACGGATTCACCGAACATACTGTGGCAATGACAACCGCCAGCGCCAGGCCAATGGTAAACCAGGATTCCAGCGGGATCTGCTTCAGTCTTTCTTTCAGATCTTTCTTATCGCTTCCTGCCGCCTTCTTCCCTGTATTTATAGCCTTTCGCTCCTGCAGGTACCCGGTTCCGGCAAGCACTGCAGTCAATACTGTTAAGCCGGCTCCGCAGAAGTAGAAAAACATCATTTTCGCTTCTGCAATATTAAAGTAACCGTCCTGGAAAAACAGGGGGAAGAATCCCAGCATAAGGATGACGAAAAGGGAGGCTATGGTTCCTTCCATTTTAGTTATGGATTTCATTCATGTTATTCCTTCCTATGAAAAGTTTCGATATACTCTGTTATCATTCTGGTAACAGACTATCATACCCTTTTTTCTATTTCAAGATCTTTTTCTTTATAATGCCGTTCCATACTTTTTAGAATTCCCAAATAGAGAAAAAATGTAGGAATAATAAAGGTTGTAGGACTGTTCACCATACTACAAGCTAAGTAACTACATATCATGACAGTTCCCATCATCATTACAGGATACCGACGAGACATTTTCCCCGACGATATTGCAGTGCTGACCAATAACCCTGCATAACCTATGAAACCAAAAATTCCTGTTGTAGAAAGGAAATACAAAATTTCATTGTGAGGATCTATCCACCTGACTGCCCCTTGTACCAATTCTGCCCCCTGGGAATAATAAAATTGATGAAAACAATTCACTCCATAACCAAAAAATTTCCGCCATAAAGGCAGTCTCATCCAAACCCAAATCGTATGTTTCCAGATAGCTCCCCGTCCACTGCCAAATTCATCCTTCAATTTCAAACAATTCATCCATTGCAAAGAATCCCCCATTACTTCGTTTTGAAAACAATTAACAATAATAACCATTACTGCACCAATAACTCCTATGATTGCCAAAAAGAAAAAGATCATATTCCGTATCTTTTGATAAGGTATTTCCCATATTTTCTTTTCCGCATTTTTAATCAGGCACATACATAATACCAATAAAACTGCTTCCACTAGCAGTGTATACTTATGAATCATCAAATTTTGTAAACGTAATCCCTGAAAACGCTGGATCAAAAAAGAACTGGTAATATTATTTCCAATCGTAATTGACAATTTTAAAGCCAGACTGCTAATCCAAAATAACCCGCATAGTTCCAAAAAACGTTCCATGTCATGATGTGCCTTCATAGAAAACCAAAACATTGCCAAAAATGCAACTCCGATCCCCAAAATCCAACTATCTGTATTTGTAGCATAGGAAGCATAAAAGCCCATCACCAAAAAAATTCCATAAATCAATCTGGAAAAAACAGTTTCAGAACAATAATATAGCACCATCCCCACAGGAAGAATCATACAAAAATAACTGGAACAGGCATTTATATTTCCAATTGTAGTTAAATACATCATATCTATGCTCGATGGTATTTCATCCCACATATGCAGAATATCTTTTCCCCAAAACTGAAATATCAGAATTCCAAACAATATGCCATTTGCAACCAGAATAATCCATGCCATCCAGATACCAGGCTGCAAATATTTTCCCAAAATTGCGTATGTACAAATGCAAAACAAGAATATGACTGCGCCCAACTGTCTTCCATCTGTTCCACGAAAAGACTCTATAAAATCTACAGAAAGAATAGCAGAAAGAATAACTGCTATAATAAAAACTCCTGCAAACCAAGAAGCAATAGATATTTTTCTAAGATAGCTTTTGCAATCCTTTGGTATGATAAAAAATTTCTCTTTTAACGAATTCCTTTTTCTCAAATTCTCTAAGCCTTCCAGGAGAATAAGCGCCAGAATCAAAACTGTTAATCCCAAAGCACAAAAAACAAAAAAATACTTTTTTGCTTCCATTATATTATAGTAAGCATTCTGATAGTATAAAGGAAAGAATCCCAACATAAGAATAACAAATATCCCTGCCACAGCTTTCTGAAACTCATAGATTATTCCCTTATCTTGTAAACCTTTATTCCTATTTGCTTTCTTCTTCATTTTCTCTCCTATACATAAAAGCGCACCTGAACAGTCTCCTGCTCAGGTGCATCTCAAAATTCATACTTTTCAAACAACAATGTGCTCAATAAAGACTTTATTTCTTCTTTACAGTTACTTTAAATATCGCTACTTTACCTTTCTTAGTTACTACAGTAATATCTGCCTTACCAGCTTTCTTTCCTTTTACAACACCTTTCTTGGTTACAGTTGCTACTTTCTTATTAGATGATGTACAGGAGGTAATGGAATCTCCTTTTCCTTTTAAAGTAATCTTAAGGGTCTTTCCAACTTTTACAGTTCCTTTTGTCTTGGAAAGGCTAGCTTTTCCTTCGGATACAGTTACTACACATTTTGCTGTCTTCTTTTCAGCTTTTACAGTGATAGTTGCTACACCCGTACCTTTAGCAGTTACAACACCATCTTTTACAGTTGCTACTTTCTTATTGGAAGTAGACCATTTCAAGGTGCTTGTAGCTTTCTTCGGGCTTAAAGTTGCCTGTAATGCAAGCGTTTCGCCTTTCTTCATGCTTGCAGTTTTCTTTAATGTAACTTTTGTTGCTTTTTTTGCTTTTTTAACTACTTCTACCTTTACAGTTGCTTTCTTGCCATCTGCTGTTGCTGTAATCGTAGCTTTTCCTGTTTTGCCTTTCTTAGTAGAAACTACACCCTTGCTGTTAACAGATGCAACGCTGGATTTACTGGACTTCCATGTAACTTTATTATTTGTAGCGTTTTTCGGTGCAACAGATGCTCCGATTGTAACCTTCTGGCCTGCTACTATGTAAACTGTTGACTTTCTGCTAAGCGTTACTTTGCTTACCCGAACTACGGTTGGCGTTGGTGTTGCTGTAGTCTCTGTTACAGTAACCTTACAGGTTGCCTTCTTAGACTTATCAACCTGGCTTGTTGCCGTAATAGTAGCTTCACCTTTTGCAACTGCTGTAACCGTTCCGTCTGCCGCTACTGTTGCTATTGTTGCAGCGCTTGTGGACCAATCTACCTTTGTATTAGCATTGCCTTTTACGGTTGCTGTAAGCTTCTCTGTCTTACCTTTTTCAATAGAAGTAGAAGTCTTATTCAAACTTACTGTTATCTCTTCTGTTTTGCCACCGTCAGTATTATCTTCTACCGTTACTGTATGTGTTGCTTTGCCTTGCTTTCCATTGCTGAATGTTACACTTGCTGTTACAATCGCAGTACCTTTAGCTGTACCTTTTACTGTTACTTCGTTTCCATTTGCCTTTATTGTTGCATTCTTATCCACAGACCATGTTACCGCTGACATTCCGGCTGCTTTTGCACTACTATTGTATGTTTTAGCAGTAGCTTCCGGGTTATTGGTATTTGAACCATCGCCCGGCTTATTGGTATCTGAGCCATCGCCCGGCTTATTGGTATCTGAGCCATCGCCCGGCTTATTGGTATCTGAGCCATCGCCCGGCTTATTGGTATCTGAGCCGTCATCTCCTGCTTGGGAATCTGTTAACTCTGCCTTCAGAGTTATAGTCTCTCCTACCTTAACTTTTGTTGAACCACTGATTTTAATGGTTCCATCTTTCGCTTCCGCTGCCTGTACAAATGCCCCATCCACAAAAACAGTGGTTACGCATACACAGAAAGCCAGAAACATTGCAAGAAACTTTTTCAAGCTTCCTTTTTGGGTTTTCACCTGTAATTCTGTCATTACAAATCCTCCTTTAAATATTGTTGTTTTTCAGACATCCTTCGTTTTCTGTCTTGTCTATAAACATACCACTTTTTTTCAAATTTGTCAATTCTATTGAATAGATTAATGTGCTCTATTGAATAGTTTTTGCCATGGATATTTCTGGTATTCTCAGATTTTTCCGTATTTTACAGAAAACAATGCTAAATTTTATTGACAATTCAAATTTTCCGCTTTATAATTCTGCCATACAGAAAAGCATGCTTCTGCCTTTACACATTTTATATTGGCAAACAAGAATTTTGTCCAGAGAATACTTTCTGGACAAAATTCTTGTTAGCCATTCGGCAGGCTTATGGAATTCTGGACCTATTCGTCCGCTGCACACATATTGTAATATCGTCATATTGTCATGAAACATCATAATTTTTGTTTGATGTTTCCCAAATTTACAAGCAGCAAGATTATCTTTTGCTTTTCTCTCTGCATTTCTTTACACAAAGGAGGTTTTCTCATCGAAACAAAACCCTATACCACATGGCAGGTCTATGACACTATTTTCAAACGTATCTTCACCCTCTCCGCCCCTGCTGTCATCCGCCTCATTAACGGCCTTTTCTCACGCAGCTTTCCGCCAAACAGTTCCGTCACCTATCCAAACACAGAAATTATCCGCCCGGATCTGAAACGCAGATCTCTGGATATTCTTGTGACTATTGCCCAAAAGGAAACTTTCCACCTGGAAGCTCAGATGACAAGAAATGATATGATTGTCCTCCGGGTCTTCGAATACGGTTTCCTCTATGCCATGGCTTCCAGGGACGCTCCCAACATGCTCTGCTTTCCGGAAGCCGCCGTCATTTACTTAAACCGCAAAAACGCCATCCGCAAAAAGGATATCTTACATATTTCTTTTGGCAGTCAGGGCAGCTTCGACTATCAGGTGAGGAACTTCTTCTACTTGAAGCATACTGTGAAAGAACTGGATCAGATGGGCATGGCTATCCTGATCCCCTTTCAAGCTCTCCGGCTCCGCAGGCTCTTAGAGCGGCAGTATCCCAGCGGCCCTCTGAAGCGGCCCGCCGCCTTTTCTCCCGAAGAATTTTCACGCTTGCAGGATGAGATCCGCCATGATATAATCGAAAGCATAAATACGAATCTGCAGGCAACATTACGGAAGACGACGCCGGTCAGCTGTTAGACTTGACCTCGCTTCTATATGAGCATATACAAAATCATTTTTACGAAAAGCAGAAAGGAGAAGTGATTGATTTGAAGCCATTATTTCCCGGTACCATTGAACTTCCCAATGACAAATACAGATTTCAGATTGCGGAGTTAAAGGAAAAGATCTCCAAATACGCAGATGAAAACGCTAAATATGCAGATGAAATTATCCGCTATGCAAATGAAAATGCCATGTTAAAAGCACGCATTGCCCAACTAGAGGCCAGGCAAAGCGGTCATTAACCTGTACAAAATCGTGCACGGCACGAAAGTGTGGGTTATAAGGCACAGCAATCTTTAACTGTCCCATAAACTGCTATGAAATACAGGCAAGGCAGAACATATTCCGTTTTGCCTTGCCCGATAAAAGGATCCTCTTTCAGTCATTAAAAAATGCATCGCTGATCCACAGCCCATTCCCGGTCTTTCTACAGCACAATAGTTTTCCCAACTTCCGCCAACACACACTGCTCTCCCATTGCTTCCCTGATAGCCGCAATGGCCAGTATTCCGGTGCAATGCAGAGGAACTGTCACATCTATCTTCAGTTCCTGTAGAGAATTTACGGTCCTCTCCAACTGCTTTGAACTGCAGCCTTTCAGATGCATTCCCGCCACAAGGCTGTGTATGTGTTCCCCCGGAAAGGAATACTGCACATAATTCAGGCAATTGACAATTCCAGGATGCGCACACCCTGCAAATACGCACAATCCCTGTTTTTCCCGGATTACAAGAAGCTGTTCGTCCTCCATTGTATCCGCTGTTAGTCTGTCCGCTGTCGGCTTCTCACTTTCTGACCCAAAAGCCTTCCCTCCCGGACAATTCTCCGTAGACGTTTCTTCTGAATATTTCAGCTCCCTACTCTCTGAACTACAAGCCTTCCCTCCCGGACAATTCTCTGCAGACATTTCTTTCAGGAATCTGGCGGGCGCAGATTCAAAATCTGTTACACAGGGAATTTCTGATAAAAGATAAACATCTTTTGCAATTTCCGTGCATCCTGCACTGGTGCAGATGAGATTTGCGCTTTCTTTCATCCACTGCTCTGCATCTTCCGGAATTCCGCCGAACAGTAACTCTCCTGTGGCCGGATTCCTGGAATATTTTTTATCAAAAGCTCTCTGATTAATATAAATAGGAATCTCCAGCGCTCTCCCACCGTCTTCCTGCCTTATTGCCCACTCCGCCATTCCTCCGCAGTGATCATAATGCCCATGGCTTAAAATAATGCCGTCCAGACGTTCCGGAGCCAGCCTCATCTTTCCGGCATTCTGTAGAAACACCCCGGACTGCCCTGTATCAAAGAGATATTTCTTATCTCCTGTTTCAATCCACAGGGACAATCCGTGTTCTCCTAAAAAACCTCTTTTATATACTGTATTTTCCGTCAGAATCTTTACTTCCATTCTTCCTTCACTCTCTGCTGCTCTTTTGCCTGTATGATCGCTTCATTCAAAGAAAGCATCTTGGCATCCAGCATGGACACGATACCTGCACATTCCTGCAAATCCCGGCTGATGTATTCCGGGGCGTTTCCCTCGAATTTATAATAAATCTTATGCTCCAAACTGGCCCAGAAATCCATGGCAATGGTTCTGATTTGAATCTCAACCTTGGTGTCCACAACCCCGTCTGTCAGAAAGATCGGAACGGTCACCAACATATGGTAACTTTTGTACCCGCTTTCCTTCGGATTCTTAATATAATCTTTAATAGAAACTACAGTTAAATCATTCTGTCTTCCAATCATTTCCGCCAAACGGTAAATATCGGAAGTAAAAGAGCATACTACACGAATTCCGGCAATGTCATTAATATGCTTTACCATATTCTCAATGGTGCTTTCATATCCATGGCGTTTCAGTTTCTTTACAATGCTTTCCGGCGACTTAATCCTGGACTTTACATATTCTATGGGGTTATACTTATGTACATGTCGGAATTCGTCATTTAAAATATCAACTTTGGTACCCACTTCTTTCAAAGCCGAATTGTATAAGAAAATAACCGTTTCCCAACTGGTTACCCCTTCATTAAACTTAACGGGTACTTCCATTTTCTTTTTTTTCCATCCTTTCCGTTTATTATACTCACGAGCATACTTATTTGCCAAATCATTTGCTTTTTCCTCAAAGCTGTGAAAGCTCTGTCAGCAAATGATTTCGCTCACGGGTATATCAGGACGCAGACTTACTCTCCAGAACTTTCTCAATTGTCACTAATTTCACGCAAATCACAAAAATATCCGTTGCTATCTTCAGATCATCCAGAGTAGGATAAGTAGGCGCAATACGGATTGTGCTGTCTTTCGGGTCTTTTCCGTAAGGGTAAGGCGCCCCGGCAGGCGTCATTGTCACGCCGGCCTTCTTTGCTTTTGCCACAATAGACTTTGCGCAGCCTTCCAGCGCTTCAAAAGCAATAAAATATCCACCCTTGGGCGCAATCCAGCTTCCAGCGCCTTTTCCTTCCAGTTCACGCTCAAAGGTATCAATAATCATTTCGAATTTCGGACGCAGAATCTCTGCGTGTTTTCTCATATGCTCTGTCATGCCGTAAATATCCTTGAAAAACCTCACATGACGGAGCTGATTTACTTTGTCATGGCCTATGGTTGCTATCTGCATCTGTTCTTTGATCTCCACCAGGTTATTGGCTGATGTCGCAATGGCTGCCACTCCGGAACCCGGAAAACTAATCTTGGAAGTGGAGCAGAATTTGTACACCATATCCGGATTGCCTGCACGCTTGCACTCTGCCAGAATTTCCACCAGATTATCCTGATCGATATCATACAGATGATGTACGCCGTATGCGTTATCCCAGTAAATACGGAAATCTTTCGCTGCCGGTTTCAGCCTGGCAAAACGGCGGACTGTTTCATCAGAATAAGTGATTCCCTGGGGATTGGAATATTTCGGCACGCACCAGATTGCCTTGATGGCATCATCTTTGCTGACTAAATCTTCCACCATATCCATATCCGGGCCTGTAGGAAGCATAGGCACATTAATCATCTCTATCCCAAAATACTCTGTGATAGCAAAATGCCTGTCATATCCCGGCACTGGACATAAAAACTTCACTTTATCCAGCTTACACCAGGGAGTGTTGCCCATTACCCCGTGGGTCATGGATCTGGAAACCGTATCATACATAATATTCAGACTGGAATTTCCATAAATAATAATATTATCCGGATGGCACTCAATCATATCCCCCAGCAGTACCTTTGCCTCCCAGAGTCCGTCCAGCACGCCGTAATTCCGGCAGTCTGTTCCATCTTCACAGCTCAGATCTGTATTGCTGTTCAGTACATCCATCATTCCCATTGACAAATCCAACTGTTCTGCAGAAGGTTTTCCTCTGGACATGTCCAGTTTTAAACCGCTCTTGGCATATTTCCGGTAAGCTGCTTCCAGAGCTGTTTTCTCTTTCATCAATTCTTCTCTGCTCATTTCCTGATATGACTGCATATTTCATTCCTCCTGAACTTCCAATTTTGAACTGACCACAACAGTCTTGTTTCCTCTTCTCTCTTTTCTCAACATTCCTATTATGCACTATTCCGTTCAGATTGTAAAGTATTTTCTTTCAGAAATTTACAGCTGTCCGCGAGCAGAGGACTTTTCCAAATTTTTGTCTTTTAAAAAATTAGGGGGAACCCTTGCATTCTACTGTCCGTCTTTTAAAGGACAAAGGGAATCTCTTTACTTCTCCTGTATCTTTTTTAAAAAATCAAGGTGGGACTTTATCTGCTTTTCATATCCGTTTTCTGTAGGTTCGTAGAATTTTTCCTGGGTCAAGCCGTCCGGCAGATACTGCTGCTCCACATAATGATTTGGAAAATCATGAGCATACAGATATCCAAGACCCCGGCCCAGCTTCTGTGCGCCCCGGTAGTGAGAATCCTTAAGGTGTGCCGGAACCGGCGCCGTCTTTGTGGTTTTGACGATGTCCAGGGCGCGGCCGATTGCCAGGCAGGCGGCATTGCTCTTGGGCGCGCTGGCCACATAAATGGCCGCCTGGGACAGAATCAGCTGAGCCTCCGGCATTCCCACCCGTTCCACGGCCTGGGCTGCGCTGACCGCCACAACAAGGGCATTGGGGTCAGCATTTCCCACGTCCTCAGAGGCGCAGATCATAATCCGCCTGGCAATAAATTTAATATCTTCCCCGGCATAGAGCATTTTGGCCAGATAATAAACAGCCGCATCCGGATCCGATCCCCGCATGCTCTTGATAAAAGCAGAAATCACGTCATAGTGGTTATCTCCTGTTTTGTCATACTGTACCACTCTTTTCTGAATGCACTCTGAGGCAGCCTCCAGCGTAATGTGGATTTTCCCGTCTTCTCCCCGGGGCGTTGTAAGAACCCCCAGTTCAATGGCTGTCAGCGCCGCGCGGGCATCTCCGTTTGCCATGTCAGCCAGAAATTCCAGCGCATCTTCTTCCAGCAGCGCCTCATAGCTTCCCATTCCTTTTTCCCGATCGGTGACTGCACGCATCAGAATTTTTTTAATATCCTCTTTTTCCAGAGGGTTCAGTTCAAAAATAATGGAACGGGATAAAAGAGCCCCATTCACTTCGAAATATGGATTCTCTGTGGTAGCCCCAATCAATATCACCGTGCCGTCCTCCACAAAGGGCAGCAGATAATCCTGCTGAGATTTGTTGAAACGGTGAATCTCGTCAATGAACAGTATGGTTTTTTTCCCATACATTCCCTGATTATTTTTCGCCTGCTGCACCACTTCCTCCATGTCTTTTTTGCCCGCAGAGGTGGCATTGATCTGGGTAAACTCTGCGCTGGTAGTGTTGGCAATGACTTTTGCAAGGGTAGTCTTCCCAGTTCCCGGAGGACCATAAAAGATAATGGAACTGAGCTTATCTGCCATGATTGCACGATACAGAAGCTTATCCTTTCCTATAATATGCTGCTGCCCTGCCACCTCATCTAAACTGGCAGGACGCAGACGGCTTGCCAGCGGGGCTTCCTTTTCCTGATTCTGTTCCCGCATATACTCAAATAAATCCATCCGCCTTCCTCCTTTGTGCCTGAACAAAGCCCTTTGTTATCTCCCTTTATCCGGACGCACCCATGCAGAACTCTGTCATTGTGCATCTTTTCTATCAGTTTTTATCATCACATCCAGCAAAAAATACCCTTCCTGGGTATAACAAACCATTTCTCCGCCCAGTCTTTTGGCCGCTTCCTGAATGGTGCGGAGGCCAAATCCGTGCTCCGCCCCTCCCCGGGAACTGGGCGGCAGTTTTCCTTTTTCCACGAAAAGTTCCGCATTGCAGCGGTTTTTCATCCGGATCATCAAATACTCTCTGCTGTAACGAAGCTGCACAGACACTTCCCTTTGTTCCCGCGGAAGCTGTTCCACTGCCTTCCATGCATTTTCCAGCCCGTTGGAAATAATCTGGCACAGTTCCATAAATGGAAGATTTTCCTCTCCTATTTGAAGATCCAGCTTTTGTTTTATGCCTGCCCGTTCAAATTTCTGGGCATAATGGCTGAATACGGAATTCAGATAAGGATTTATGCAAAACTGCTGCTGTCTGGTTTCCTGTTCGTAATCATTGACCATATTCTGCATATATTCCTGCGCTTCTTCGATTTTTCCAGAGGAAATCAAGCCGGATAACGTGATGGAATGGGCTTTCATGTCATGTTTTAATTTCCGGATGTTCTGCTGGCTCTCAAGCCTTGCCTCCAACTGTATGCTCTGCTCCTTCCAGATCAATTCTTCCTGTTGTTTGCGGTATAAAAGCAGCTGCCGGTAAAGGGATGCAAAAATTGTAGCATAGGTCAGAGGCATCAAAAACAGAATCATCACCGCCTCCGGAACTGCCTCCGGCCTGCTGGTGACAACCGTTGGCTGGTTCAATGCCATATTCAGCAGAACATAGTAAAACGCTGACATCAAAGCAAACAAACCCCAGCCTCTGGAAACAGAGTCCTGCAATTCGATATAAGGCTTCCTCAGGTAGCGAAACGCCAGCCATTCCATCACAGGGAAGAGCAGCAGACGGCTTACAAGCATGATTACGCATTTCCCGCCGCCCAGATAAAAATCCAACAGATTTGTCACTCCAAGCAGCCAATATGCCGCTGTATCCGCCAGACAGAAAGTAAACAGAAACCTCCATTTCTTATCCCTGGAAATCCAGTAGAAAAAAAGCAGGCTGGGAATGGTACAGGTAAAGATCAGGATTCTTCCCATCCGATCCGCCCCCAGTATCGCCATTCCCGACACGTTCAGGATAATCAGCGGCAGCATGCCCACAAAGGTCAAAATAACTGTTTTCCGCTGGGAAAACCTGGATCGGTACAGCATAATAAAAAGAATCAATATATGAAACATGGACCATATCACAGAGAGTTCCCGCAGTAATTCTGAATTCATCATTCCATCTCCTCAAACAGCACTTCCTGATAACGCCTCTTTATCTGTGCCAGATAACGCCTGGACACCGGCACACCCTGACCTTTCACTAAAAGTTCATTGCCGTGCATACTGCTGACATGGTACATATTTACAATAAAACTCTGATGGCATCTGGAAAACACATCCCCGCAAATCTGCTCTGCGATTTCATTTAATTTTCCTGAGCATTCCTGCACGCTTCCGTCCCGGCAATGAATGTAAACGGTATGTTCTCTGCTGCTGACATAGAGAATTTTGCCATATGGAATCATTCCGTTCTGTCCCCGCCAGCGAAATGTTAAAGATTTTTCTTTCTCCCTGTGAAGCCGCTGGGAAATCCGTTTAATCAGGCCATCCAGATCTTCCTTTTTCACAGGTTTTAAAAGATACTGCACGGCATACAGATCATATGCCTCCCGGTAAAATGCGTCGCTGGAAGAAATAAAGCACAACGTGGCATCCTCCTCTTCTTCCCGAAGCTGCTCCGCCAGTTCCAGGCCGCTTATGGTATCCAAATATATATCAATCAAATACAAATCGTATCGCTTCTTCTGTTTTCTTACTGATTCTAAAAGCTGACTGGCATTAGAATAAAGCACTGCATCATGATTTTCACTCAGCAGCGCTTTCAGCCGCATGGCATCTTCGCGGCAGTCATCACATATTGCAACTTTCATATTACTAATCCTCGCTTGTATATCATGTCTTAAGATATTAACCATAACCACTTCATGATATGATATGGTCACCGATGCGCACTTCGGCGCATATAATATCTTACAATATTATACCATAACCGCAATATAAAATTCTATGGCAAATTATGTACATTTTAACGCGTATCAATCCTTTTGACATTGTATCACAATCACAGTATAATTTCCACCTGATTTTACAGCCATCTGTTTCCTCTGTTTCCAAATCATATGGGAGTCCCCATTTGCACCTGATTATTCGAAGAGAATCTCATCTACCGTCACAAACTCATAGCCCTGTTTTTTCAGCGTGTCAATAATCTCCATTGCCGCAGTGACGGAGGTTTCGTATCCGTCATGCATCAGAATAATGTCGTTTTCCTGAACATTTTTCATTACTTTTTCCACAATTTGGGCATGATTCTGGCTGGACCAGTCCAGGGTATCCACATCCCAGAGCACTTCCACCATATTTACCTCACAGTCCAGCTTCTCGTGCAAATCTCCAAAAGGGGGCCGCAGATAAGAAGGATAAACGCCTGTAATGCCATAAATCAGTTCGTTGGTACGGCTGACCTGGCTGCATGCCTGCTCCATGGGCAGCTTGCTCAATTCTTCATGCTTGTAGGAATGATTTCCAATCAGATGCCCCTCTTCCTGAATCTGCTTTACCACCTCCGGATATTTCTCCACTTCCTCTCCCAGCAGGAAGAAAGTGGCTTTCACTTCCCGCTCTTTCAACGCTTCCAGCATCTTTGGCGTATACTGAGGATTCGGCCCGTCATCAAAGGTAAGGGCCACTTTCTTTCTTTCTGAGGCTTTTGCACTTTCCTTAGCCGGCCCGGAAGCCTGCCGGGCCTTTTCCAGTTTTTCGGCTGCCGCCGCAAAGTTCTGTTTCATCTCCGCTCCTTTTCCTGTTCCGGTGAGGATCAGCCCGAATGCCAGGAGAAGGCAGCACAAATCAAACAGCAGGCACTTTTTCCAGAATTTCTTTCCTTTCATCCACTGAACGCTCCATAGAGATTTCCATAAAATATATGAGGTCAGGGATGTATTTTATTCAACGTGTTTCTGATTCCTTTGCTGAAAGAAATGACCATACAGCCTGATAAGCCTCAATGCTGCATATCATCCAAAATATCCATGGTCTCCTCCCCGTCGCTTCCTCCCAGCAGATACCATTTTCCCTCTGCCGACTCAATCATAAGAAACGGCGGCTCTTTCGGATTGATGCAGACTTTAAAGTCCCGGCGGTATGTATCGCTGTAAAAGTCACCCTTTTTCACTGTTGCCATCCCGGTGCCGCTTTTACGCCTGATATCCGGCTCTTCCTTAAGCAGCGTCACCTCTTTTATCTCTGACCGTTCTAACTGATATACCTTCTTCCAGTGATTTGCCGTCAGCGTCCCATCCTCATAGGCAAGGGACACCGGGGTAAATTCCTCCACAATGCTCCATCCGCAGACGCCTAACACAACGACTGCCAGAAATGCAAGGACAAAAACCGTAGTATATTTTATGCCGGGCTTTGCCATATTTGCAGTCAATCCAAGGCCGGCCCGGGGCTCTACAAATGTACTGCTGTCATTTTTATTATAATAAATCATCCCCCAGATCCAATATTTATCATCGTCTTCTTCTGCCGGAAGCTCCTGTTCCAGATACTTTCCGCTGTTTCTCTCTATTTGTTTCCAGCAGCGGAGCAATAATGCCGCAGAAACCGCCCCAAACAACAGACTGAGCGCTCCTATCAGCCAGAGAAACCACTTTGCGGGCACATGAAAGGAACAAAGGATGCCCCAGTTAAACGCGCCTGTCGCCCAGGCCATGGATGCGCAGAGCCGTCCCATGTGATACCGCCGTATTTCTGCGACCTGCAGGTTGACCTGGCTGCTGTAGGTATATACTCTGGTCCGCTGCTTCTCAAACAGCCTTACATACAGCAAAAACAGACAGGACGCCAATGCAACGGATAACAGGGTGCATTCACTGACCCACAGTTCCGGCAGCCATGGGCGATACCGGAAGCGATACAGAAAAACCTCGGCGGCAGGCGCAAGGAATGCAACGAGACAGCCCAAATAAACAGCCTTCCTGGAATGCTTCATTTTTTCAGCGCCGGCCGCCGTCACATCAATCAAAATCTCTTCCTGTTCCCTGCAGCTCTCCTGTTCCTTCCGGGACGCCAGAACTTCCCGCTTCCGCTTTTTCATTCTGCTGTTAGCCCGCTGAAAGGGAATCAGCAAATAAATGATGACAAAAAATGTCCAGACTGTTGTTCCCGTTATAAGCAGTGATTCATGCTCCGGCAGCAGCGTGAGGGCTAATAACAGGAGAGAATGCAAGGCACAGCTCTTCAGTTCTTTTTTGTATCTCCTTTTAATTTCCTGTACCGCCGGTTCTTCTTTTGCCCCCTGCCACAGAGCTACCCCAAAAAGGGTTCCATTTTTCGCATCTGCCAGAAACCAGCATGCCCCAAACATAATCGGCAGCGCCGGCAGCATGCATATTACCATAACAATTTTCATTCCTGTCATTTCCATAAAGATACCTCCTGAAATCTCCGCTCTATGCTGATATACCCGTGAGCGAAATCATTTGCCAGAAGGTTGTTCATAGCTTTGAGGAAAAAAGCAAATGATTTGGCAAATAAATATGCTCGTGAGTATAACTCTGTGATTCCTGTGCACGTTGGCAATATCATTCACTCCATCCGCCGTATGCCTTCCTGCACAGTTCTGCAAATTCTTCCCCGGAAATTCCGGCAATCTTAGCCTCTGCGGCCAGCAGTTCCAATTCTTTCTCCACTTTCTTCTTCACTGCCTTCTTCCTGCCGCCGCTGCACCGGACAATGGCGCCGTTACGCCTGTCTGTGACAATATAACCTTCCTGTTTCAAAAGCTGATATGCCTTATTCACAGTCATTGTATTAATCCCAGCCTCACCGGCAAGGGCACGGATGGTCGGAAGTCTGTCTCCGTCCAGGAATACCCCTTCTGCCACAGCCTGCACAATCTGGTCCCTGATTTGCTGATAAATAGGCACGCTGCTGGCAAAATCCAGTTTCATTATCACTGGCATCACACCTTTGCATTATTTGTATTATATACAATAATACAAATAATGCAAAAAGTCAAGAAATTATGACGCCATTACCTGGAAAGCAGGAGTATACAGCACATGTTTCCAATAAAAAAGGATCTGCAGGAACGAGAACCGTTCCCGCAATATATCCTGCTGTTCTTTCTGCATCGCAGCAATATATTGCGGACAGGTTTCATTTCTCCACAGATCCTGTGTTATTCTATTGTTTACATTTTGCCGCTAACTTTCCATTCTCCACATCAATCAGAATGGTATCTCCGGCTCCCACTTCATCGGAAAGAATCAATTTCGCTGAAAGCGTTTCCACAGTTTTCTGGAGATACCGTTTTAAGGGCCTTGCCCCGTACACTGGATCATAGCCGTGCTCCACTGCAAATTCCTGAGCCGCCTGCGTCAGTTCCACAGACACTTCCCGATCTGCCAGACGCTTGTTCAAATCGGCCAGCAACAAATGAATAATATTCCCGATATCCTGTTTGCTTAAGGGCTTGAATAAAATGGTTTCATCCAGGCGGTTTAGAAACTCCGGCCGGAAATTATTCTGAAGCTCAGCCATCACGGCCGCTTCGCATTCCGGCTGAATCTCACCGTTTTCCCCAATGCCCTCCAGCAGATACGAAGAACCCAGATTGGAGGTCATAATCAATATGGTGTTTTTGAAATCCACCGTACGCCCCTGAGAATCGGTAATGCGCCCGTCATCCAATACCTGAAGCAATACATTGAATACATCCGGATGGGCCTTCTCCACTTCATCAAACAACACTACAGAGTAGGGCTTTCTGCGCACCGCTTCCGTGAGCTGTCCGCCTTCTTCATAGCCTACATATCCAGGAGGCGCTCCAATCAGGCGGGATACGGAATATTTCTCCATATACTCGCTCATGTCAAGCCTTACCATATTATTTTCGTCATCAAAGAGGCTGGCAGCCAATGCCTTGGCCAGTTCTGTTTTTCCTACCCCGGTGGGCCCAAGAAACAGGAAAGAACCGATAGGCTTGCTGGGGTCTTTGATTCCTGCTTTGGAGCGGATAATGGCTTCTGTCACTTTCGTGACGCCTTCTTCCTGGCCGATGACCCGTTTATGCAGTTCCTCATCCAGGTGCAGTGTTTTATTCCGCTCGCTTTCCGTCAGTTTTGCTACCGGAATTCCGGTCCAGCGGGAAATGATTTTGGCAATTTCCTCTTCGCTTACATTTTCATGTACCAGACTTAAATCTTTCTTTTTCACCTGCTCCTCTTCCAGTTCCAACTGACGTTTCAGTTCCGGCATTTTTCCGTATTGCAGTTCCGCCGCCTTTTCCAGATCGTAATTCTGCTGGGCCATGGCAATTTCTTTGTTGAGGGATTCCAGTTCTTCCCGGAGTTTCTGTACTTTTTCCACAGAATTCTTCTCATTGTCCCACTGGGCTTTCCGGGACTGGAACTCATTTTTCAGGTCGGCAAGCTCTTTCTGCAGAGTTTCCAGACGGTCTTTGCTGAGACGATCCTCCTCTTTTTTCAGTGCAGCTTCTTCAATCTCCATCTGCATTACCCGCCGCTGCAGCTCATCCAGTTCTGTGGGCATGGAATCCAGCTCCGTTTTAATCAGCGCACAGGCTTCATCCACCAAATCAATGGCTTTATCTGGCAGAAACCGGTCGCTGATGTAACGATTGGATAAGGTTGCCGCGGACACCAATGCGGAATCCGTTATTTTCACCCCATGGAATACTTCATAGCGGTCTTTTAAACCCCTTAAAATGGAAATAGTATCTTCCACTGTAGGTTCTGCCACCAGCACAGGCTGGAATCTCCGCTCTAAGGCGGCGTCTTTCTCAATGTATTCCCGGTATTCATCCAACGTAGTTGCGCCGATGCAGTGCAGCTCGCCCCGGGCAAGCATGGGCTTTAACAACTGGCCTGCGTCCATGGCCCCGTCTGTCTTGCCGGCGCCTACAATGGTGTGCAGCTCATCAATAAACAGGATAATCTGGCCGTCACTGCTCTTAATTTCATCCAACACGGCCTTTAAACGTTCTTCAAATTCTCCCCGGTACTTGGCTCCTGCCACTAGTGCGCCCATATCCAGTGCAAAAAGCCGCTTGTCTTTCAGCCCCTCCGGCACGTCTCCCCGGACAATCCGCTGGGCCAGGCCTTCCACCACTGCCGTTTTCCCTACTCCCGGCTCTCCGATCAGCACCGGATTATTCTTGGTTTTCCGGGACAGAATACGAACCACATTCCGTATCTCGTTATCTCTGCCGATCACCGGATCAATTTTCTGCTCCCTGGCGCGCTCCACCATGTCATAGCCGTATTTTACCAGGGTGTCATAGGTGGCTTCCGGATTATCGGACACAACTTTCTGGTTGCCCCGGACGGTGGCCAGCGCCTGTAAGAACCGTTCCCTCGTAATTCCATATTCTTTAAAAATTTCTTTCAATGCCTGGTTGGGATATTTCAATAATGTGAGGAAGAGATGCTCCACAGACACGTATTCATCTCCCATTTTCCTGGCCTCATCTTCAGCGCTGACCAATACCTTGTTCAGGTTCTGTCCCATGTAAATCTGCCCGCCAGATACTTTCACCCGTTTGGCAAGATGATTTCTGGCATTGTCTGTAAAGTGTTCCAGGTTGATTTCCATTTTCTCAATTAATTTCGGGATCAGACCGTCCTCCTGAAACAGCAGAGACAGTAACAAATGCTCCTGCTCAATTTCCTGATTGCCGTATTCATATGCCAGCTTTTCACAGCCATTGATGGCTTCGATTGATTTCTGTGTAAATTTCTGAATGTTCATAAGGGTTCCTCCTTCCCTTCTGTATTATTATGGGTAAATGGCCGCTGTGCCATTCGGACTTTGGCTATTTCCTTTGTTCTATGTCTGGTATAACAATATCACTGTTTGTTAGCCATGTCAATAGGTGAGTGCTAAAATTGTATGAAAATTTTATGAATATTGTGTTTTATCACATTGCATCATATAATGGATGTACAGACGGAAACTCAAATTTGATAGGAGGATGATGCGATTGAAACTGAAAAATGTACTGATTGTTGTGAAAGATATTGAAAAATCAAAACAATTTTATTACGATCTGTTCGGCCTTACGCCAATTCTGGACAATGATGGGAACCTGATTCTGACAGAAGGGCTTGTCCTCCAGGAAGAATCTATCTGGAAAACTTTCATTGATAAAGAAATTATCCCCCGCAGCAATTCCTGCGAACTGTATTTTGAGGAGCATGATATTGAAGATTTTGTGCAAAGACTGGAGGAACTCTATCCGGCAGTTACCTACGTGAATAAACTGATGGAACACAGTTGGGGACAAAAGGTAGTTCGTTTTTACGATCCGGACGGTAATCTGATTGAGGTCGGAACGCCTGTATAATAAAAGAACTGCCGCAGGAAAGAAATTTTCTTCCTGCGGCAGTTTTACTGTCGTCACTTCTACTGTTCTTTTAATATTTTCCAAAATCACCTTCCAGGGAAATAATCTTCTCATTCTCTTCCGGTTCATGATAACTGTTTGCATCCGGCATTCTGCTGAATCCGCTGTCGGATTTCTTCAGCTTATAGTTGCCTACCAGACGGCGCAGAGTCGCTGCCTGATTAGACAATTCCTCACTGGCAGCCGCACATTCTTCACTGGTCGCTGAATTGGTCTGAGTAACCTGAGATACCTGATTAATCGCCTGATCAATCTGAGTGACTGCGGTAGCCTGATCATTGGAAGCCACTGCAATACTGTGGGTCAATTCCACCACCTGTTCGATCTTATTCATAATCTCAGACAGAGAACCGCTGGTCTCTTCTGCCAATTTGGAGCCAAGTACGACTTTATGAATCGAATCTTCTATCATTTCTGCTGTTTCACTGGCTGCAGACGCACTCTTTCCGGCAAGATTTCTTACCTCTTCCGCCACCACTGCAAATCCTTTTCCGTGGACGCCTGCCCTTGCCGCTTCCACTGCCGCATTCAGTGCAAGAATATTGGTCTGGAATGCAATATCATCAATCACTTTGATAATCTTAGAAATATTCTCGGAAGCCTCGTTGATGTCAGTCATAGCTCCCATCATTTCCGTCATGCTGTCATTGATCACAACAGCCTCTTTGCCCATATGTTCCACCAAATCATTGGCTTCATTGATCTGCTCCGTGTTCACCTTGGTTCTCTCTGCGATCTCATTCATGGAAGCAGTAATTTCCTGAGTTGCGCTTGCCTGTTCAGTCGCACCCTGTGCAAGAGCCTGGCTGGCGTCTGACACCTGCTCGGAACCTACCGTTACCTGCATGGTGGATTCCCTGATATCAGAAAGCATTCTGTTGTTCTCTCTGATGATATCATCCAATGCATTGCCCAGTACGTCCTTATCTCCGTTAACTTTTACATCAGCCGTCAAATCTCCCTGTGCGATCATTCTGGAAATTTCGCCCTGATATTTAATATTATCAATGATGCTCTGGAATTCATCTACCACTTCGCCAAATTCATCATCTTTGTATTTGGTTAATGTAATGTTGGCATTTCCTGCTGCAATTTCCCTTGCCGCATTAATCAAAATATCCAAAGATTTGCGGATATCGCGCATAATCGTAACAGACATTGTCACACTGAAAATCAACGCAATCACAGTCACTCCCAACACAAGCGCTTCCTGAATTAGCGTCTCAGAATCCGTGCCGGATAAAAGCCGGTAACTCATTACTCCCAATGTCAAGATCAGCAGAAAAATGATCCCAAAACCTGCATACAAACGTGTTCTTATTTTTACATTTTTCATTCTTCCATATCCTCCTTCATGTATCACCCTGTTACCAGACGTTATTCTAATGGAGCCGGATCTTCATCGCTGATAAGTTTTTCCGGGCTTAATAATAACTTCACTTCATCTGCCACCCTTACCAAGCCGATCACATATTTGTCTTTTCCATAACTGGTTTGATTCAACGATGGAGGCGGAATGATATCCTTCTCATCAATGGTAATCACATCTGCAATCTGTTCTACTATCAGCCCTACCATTGTTCCCTTTACATCAATTACAATTATGCAGGTGCGATCCATATATTCAAAGGGTTCCTGCTTAAAACGTATTTTTACGTCAATTACCGGTATAATTTTTCCCCGGATATTAATCAAACCTTTGATGTAATCTTCCACTTCCGGAACCGGGGTAATCACCTGGGTACTGATAATCTCATTCACATACTCAATGCCGATTCCATAACACTCTTCCCCAATCCGAAATGTCATATACATCCCTTTTTGTGAATCATCCTCTTCCAGATCATCCAATTCTTCCAATACATCCATCAATTCTTCCGCCATGGTTTAACTACTCCTTTCCTGTCCGGCAATTAACCCTGCAATATCCAGAATCAATGCAATGCTTCCATCCCCAAGCTGGGTGCATCCGGAAAGCCCCTGTACTTTCTTAATGTAGGAAGGAATCGGTTTTACTACAATCTCCTGTTCTGCAATTAACTGGTCAATAAATACACCGATATATTTATTTTCATGTTCTAATACCACAACAATACCGTCTTCAATATCTGTATTGGAACCTGGCAGATGATACATCTCATTCAGCCTGATAAACGGATAGCACTCGCCCCGAAGCATGACATACTCTTCTCCGTCCGGCTCCCTTACAATGGTATCCTTATTGATTCTTACGAATTCTTTTACCGCATTTGTCTCAATCACAAAAGTGGAATTCCCCACCTGCATTACAATTCCATTGATAATAGCCAATGTCAGCGGAATCTTCATAATCATCTCAGAACCGGCGCCTTCCATGCTGTCAATTTCCAGCTTACCGCCAATTGCCTGTATATTCTTTACTACCACATCCATTCCCACGCCGCGGCCGGAATACTCCGTTACCTGTTCCTTAGTGGAAAATCCTGCAAATGTGATAAACTGATAGATTTCTTTATCCGTAAAATCAGACATTGGACGGTTGCCGATCAATCCGTTATTTCTCGCTTTATTATAAAGGAGTTCCTTATTCAGACCTTTTCCGTCGTCCCTGACAATGATATACACTTTGCCGCCTTCGTTTTTCGCCTCCAGTGTAATCTTGCCTCTGGGATTCTTTCCTGCAGCAATACGATCTTCTTTTTCCTCAATTCCATGATCCACTGAATTCCGGATTAAATGCATCAGAGGATCGGAAATATGTTCAATAATATTCTTATCAACTTCTGTATTCTCGCCGATCACTTCCAGCTCAATATCTTTTCCAAGCTTTCTGGAAACGTCAAATACAATACGGTTCATCTTCTGGAATGTATTTGTCAGCGGCATCATACGCATGGACATAATTACATCCTGCAGCTCTGTGGTAATCTTAGCAAGCTGGCCGGACGCCTTCTGGAAATTCGTTAAATCCAGTCCCGGAACTTTCAAATCCGGATTCTGAAGCACAACAGCCTCAGAAATGACAAGCTCTCCAATCATATCCATCAATGCATCCATCTTCTCCACATTGACGCTGATATAAGTCTGCTTGGGAGAGGGCTTGGGCTGGTTTTTCACCAGTTTCTTTCCTTTGCCGGTTTCTTTTCCCTTGATGACATAATCTCCAGGCGCAGGTTCCTTTTTCTCTTCCTTCTTATCGCCTTTCTTATCCTTATCATCCATTTCAATGATAATCGGCTCCGGTCCATGGTCGTGGAAGCCCATCTCAAACTCCTGCTGGGTACAGTCATTAATTTCCACCCGATCCATACCGGAAGTATCGCCGATGGTGCTTAAGATTTCCTCCCTGCTGCACTGGCATTTAATCAGCATATGGAACCCATCTTCTAAGATAACTGCTCCGCTGTCCTCATTGGAAATAATGTCATCCGGCATATATTCCATATCGTCGGTGATTTCTTTCAGCGAATATACTGCCGTATATGCCCGGATATTGCACATCTGAGTATCACTTCTGTAATAAATAGATGCTTTATAATATTTATAGCTTTCGCTGCCGGTAGGCGCAATATAAAATTGACTGGGCTCTACATAAGTATTCTCCGGAGGAAGCTCATTCCCTTTCTCTTCGATGCCCGACTTGATTCTTTTCAGAAATTTGTCAATTTCCTCTACAATTTTCGTCTCGTCTCCGTCCGGCGCCTCACCTTCCTTAATCTTATCCAACTCACCTGTAATAAAGTCAGCTACATCAAGGACATGATCCACCAGTTCCAAGTGCGGAACATTCTCCGGATGCGACTCTCTTAAGTAATAAAATACATCTTCCAATTTGTGGGATACTTTGGTGATGTTTTCATACATCATAATCCCCGAAGACCCCTTTATGGTATGCATGACACGGAAAATTTCATTGATAGAGGTTTCATCAAAGCAATCTTCATCTTTCTTTTCCAACACAGTATTCTGTAATGTCTCAAGCAACTGTTCACTCTCATACAGAAACATATCCAGCATACTGTCTGTATTAAAATCTTCTGCCATTTATAAGCCTCCCTTCTTCCTGATGGTACTTTTGGTAAAATATATCAACCGCTGTCATCATATCAATTCCAATTTCTTCAGAATCAGTTCAAATTTCTGCAGGTCTATCGGTTTGCCGGAGTATACCGTACAGCCCATTTCAAATGCTTTTTTCACATTTCTTTCTTCATTCAACGCAGTGGTCATAATAATCTTTACACTGTCTTTTCCCTGGATTCCCCGTTCTTTCTCAATATCCCGGATTGCTTTCAGCGCCTGATAGCCATCCAACACCGGCATCATAACATCCAGGCAAATCAAATCATAAGGTTCTCCATCTTCCAATGCCATTAAAAAGGCGTCCACCGCTTCTTCTCCATCTACGGTAATGTCACAGTCTCCGTATTTCTCCAGATAATTTGTCATGAATTTGCGGCTGGCGAAATCATCCTCTGCCAGTAATATTTTCATATCCCTGCTCTCCTTTCTAGTTTGCCTTTAATACACTGTATATTTTATTTGCTATATTTGAAAGCTCCGTCTGATATTTCACTGCTCCAATATCAAACGCAACTTTAGGCATACCATACACCACACAGCTTGCTTCATCCTGGCCGATAGTAACTGCTCCGGCTTTGCGCATCTCCAAAAGGCCTTTGGCGCCGTCTCCGCCCATTCCGGTCAGAATCACACCCACTGCCTCTTTTCCCGCCGCTTTTGCCACAGACTGAAACAGCACATCTACAGAAGGACAATGCCCGCTGACTTTCTCTCCATGTTTGCATTCTACCTGATATATTCCATTCACTTTCAAGAGACGCATCTGTTTATCCCCAGGCGCAATCAACACCTGCCCCGGCAAAACCCGGTCTCCCGTAACCGCTTCCTTCACCACCGCCTGACACTGATTATTCAGCCTGTTGGCATACATCTGGGTAAATCCAGGCGGCATATGCTGTACAATCACAACTCCCGGGATATCTTTCCGGAACTGACGCACCACATCATATATGGCCTCCGTTCCGCCAGTAGAAGCGCCAATGGCAATCACCATATTGCTTTTCACGTTAGACGCGCTGTTTATCGGAAACGCTTCTGCCCGCTTCAGCTTTCCAACCTTCACTGTTGACGCAATCTTTATCTTCGTTCCCAGTTCTTTCCGTAAAAAAGCGATTACCTTATTACGTTCCACTGTACTGGGCTTACATACAAAATCCACTGCTCCTGCTTCCATCGCGTCAAACACTTTCTCATCCATTGCGCTGATTACAACCACCGGCAGCGGATACTGGGGCAGCAATTTTCTTAAGAATTCAATTCCGCCCATTCTGGGCATCTCCACATCCAGGGTCATTACATCCGGACGGTATTTCAAAATCGCATCCCTGGCCGCATAAGCATCCCCTGCCTGGGCCACTACCTCTATACATGGATCTTCACTCAGGCTCTGTACCAACAGATTACGAAACAGCATTGAATCATCTACCACTAACACTCTGATTTTGCGCATCCTGTTTACCTGCTTTCTTCATACTTATCTTCGATAGATAGACGGCTCTACATATTGAAACTTCAACCCTTTCCTGTCAACAGCTTCCGTTGTCCCCACAAACAGATATCCTCCCGGCTCCAGGAAGTCATAGACTCTGGAAAGAAGCTGACGCTTGGTGGCCTCGTCAAAATAAATCATTACATTCCTCATGAAAACCACATGAAATTTCTTATGGAAAGGAAATTTATTCATCAGATTAAACTGCCGAAAAATCACTTCGCCTCTTAATTCCTTTGTGACCTGATATTCCAGATCATTCACCTTTTTAAAGTAACGCTTCTTCCAGCTTTCAGGCAAAGGCTCTATCTGCTCCTTCAAATATTTCCCCCGCTGGGCCTTTTCCAACACTTTAGTGGAAATATCTGTGGCAAGCACCCTGGTATCCCAACGGCTGGGTTCCGGCCCAAAATAGTCTCTCAGCACCATGGCAATGGTATATGGCTCTTCTCCTGTGGATGATGCGGCCGACCAAATCCTTACGTCCCTGGTGGCTGCCTCTTTCACCTTAATCTGCGGAAGTATCACCTTCTTCATATAATCCAGATGTTCAAATTCCCTCATAAAATATGTATGGTTGGTGGTCAGCACATTAATCAGGTTCCGCGCTTCCTCTCCTTTGGGATTATTCTCTACTTTGGTCATATACTCATCATATCCGCTGTAGCCATTCCGCAAAAGATAATTTTCCATCCTCCCGTTCACCAGAATTTGCTTTCCGCTGAGATCAATTCCATACTTTTGCTTTACATAAACTGCGATCCGACGAAATTCCTGTTCCGTAATCATAGTAAACCCCCATCTTGCTCAATCTTCCGTCCGGCGGGCCGCATGGCCATCCTTACTATGGAAGTCGGGGACTTTCATAGTAAATTCCCATCATACTCAACCTGCTGTTTGGCGGGCCGCATGGCCATCCTTACTATGGAAGTCGGGGACTTTCATAGTAAATTTCCATCATACTCAACCTGCTGTTTGGCGGGCCGCATGGCCATCCTTACTATGGAAGTCGGGGACTTTCATAGTAAACTCCCATCTTGCTCAGCCTGTCGTGCAACGGGCCGCATGGCCATCCTACTATGGAAGCCAAGGGCTTTCATAGTAACTTACCCCTATCACATAAACTTAAACTTCTATCAGATATTTATTCCATATTATCTATGGTACTATATTCGCCTCTATTTGTCAATTCCGTTGCAACTATCCCAGAGATTTAGCTTTTAACACTTTCGTTCATTTTATATTTATACATTCTATTTTTTGCACCATCAAATACCTTCTATTATTATAACCAGCCTTCATTTTCATAAGTTTCTGATAA